>NZ_NCTK01000001.1:1919432-2559243 GCF_002251695.1 Ralstonia solanacearum K60
GCGGTCAGGCGGTTGTCGCCGGTGATCATCACGGTCTTGATGCCCATCTGGCGCAGCTCGGCAAAGCGCTCGCGGATGCCGGCCTTGACGATGTCCTTCAGTTCCACCACGCCCATCACGCGATCGTCGTCGGACACCACCAGCGGCGTGCCGCCCTTGCGCGCCACGTCTTCCACGGCCGCCAGCACGGCGTCGGGGAACTTGCCGGCCAGCACCGTCACGTGCGTGCGGATGGCGTCGGCGGCGCCCTTGCGGATCTGGTGTGCCCGGCCGTCGAGGGCCACGTTGATGCCGCTCATGCGCGTCTGCGCCGAGAAGGGCACGAACACCGGCTGCGACTGCGCGAGCGCGGCCTCATCGACAGCGGCCTCGCCCAGCTGGCGCGCCAGCGTCACGATGCTGCGGCCTTCGGGCGTTTCGTCGGCCAGCGACGACAGCCATGCGGCTTCGGCCAGCGCCTTGACCGTCACGCCCGGCGCGGGCAGGAAGCGCGAAGCCTGGCGGTTGCCGTGCGTGATGGTGCCGGTCTTGTCCAGCAGCAGCACATCCACGTCGCCGGCGGCTTCGACCGCGCGGCCCGAGGTGGCGATCACGTTGGCCTGCATCATGCGGCTCATGCCCGCCACGCCGATGGCCGACAGCAGCCCGCCGATAGTGGTCGGGATCAGGCACACCAGCAGCGCGACCAGCACGGTGATGGTGATGGGCGAACTTGTCACACCCGCCGCCTTCATCACCTCCACCGAGAAGATCGAATACGGCAGCAGCGTGACGGTCGCCAGCAGCAGGATGATGGTCAGGCTCACCAGCAGGATGGTCAGCGCCAGCTCGTTGGGCGTCTTCTGACGCTTGGCGCCTTCCACCATCGAGATCATGCGGTCGAGGAAGCTCTCGCCCGGGTTGGCGGTGATGCGCACCACGATCCAGTCCGACAGCACGCGCGTGCCGCCGGTGACCGACGAGAAATCGCCGCCGGATTCGCGGATCACCGGTGCGGATTCGCCGGTGATGGCGCTCTCGTCCACCGAGGCCACGCCTTCGATGACCTCGCCGTCGCCAGGCACCATGTCGCCGGCTTCGATGAGGACGATGTCGCCGCGGCGCAGCGCGGTGGCCGCACGCGGCTGCACACGGTCGCGGCGCTGCGGGTCAGCCAGCACCTTGGCCTGCACGGTGGTCTTGATGCCGCGCAGCGACGCGGCCTGCTGCTTGCTGCGGCCCTCGGCCAGCGCCTCGGCAAAGTTGGCGAACAGCACGGTGAACCACAGCCACACCGACACGGCCAGGATGAAGCCCGCCGGAGCCTCGGCCTGGCCGCGCAGCGCCATGACCCACAGCAGGGTGGTCAGGATGCTGCCGATGTAGACGACGAACATCACCGGGTTCTTGGCCTGCGCGCGCGGCGACAGCTTGCGCAAGCTGTCGATGATGGCGGGCTTGACCAGCGCCGGCGAGAACATCGACAGCTTGCGCACCTCCTTGGCGGTCAGCGGATGATGCGCGCCATGGTGCGTCGTGGTGGCGCGGGCTTGCGCGCCGCCCTCGGCCGCGGCATCTGCACCGTCGAACCGCTGTTTGACGGTGCGCACTACGGGATCGGAATCAGGATAACGGAGAGCCATAAGGCACCTGTTGAATGCGGGTAGGCGGATCGCGTCAGCGCGCGAGGTGTTCCGCGATGGGGCCCAGCGCCAGCGCCGGGATATAGGTGAGCGCGCCCACCAGCAGCACGGAGCCGATCAACAGCACGACAAACAGCGGCCCATGCGTGGGCAGCGTGCCGACCGTCACGGGCAGGCGCTTCTTGGCGGCGAACGTCCCGGCCATCGCCAGCACCGGCACGATGATCCAGAAGCGGCCCAGCCACATCACGATGCCCAGCGCGACGTTGTAGAACGGCGTGTTGGCCGACAGCCCCGCGAACGCGCTGCCGTTGTTGTTGGCGGCCGACGAGAAGGCGTACAGCACCTCCGAGAAGCCATGCGTGCCGGGGTTGAAGATGCCGGCGCGCCCGCCCGAGGCCAGCACCGCGACGGCCGTGCCCACCAGCACCAGCAGCGGCGTGACTAGGATGGCGATGGAGGTCATCTTCATCTCGAACACTTCGATCTTCTTGCCGAGGTATTCCGGCGTGCGGCCGATCATCAGGCCGGCGATGAACACGGCCAGGATGGCGTACACCAGCATGCCGTACAGGCCCGAGCCCACGCCGCCGAAGACCACTTCGCCCAGTTGGATCAGGAACATCGGCACCAGCCCGCCGAGCGCGGTCAGCGAGTCGTGCATCGCATTGACCGCGCCGCACGACGCCGCCGTGGTGATGGTGGAGAACAGCGCCGACGCCACGATGCCGAAGCGCGTTTCCTTGCCCTCCATGTTGCCGACGGCCTGGTCCACCCCGAGATGGGCGAGCATCGGGTTGCCATGCAGCTCCGACCATGCCTCAAAGCAGGCCAGCACCACGAACAGGATCGTCATCGAGGCCAGCACCGCCCGGCCCTGGCGGCGATCCCCCACCATGGCGCCGAAGGCGAAGCACAGCGCCGCCGGGATCAGGAAGATCGACAGCATCTGCACGAAGTTGGTCAGCGCCGTCGGGTTCTCATACGGATGCGCGGAGTTGGCATTGAACGGGCCGCCGCCGTTGGTGCCCAGCATCTTGATCGCTTCCTGCGACGCGATCGGGCCCATCGGCAGGGTCTGCTTCTGCGTGGTGGCCTTCTCCGTGACCGGGTTGCCCTGGGCATCCTTGATGGGGTTGCCTTGTGTGTCGGTCTTCGGGTTGTCGTAGGTGGTGGCGGTGACGGTGGTCACGTCCTTGTACGCCTCGAAGTTCTGGATCGTGCCCTGGCTCACGAAGAACACGGCCACGATGATCGACAGCGGCAGCAGCACATAGAGCGTGCAGCGCGTGAAGTCGACCCAGAAGTTGCCGATGGTCTTGGCCGAGTGCCGCGCAAAGCCGCGGATCAGCGCGATCACCACCGCGATGCCGGTGGCCGCCGACAGGAAGTTCTGCACGGCCAGCCCGAGCATCTGCGTCAGGTAGCTCATCGTGCTTTCGCCCGAATAGCCCTGCCAGTTGGTGTTGGTGACGAAGCTGACCGCCGTGTTGAACGACGAATCCGGCGTGACCGCGCCGAAGCCCTGCGGGTTCAGCGGCAGCCACTGCTGCAGGCGCTGCAGCGCATAGACCGCCAGCGCGCCCAGCACGTTGACGGCGATGGCCGCCAGCGCGTAGTGCTTCCAGCCCATCTCCGCGCGCGGGTCGACGCCCGCGATGCGATACAGCAGCCGTTCGACCGGCCGCAGCCAGTGCGCGCGCGACGGCGCGTCGCCGAACACGCGGGCCATGTAGGTGCCGAGCGGCTTGGCCAGGACCAGCAGCACGACCAGATAGATCGCCAGCTGGAGGAGGAACGCATTCATGATGTGCCTCGCAATCGAATCAGAAACGCTCCGGCCACAGCAGGGCCGCGAACAGATAGATCAGCAAGGCCACCGTGATGGCCCCCGAGAGGACATAGAGCCAGGTCATTGCTTGTTCTCCATGGCATGCGTGACGGGCTGGTCGCGCTTGGCGAGCCGGGCCGAAAGGGCGAGCAATCCGCCCACGGCCAGGGCCAGCGCCGCGAGGCCGCCGAGATAGATGAGGTCCATATGCGCCCCCTTTCCGGTTCAGGTGATGGTCGGAACGTCAGAACGTCTTGGTCACGGCCAGCAGGGCGGTGGCCTTGCCCATGTAATTGCCGTGCGAGTTGGTATAGGCCAGGCGCGATGCGTTCGTGTCGATGTACGCGAGCGACGCCGTCCAGCCGCTGCCGAAATCCTTGGTCACGCCAATCTTCCAGTCGGCGTACGACGCGCGCGGATTCTGGTGCTTCACGTCCTGGTAGCCGAAGTGCAGGTTCAGCGTCAGGCCCCAGAAGCCGGTGTCGAAGTTGCCCGACAGGTCGAAGTACTGACTGTGGTGCGAATCGGCGAAACCGAACAGGTTGGAGAACGCGTGCGAATACTTGAAGGTGACCGGACCGTAGCCGATCTGCGCATAGCCTTCGGTGGTGTGCGGGCGGGTGAAGCCCTCGGGGTAGCTGCCCGGGTAGTAGTACTGCAGCACGCCCACGTCGATCGGCACGTCCTTGACGATCTCGGTCTTGTAACCGCCGTAGAAGTCCATCTCGATCGGCGCCGAGACGCTGGAATTGGCGTCGCTCAGCCAGCTGATCGACGAGTTCCAGTTGCCGACATAGAAGCCCTCGGGCAGCAGGCCGCCCGGAATCGCGTAGTCGAAGCCGCCCTGGATGGCCGGCTTGTTGTTGGTCTGCATGAGGCCGCGATAGCGGTACTGGCTGGCCAGCGTGACGTTGGCCGTCAGCGCATTGGCGGGCGCGGCGGCCGGCGCGGGGACGGTGTCGGTGGATTGCGCGTGGGCCACCGCCCCATTCAAAACGGCGGCGCAGAACACAACGCCACCGATGACGGTGGCGCGCGACGGAAACTGCTTGGCTTGCATGGACCTTCCCTTGTTGTTGTCGGTGCCGCCCGACCCGGCGCACTTGCTGCGCAGCGGGGGCCGGATGCGGCGCGCGCGCAGGCTCCCATCGTGGGGCCCGCGTGCACTGCAACATTAGGGAAAGGGCGGTAAAAACGGGGTAAAGGTTGGGGGAGGGGTGTAAACGGGGTGTAAAAACGGGGACGCAAAAACGGCGCCACCGCCACGCCTGCGAAGCCGGCGTACGGCGTGGAGCGCCTCGGCACTTCACGCCGAATGGGTCCCGGACAACCATCTGCGCAGAATGGCCACGCTGTAGCGCGAGTCCACCTCCGAGATGAATGCGGAAAAATCCACGCTCGCCGCATCGTCCGCGCGATCGGAAATCGTCCGGATCGCGGCGAACGGAACGCCCCATTCGTGGCAGACCTGGGCCACTGCGGCGCCCTCCATTTCGACGGCCAGCGCATCCGGCAGCGCGTCCTTCAGCATCCGGCTCTCGGCCGAAGTCGCGACAAACCGGTCGCCGCTGATGACCAGGCCGGTGTGCGCCTGCGGAGCGGCAATCCCGAAGGCTTCCATGACCGGCCGCCCCAAGAGCGCGCACGGATCGCCCAGGGTGGCTCGCGCGCTCTCCAGCAAGCCTTGCACGAGTGCCGGGGCGGCCTGGAAGCGCGCCACCCCCGTCAAGGGAATCTCCCAGCGCGGGAACAGCGGCGAGGCGTCGACGTCGTGCTGCAGCAGCTCGGTCGACACCACCACGTCGCCCACCGCGACCTGGGATGCCAACGCGCCGGCAACGCCGGCGAAAACAACCGCCCGCACGCCAAACTGCGTGACCAGTACAGCGGCGGTCGTCGCAGCCGCGACCTTGCCGATGCGGGACAGCACCACCACGACCGCCCGGCCATCGAGCTCGCCCTGCCAGAAATCCCGACTGCCGATGCGCACGCAGCGGGCGTCCGACAACAGGGTCAGCAGTTCGCTGATCTCTTCATGCAACGCGGCAACGATGCCGATCGGTCCATTCGGACGGCTCGATTGAATGTTCATGCGGGGTCGCGCACAGGCTCCGGCGGAAAGGTAGACCGCGGATGGTACCTCGGGCGGCGGATGGCATGCGTCGAACCAGCATGCCGCGCCGCAAGGCGCTTCCTTCCGTATGCCGGCAGCAGCACGACGTTGTCTGCATGGGAAGGATGCCACCCCAGCCTTCCCGTCCGCCATTGCGCCCCCTCTCGCCAGGCGAATGGCCGATTCCGGAAAGAGGGCGGCCGTCCTATACCTATCGCATCCGGCAATCGCCCGCCCGCGAGACCACAGCGGCATCGGAACACGGCGATGCCGAACGCGCCCGCTCAGGGCGTCCACCACGGAGGATGACCATGCGCATACTGCTCAACGTCCGGATACCCCACGAACCCTTCAACACCTTCGTGCGTGACGGCACCATCGGGAAGGTGATTGCGAAAATACTCGACGAGATCCAGCCGGAGGCCACCTACTTCACGGAGCAGAGCGGGGGCCGAGGCGCCGTCCTCATCGTCAACCTCGACGAGCCGTCGCAGATTCCCGCCCTCGCCGAACCGTGGTTCCTGATGTTCAACGCCGACTGCGAGTTCCGCGTGGTCATGCTCGAAGAAGACTTGAAGAAAGCCGGGTTGGAGAGCATCGGGGCGAGGTGGAAATAGCGGATGACGGCACCGGGCAACCTGCGTGGGTTGCCCGCACGAGAACATGCGCCGGGCACCCATCGAAACGGGCGGCCCGTCACCCGTGATCATGCATATCGCATGCATGCCGCCACGGCGCGCATGGTCGCGCGCCTGGCATAGGGCTTGCGTGAACCCGGGCCCTTTTTCGAAAGCGCCGAGCCCATGCCATCGACCGTGCCCCGACCACTCTGCGGACCGCTGGGGATTCGCCAGGCGACACGCGGTAACCCGCGTCCCCTGGCCCCCCGGCCTGACTTGCGTCCGCGCGCGGGTGGGCATCGGTACGCCGTTCGCCGTCGGCGGCATCGCGCATCCCGGGTGCACCGTCACATCCATGACCCTGTCCCTCGCTGATCTGCGCACGCTGCTGGATCTGACGGGATGCCTCCACGAGGCGTCGCCCCACAGCCTGATCGAGCGACCCGAAATCACGCAGAAGCTGAGCGCGCTGCTCGGGGTGGATGTCATCTCGCACATCGTGTGGAAAGACCATGGACGCACACCGGTGCAGACCACCACCTGGGGCCGTGCCCCCGACATGAATGCCGAGTATCAGCAGCATTTCCACGGCGTGGATCCCATTTCGCCGCTGTTGCGCTGCCGGCCGGATGCGCTGCTGGTGGAGGGCCTGATCAACCGGGGGGCCCTGCAGCGCACCGAGTACTTCACCGACTTCCTGACCCGCTACAAGATCTACCCCGGCATGAGCATGTACCTCGAAGACACCGGGGGCGTCCTGCTCGACTACCGGCTCGGCACCAGCGATCCGAAACAAATATTCGGCGAACGCGAGCTGCTCATCCTCGACCTGCTGCGTCCGCACCTGATCAATGCGCAGCGACTGCGGTCGGCCTTGAATGCCCATCGCAACCCGACCGACCCGCAGGCGGACTGCCCGTGCTTCATGCTCGACCCCGCCAAGCCGCCACAACCCAACCGCAAGGCCCGCGCGCTCATGGCCGGCCTGGATGAGGGCGAGCGGGAAGCCGTGCATCGCATGCTCTCGCAAGTGGCCGCGCATGGTCCGTCGCAAGGGCTGGAGTGGTGCGGGTTCAACCTGTGCGTGGAACGGTGCCTCGATGCGGACGGCCGCTTCCTGTACAAGGCGTACCTGCAGGCCCACACCGTGGGTTCGGGCGCCTGGTTCCAGCAGCAATTCGATGTGACCCGGCGCGAGGGCGAGGTCTGCCACCTGCTGCTCAAGGGCCTGTCCGACAAGCAGATCGCCCTGGCGCTCGGCATCAGCTACTGGACGGTGCGCGCCCATGTCGGGCGCATCCTGGAAAAACTGGGCATCGAATCCCGCTCTGCGATCGGGACGCTCGTGCTTGGCGCGGACCGTTAGACCCGGAGCACGCCGCCGGCCGCCGACGTTGGACCGGCCGGCGTCAGCGCCGCCCGGCAAGCGCTGACGAAGAATGACCGGCGGGATAGCGCTTTCTGTCGGAGTTCATGAGGATCGATGAGGATCCGCGCCAGGGTCCGTCACCCGCGGTTGCGTGCGCGCAGCCGTGCGGGGCGCTCGCATGCCCCGTCGATCACGACGAACAATCAGTGCGGCGACGCAGCGCCTCGCCTTCCGTGCACGCCCCTCAGGCCGCCGCCGCGCCGTCGCCGCCGTCTTCGGCTTCACGCTCTCCGCGCTCCTCGCGCGGCAGCGTCAGCATCCCGGTGTTGTACACGTATTCGTACACCTCGCCGTAGCGGCCCCACTCGATGCCGATCTTCAGCACGCGCTCGGCTTCTTCGGGCTTGAGGTAGGCCTCCAGCTCGCGCAGGATCTGCTCTTCGCGGATCTCGCCGTCCTCGCTGGCCTCCAGCTCGGTGCGGATGTGCGCGGCCAGGGCCACGCGCTCCAGCAGCTTCTGGCCGAACAGCACCTTGCGCTCGGGCGGCTCGGTTTCCATGTAGGTCTTGCCGAACGGGGTGACGATGATGTCGCCGCGCTCGATGGTGGCCAGCTGCAGCAGGGCGAGCGCTTCGCAGGCAGGCAGCAGGTCGTCGTCGGTGACACCGGCTTCTTCGGCCAGGTGCGGCAGGTCGGCGCGGCCGTTGAAAGGCGCCTCCACCAGCAGGTCGAGGATGGCCTCCATCTGGCCGATCTCGGCTTCGGGCAAGCGGTAGGCGAGCTGCTCGGCGGCGGGCTCGGCGCCCACGCGCACGCCCACGCGCTCGGGCGTGGTCATCAGGCCGTACACCTCGTCGATCAGGTTGCGCACCGCGGACGAATCGCGGTTGCGCGGGCGCGGGAAGGGCACGCGCACCTCGGCGCGGATGCGGCCCGGATCGCTGGAGAGGATGACGATGCGGTCGGCCATCATCACCGCCTCTTCGATGTTGTGCGAGACGATCAGGATGGCCTTGATCTTGGTGCGGCGGTCCTCCCACAGATCGAGCATTTCGTCGCGCAGATTCTCGCCGGTCAGCACGTCCAGCGCGGAGAACGCTTCGTCCATCAGCAGCAGGTCGGGCTCGGTCACCAGCGCCCGCGCAATGCCCACGCGCTGACGCATGCCGCCCGACAGCTCGCGCGGCAGGGCGCTGTTGAAGCCCGACAGGCCGATCAGGTCGATGGCCGCCTCGGCACGCGCCTCGCGCTCGGCCTTGAGCACGCCCTGGGCCTCCAGGCCCAGCTCCACGTTCTGCTGCACCGTCAGCCACGGAAACAGCGCGAACGACTGGAACACCATGGCGATGCCCTGCACCGGACCGGCATATTCGTTGCCGCGAAACAGCACCTTGCCGCGGTCGGCGCGCACCAGGCCCGCCATGATGCGCAGCAGCGTGGACTTGCCGGAGCCGGACTTGCCCAGCATGGCGACGATCTCGCCCTCGCGCAGGTTGAGGTCCACGCCTTCGAGCACCGCGCGATCGGTGCGGTCTGCCGTGCGGAAGATCTTCGAGACGCCGCGCAGTTCGATGACGGATTCACCGTTGGTGGCCATGTGTTGCTCTCTGCTTAAAAGTCGTCTTACAGGCGGGTGCGCTCTTGCGCGAGGAGGTACAACCGGTTCCACAGCAGCCGGTTGAAGCCGACCACGAACAGGCTCATCACGGCAATACCCAGTGCGATGCGCGGGAAGTCGCCCTTGGAGGTCATCTCGGCGATGTAGCTGCCCAGGCCCGTGGCCACCAGCGTGCGGTCGCCCCACGACACGTATTCGGAAACGATGCTGGCGTTCCACGACCCGCCGGCGGCCGTCACCAGGCCCGTCAGCAGGCTGGGGAACACGGCCGGGATCAGGAAGCGCTTCCACATCAGCCAGCCGCGCAGGCCGAAGTTGCGCGCAGCCAGCCGCAGCTCCATGGGGATGCCCGACGCACCGGCAATCACGTTGAACAGGATGTACCACTGCGTGCCAAAAATCATCAGCGGCGACAGCCAGATCTCGGGGTTGAGCGAGAAGCGCGCGATCAGCATCACCACCAGCGGGAACATCAGGTTGGCCGGGAAGGCCGCCAGGAACTGTGCCACCGGCTGGGCGATGCGCGCCACGTTCGGGTTCAGGCCGATGCGGATGCCGATCGGCACCCAGATCACCGCGGCCAGGGCAATCAGCAGCAGCACGCGCGTCATGGTCAGCACGCCCAGCCAGACCACGCGGCCCACCTCGGCCCAGCCCACCTCGGAGCGCACGAACTGCAGGATGTGCCACAGCGCCGCCAGGGCGGCCAGCATGATGATCACGTCGGCCACACGCCCCGACCATGGGAAGCGCGGGAGGAAGCTGTTGCTGCTGGAAGCCTTGGGCCGCGTGCGCTCGGCACCCCAGGCCAGCGTGCGCTCGGCCAGCGCGGCAGTGCGCTCCAGCAGCGCCTTGACCCACTCGGAGCGGCGCAGCAGGTCCAGCAGCCACGACTGCGGCTCGCGCTCGGACGACATGGCATCGAAGCGGAAACGGTCCGCCCAGGCAATCAGCGGGCGGAACAGCAACTGGTCGTAGAGCAGGATGCCGATCAGCATGGCAACGATGGCCCAGCCGATGGCATGCAGGTTCTGCTGCTGGATCGCCAGCGAGATATACGAGCCGATGCCCGGCAGCTTGATGTCATGGCCCGACACCGAGATCGCCTCGGACGCCACCACGAAGAACCAGCCGCCCGACATCGACATCATCATGTTCCACAGCAGACCCGGCATGGCGAACGGCACCTCCAGGCGCCAGAAGCGCTGCCACTTGGAGAGCCGGAACACCGTGGCCGCCTCCTCCAGGTCGGTCGGAATGGTACGGAACGACTGGTACAGCGAGAACGCCATGTTCCACGCCTGCGAGGTGAAGATGGCAAAGATGGCCGCGCACTCCACGCCCACCAGGTTGCCCGGAAACAGCGCAATGAAGCCCGTGACCGTGATCGACAGGAAGCCCAGCACCGGGATCGACTGCAGGATGTCCAGCGCCGGCACCATCACCTTCTCGGCGGTGCGGTTCCTGGAGGCGATGGCGGCAAAGGCGAACGAGAACAGCAGCGAGGCGGCCAGGGCTGCCAGCATGCGAATGCTGGTACGCAGCAAGTAATACGGGAGCTGGGCCACGTCCAGGCTCACGTTCAAAGGCTCGCCCGGGGTGTAGGGCACGTTCATCTGCCGCGCCGCGTAGGCCACCAGTACGATGGCCGCCAGAATGATCGGCAGCAGCGCCAGGTCGAAGCGGTTGGGCGGCGCGGTCAGCAGGTTGCCGAAGCTGACGCCGAAGGGTCCCCGGATGGTCGTTTCGTTGTCGTGTTGCTGCATTGTGAGAACCGGGACGGAATCGCGGACGGAAAGCGCTGGACTCGGGTGACAGGAGGGCGGCGCCCGCAAGCGTCGCTTGGCACCCGGCGGCAAGCTGCCTAGTTTACCTTGCGTAACGCCAGACCCCGCCGCGCGGTTGTCAGTCTGCCGGCGTCACATTCCAGAAATGTGACAAGGATGCGACAACGCAAGCCTGTCATCTTTTGCCCAACAACGCCCGGACCCACGGGAAGCGACGATGTCCCAGACCCTTCGTGTGATCGTCACCGTACAAGGCCGCGTGCAGGGCGTCGGCTACCGCGCCGCCTGCGCCGACATGGCGCGCGCCCTGGGCCTGCGCGGCTGGGTGCGCAATCGCCTCGACGGCGCGGTCGAAGCGTTCCTGGCCGGGCCCAAGCCCAACGTGCTGCGCATGCAGAAGTGGATGGAGGAGGGCCCGGACATGGCCCTGGTGACCCAACTGCAGACCGCCCCGGGCGACGGCGAACCGTTGCCGCCGGGATTCGAGGTCAGGCCGACGGCGTGATGCACGGGCATCAACGCCCGTTGCCTGGCGGGCGGCGCACACAGCGGCAGCCGTAAAGACAACATCGGCATTTCGCCGTCCAGGCCACGGGTTCGTGCAGCACGTGCGGCCCGGGCCGCAGGTTGCCTATGCTGGCCTGGCCGCCACTCGCGCATCCACTGAGCTGCCCGCCATGCCGCCCGTCCTGCCGTCGATCTTCAGGTGCTTCCGTCCATCCGTCTCGCGCCCGGAGGCGGAAACCGCGGCCCCGTCGTCGTCCCGGGGGCCCGACCAGCCGGGCTCGCCAGCGCGCAGCCCCCGCCGGGCGCCGGCTGCCCTGCAAGGCTTGACGCCACGGATCGGATCCTCGCGCCGGCAAGCGCTACCCGAGACACCCGAGACACCCGCCGAACCGGCGCGCTTCCTGACGGATGGCGAACGCCAGTTCGGCGGCTATCTGATGGCCCGGGAGGTCGACCAGCGTCCCGTCCACGGTGAACCACTGGACACATTGCGCGACGCCAATGAAACGCTGCTGCAAGCCCGCCGGATACTGAAGCACGGGCGCGGCAATGTGCAGGTCGATATCGATGCCACCAATGGATTGAGCACGCTCATTGCGCAGGGTGGTCGCTCCATCCAGGAATCCATGTGGCGCGCTCATCCCAAGCCGGTCGTGTGGGCCGCCATCGCGATGGTGGCAGGGGCGGGGAACTGCGGCGAACACGCCGATCTGGCCACCTTCCTCCACGCCGCGAAACTGAAGGAGGGGGAAACGGTCGACAACGTCCATATCGACGACTTCGACCACTTCTGGGCAGTCGTGCACCGTGGTGCCGAACCGGATCCGGAGCGCGACGTCTTCATCGATCCGTGGGGCAAGGGGTCTGCGCTCTTTGCGGTGGACGGTGCGATGACCTACCACCCCGGGGACCGGAACACGAAATTCGGCTACGACAAGGCTTCCGGCGAGGAAGCCCACGCCGACATGGAAATGCTGGAGACCGTGCTGGCGACACGGATGCGCGGCGGCATCGGCGAGACCATGCGCCGGCTCGGCCCGGACTATCGCTACCCGCCCGATAAGGTCTGGGGGGTGACGCCCATCGTGGCGCGAGCCTTCACGGATCGCGTCAAAGCGGACATGTCGAAGCCGGCCGACCTGGACAAGCTCGCGGTGCCCCCGGACTGTGCCACCCTTTCCTCCGCCGAACCGCCGGTCACCAACGAGCGCCTGATGCAACCGCTGCGGCGCGAGATCCACGCCACACGCGTCGCCAGGATGATCGGTGCGCACAGCGTCGACACCATGACGGATGCTGCGCAGCGTATCGTCGAAGTCGCATCCGATCTGCGGGGATACCCGGTCCAACCGCATCCTCTCCAGGCCAAGAAGGATGCCGAGGATATCACTGCCGCTGAACGCCGCCGCGCCCGTCGGGCCGCGCTGGGCAAGGACACACCGCCGGAGCCGCAAACCTGAGCGCCTGCGCTCAGCGCGCCTGCCCCTCCAACACAAACCCCGCGCCATCGTCCTGGCCGAGTAGCCGCACCAGCGTGGGCATGGTGTCCTGCAACTGCGCCTTGAGCGTCCACGGCGGGTTGACGATGAACATGCCGCTGCCGTGCAGGCCCAGGCCGCCCTCGACGGGGCGCTTGACGGTGAGCGTGACATGGAGCCAGTCGGACAGCCCCAGTTGCTTGAGCCGCGCCGGCAACTGCGCCGATTCGCGCCGCTGCACCTGCGGATACCAGATCGCATACGTGCCGGTGGCGAAGCGCTGCAAGCCGTCCTGCAGGGTCTGCACGGTGCGCGCGTAGTCCTCTTTGTCTTCGAACGACGGGTCGATCAGCACCAGCGCGCGCCGGGGCGGCGGCGGCAGGATGGCCCTGATGCCGCCGAAGCCGTCGCCGTCATACAGCATGACCTTGCGGCCGGCGCCGCGGAAGTTGTTGCTCAGCACCTGGATCTCGGAGCTGTGCAGCTCGAAGAGACGCAGGCGGTCGTGGTCGCGCAGCATCTGCCAGGCCAGCCACGGCGAGCCGGGGTAGTGCTTGAGGCGGCCGTCCGGATTGAGTTGCCGCACCTGCTCCAGGTACGCCTCCAGCAGCGGCGGCAGCGTCTGGCCGGCGCCCACGGCATGCCACAGCCGGCCGATGCCCGTCTCGAACTCGGCCTTCTTCTTTGCCCAGGCATGGTCCAGCGAGTAAAGTCCGGCCCCGGCATGCGTGTCGATGTACCAGAACGCCTTGTCCTTCTGCGTCAGGTGGTCGAGCAACTGCACCACGATGGCGTGCTTGAGGACATCGGCATGGTTGCCGGCGTGGAAGGCGTGTCGGTAGCTGAGCATGGCAGGCCACGTGTGCTCGGACGGACGCCCTGCACACAAGCGAATGGGGAAGGGCGCGATCCTACCATTCGGCAGCGCGGAGGCTGCGGTGGTTCCTGTGGGCGCCGCAGCGCCCGCGGCTCAGCGCAGTGACGGCCAGGTCGCGGCGTGCGTCCCCAGGGGCACGGCGGGAAGCGTCCAGCGCGGCGGCGTGTCCGAGAGCTGCCCGGCGTGACGCAACGCGGTCAGCGCGCCGAAGCCGGAGGGCGCGGTCTCCAGCCACGCGCCGATGTCCTCATAGCGCGGGTCCGCCGCATCCAGGCCATGGCCGGGGCGGCCCAGGCCGCGCAGCCACTGCGCCGTCTGCGCCAGCGACACGCGCACGTGCCAACTGCCGCCTTTGGTGATGCGGCGGGCCAGCGCCGCCATCGCCCCCGCGGCCATCAGGTAACCGGCGGCATGGTCGAGTGCCTGCGCGGGCAGCGGGCGCGGCCCGGTCTCGCCGGCGGCCTCGGCTTCGGCCCAGTTGAAGCCGGCGGCGGTCTGCACCAGCGAATCGAAGCCGCGGCGGCCGGCCCACGGGCCGGCATGCCCATACGCCGACAGGCTCACGTAGACGATGCCCGGCCGCAGTGCCGCCGCCTGCTGCGGCCCGAATTGCAACGCCGCCAGCCCACCCGGCCGATAGCCCTGGACAAAGAGATCGGTCTCGCCCAGCAGGGCGCGCAGGCGATCCGCATCGGCCGCATCGCGCAGATCGAGCCGGGCCGAACGCTTGCCGCGCCCGGTGTCGATCACCAGCGGCGGAATCGACGGCAGATGCGGCCCGGTCACGAGCAACACATCGGCACCGTGCGCAGCCAGCGTGCGGCCGCAGACCGGGCCGGCGATCACGCGCGTGAGGTCCAGCACGCGCACGCCCGACAGCGGACGCTCTTCGTCCCCTTCACCCCCTTGGCCATGCGGCGGCAGCGGCTCGGGCGGAGCATCGCCGATGCGCTCAAGGGTCACCAGCGGCAGACCGGCCACGGCCACGCCCTGCGGATGCCGGTCCCATTCGTCGAAGGTACGCGCGGCGCTCGCCACCAGGCCGGCCTCGGCGGCGGCATCCTCGAAAGCCAGGGCCTGCCAGCCGGCCAGTGCGCGCGCCACGGCCTCGCGGTCGTGCGTGCAGCCCAGCAGGCGCAGCACACCATCACGGTGATGCGGGAAGTTGGTATGCAGGCGCACCCAGCGGCCATCGCCGCAACGGTAAAGGCCGGCGATCTTGTCCCAGGGTTCGGGCGGCAGTTGGCCGTCGACGCGGAAATAGCGCTCCGAGCGGAATTCGAGCGCGGCGTGATGCATGTCCACCGAGACGGCCTGGCGCCGGCCGGTGCGCAGCGTATCGACATGGGCCACCCCCAGTGCCGCCGCCGCGATCGTGCTTTGCGCCAGCGTGCCGACGGCAAACGAGGAGGGCAGCGCCGGCTCCGCGCCCGTCAGCGTCACGCGCGACAGCGCCTCGTCCGGCTGCCCCAGCGTATGCCAGATCCGGGCCAGGGCCTGCACCGGTGTCACATGGGCGGATGGATCGACGCGATCGGCAAGCGGCGGGGAGGACATGGCAGGCTCCGGCAGAACGGTGTGCCTGCATTACAGTCCCGCGCCGGCGATCGCGTCAACTTCGGTGGGAAACGCGGGCCGGCCGGATCATCCGCCAGCCCCGACGGTTCAGGCCTGCGGAATCTCGATCTTGACCTCCAGCACCTCCAGGTTGTCCTGGCGCTCGAGGTTGACCTTGATGTCGTCGTTGCCGATCTTCACGTACTTGGAGATGACCGCCACCAGCTCGCGCTGCAGGGCGGGCAGGTAGTCGGCCGGTGCGCTGTGCGAAGACCGCTCGTGGGCGAGGATGATCTGCAGGCGCTCCTTGGCGACGCTCGCGGTCTTCTTCTTCTCGCCCAGCAGGAAAGACAGGATCGACATGGCGTCTCCTTATTTGCCGCCGAACAGGCGCTGCAGGAAGCCCGGCTTGCTGTACTCGACGTAGCGCAGCGGCTTTTCCTTGCCCAGGAAACGGTCGATCACGTCGGCGTAGGCGGCGGCCACGTCGGTGCCTTCCAGGTGGATGGCCGGGATGCCTTGGTTGGAGGCCTGCAGCACGGCTTCCGATTCCGGAATCACGCCGATCAGCTTGATGCGCAGGATCTCCTGCACATCGGTCAGCGACAGCATTTCGCCTTCGGACACGCGCTTAGGGTTGTAGCGCGTGAGCAGCAGATGCTCCTGGATCGGCTCCTTGCCTTCGATGGCGCGGCGCGACTTGGACGACAGGATGCCCAGGATGCGATCGGAGTCGCGCACCGACGAGACTTCCGGGTTGGTCACGACGATGGCCTCGTCGGCGAAGTACATCGCCATCAGCGCGCCGGATTCGATGCCGGCCGGCGAGTCGCAGACGATGTATTCGAAGCCCATGTCGGCCAGGCTGTTGATGACCTTCTCGACGCCCTCGCGCGTGAGCGCGTCCTTATCGCGCGTCTGCGAGGCCGGCAGGATGAACAGGTTCTCGCACTTCTTGTCCTTGATCAGCGCCTGGTTGAGGTTGGCCTCGCCGTGGATCACGTTGATCAGGTCGTACACCACGCGGCGCTCGCAACCCATGATGAGGTCGAGGTTGCGCAGGCCGACGTCGAAGTCGATCACGGCGGTCTTGTGGCCGCGCAGCGCGAGGCCGGCGGAGAACGCCGCGCTGGTGGTCGTCTTGCCGACGCCGCCCTTGCCGGAGGTGACTACGATGATCTTGGTCATGGTTCGTCTATCTGAAAGTTAAGTCGCTCGGCACGCACGAGGCGCGTCATTTCATCCGCAGCGGTTCGAGAACCAGCGTGTTCTCCGACAGCCGGATCTGCGCGGGCTTGCTTGCGAATGCGTCCGGCCACGGCGTTTCGCCGGTGCGGTAGATGCCGGCGATGGAAATCAATTGGGGCTCCAGGCACGTGCAGAAGATACGCGCACCCAGGTTGCCCTTCACGCCCGCCAGCGCGCGGCCGCGCAGCGAGGCATACACGTAGATGTTGCCCTCGGCGATCACCTCGGCGCCGTCGCTCACCAGGTCGAGCACGACCAGGTCGCCGCGCGCATAGACGCGCTGCCCGGAGCGCAGGGGCTTGTCGATGATCATCGTGCCGGGCTGCATGGCCACGGCTTCGGCCGGCGGAGCAGGGAGCGCCGCGGGCACTGGCGCCGGCTCGGCAGCCGCGGGCGCCGCTTCGGCGGCGTCCTCGCTGCGCTCGCCGCGCGGGCGGCGACCGTGGCTGTCCAGCAGCGGCAGGCCATGGGCCTGGGCCCATTCGGCCTGCTCGGGGCTCGCCACCACGCCGATGGCGTGGGCGCGCAGCCCGGTCAGGGTCTGCACCAGACGGTCGATGGGCAAACGTTCGTCGGCGGCGAGGCGGCGCACGTCGATGGCGATCACGTCGTTGGAGAAAAACTCCGGCGTGTCGGCAAAGCGCCGTGTGAGCTCGGCGGCCAGTGCGTCCATGTCTGCAGTGCGCGGCGACAGCAGCAGGGCATCGACGGTGCCACTGCGGATCTCGAACAGCGGCGCTTTCTTCTGGGACATAGAACGGCTACGCGGAAAAATGGCCCATTCTAACGTTGTTAGCGGGATATACCGGATTTTTTGGACCCGCGCCTCCCCCATCCGAGGGAGACCCGCGCCGGGCGCGCATCTTGGGCCCTTCCGATACTCGCCGGTTCTGAGCCCCCGGCCCGGTCCGCTGTCCTCTCGCGTTGCGCAAATCGATCGCGCTCGCGCCCCGCAGTCCGCACCCATAAAAAAACATTCAGGGAGAAGTCCCTGCAAGTCCGACCGTTGTCGTCGGCGGCATTGTCGCTTGCCGCCTTGTTGTCGATATCGTTGCCCGCCTGCGGTGGCAGCGACGGTCCGCCCGCCGCATCCACCGCGCCCGCCGGCACCAGTGCGACGCTCGCCGTGCTGGAGACCACCGACCTGCACACCAACGTCCTGTCCTACGACGACTTCAAGCCGCCGACAGCGCGCTCGGCCTCAAGCGCGACGATGACGCGTTCCAACAGCCGTGGGTCGAAACCGCGCACGCGCTGAAACACCCGGCGCTGGCGCCGTAAGTGCATCACCTCGGCAATCGGTCGATCAGTAGAGTCCGCGGGTCTGGGCGTGCAGCCGCACCAGACCCAGCAGCGTATCGATCTGCGGAGTCGGCACACCTACGTGCCGACCGATCTCGCGCACCGAAGCCACCAACGCATCGATCTCCAGCGGACCGCGCCCGGCTTCGGCATCCTGCAGCATCGAGGTCTTGAAGGCCCCCAACTGGCGTGTCACCGCGCTGCGCGCCTCGCCGCTCTGCTCGATCGGGCAACCGATGCGCGCGCCGATCGCTTTCGCTTCCGCCATCACCGCGAGGCAGAAGGCCGACACCAGCGGATCATCGAGGATGCGGTCGCACGTGGCCCCCGTCAGCACCGAGACCGGGTTCATGGTCATGTTGCCCCACAACTTGAACCAGATGTCGCGCTGGATCGCTTCGCTGCATTCGGCCTGCAGGCCCGCGCGCCCGAACAGCGCGGCGATGGACGCCAGCCGTGGCGAAGCTCCGCCGGCCGGTTCCCCGAGAATCAACCGCCGGCCGTTGCCGTGCCGGATATGGCCGGGCGACGCGGTGGCGCTCGTCAGGTGCACCACGCAGCCCAGCACATGCCGGGTCGGAATCGCCTGCGCAATGCGTCCGTGCGGATCGACCGCCTGCAGGCGCTGGCCCTGCAGCGGCCCCGGGCGGTCGAAGAACCACCACGGCACGCCATTCATCGCCACCACCACGCACGTGCCGGGGCCGATCAGCGGCGCGATGGCGGCGGCCACGCTCTCCAGGGCCGGCGCCTTGACGGCGACGATCACGACATCCTGTTCACCCAGCGCCACGGCATCATGCGTCGCCCGGACGGGCAGCGTGTGCGTGGCACCGTCTTCGGTCAGGCGCAGGCCGGCGGTTTGCAGCGCCTGCAGCGTGGCGCCGCGCGCCAGCACGTTGACGGCCTCGCCGGCCAGCGCGAGCCGGGCGCCCAGATACCCGCCGACCGCGCCGGCGCCCACGATGCAGATGCGTGTCATCAGTCGATCAGGAAAGAAGGGTCACGAACGGTCTGTCGGATCGATGCAATCGATGGTGCGGGTCGGCGAATCGATCCTCGCTCGCACCGCAGTCCGAGTTGAGCCTGAAACGGTAGCAGTATGGGTCTCCTGGTCGCGGCGCCGGTCAGCGCTCCGGCCTGCTCATGACCCACCGGCGAATGCGGTCACTGCGAACGTCCCGGCCGTGCCATGCAGCGGCTGTCAGGGCAACTGATTGCGCAGGATCACGAACCACTGCATCACCGAATTCGTATAGGGATCGAGCTGGTTGGCATCGTTGAGTTCGGTGATGCTCATGGACGCCGACTGCTGCACATTGCCGCCGATCGACTTGACCTCGTGCCGCAGCGGATCGACCTCGACCACGAGGTCGCAGTGCATGGGCGTCATGCCCGAGCGGATCTCGGCCGGGTCGGACATGAAACGGTCGGCCCCGCGCGCGGAGCAGATCAGGTCGCCCGGGCGCGGCACGGCTGGCGTGCGTTCGAGCGTGAACGCGGCCTGCCGGAGCAGGTGGTCGCGCGCGTCGGTCACATATTCGGCGTGGGTGGCGCCGGTCAGGAACTGGTTGTTCTGCAGGCCGGCCTTGCGCATGATCCACGAGATGAACACGGCCGACCAGGCCCATGCGCCGGTGGTCAACTGCTGGCAGGTCGGCTCTTTGCCGACGATGCGCCAGTAGCGCTGGGCCAGCATGCAGCCGCGCGCGGTGGCTTCGCCGCCGGAGCCGTCGGGATAACGCAGGCAGGTGGCGGCGGGCAAGCTGGGAAATGTGTCGGACGCGCCGGCCAGCGGCCTGTCGGCGGGCAAATCGCCACCGCTGCCGGCGGCATCGTCCTCGCCCGGCGAAGCGGCCGGCTCGCCCACCGTCAGCCATCGGCCGGGCGGCTGGTCCGGAAAACCGCCCTCGGTCACGCAATACGTGTCGTCGCGGCCGACGCGCACGACCTGGCGCCCCCAGCGGTCCCATTCCGTCAGCGCGATCTCGATCATCCTGTCGCGCGCCGTGGCGCCGGGACGCGTGGCCACCACTTCGTGATCGGGCAGCGGCTCGGCCTGCGGACGCGCGGGCGGCGTCGTACAGCCGGCGAACCAGACCAGCGGAGCCATCAGCAGCAGGGGAAATGCGATGCGCAGAACGCGCGGAAGGGGGCGAGACATGATCGGAGGAGGCGATACAACTATCGGGCCTCAAGATTGTCGGCCCTACGACGTGGTACGCCAATGCCGCGGATCACTCACGCATGCAGTGGCATGCCACGTCGGTGGCGTCGGATCCGGTAAGCCGGCCGCGCCAGGGTCGTCAGCGTCTGATTCAGACGTTGACTGCATCCTTGAATTTCTGGCCGGCCTTGAACTTGACGGTCTTGGCGGCTTCCACCTTGATTTCTTCGCCGGTGCGCGGGTTGCGTGCCATCCGCTCGGCGCGCTCGCCCTGGCTGAAGGTGCCAAAGCCGATCAGGCTGACCGCATCGCCCTTGCCGACGGACTCCATGATGGCTTGCAGTGTCACGTTCAGTGCCTGCTCTGCCTTGGCTTTGGTCAGACCGTCCACGCCGCTGGCGATGGCGTCGATCAGTTCGGTTTTCGTCATTGCTTGACTCCCTTCAAGAGTAGATAAAACACACATCAGAGCCCCCAGGGGGTGGCTCCAAGGGCGACATGATACCGGGATGCATTCCGCGCCGGCACGTGAGCTTTGTAACCGGACGCCGTTCGCAGGTTCCGCAAGCCCGCACGGCCGTTGTATAGCGAGACGATCCCATCACATCGATCTGCAGAGGATGCTGTTCTGGATTGGCTTGCTCGCAACAGGTGGGATCGACTGCCGTCGATCGATGGGTTTACCTTTTTCTTTATGTATACAAATAGTAGTAGTAGTAAACGTCGTGCCTTTTCTGTGGATAACCGGAAAAAACACTTTGGTTTCAAGCGCTTGTTGTATGCAAAACGTGCCGGACAGTGTGTGTCCTGACGTGGATGGATCCGCGCTTCCCATCCGCGACCTGTCGACATGTATGCAAGTTGTTCCGGCGCCATCGACAGGACAGCCACAGACAGCGAACAGGCTTTCCTGGTAGTTATCCACAGTTGCAGGCCGGGTTATCCACATTGCGGGCCCGGCTTGGCCTAGCCGGGCTGCCCGGGCCGGTGGAGCAGCGTGTCGGGAGGCCATGCTTTTGGTGTAGGCTCACGGCTTCGCCGACCGATGTTCCCGCATTTTCTCCGCTGCCCCATGCCACGTTCTTCCACTGCTGCCAAAGATCTGGACGACGCCCACCCGCAGACCCCGCCCGAACCGGCCGGGCTGCGCCGTCGCGACCGCATCGCCGTGCGCGAGTCGGGCGTGCATGGGCGCGGCGTCTATGCAGTGGCGACCATCGCCCAAGGCAAGAAGATCATCGAATACAAGGGCGAGCACATTTCGTGGAAGGAAGCGTTGCGCCGCCATCCGCACGATCCCAGCGACCCCAATCACACCTTCTACTTCAGCCTGGAAGACGGCAGCGTGATCGACGCCAAGTACGGCGGCAACCGCGCGCGCTGGATCAATCACGCCTGCAAGCCGAACTGCGAGGCGCGCGAGAAGGACGGCCGCGTCTTCATCCACGCCCTGCGCGACATCGAAGCGGGCGAGGAGCTGTTCTACGACTACGGGCTGGTGATCGAAGGGCGCCAGACCAAGGCGCTCAAGGCGCAGTTCGCCTGCCACTGCGGCGCAAAGAAATGCCGCGGCACCATGCTCGCGCCGCCCGAGAAGAAAACGAAGAAGTAGGCCGCCGGCGCCGTTCAGGCGCGGGCATCCGCCAGCGGCAGGCGCAGCACGAAGCGCATCACCTGTGCGCCATCGCGTGCGACGGCGTCGTCGATGGCCACGGTGCCGCCGTGCAGCCGCACGATGTCATGCACGATGGCCAGGCCCAGGCCGCTGCCCTGCGGCTGGCCCGGGCGATGATCGGCATCGCCGCGGAAAAAGCGCTGGAACACTTCGGCGCGGCGCCCGGACGGGATCCCCGGGCCGTTGTCCTCCACGCAGACGACGCCCAGCCGGCCCGCTTGCGCATCGGCCGCGGCCCCGCTCCCGGCCGATGTTTCGATGCCGGCCCGCAGGGTCACCCGGCCGCCCGGCGGCACATACTTGATGGCGTTGTCGAGCAGGTTGCCGATGGCCTCGCGCAGCAGCACGGTGTTGCCCAGCACGGGTGTCGGCAGCATGGCGGCGGGGCTTGCCAGCGGCGGCCACGCTTCGAAACCGAGATCGAGCCCCTGTGCGAGCGCACGCGGCACCCATTCCGCGCCGGTGTCGAAGGCCAGGGCCACCAGGTCCAGGCGTGTCGGCGGGCCCAACTGATCCAGCGTCATGCCGTGCTCGGCGCGCGCCAGGGTCAGCAACTGGTTGGACAGGCGCACAGCACGGTTGGCGCTGGCCTGCAGTTCGAGCAGGGCCGGGCGTGCCTCTTCGAGTGTCTTCGCGTCGACTGCGCGATCGGCATGCAGCTTGAGCGCGGTCAGCGGCGTGCGCAGCTGGTGCGCGGCATCGGCGATGAAGGTGCGCTGGGCTTGCAGCGCATCGCGCAGGCGCGCCAGCAGCGCATTCATGGCGTTGATCAGGGGCTGCAGTTCGGCCGGCACGCGTCCGGCGGATTCGGCCGGCAGCGGCGTCACCGATTGCGCGCTCTGCCGGTTGAGGGTGTCGGCCAGGGTCTGCAGCGGCTGCAGTTCTTCCTTGAGCACCAGCATCAGGATCAGCCCGCCCACCGCCAGCAGAACAATCAGCGGAATCGACACCGACAGCAGCACCTCTTTGGCGGCCAGATCGCGCCGGTCGAGCAGCTCGGCCACCTCGATCACGATCCCGTCCTCCGGCTGCATCGCATCCGGCGGTGCAAGCGGGTTGGCGGAACGCGCGGTCTGCGCCTGCGTGGGCGCGAGGGCCGGGCGCGTGACATCGTTCTGCGCCTCGGGGGCGACCTGCGGGTGCGGAGACCGGGGCCACGGTATCTCGGCCGTGATGCCCGGCACCAGCAGATGCACGGCGCGCACCTGCTTGCCGTCGAGCCAGCTGTAGAACACGCGCGCCTCGCCCATGTGCACCTGGCCCGAGCCGTAGCCCAGCGGTGCCTCGCGTCCGGCCAGCGTGCCGGAGGGGCCGGCGATGCGCCAGTAGACGCGGTCTTCGCCGCTGCTCTGCACCAGGGTCTGCGCGGCGAGAGCGATGTCATCGATCTGCGTGGCGTTGACGTGCGGACCGGCCAGCCGCAATTGTCCGGCCAGCGCATTGGCCACGCCGACCAGCGCGCGATCGAACACCTGTGCGGTGTAATGGGCCGCCAGCCAGTAAGACAACGCACCGGTGCCGACCACCAGCCCGAACAGCGGTGCGGCCAGCGCGCGCAGCAGGTGCAGGCGCAGGCTGGTTGCGTGGTTCGCGCCGGTGGCCGGCGAGGACGATGCGGCAGGACGATGGCGCTTGAACATGACGGCGGAGGCGTGCCTTATGCCGCGGCGCGTGCCTGCAGCAGGTAGCCGAAGCCGCGCACCGTGACGATCTCCGCCTCGGTCTGCTCGATCTTGCGGCGCACGCGGTGCACGTAGACTTCGATGGCGGTGTCGCCCACCACGTCGTGGCCCGCCTCGCCCAGCGCGTGGCCGAAGCTGGCGAGATGGTCCTGCAGCTGTACCTTGCTGACCACGCGGCCTTGCCGCAGCATCAGCAGTTCGAGCACGGCGAATTCGCGCGGCGACAGCTCCAGCGCCGAGGCATCGACGAAGATGCGGCGTTCCGCACCGCTCATGCGCAGGCGTCCGACCACGATGTCGGGGCGTGGCATCGGCTCGCCGTTGTCGCCGCGCCGGCGCAGCAGGGCTTGCACGCGCGCGACCAGTTCGAGCATCTCGAAGGGCTTGAGCAGGTAGTCGTCGGCACCGGCGTTCAGGCCGTTCACCTTGTCCTGCAGGCTGTCGCGCGCGGTCAGGATCAGCACGGGCGTGCTGCGGTCGCGCGCGCGGTATTGCGACAGCAGCGTCATGCCGTCGATGCCCGGCAACCCCAGGTCGAGAATCACGAGATCGTGCGATTGCCGCGCGAGATGCTCGACGGCAAACACACCGTCGTGCACGGCGAGGACACGGTGGCCCGCCTGCGTGAGGCCGGCGTGGATGCCGCTGGCGATGGCGCGGTCGTCTTCAATCAGCAGGATGCGCATGACGTAGCGAGAGGAGAGGGGTGGGCCGGGCCTCGGGGGCGGCGCTACAATGGCCGCATGACCGATGCCCTGCTCACGATCACCGACCTGGAAGCCGCCATCAACTACTGGCGCGCCCGTTCGCCCTCGCAGGGCGAGGAATTGCGGCTGTGTGCCGAGGCGTCGGCACTGGCCAAGCCGTATGCGCTGATGATTGTACAAGGCGCCACCCGCATCGCCCCGGAGCAACTGGGCGAGAAGGCGCGGGCGGCGTTGGAGGCGTGGCGCGCCGCAACGGGCGCGTAGTCGCGGGGGACCGGCTGCTTACTTGGCGCCGGTCAGCTTCGCGGCCTGCTCGATGAAGCGCGCGAGATCGGCATCGCGATGCGTGAGGCCGTTGGCATCGTGCGTGGACAGCGTGATGTCCACGCGATTCCACACGTTGAACCACTCCGGATGATGATTCATCTGCTCGGCCTTGAGCGCCACGCGCGTCATGAAGCCGAACGCGGCGTTGAAGTCCGTGAAGGTGAAGCGCTTGTGGATGGCATCGCGGTCGCTTTGCGTCGACCAGCCCTGCAGTTCCGCAAACAGGGCCTTGCGTTGTTCGTCATTGAGAGTCGGCATCATGGTCTTGGAGAGATGGCGAATGGGAATGCGCGCAGTATAGCCAGCGCTCAGACATCCGCCGTATCGCCCCAGTCCTCGCGGGTGCCGGTATTGAGGACGGTATCGCTGTCCACCACGTCGCCGGCGCCGAACGTCGGCAGCCTGCCGAGTTCTTCATACAGCGGCGTGAAGTCCGGGCGCGTGGCGTCGAACAACTGCTCGAAGCTGTCGATCACGAAGTAGGTCTTCTGGAAGGTGTCGATGCGGTAGCGCGTGCGCATGATGCGGCGCACGTCGAAGCCGATGCGGTTGGGGCTGGCCGAATCCAGCGCATACACCGATTCGCTCTTGCTCGAGACGATGCCCGCGCCGTAGATGCGCAGACCGGCCGGCGTGCGGATCAGGCCGAACTCCACCGTGTACCAGTACAGCCGCGCCAGCATGTCGAGCGCGCCGAGGCGCGCAGCCTTCAGGCCGCCCTGGCCGTACGCCTGCATGTAGTCGGCGAAGATCGGGTTGATCAGCAGCGGCACGTGGCCAAAGATGTCGTGGAAGCAGTCCGGCTCCTGCAGGTAGTCGAGCTGGTCGGGGCGGCGCATCCACCAGCTGGCCGGGAAGCGGCGGTTGGCGAGGTGCTCGAAGAAGACTTCGTCCGGCACCAGCCCGGGCACGGCCACGATCTGCCAGCCGGTGGCGCGCATCAGCGTTTCATTGAGCTGGTCGAACGACGGCACGCTTTCGCGGCGCATGCCGAGCGTGGCCAGGCCTTGCAGGAATTCCTCGCAGACGCGGCCGGGCAGCAGGGCTTCCTGGCGGTCGTACAGCGTGCGCCAAGTGGCGTGGTCGGCGGCGGTGTAGCGGTGGACCGGTTGCTCGATCGTGAAATCCGGGCGCAGCGTCTGGCCGTCGAGGCCGTCGGCGAACTGTTCGCGGAGCTTGTCGGTCAGGGTGCCGGTGAAGCCGGCCGGGGCCGGGCTGGGGGCTGCGCTGGCGGTGGGGGCGATGGCCATGCTAGGTACCTGGGTCGAATGCGATGGGAATCCGGCCAGTGTAGGGGTGGGACCGCGCGGATTGGCCGCAAAACCGGCACCATTCGCGCGTTGTTTGCGGATTTCGTGCAGAATTAAATCCATTCACGCAGGAGGTTTGCATGATTTCCCTCGATTCCTTCGATCTGGCCCTGCTTGCCGCCCTTCAGCGCGATGGCCGCGCGACCCACCAGCAGCTCTCGGAGCAGGTCCACCTGTCGGCCAGCCAGGTCGGGCGCCGGCTCGCGCGGCTGGAAGCGGAAGGGGTCATCGAGGGTTACCGCGTGATCCTGTCGCCGACCGGGCTGGGCCTGGGCGTGACGGTCTTCGCCAGCGTCAAGCTCGCCCATCACGGCGACGCCATCGTCGAACGCTTTCGCGAAGAGATCCTGCTGCTCGATGCTGTCCAGGAGTGCTATTCGGTGGCCGGCGACGCCGATTACATGCTGCGCGTGGTCGTGCCGGACCTGCCGGCGCTGTCGGAATTCGTGATGCGCAAGCTCATGCGCGTGCCGGGCGTGGACAATGTCCGCTCCAATATCGTGCTCACGGCACTCAAGCGCGACGGCGCGCTGCCGTTGGCTCACCTGGGCGGATAGCCGGTCCGGCCGATGCCTTGCGCGAGGGTGCGCGACGTGTCACGCTGCATGCGTATCTGAAGGGGGGAGACAACGATGGTCGAAGGTCACACCACGCGGCCTGCGCCTGCGCCGGAACAACGTGCGGGCGGCTACGGCATGCCGGCACGGGTTCGCGCGTGGTGGGTGGCGGCCGCGGTGGCCGGCGTGACCTACGGCGGCATGCTGACCATGGTGGCCGTGGACGTGGGGCCCGGTACGCCGCTGGTCGGCCGCATCGTCGCCCAGCCGCTGTGGAAGATGCTGATGGCGTTGCTGCTGGCCCGCGCGGCCTCGCTGCACGAGACGTCGCGCGAGCGCCGCTGGCTGATCGCTGCGCTGCTGTTCTCCGCGCTGGGCGATCTCCTGCTGGCTTTGCCGGGGCTGAGGGTTTCCTTCGTCGCCGGCCTGGCTTCCTTCCTGCTCGCGCACCTGTGCTACCTGCGCGTGCTGGTGTCGTTGCGCGGCGAGTATTCGGCGCTGCGGCTGCTCGGCGTCGGCGCGGTGCTGGGCGTGGGGATCGGTATGCTGATGTGGTACTGGCCGGGCCTGGGCGACCTTCGGGGGCCGGTGATTGCCTACGTGATCGTGTTGTCGGCCATGGTCAGCGCGGCGCTGCTCGCGCGCCTGCCGGGGCCGCTGACCGCGTGGGGCGCCACGGCCTTCGCCGCTTCCGATGCGATGGTCGGCATCAGCGTCTTCGTGTTTCCGTTCAGCGACCACGAACTGGCGATCTGGTGGAGTTACGCCGCCGCCCAACTGCTGATCGTCGCCGGCCTGCTGACCCGGCGCGCGCCGCCGCGCCGCGCCATGCCGGCCGCCCCGGCGTAAGCCGCCGCAGTCTTTCCTTCCCGACGGAGCTGCCATGCTGCAGACCCTTGACGCGACCGCCACGGCGGCGCGCCTGCCGTATGCCGCCCTGGCCGATGCCATCGCGCAGGTGCTGCGCGACGCGCGCGCGGGCCGTGCCCAGGCGCCGGCGCGGTTGGTGATGCCGGTGCCCGGGCCGGGCAGCCTGCTGGTGATGCCGGCGTCCAATGCCGAGATCGCCATCGCCAAGATGATCACCGTGCACCCGCACAATGCCACGCGCGGGCTGCCCGCCACTCATGGCGAGGTGGTGGTGATGGACGCGGCGACTGGTGTGCGCCGTCTGCTGCTCGACGGCCCGACGGTGACGGCGCATCGCACGGCTGCGGTTTCGCTGCTGGCGGCGCGGCTGCTGGCACCGGAACCCGCCGGCGACCTGCTGCTGATCGGTGCCGGCGTCCAGGCGCGCGCGCATCTGGAAGCGTTCCGCATCGGGCTCGGCACGCGGCGCGTCACCATCGTCACCCGGATCGCTGCCAACGCCGAGGCACTGGTTGCCCATGCCCGCAAGCTCGGCCTGGAGGCGACCGCGGTGGCCGCGGGCGACGCGGCGGGCATGGCCCAGGCGGCGCGCACCGTGCTGCCGTATGCGCCGCTGGTAATCACGGCCACGCCCTCTATCCAGCCGGTCCTGCCGGATCTGGCTGAAGCGGGTACGGCGGGCGTGGGCGAGGTTTGGCGCGCGCAGCATTTTGTGGCGGCGGTCGGTGCGTTCCGCCCCGAGATGGCGGAACTGCCGCCCCGGCTGTGCGTACAAGCGGCCGCGGCGGGCCGGCTCTTTGCCGATACCCTGGTCGACCTCGATGCCGAAGCGGGTGACCTGCTGCAGGCGGGCGTGCCAGGGTCACGTGTGCGACCGCTGCAACAGTGCATCGACGCCGAGCCCGATGTTGGCGCGCAGGCCACTGCGGCGGTGCCGGTGGTATTCAAGAGCGTGGGCAGCGCCTTGTGGGACCTGGCCGCTTGCACGCTGGCGCTGTCGAAAGCCCCGCTTGTTTAAAAACGCGGCGCCGTGCGCAAAGGCATGCCGCGAGCTGCATGACCGGAGCGCTTGTAACAGGAAACCTCTATAAAAAAGGTTCTGGGCCAAGGCAGCCAAATCGGATAATGACCTCACCTCCGCCTGGGAGGAGACCTAGAATGCACTGGTATCGTTTGCGCCAGACGCATTTCTTACAGGAGCAACCACAGACATGGCGTATAAAAAAGCACTGGCGGCCGCCGCCGGGATGATCCTTGCCACCGCTGCCCACGCCCAAAGCGCGGGGAGCAACATCTTCAGCCTCGGCTGGTTCCGTGTCATGCCGAACAGTTCGAGCGACCCGCTGCAGATCGACAGCGTGGGCGGTGTGCCGCTCAACCGGCAGGTCGCCAACACGGGCGCCAAGATCAAGGATGCCGATACGGTCGGCCTGGCGTTCACGCACTTCTTCACCGACAACGTGGCTGTCGAACTGGTCGGCGGCATCCCGCCGCGCCACAAGATCGAAGGCACCGATTCGTTCGCGCGCTACGGTCAGATCGGCTCGGCCAAGCAGTGGAGCCCGAGCGTGCTGGCCAAGTGGTTCTTCGGTGACGCGGACAGCAAGTTCCGCCCCTATGTCGGCGCCGGCCTGAACTACACCTGGTTCACCGACGAGAAGATCATCAACAGCGCGTTCCAGACCCAGGTGCTGGGCGGCGGCTTCCCGAGCACGAGCACCGTGTCGACGGACAGCTCGCTCAACCCGGTGCTGAGCGGCGATCACCAAGGATTGGTTTGTCGGCCTGTCGGTGTCGTACCTGCCGCTGAAGACCACGGCCAAGATCGATACCACGCTGGCCAACGGTCAGCATTCCGTGACCGAAGCGAAGATCACGATCAACCCGATCGTGACCTTCCTGTCGGTCGGCTACCGCTTCTGAGCGGCGCCGCATCCACAAAAAAAGGCGTGCCATAGTGGCACGCCTCAGATTGCTGACGAACCCCACATTTTTCGGAGTGTGGGGTTTTGTCTTTTATGCGAAGCGGATTTTGGGTCGGCGGCAGCCGAATCGACCCGAAGGGGTCGAGAAGTGGGCGACGAGCCGGCGCATAGGTGCGCGAGGGCTGCAGAAGTGGCGTAAAAGCGCCCGCATGCGCGCCAGCAGCAGCGCGATCTTCTTGATGTTCTGTGCCGCAGCCGCCAGCAGGCACTGCTCGGCCACGCGGCGCAGCCCCCGCATGCGCGCGTAGCGATGTCCGTGCAATTGCTTGGCATCGGCGAAGCTGCGCTCCACCGTCTCTTTGCGCCGGGCATACAGGCGCTTGCCCCATTCGGTCAGCCGCCTGGCGTCAACCCGCTCCTTGGCCCACTCCCAAACGTGGCGCGTCACCACCTTCACCGCGTTGGCGCTGTTCGTGCACTGCGTGCGCATCATTCGCGATAGCCGCTGCGGTTGGTCGTGCTGTACGGCAGCGCCTGGCCGGCCGGGCAGACATACTCGTCGCGATAGCGGTCGTACTCGTATTGCCGTTTGTAGAACGTGCCCGGCTTGTGATTCGGCGTGCGGTAGCCCATCACCCCGGCAATCTGGCGATCCTCCAGCCCCTTGCAGACAGCGGGAATGAAGTATCCGGCATCCAGCCCCACCGCCTGCACCGCAAAGCCGAAACACTCGCGCTGGCGGTCCAGCCGCTCCAGATACGGTTGGCTGTCGTGCACCGAGGCCGGGGTGACGTGCGTGTCGGTGATGATCGCGTGCTTGGCATCGACCGTGCGGTGGTCCAGGTAGAAGAACCCACGGGGCTTGTCGTCGCGCACCATGTAGCCACTTGTCCGGGTCGGTGCGGCTGCGCTTGATGTCCTTCTCCTCGGGCTTGCCGCCGGGCGCCCCGCCGTCACCGTCATCGCGCGGCAGCGGCTTCTTGCCGTGCGCGACCCGGTCCGCATCGACCGCCGCATCCAGTTCGGCCAGGTAGGCAGAAGGCGTCTGCTCCACCTTCACCACGTCGTACTTGTTCTTGTTGGCGTTGGCTTTGAGGTGCGTGCTGTCGGTATAGAGCACCCGGCCGTCGACCATGCCGTGCCCCATCGCCTGGCGCACGATCTCGTCGAAGATCTCCTGATAGACCGTGGTGTCGGTGTAGCGCCGGCGCCGGTTCTGCGAGAAGGTGGAAGCATCGGGCACGCGGTCGGTCAGGCGGAAGCGGGCGAACCAGCGATAGGCGACGTTGACCTGCACCTCGCGCATGAGCTGGCGCTCGCTGCGCACCCCAAACAGGTAGCCGATGAACAGCAGCTTGAACATCACTACCGGATCGAGTGCCGGGCGGCCGTTGTCGGCGCAGTACAGGTGCGCGACCTTGGCGCGGATGAATTCGAAATCCACCGCCGCGTCGATCTTGCGCAGCAGATGGTCCTTCGGCACAAGCTCCTCGAGCGTCACCATCTCGAGTTCGTGCTGCGCGGGTGTCGGTGTCTTGAGCATCCCGCTATTAAATACAAAGGCCTCGCCGGGGGCGAGGCCTTTGTCAGCAATCTGAGGCGTGCCATAGTGGCACGCCTTTTCTATTGGGCCCGACAGGTCAGGCGCACGCCTTGACCGGGTAGCCGGCCTGCTCGATGGCCTGCCGCAGGGCATCCGTGGTCGCGCCGCTGCGCACGGCGACGGTCTGGCTGGGCAGGTCCACCTGCACTTGGGCGGCGGCATCGACCTGCTGCACAGCGCGGGTGACGGCGGCGGCACAGTGGCCGCAGCTCATGCCTTCAACGGAAAACGTCGTCATGTTCGGCTCCAGGGAACGTGGGGAGAAGGATACACGGCGGCAGTATGAACCTTCCCACCGTGGGAAACGCAAGCGTAAGATGAAGACGGCTTGACCTTCCTAACATGGGAAGGTCTAGGCTGATGTCATCTTCCATCCGTCCGACCCGCTGCCCATGACTACCGCCAGCCTTGCCGATGCCGCTTCGCTCGACCTGGAAATCCAGGGGATGACCTGTGCCGCCTGCGCGGGCCGGGTCGAACGCGCGCTGCGCGCGGTGCCCGGCGTGGTGGCGGCCAGCGTCAACCTCGCTACCGAGCGTGCCCGCATTCAGCGGACCGACGACGTCAGCGGCGACGTGCTGGTCGCGGCGGTGGTGGCGGCCGGCTATGAAGCGTGCATCGCATCTGACGAAGTGGCTGCGGCCCCCGCCGCCGTCGAGCCGGGGTTCTGGGACGGCCCCGGGCCCGTGTGGGTGTCGGCGGCATTGTCGCTGCCGCTGGTGGCGCCGATGGTGGCCGGCTGGCTGGGCGCAGGGTGGATGTTGCCGGCGTGGCTGCAGTGGCTGCTGGCGACCCCGGTGCAGGGCGTGATCGGTGCGCGTTTCTACCGGGCGGGCTGGAAGGCGCTGCGCGCGGGGGCGGGCAACATGGACCTGCTCGTGGCGCTGGGCACTTCGGCGGCCTATGGGCTGTCGCTGTGGCTGTGGTGGCGTGCCGATGCGGGCGATATGCCGCACCTGTATTTCGAGAGCGCCGCGGTCGTCATCACGCTGGTACGGCTGGGCAAGTGGCTGGAGGCGCGCGCCAAGCGGCAGACCGCCCAGGCCATCCGCGCGCTGCAGGCGCTGCGACCCGACACTGCCCGTGTGCGCGGCGCCGACGGCACGCTGCGCGACGTGCCCGTCGCCCGGGTGCGCGTGGGCGATGCGGTCTCGGTGCGCGCCGGCGAGCGCATTCCCGTCGACGGCACGGTAGTGGAGGGCGCGAGCCATGTCGACCAGTCGATGCTGACCGGCGAAAGCCTGCCCGTGCCGAAGCGCGCGGGTGACCACGTGACGGCCGGCGCTATCGCCACCGACGGCGTGCTGCTGGTGCGCACCACGGCCATCGGCGCGGACACCATGCTCTCGCGCATCATTCGCCTGGTCGAGGATGCGCAGGCCGCCAAGCCGCCGATCCAGCAACTGGTGGATCGCGTGAGCGCGGTCTTCGTGCCGGTGGTGCTGGCGGCCGCGCTGGTGACGCTGACCGGCTGGATGATCGCGGGGGCGGGGTGGGAACACGCCATCGTCAATGCGGTGGCGGTGCTGGTGATCGCCTGTCCGTGCGCGCTGGGGCTGGCGACGCCATCGGCCATCATGGCCGGGACCGGTGCCGGCGCGCGGCGCGGCATCCTGATCGCCGATGCGCAGGCGCTGGAGCGCGCGCGGCAGGTGGACTTCGTGGTGTTCGACAAGACCGGCACGCTGACGGTCGGCCAGCCGCGCGTGGCGGCGGTGGAAGCGGCGCCGGGCCTCGATGGGGATGCCGTGCTCGACCAGCTCGCCGCGCTGCAGGCCGAGCACACGCATCCGCTGGCGCAGGCCACGCGCGACCATGCGGCGGCGCGCGGCCGCACCATCGTGCCCGCGCGGTCGCCCGAAGTCCTGGCCGGCCGCGGTGTGCGTGGTGTCGTGGATGGTGCGGTGCTGTCGCTCGGCAATGCGCGCTGGATGGACGAACTGCGCCTCGACCGCACCCGCCTGCAGGCCCGCGCCGATGCGCTGGAGGCCCAGGGCCATACCGTCTCGTGGCTGGCACAAGGCGAAGCGGACGGCGGTGTGCGGTTGCGCGGTCTGATCGCTTTCGGCGATGCGCTCAAGCCGGGCGCGCGGGAGGCGGTGGCCGAGCTGCACCGCCGCGGCATCCGTACCGCGCTGGTGACGGGCGATAACGCCGGCGCCGCGCGCGGCGTGGCCGAGGCGCTCGGCATCGAGGCGGTGGCGGCGCAGGTCTTGCCGCAGGACAAGGCCGCGCGGGTGGCGGCATGGCAGCAGGGCGGCCACGTGGTGGCGATGGTCGGCGACGGCATCAACGATGCGCCGGCGCTGGCCGCGGCCGATGTCGGCATCGCCATGGCCACCGGCACCGATGTTGCCATGCAGGCCGCCGGCATCACGCTGATGCGCGGCGAGCCGCGCCTGGTGCCGGCCGCGCTCGAGTTGTCGCAGCGCACTGTCGCCAAGATCCGCCAGAACCTGTTCTGGGCGTTCGTCTACAACGTGGTCGGGATTCCGCTCGCGGCCTGCGGGCTGCTGTCGCCCACCTTTGCCGGCGCGGCGATGGCGTTCTCCAGCGTGAGCGTCGTCACCAATGCGCTGATGCTGCGGCGGTGGCGTCCGCGCTGGGAGAGCGCCACCGCCACGGGAGACCGCGCATCATGACCGGCACCGACCTGCACGAGGCCTCGCCGGGCCCCGTCAACATTGGCGAGGCGGCCAAGGCCAGCGGTGTATCGGCCAAGATGATCCGCTACTACGAGCGCATCGGGCTGCTGCCGCCCAGCCCGCGCACCGATGGCAACTACCGGGTCTATGACACGCGGGCGCTGCATGTGCTGCGGTTCATCCACCGGGCGCGCTCGCTCGGGTTTTCGCTCGAAGAGATCCGCACGCTGCTCTCGCTGTGGCACGACCGTGGACGCGCCAGCGCCGACGTGAAGGCCGTCACGCTGCGCCATGTGGCCGACCTCGACGCGCGCATCCGCGAGCTGCAGGGCATGCGCGATACGCTGATGATGCTCGCCGACGCCTGTCACGGCGACGACCGCCCGGACTGCCCGATCCTCGAGGGCGTGGCCGGGGACGCATCGCCCTGCTGCGATGCTGCATCGCACGATCGGGGGCACCGCGGCTGACCCTCGCCGCGCGCGGCGTCCATGCCACAATCAGGCAACCGAACGAGGAGACGCCCGTGACGCAAGCCCCCGCCGTGGTCGATGCGCTGGAAACGCGCCAGCGCATGAAGGATGGCACCGAACTGTTCGTGCGCACGTGGCTGCCCGCCCCCGGGGCGGGTGCGCCCCGCGGCATCGTCATCCTCGTGCATGGCATGGCCGAGCACAGCGGCCGGTATCCGCATGTGGCGAAGGTGCTGTGCGAGCTGGGCCTGCGCGTGCGGGCCTTCGACCTGCGCGGCCACGGCAGGAGCGGTGGCCCGCGCATGGCGCTCGACGCCCCCGACAACTACCTCACCGATCTCGCGGAAATCCTCGACGCCGCGGTGGCCGAGTGGAACGAGATGCCGTTCGTGCTGGGGCATAGCATGGGCGGGCTGATCGTCGCGCGCTTCACCACCGCGCGCATCCGGCCGGTGCGCGGGGTGCTGCTGTCGTCGCCGGCACTGCGGCTCAGGTTGCCGCCTGGTGCCAATGTCGTGCGCGGGCTGCTCTCCGCCGTTGCGCCGAAGTTGCCGGTGCCCAATCCCGTCGATCCTTCCAGGCTGTCGCACGATCCCACGGTGGGCGCCGCGTACCGGGCGGACCCGCTGGTGCAGAAGACCATCAGCGCATCCGTGCTGGAGTTCATGCTCAACGCCATCACCCAGTCCCAGCGGGACGCGCCCCGGCTGGAGGCGCCCATGCTGCTGATGGCGGGCGGCTCGGACACCATCGTCGACCCCTCCGGCAGCCGGGATTTCTGCGCCAATGCGCCGGAGGATCTGCGCACGCTGGCCTGGTTCGAGACCGCGTATCACGAGATGTTCAATGAGACTGAGCCGACGCGGGGGGAGGTGTTCGGGGCGTTGAGGGAGTGGCTGGCCGGGCGGATCTGATCGGGCGGGTGCCCCACGCGAACAAAAACAAAACACACACAGAGCACGCAGACATGGAAACCTACGACTACATCATCATCGGTGCGGGCTCGGCGGGCTGCGTCCTGGCCAATCGCCTGACGCTGGACCCCGAGGTGTCGGTGCTGCTGCTGGAAGCGGGCGGCAAGGATGACTATCACTGGATCCACATCCCGGTCGGCTATCTGTACTGCATCGGCAATCCGCGCACCGACTGGCTGTATCGCACGCAGGCCGAGCCGGGCCTGAACGGCCGTTCGCTGGGCTACCCGCGCGGCCGCGTGCTGGGCGGCTGTTCGTCGATCAACGGGATGATCTACATGCGCGGCCAGCGCGAGGACTACGACGGCTGGGCCGCGCTCACCGGCGATGACACGTGGAGGTGGGACGCGGTGCTGCCGTTCTTCACGGCCTCGGAGCACTACCATGGCGGTGCCAATGCTTGGCATGGTGCCGGCGGCGAATGGCGGGTGGAGCCGCAGCGGTTGCGCTGGCAGATCCTGGAGCGCTTCATCGAGGCGGCGGTGCAGGCCGGCATTCCGCGCACGGAGGACTTCAACCGCGGCGACAACTTCGGGGTCGGGTACTTCGAGGTCAACCAGAAGCGCGGCATCCGCTGGAACACGGCCAAGGGGTTCCTGCGGCCGGCGTCGCAGCGGCCGAACCTGACCATCGTCACCGGGGCGCAGGTGCGGGCGCTGCGCTTCGACGGCAGGCGCTGCACGGGCGTGACGTATCGCGGCGCGGGGCAGGACTATGCGGTGGCGGCGCGCGAAGAAGTGGTGCTGTCGGCGGGGGCGATCAACTCGCCGCAGTTGCTGGAACTGGCGGGCATCGGGCAGCCGCAGCGGCTGCAGGCGCTGGGCATCGCCGTGCGCCACGCGCTGCCGGGCGTCGGCGAGAACCTGCAGGACCACCTGCAACTGCGCAGCGTGATCAAGGTGCACGGCGTGCCGACGCTCAATACGCGTGCCGCCAGCTGGTGGGGCAAGGCCATGATCGGCATGCAGTACGCCTTCAACCGGAGCGGGCCGATGAGCATGGCGCCGTCGCAGTTGGGCGCGTTCGCCAGGTCCGATCCGTCGGTCGCGCGGCCGGACGTGGAGTACCACGTGCAGCCGCTGTCGCTCGACAAGTTCGGTGATCCGCTGCACGCCTTCAATGCGTTCACGGCCAGCGTCTGCAACCTGCGGCCGACCTCGCGCGGCACGGTGCATATCGCGTCGGCCGACCCGTTCGCCGCGCCGCTCATCGCGCCCAACTACCTGTCGACCGATGCGGACCGCAAGGTCGCCGCCGATTCGCTGCGCCTGACGCGCCGCATCGTGTCGCAGCCGGCGCTGGCCCGGTACCGGCCGGAGGAATACCTGCCCGGCGCCGCGTTCCAGACCGACGCAGAACTCGCGCGCGCCGCCGGCGAGATCGGCACGACCATCTTCCACCCGGTCGGCACCTGCCGCATGGGCCGGGCGGACGACGCCGGCGCGGTGGTCGATGCGCAACTGCGCGTGCGCGGCATCGAGGGCCTGCGCGTGGTCGATGCGTCCGTCATGCCGACCATCACCTCGGGCAACACCAACTCGCCGGCCATCATGATCGCGGAGAAGGCCAGCGAGATGATCCGCGCGGCGCGCCGGGCCCGTGCGCGGGGCGAGCCGAGCGCCGGTCTTGGCCTGAGGGGTTTTGACACGGCCGTGACATGACGGCCGTGTCATATCGACAGGCCATCGGGGATGCCCCGATACGTAACTCTACGTAACCCCTTCGGTGAACCGCAAAAGCAATGCCGGCGCGGGTTTCGCGGCAGCGGGCGAGGGGCCTGACGCCTCGGTACAAACCCCGATGTTTTGCGGCGCAACCGCCGCCGACAATCATCCGCTATATAAGAAGACGGCGGGAGACAGCTGGGAATCATGGCGCAGGACATCATTCTCGAGACGCGCGGACTCACCAAGGCCTTCAAGGGCTTCACCGCCGTGTCCGACGTCAACCTTCGCGTGCGGCGTGGTTCCATCCATGCGCTGATCGGCCCGAACGGCGCCGGCAAGACCACCTGCTTCAACCTGCTGACCAAATTCCTGGTGCCCACGCGCGGCACCATCCTGTTCAACGGCCTCGACATCACGCCGGAGCGGCCGGCGCAGATTGCCCGCCGGGGCGTGATCCGCTCGTTCCAGATCTCCGCCGTGTTTCCGCACCTGTCCGTGCTGGAAAACGTTCGCGTCGGACTGCAGCGGCAGCTCGGCACGGCCTATGCCTTCTGGCGCAGCGAGAAGACGCTGTCGGTGCTCAACGACCGCGCGATGCAACTGCTCGACCAGGTGGGCCTCACGCAGTTTGCGGACACCGTGACGGTGGAGCTGCCCTACGGCCGCAAGCGCGCGCTGGAGATCGCCACCACGCTGGCGATGGAGCCCGAGCTGATGCTGCTCGACGAGCCGACCCAGGGCATGGGCCACGAAGACGTGGACCGCGTGACCGAACTGATCCAGCGCGTGGCCGAGGGCCGCACGATCCTGATGGTCGAGCACAACATGAACGTGGTGTCGTCCATCGCCGACAAGATCACGGTGCTGCAGCGCGGCCAGATTCTGGCCGAGGGCCCGTACGAAGCGGTTTCGAAGAACCCGCAGGTGATGGAGGCCTACATGGGCACCGCCGATGCGGCGCTGGAAGGCCATTGAACCCGCCGTCGCCATCGACGCGGCGGCACGGGCTTCGGTGCCGCCCGATGCCTGACCCGAACCGACGAGAACCCGCATGAGCACGCCCGCGCTCCAGATCAAGGACCTGCACGCCTGGTACGGCGAGTCGCACATCCTGCACGGCGTCGACTTGGCCGTGAACCGCGGCGAGGTCGTCACGCTGCTCGGCCGCAACGGCGCGGGCCGCACCACCACGCTGCGCGCCATCATGGGCCTGGTGGGCACGCGCAAGGGGTCGATCATCGTGCACGACGCCAGCGGGCAGGGTATCGAAACCATCGGCCTGCCCACGCACCGGATCGCCCACTGCGGCATCGGCTATTGCCCGGAAGAGCGCGGCATCTTCTCCAGCCTGTCGTGCGAGGAGAACCTGATGCTGCCGCCGGTGCTCAAGGGCCAGGTGGCCAAAAACGGCAACGCGGGCATGAGCGTGGCCGAGATCTACGAGATGTTTCCCAACCTGAAGGAGCGCCGCAACAGCCAGGGCACGCGCCTGTCGGGCGGCGAGCAGCAGATGCTGGCGGTCGGGCGCATCCTGCGCACGGGCGCCAACCTGCTGCTGCTCGATGAGATCTCCGAAGGCCTGGCGCCGGTGATCGTGCAGGCCCTGGCCCGCATGATCCTGACGCTCAAGAAGCGCGGCTACACGGTGGTGATGGTGGAGCAGAACTTCCGCTTCGCGGCGCCGCTGGCCGATCGCTTCTATGTGATGGAACACGGCCGCATCGTCGAGCGGTTCGAGGCGGCGCAGTTGCAGGACAAGATGCCGGTATTGCACGAGCTGCTCGGCGTTTGATCGCTTTGCTTGACCTTTGCGCCGGGCGCGAGCCGCCCGGCGCGCACGACACAGGAGACAAGACCATGACACTCAAGAAGCTGGCTGGTGCGTTGATGGCGGCAGGTATCGGACTCACCGCGGGCCTCGCGGCATTCGGCGCGCACGCCCAGGTCTCGGGCGACAAGGTGAAGATCGGCTACATCACCGACCTCTCGGGCCTGTATGCCGACATCGATGGGCAGGGCGGCGTCGAGGCGGTCAAGATGGCGATCGAGGACGCGGGCAACAAGGTGCTCGGCAAGCCGATCGAACTGATCACGGCCGATCACCAGAACAAGGCCGACATCGCCGCCTCCAAGGCCCGCGAGTGGATGGACCAGCAGGGCATCGACATGCTGCTGGGCGGCACCAACTCGGCCACCTCGCTGGCGATGAGCAAGGTGGCGGCGGAGAAGAAGCGCGTCTTCATCGGCATCGGCGCCGGCACGGCCCGCCTGACCAACGAAGAGTGCACGCCGTACACCATCCACTACGCCTACGACACGGTGGCGCTGGCCAAGGGCACCGGCAGCGCGGTGGTCAAGCAGGGCGGCAAGTCGTGGTTCTTCCTGACCGCCGACTACGCCTTCGGCCACTCGCTGGAGAACGACACCGCCGCTGTGGTCAAGGCCAACGGCGGCACGGTGGTGGGCTCGGTCAAGCATCCGCTGTCGGCCTCGGACTTCTCGTCGTACCTGCTGCAGGCGCAGGCCTCCAAGGCGCAGATCCTGGGCCTGGCCAACGCCGGCGGCGACACCATCAACGCGATCAAGGCGGCCAAGGAATTCGGCATCACCAAGACGATGAAGATCGCCGGCCTGCTGATGTTCATCAACGACGTGCACAGCCTGGGCCTGCAAACGGCCGAGGGCCTGCTGATGACCGACAGCTGGTACTGGGACATGAACGACCAGACCCGCAAGTTCGCCGCCCGGTACTTCGCCAAGATGAAGAAGATGCCGAGCAGCCTGCAGGCCGCCGACTACTCGGCCGTGTCGAACTACATCAAGGCGGTGGCCGCCGCCGGTACGGACGACCCGGACAAGGTGATCGCGCAGTTGAAGAAGACGCAGCTCAACGACTTCTTCTCCAAGGGCACGATCCGCGCCGATGGCCGCTACGTGCACGACATGTATCTGATGCAGGTGAAGACCCCGGCCGAGTCGAAGAAGCCGTGGGACTACATGAAGATCGTGGCGACCATTCCGGGCGACCAGGCGTTCACCACGCCGGCCGAGTCGAAGTGCCCGCTGCTCAAGAAGTAAGACAGGAGTAAGGCGTTCGGTGGTCCGGCGTCGCCCGGCGCGTGCCCGGCGGCGCCGTCAACGGTGTCTCTTTCCCGATGCACGATGGAAATCTTCGGCGTTCCGCTACCGGCCATGCTCAGCCAGTTGCTGCTGGGCCTGGTCAACGGTTCCTTCTATGCGATGTTGAGCCTGGGCCTGGCGGTCATCTTCGGGCTGCTCAACGTCATCAATTTCGCGCACGGTGCGCTGTTCATGCTGGGCGCCGTGCTTACCTGGATGGGCCTGTCGTACCTGGATCTGCCGTACTGGGTGATGCTGGTGGCCGCGCCGCTGGCCATCGGCGCGGTGGGGATGGTGATCGAGCGCACCATGCTGCGCTTCATCTACAAGCTGGACCATCTCTATGGGCTGCTGCTGACGCTGGGCGTGACGCTGGTCATCGAAGGCGTGTTCCGCGCCATCTATGGCGTGTCGGGGCTGCCGTACTCGACGCCCGAGCTGCTGTCCGGCGCCACCGACCTCGGTTTCATGGTGCTGCCCAACTATCGCGCCTGGGTGGTGGCGGCCTCGCTGACGGTGTGCTTCGCCACCTGGTTCCTGATCGAGAAGACCAAGCTGGGCGCCTATCTGCGCGCTGGCACCGAGAACCCCAAGCTGGTCGAGGCCTTCGGCGTCAACGTGCCGCTGATGGTCACGCTCACCTACGGCTTCGGCGTGGCGCTGGCGGCGTTCGCCGGCGTGCTGGCCGCGCCGGTGATCCAGATCTCGCCGCTGATGGGGCAGAACATGATCATCACCGTGTTCGCGGTGGTGGTGATCGGCGGCATGGGGTCGATCCTCGGCTCGATCGTCACCGGCCTGGGGCTGGGCGTGATCGAGGGGCTGACCAAGGTGTTCTATCCGCAGGCCTCGTCCACCGTGGTGTTCGTGATCATGGCGCTGGTGCTGCTGGTGCGTCCGGCCGGCCTGTTCGGTAAAGAGAAATAAGAGACAAGCGACGCGGCCAACATGAACCACTCGTCTTCCTTCAAGTTCATCCTGTACGGCCTGCTGCTGGCCGCGCTGATCGCGGCGCCGCTGGCGGGGGCGTATCCGGTGTTCGTCGCCAAGGTGCTGTGCTTCGTGCTGTTCGCCTCGGCCTTCAACCTGCTGCTCGGCTATACCGGGCTGCTGTCGTTCGGGCATGCCGCGTTTTTCGGCGGCGCGGGCTACGTGGCCGGCTACCTGATGACGAATCCATCTCTGCACGTCACACCGGAGGTCGGCCTGCTGGCCGGCACGGCGGCAGGCGCGCTGATCGGCCTGGTGGTGGGGCTGCTGGCGATCCGGCGCCAGGGCATCTACTTCGCGATGATCACGCTGGCGCTGGCGCAGATGTTCTATTTCTTCTGCCTGCAGGCGCCGTTCACCGGCGGCGAGGACGGCCTGCAGGGCGTGCCGCGCGGCAAGCTGTTCGGCGTGCTGGACCTGTCTTCCGACCTGACGCTGTATTACTTCGTGCTGGTGGTGGTGGCGGCGGCGTTCCTGTTGATCGTGCGGACCATCCATTCGCCGTTCGGCCAGATCCTCAAGGCCATCAAGGAAAACGAGCCGCGCGCCATCTCGCTGGGGTACGATACCGACCGCTTCAAGCTGCTGGCCTTCGTGCTGTCGGCGGCGCTGTCGGGGCTGGCCGGCGCGCTCAAGACGGTGGTGCTGGGCTTCGAGACGCTGACCGACGTGCACTGGGCGATGTCGGGCTCGGTGATTCTGATGACGCTGGTGGGCGGGCTGGGTATCCTGTCCGGCCCGATCCTGGGCGCGGCGCTGGTGATCGCGCTGGAGAACAAGCTGGGCGACATCGGTACCTTCCTGTCCGGCGTGACCGGCGTGGACGGCTTCAACGTGCTGGGCGAATCGGTGACGACGGTTACCGGCGCGATCTTCGTGATCTGCGTGCTGACGTTCCGCCGCGGCATCATGGGCGAGATCGCCGCCAGGGTGCCCTGGCTGAGGCGCTGAGGTCACACCCGGGCCGGGATGACCGGCTCGCCTGGATGGGCGAACTTGGTGCGCGATGCACTGTAAGGGTTTGCTCTAGTTGCTGCATAGCGGTGCATCTTTTACAGTCTCGTTACGGTTTTCGCACGAGATAACGAGGCGGGAGCGAGGAGACGACGGCACACACCGCTAGGTGGAGATGCCCAAATAAAACAGAGGCCCTGCCGGGCGATCCCCGGCAGGGCTTTTCGTTTTGGTGGTACGGATGGCGTCTGTCAGGCACTCGCCGCCAGCAGCGCCCGGCCCCGGGCGCTGACCGTGACCAGGTGCGTATCGGGCGCGCAGTCCACCAGCCCGTCGATGCACGCATCCTCCCAGATCGACAGGCGCGGACACGATGTCCGCCAGGTTTCCAGCACCTCGGTGTAGGGCCGCGGCCGTTCGGCCAGCGATTGCAGCAGCTGCAGGGTCAGGGCGCGGGCGGGGTCGGCCATGGCGGGGCTCCTCGGGGATGCTTCCCATTCTGGTCGGCGCCGATCGACAAGAGAAATGCATTCGGCGTCGACATCCATGCAACGGCTGCATGACAATGGCGCCTTCGTCCGAGTCCGCTCATGCCGCCATCCACCCGCCTTGCCTGTCCGGAAGACCGCGCCCGCCTGCTGTCGGCGCTGGCCGACGCCTGTGCCGCCGCGCCGCTCCAGCTGGCGCATGCCGTCGATGTGCTGCTCGGCCATCCGAGCCAGCACCCGTGCCTGCTGGTCGAAGACGGGGCGTCGCTGCTGGGGGCCGCGCCGGTTTCGCTGGTGCCGCACCCGGTGCTGGGCGGGCTGGTGGCGTGGCTGCCGGCCGGCGTGCGGGTGTTCGGCGGCGGGTCGCGCACGCGCGATGCCGCGCTCGCCGCGGTGGGCGAGTACGCCCGCGCACATGGCATACTCCACGTCCTGCTGCCACCCGCCGCACTGTCCGCCGCCGATGCCGCCGCGCTCGGCTTTGTCCAGGAAGCAACCGGGTGCTGGCTGCGGGCCGAGCGCCCCGCGCCCAAGTCGCTGGGCTAGCCGTCTCCGCCACCCTGTCCTCCTGTCCGTTCCCTGTTGGTTTCCCGATGGAATTCGTGTTGCTTGCCGCGGCCGCCTTTCTGGCCGGCCTGATCGATGCCGTGGCCGGTGGCGGCGGCCTGGTGCAGATCCCCGCGCTGTTCTCCGCGTACCCGAACCTCGCGCCGGCTACGCTGATCGGCACCAACAAGCTCGCCTCGATGTCCGGCACCGCCACGGCGGCGGTGCGCTATGGCCGCACCGTGCGCATCTACTGGGGCGCGACGGCCCCCGCCATGGTGACGGCCTTCCTGTGTTCGCTGCTGGGTGCCTGGGCGCTCACGCACATCCCCGCCGAGCCGCTGCGGCGCGCGTTGCCGTTCGTGCTGGCGGTGCTGCTGGCCTACACCGTCGCCAAGAAGGATCTCGGCGCCGAGCACGTCCCCAGCCTGTCGGGCTGGCGCGAGCGGGCGACGGCGCTGCTGGCCGGCGCCGTCCTCGGTTTCTACGACGGGGTGTTCGGCCCGGGGACCGGCAGTTTCCTGATGATCGTGTTCGTCCGGGTGTTCGGCTACGACTTCCTGCACGCTTCGGCGTCCACCAAGATCGTCAACCTGGCGACCAATGTGGCGGCCTTGCTGCTGCTGGCGGCCAAGGGGCATGTGTGGTGGCAACTGGGCCTGGTGATGGCGGTGGCCAACGTGCTGGGCAACCAGGCGGGCAGCTACCTGGCGCTCAAGCACGGCAGCCGGTTCGTGCGCAAGGTTTTTATCGTCGTGGTGTTGGCGCTGATCTTGAAGACCGCTTACGACGCGTTTATCCGCTGAGCGTTCGGCGGTGTTCTGCTGAGCGCCGGGCTGCGCACTCGCCTGGTCATGGCTTGGCCGCGCTTGCCGGCTAAGCTGAGGGCTCGGAGGTGAGCATGGCCCTGAGCCTCGACGACATCCACACACTATTCGACCGCCACGGCGATATCGCCCACAGCGGCGGGCCCGTCACGCAGTGCGAGCACGTGTTGAAGCAGCTGCACTGGCCGAAGCGGCCGGCGTCCGATACGCTCATCATCGCCGCGCTGCGGCGCGATCTCGGCCACCTGCTGAAACCGCAGGGCGACGCCGCCACCGTGCGCGGCATCGACGACCAGCACTACCACGAATGCCTGTCAGCGGATTCGGTACGTAGCCTCGCGCTGCAGGGCGGGCGTTGTCCGCCGACGCGGCCGACACCTTTCTGCACCACCCTTACGCCGCCGATGCGCCGCTGGGACGATCTCACCAAGATAGCCGGCTGCCCGACGCCGGACCTGCCCCGCTGCCTGGCCCTGGAGTCACACCTGTCAAAGGCAGCGTAGCCCGCGCAGCGTGGCGCGCACCGCGTCGTCCCACGGCGTGTGCGGCTCGGCGCCCAGCGTGCGGACCAGCTTCGCGTTGTCCATGCGGATCGGCTGCCGCCACAGGTAGCGCATCTCGCGCAGTTCGCGCATGAGCACCGAGAACGGCGCCATCAGCGGCAGCGCCCACCACGGAAAGCGGCGCGTGTGGATCGGCCGGCCGACCGCGCGACGGATCGCTCCGGCCATCTGCGTGCCGTCCGCATCCCAGTGGTCGCGCATGTGATAGACGGCGAAGGCGGGCAGTCGGTCGTCCTGTTCGAGCAGGCGCAGCATGGTTTCGGCCACGTCGGGAATGTAGGCCCACTGGTGGCCGATGCCGCGCGCGCCCGGGTAGGTGACGGCACGCACCGGCTGTCCCGGCCGCACCAGGCCGCCGGCAAACCAGTTGCTGCGGGCATCGGGCCCGAAGAAGTCGCCAGCGCGCACGATCAGGCTGCGCACGCCGTCGTCGGCTGCCGCCCGCAGCCGGCGTTCCAGCTCTGCGCGCAGCTTCCCCTTGCGCGTGAGCGGCTGCTGCGCCGAGGTCTCGCACAGCACCGGAAACGCATCCGGCCCGAAGTTGTACACCGTGCCGGGCAGTACCACGCGTGCGCCGCAGGCACGGGCGGCGGCGATGGTGTGATCGATCATCGGCAGCACCAGCTTGGCCCAGTCGCGGTAGCCCGGCGGATTGACGGCATGAACGATGACGGCAGCGTCCCGCGCCGCGGCAATCACATCGTCGCGGACCATCGCATCCCCGCACACCCATTCGAACGCGGGGTCGCGGTGGGCGAGCCCATCCGGGTCGCGGTGCAGGGCGCGCACCCGCCATCCGTGTGCCGTCAGTCGCCGCGCCATCTCCCCGCCGATGCCACCCGTGGCGCCCAGCACCAGGGCGATCCGTGTTGCTTGTTCCATGGCAGCTCTCCAGTCAATGCGCGTTGCGATGGAGGCATTTTGGACGGGCATATCATTCAATGGAATTGTTGATGATGATCGATCAGCTATACGATTTTGTATGACGAACCCTGAACCGGGCTGGGAGCTGTATCGAACGTTTCTCGCCGTCGTGCGGGAAGGTTCGCTGTCGGGCGCGGCGCGCGCGCTGGGGCTGACCCAGCCCACCGCCGGCCGTCATGTCGATGCGCTGGAGCGTGCGCTCGGCTTTGCGCTGTTCATCCGCACCCAGCAGGGCCTGAGCCCGACCGAGGCGGCGCTGGTGCTGCAGCCCTATGCGGAATCGCTGGAATCGACCAGCGCGGCGCTGCTGCGCGCCGCTTCCAGCCAGGGCCAAGGCGTGCGCGGCACGGTGCGCATCACTGCCAGCGAAGTGGTGACGGGAGAAGTGCTGCCTGCCATCCTTGCCGATCTGCACGCCGCCTATCCCGGCCTCACGCTCGAACTGGTGCCCAGCAACCGCCTCGAAGACCTGCTGCGCCGCGATGCCGATATCGCCGTGCGGATGCAGCGCCCCAGCCAGGGCGTGCTGATCGCGCGGCACATCGGCGGCATCGAACTGGGGGTGCACGCGCATCGCCGCTACCTCGAGCGTCGCGGCACGCCGGCCACGCTCGACGACCTGGCCGGCCACGCGCTGATCGGCTACGACCGGGAGACCGCCTTCATCCGCGGCATGAAAGGGCAGGTCCCGTGGATGCGCCGCGATCGCTTCGCGCTGCGCACCGATAGCGACCTGGCCGGGCTGGCTGCATTGCGCGCGGGCTTCGGCATCGGCATCTGCCAGGTGGGGCTGGTGCGGCGCGATCCCGACCTGGTCCGGCTGTTCGCCGACGAGGTGGCGCCCGTGCTCGACACCTGGCTCGCCATGCACGAAGACCTGCGCGACAGTCCGTGCTGCCGCGTGGTCTTCGACGCGCTGGCGGCGGGGCTGGTCCGCTACGTCAGCGGCGACTGAGCGGCCGGCTCACCCGCGCTGCCGAAGCGGATTGAGCAGGCCCTTCAGGCCGTTGTGGTCCAGCTCCTGCATCAGCGCCAGCAGCCGCCCGATCTGCCCCGGCGGAAAACCCTCGCGCGCGAACCAGTTCAGGTAATGGCCCGGCAGATCGGCGATCAGGCGGCCCTTGTATTTGCCGAAGGGCATGGGGGTGGTGACGAGGCGTTCGAGGTCTTCGGGGGTCATGGCAAAGCGAGGCAGCCAAGCTGAAGGCGAATGGATTCGCCGACGCGAAGTTTGCATTGCGCGCGATAGTGGAGCGGGGCGTGTGCCGCCAGATTATCCAGGGTCGTACTGTGCAGCGATACGCGAGCGGCGCCATCGCGATGCAGCACGTGCCATATCACGGACAACGTGAGCGACGTTTCTTCGGGCAGTGTTTGCCCCGCCATGACTGTGCTATCTGGTGCGATCCATTCAAAAGCATATTGGCCACGCAAGAGAGGGCGTTTTTTCAGCGCTGCAATGATCTCGGACAACGGCGGTTGCTGCTCCGGATCGATTGGTGCGATCGATTCGTGCGTCGCGAGTTCGTCGATGGTTTTGCCGCGAGCACTGGTGCTTCCCTGATCCTGCCACGACACAGCAATCGCCTGGCCGGGTTGTAGCGGCATTTGGTCTATCCATGTGAGATACGTGCTGTTGCCGTCATCCGGGTAGTGGCCGCCGCTCAAGTTCAGCGTCGCGAATGCCTCATCGATTCTGGAGCCGTGAATGTTGATACTGAGCAGGTCGTAGCCGTCATCGGTGGAGACTGTCATCAACGTATTGCCGTCCACCGAAACCGAGAGCGCAGGCATCGCGAGACAAGAGAAAGAGGAGGCCGCCAGCTTAGCCGAGAACCGTCGTCAGCTTGGTGAAGACGTGGTCGACACGATCGTTTTTTCGTTGCGCTAGGGCCTGTCATCGAATTCCCGCGATGAGCGTTAGAAGTGTATGACTCGCAGATACGCCCTGACAGACGCGCAATGGGAGCGCATACAAGAATTGCTGCCTGGTAGGCGCGGCCATGTGGGAGCGCCAGCGAAGGACAATCGATTGTTTGTGGATGCCGTGCTCTATCGCTACCGTGCTGGCATTGCCTGGCGCGATCTCCCCGAACGCTTTGGTGACTTTCGGGTAGTGCATTTACGCCATATGCGCTGGAGTCGGCGCGGAGTGTGGCAGCGGGTCTTCGAAGCGCTGGCTCAACACGCAGATAACGAATACGCCATGATTGACGCTACGCTCGTGCGAGCCCATCAGCACAGCGCTGGAGGAAAAGGGGGGCCGCTTCACAAGCCATCGGGCGCAGCCGAGGAGGCCTGAGCACCAAGATCCACGCAACCGTGGATGCGCTGGGCAATCCCACCGGCTTGTATCTGACGCCTGGGCAAGCCTCGGATCTGGAGGGTGCCGACGTCTTGCTCAAGGACACCGAAGCGCAGACGGTCATCGCAGACAAGGGCTACGACGCACAACAGCGCGTCGTTGAGCCGTTACTGCAGGCCGGCAAGGCGGTCGTCATCCCCAGCATTCGAACTCGCAAGGTGCAGCGCGAATACGATGCGCACCTGTACAAAGCTCGCCACCTCGTCGAGAACTTCTTCGCCAAGCTCAAGCAATACCGGGCCATTGCCACTCGCTACGATAAGACTGCCGCCGCTTTCCTCGGCGCCATCCATCTGGCCTCCGCTGTGATCTGGACTATTTGATGACAGACCCTAGGCCTGTCCCCTCGCGGGCATCTGCTGCAACAGATGGTCCACAAAACCCGTCAGCTTCGGCAGCGGCCTCCGATCCTGCCGATACACCAGATGGATCGGGCGCGGCTCGGGCGCATACGGCTGCAGCACGCGCACCAGCCGGCCGCTCGCCAGATCCTCGGCGACCAGCACCTCCGGCTGCAGCAACAGCCCTGCACCGGCGATCGCGGCCATCCGCAGGCCATAGCCGTCGTTGCAGCTGAACGCGGGATCGTCGCGCCAGGATGTCGGGCCATCCCAGCCGGACAGCTGCCACGCATTGCGGCGGTTCCACACCATGTGCGACAGGCAGCGATGGGCGGGCAGGTCGGCCGGCGTTTCGGGCTGTCCGTGGCGCGCGAGATAGTCGGGGGAGGCGCAGATGGCCATCCGGTACGCGCACAACGGTTTGGCCACCAGATCGGCATCGCCCAGCGGGCCGATGCGCACAGCAAGGTCGAAACCTTCGTCCGCCAGGTCCACCATGCGGTTGCTCAGGTCCAGTTCCACGCGCACCTGCGGATGGGCCTGCTGGAAAGTCGCCGCCAGCGGTGCGATCACGCAGGCGCCGAAGGTGGTGGGCGCGCTGACCCGCAGGGTGCCGGACGGTTGCGCGCGCAACCGCTCGACCGAGGTCTCGGCCCAGCGTACCTGTTCCAGCACGCGCTTGGCATCTTCGTAGAACACGCGGCCGGCATCCGTCAGGCTCTGGCGGCGCGTGCTGCGCTGGAGCAGCCGTGCGCCCAGCCGCGTTTCCAGTTCGCGCACGTACTTGCCGACCATCACCGCCGACATCTCCAGTTGGACCGCAGCTTCGGTGAAGTTGCCCGTGTCCACGACGGCGACGAAGGTCTCCATACCGCGCAGCTTATCCATATTCCGAATCATCAATTAGGAATGGGCGAAGTTAGCACGGCTTTATTGCTGTGCGGGTTCGTCCGACAATGGCAGTCATTCCAAACCGATTCGCAAAGGAGCACAGCATGAAGATCGTCGTGATCGGCGCCAGTGGCACCCTGGGCCGCGCCGTGGTGGCGGAACTGCAGCAGGGCGGGGCGCACGAAATCATCCGTGTCGGCCGCACCCGGGGCGATCACCAGGTCGACATCACTCACGCCGACAGCGTGGCTGCGCTGTTCGACAAGCTCGGCTGCGTGGATGCCATCGTCTCCACGGCCGGCAACCTGTTCTTCGGTCCGCTCACGCAGATGCGCGCAGTGGATTTCAACCTCGGCTTGCAGGACAAGCTGCTCGGGCAAGTGCGGCTGGCGCTGGTCGGCCAGCACCATCTGAACGACGGCGGCTCGATCACGCTGACCACCGGCATCGTCGGCCAGGAGCCGATCGCGCAGGGCGCCAACGCCACGGCGGTGAACGCCGGCGTCGAAGGCTTCGTGCGGGCGGCCGCCTGCGAGTTGCCGCGCGGCATCCGCATCAACGCCGTCAGCCCGACCGTGCTGACCGAATCGATGGCGATGTACGGAGCGTTCTTTCCCGGCTTCGAAAGCGTGCCGGCGGCGCGCGCGGCGATGGCGTATCGGCGCAGTGTGGAAGGCGTGCAGAGCGGGCGGGTGTACCGGGTCGGTTGATCGACGGCGCGGACGACCGACCGGTCGATGCTGTCTGGTGAGATCGGTCTGCCGTAGCGGGTCGCAACAAGGGGGCGTGAGTGCGGTGGCCTTTGCGGATTCGGTCACCCGCGCCTGCAACCGGTGCAGCTCAGCGGAGGTCATTGCAAAGCCTTCGTTTGTGCGGCGCTCCGTTGGGTATTTCCCCCTTGCCCGCCCAGGGTGACTCCTCATAGACTCCTCGGACTCCCGACCCCCCTTCGGTCGGTCAATCCAAAGCGGCGCGGTTTCGCCCGCACTCTGCAGGAGATGGCATGAAGGTTTCGCGCGCAACCCGCATCGCTCTGGCCGCGACGGCATTGCTGGCGAGCACGGCATTCGCCCAGGTGAAGGTCGGCATCACGGTGTCGGCCACCGGCCCGGCGGCGTCGCTGGGGATTCCCGAAAAGAACACGGTATCGCTGCTGCCCAAGGAGGTCGCGGGCAAGAAGATCGAATACATCGTGCTGGATGACGCCTCCGACACCACCACCGCAGTCAAGAACACGCGCAAGCTGATCACCGAAGACAAGGTCGATCTCGTGATCGGCTCCACCATTACGCCGACCTCGCTGGCCATGGTGGACGTGGTGGCCGAAAACGAGACGCCGATGATCTCGATGGCCGCCTCCGCGCGCATCGTTGAGCCGGTGGATGCCAAGCGCGCCTGGGTCTTCAAGACCCCGCAGAACGATTCGCACATGGCCACCGCCATTGCCGAGCATATGGCCAACCACGGCGTGAAGACCGTCGCCCTGATCGGTTTTGCCGATGCCTATGGCGAGTCGTGGTCGCAAGAGTTCGACAAGGTCGCCACGCTGCGCAAGCTGAAGATCGTCGCCAACGAGCGCTTCGCGCGCCCCGATACCTCGGTGACGGGGCAGGTGCTGAAGATCCTGGCCGCCAAACCGGACGCGGTGCTGATCGCGGGGGCCGGCACGCCCGCCGCGCTGCCCGAGCGCACGCTCAAGGAGCGTGGCTACAAGGGCATGCTGTACCAGACCCATGGCGTGGCCAATGCAGACTTCCTGCGCGTGTGCGCGAAGGATTGCGAAGGCACCTTCCTGCCCGCCGGCCCGATCCTCGTCGCCGAGCAGTTGCCCGACAGCAACCCGGTCAAGAAGCCGGCGATGGCCTACAAGACCGCATACGAGAAGGCGTTCGGCGGCCAGGTCTCGACATTCGGCGGCCACATGTGGGATGCCGGCCTGCTGCTGGCAAACGCGCTGCCCGCGGCACTCAAGAAAGGGCAGCCCGGCACACCGGCGTTCCGCAAGGGCCTGCGCGATGCACTGGAGGCGACCACCAACCTGGCCGTTTCGCATGGGGTGATGAACATGAACGCCAAGGATCACCTCGGCCTCGATCAGCGGTCCCGCGTGATGGTGGAGATCAAGGACGGCAAGTGGGTGCTGCAGAACTGAACTGATGTCGGTTCGGCTTCCTGGTTCACACGAAAAACGCACGGTTCGCCCGTGCGTTTTTCTTTGGGCGGACGTTTCACGTGAAACATCTACGCCACACCGGGGCGGCGCCTGTTTCACGTGAAACATCAGAACCGGGAGAATTTTGTCCAGAACGGTTGCGTGTCGAACAGCGGGGTAGGTGGACGACTTATAATTCCGCTTCTCCAAATTCCCCGATGCCTCCAAGCGAGGAGGAAGCCATGCTGTATCCAGTTGAATTCGATGTGATCGTGGTGGGTGGCGGACACGCCGGCACCGAGGCCGCTCTGGCGGCGGCGCGCATGGGTTGCCAGACCCTGCTGCTGACGCACAACATCGAGACCTTGGGGCAGATGAGCTGCAATCCGTCCATCGGCGGCATCGGCAAGGGCCACCTGGTCAAGGAAGTCGATGCACTGGGCGGCGCCATGGCACTGGCCACCGATGAGGGTGGGATCCAGTTTCGCATCCTTAACTCCAGCAAGGGCCCGGCGGTGCGCGCCACGCGTGCCCAGGCGGACCGCGTGCTGTACAAGGCCGCCATCCGCCACCGCCTGGAAAACCAGCCGAACCTGATGCTGTTCCAGCAGGCCGTAGAAGACCTGCTGGTGGAAGGCGATCGCGTGGTCGGCGCCGTCACGCAGGTCGGTGTGCGGTTCCGTGCGCGTGCGGTCGTGCTCACGGCCGGCACGTTCCTCGACGGCAAAATCCACGTCGGCCTGAACAACTACACGGGCGGCCGCGCGGGCGACCCGGCGGCGGTGTCGCTGTCGGCACGCCTGAAAGAACTGAAGCTGCCGCAAGGTCGCCTGAAGACCGGCACGCCGCCGCGCATCGACGGGCGCACCATCGATTTCTCGGTGCTGGAAGAGCAGCCCGGAGACCTCGATCCGGTGCCGGTGTTCTCCTTCCTCGGCCGTGCCGACATGCATCCGCGCCAAGTGCCGTGCTGGGTGACGCACACCAACGAGCATACGCACGACATCATCCGCGCCGGCTTGGACCGCTCGCCGATGTACACCGGTGTGATCGAAGGGGTAGGGCCGCGCTACTGCCCGAGCATCGAAGACAAGATCCACCGCTTCGCCAGCAAAGACAGCCACCAGATTTTCCTGGAGCCGGAAGGGCTGACCACCAACGAGTTCTACCCGAACGGCGTGTCGACCAGCCTGCCGTTCGACGTGCAGCTGGACCTGATCCACTCGATGCGTGGCCTCGAAAACGCCCATATTCTGCGGCCCGGCTACGCCATCGAATACGACTATTTCGACCCGCGTGGGCTGAAGGCTTCGCTGGAGTCCAAGGCCATCGCCGGCTTGTTCTTCGCTGGCCAGATCAACGGGACGACCGGTTACGAGGAGGCTGCTGCTCAGGGGTTGCTGGCCGGCATCAACGCCGGTCTGCAAGTGCAGGGCAAAGAGGCATGGACGCCACGTCGTGACCAGGCTTATCTCGGCGTGCTGGTCGACGATCTGATCACGCGCGGTGTGACGGAGCCGTATCGCATGTTCACCAGCCGTGCCGAGTTCCGCCTGAGCTTGCGAGAAGACAACGCCGATATACGTCTGACCGAAGCCGGCCGGGGTCTTGGCGTGGTCGACGATACGCGCTGGGATGCCTTCAACCGCAAGCGCGACGCTGTTTCACGTGAAACAGAGCGTCTGAAATCGACCTGGGTGAACCCGGCGATCCTTCCCGTGGCCGATGCGGAGCCGGTATTGGGCAAGGGTATCGAGCGCGAGTATTCGCTGGCCGACCTGCTGCGCCGTCCGAACGTGACGTACGAATCGCTGATGGGTATGCAGAGCGGCAAATACGCGCCCGAGGCCCCGCTGGACGATGAGCCGCTGCTGGCCGAGCAGATTCGCGAGCAGATCGAAATCGGCATCAAATACCACGGCTACATCGCCCGCCAGGCGGACGAAGTCGAGCGCCTGGGCGCCAGCGAGAACACGCGGCTGCCGGCCGATTTCGACTACAAGCAGGTGCGCGGGCTGTCGATCGAGGTCCAGCAGAAGCTGGCCCAGCACAAGCCCGAGACCATCGGCCAGGCATCGCGCATCTCCGGCATCACGCCTGCGGCCGTGTCGCTGTTGCTGGTGCATCTGAAGAAGGGCGTGCTACGCGGCAAGGTCGGCCCGCGTTCCGAAGGCGAGGCTGCTTAATGGCCAATACCCATGCCGCGCTAGCCGACGCTCGGTCGGAACTGGGTGCTGGTGCGTGCGCGCTCGGCCTGTCGCTCGACGCGGCGCAGCTGGATCGCCTGCTGGCGTACCAGGCGTTGCTGGGCAAGTGGAATCGCGTCTACAACCTGACCGCGATCCGCGATGCGGGCGACATGCTGACGCATCATCTGCTGGATTCGCTGGCCGCCGTGCCGCGCATCGCCGAATGGGTGCGCCGTGTGCAGCCAGACGCACCGCGCGTGCTGGACGTCGGCTCGGGCGGCGGCTTGCCCGGTATCCCGCTGGCGATCGCGTGCCCGGACATCGACGTCACCATGGTCGACATCGTGCAGAAGAAGACCGCGTTCCTCACGCAATGCCGTGCCGAATTGGGCCTGGGCAATGCCCAATCGCACTGGGGCCACGTGGAAAAACTGACCGATGCCACTGGCTATGGCGTCATCACCTCGCGCGCATTCGCCGAGCTGAACGATTTTGTGCGGCTGGCCGGCCATCTGCTGGCACCGGGCGGACGCATGGTCGCCATGAAGGGCGTGCACCCGGCCGCCGAGATCGCCCGGTTGCCGGACGGCTGGGCGGTCGAGTCGATCGAGCGCCTGACCGTGCCGAGGCTGGCTGCCGAGCGCCATCTGATCATCCTTGCGCCGTCGGCGTGAGCAACACAAGCGAAGTCCGAGTCTTTCAGCGCAGAGGAGTCATGTCGAATATTTTCGTGATCGCCAACCAGAAGGGCGGGGTGGGCAAGACCACCACCACGGTGAACCTCGCGGCGGGGCTGGCCGCGCAAGAGCAGCGTGTGCTGCTGGTCGACCTGGATCCGCAGGGCAATGCCTCGATGGGCTCGGGCATCGACAAGCACACCCTGGAAACGAGTGTCTACCAGGTGCTGGTCGGTCTGGCGACGGTTCCCGAGGCGCGCCAGCGCTCCGAGTCCGGCCGCTACGATGTGCTGCCGGCGAACCGCGACCTGGCCGGTGCCGAAGTCGAACTGGTGGACCTCGATCATCGCGAGAGCCGCCTCAAGCGCGCCCTGGCTGAAGTCGCCGATGACTATGACTTCGTGCTGATCGATTGCCCGCCGGCCCTGTCGCTGCTGACGCTGAACGGCCTGTGCGCCGCGCACGGCGTGATCGTGCCGATGCAATGCGAGTACTTCGCGCTGGAAGGGTTGTCCGACCTGGTCAACACCATCAAGCAGGTGCACGCCAACCTGAACCGGGATCTCAAGGTGATCGGCCTGCTGCGTGTGATGTTCGATCCGCGCGTGACACTGCAGCAGCAGGTGTCGGCGCAGCTGGAGTCGCACTTCGGCGACAAGGTCTTCAAGACCGTGATCCCGCGCAATGTGCGCTTGGCCGAGGCGCCGTCCTATGGCATGCCGGGCGTGGCGTTCGATGCGTCGTCCAAGGGTGCCAAGGCCTACCTGGATTTCGGCGCCGAGATGATCGCCCGCGTGCGCCAGATGGCCGACCAGCCGGCCTGACGCCGGGCATCGCGAGAGGAGCACAGATGAGCACGATAAAGAAGAAGGGACTGGGCCGCGGCCTCGAGGCGCTGCTGGGCAGCCCCGCCGAGATCGTCGAGGCTGCCAAGCAGGAGGGCGCGCCGACGGTGCTGAAGCTCGATCAGATGCAGCCCGGCAAGTACCAGCCGCGCACGCGCATGGACGAAGGCGCGCTGCAGGAACTGGCTGCCAGCATTCGCGCACAGGGGCTGATGCAGCCGATCCTGGTGCGCAAGGTCGAGTCGGACAGCACCGCGCAGAAGTACGAGATCATCGCCGGCGAACGCCGCTTCCGCGCATCGCGCCTGGCCGGGCTGACCGAAGTGCCGGTGCTGGTGAAGGATGTGCCGGACCAGGCGGCCGCCGCGATGGCGCTGATCGAGAACATCCAGCGCGAAGACCTGAACCCGCTGGAAGAGGCACAGGGCATTGCCCGCCTGATCCGTGAATTCCAGTTCACGCACGAACAGGCCGCCGAGTCGCTCGGTCGTTCGCGCAGCGCGGTGTCGAACCTGCTGCGCCTGCTGAACCTGGCCCAGCCGGTGCAGACCATGCTGATGGCTGGTGACCTCGACATGGGCCACGCGCGCGCACTGCTTGCGGTGGATGGTGCGACGCAAATCACCTTGGCCAACCAGATCGTCAACAAGCGCCTGTCGGTGCGCGAGACGGAGAAGCTGGTCGCCTCGACGCTCAAGCCATTCGAACTGAAGTCGCAGCGGCAGAAGAGCGCCCAGAACGGACGCGATGTCACCCGGCTGGCCGAGGATCTGGCCGATTCGCTCGGGTTGCCGGTGCAGATCAAACTCGCCGCCAAGGGGCGTGGCCAGTTGGTGGTCCAGTTCGGCAGCCTGGACGAGTTCGACGGACTGTTGGCTCGTCTGCGTCCGGATGGGGCTGACGAAGCCGTCGCCTGACGTCAGCCGTTTTCACGCGTCGCGCCTGCGACAGTTTGTCGCAAGTCCGGCAAAGCGCATCGCAGCGCCATGCGCGATCAGCAGATGCGCAGCGGATGGGGGTGATTACCTTGCACGTCATCGACGGTGTGCAGGAGGGGCGCCATCATGAAATCGTCAGATTGGCAGGTGATCGGGTGGAACCGCTGTCTGCGCAGCAGCACGTTATTGCGCGCCGTGAACGGAACGCCCAGCCTGCAAGTGCAGTCGAAGGCGCCCGCACGGCCGTTCGGTTCGTGCGTTGACTGGTGACTGTCATGTCTCGTAAAATCGTGCGGTTTCAAATCCGCCTGACCCAAAGCGGTGCGGCATGATGAAAGCCCCTTCTTCCATGCAGCCAGCCGAGCGGCAACGGCCCGATTCTCACGCGCACGCTTCGTCGGAAGACGCCCGGTCCACACCGGAGCCGGCTCCGAAGCGGGACTGGGATGCGGACGACGCAGGGGAGGCGGAGCCGCCGGTGCATGCGCTCTCGCATGACGAAGCGGTCGCTCTGTTCGGCGAGAAGGCCTTGCGGGCCTCGCGTGTCACGCCATTCTCCATCGTGCTCGGCCAGGTGGCCATCACACTGCTGTGTGCGCTCGGATGGTATGTCGGCAGTTGGTTCGCGGGCACGGGGGCGTCGGCGGCGGGCGAGGCGGCGCTGTCGGCCCTGCTGGGGGGCGGTGTCTGCCTGGTGCCTTCGGCGTGGTTCGCGTTGCGGCTGTCGACGGCAAAGGGGTTCGAGTCCATCGCCAGGCTGGTAGTGGGCGAAGCGATCAAGGTGCTTGGCACCGTCGCGTTGCTGGTGGTCGTGGTCGTGACCTTCAAGGGGCTGCATTGGGTGCCCTTGCTGATCACCCTGATCCTGGCGCTCAAGATGTACTGGGTCGGTCTCGCGTTGCGGTGACGGGCCCATGCCTGCGGCCATGCAGCAGGCGCGCGGGATGTGTTGGAGCACGGCAGGAACCTGGGTCGCTGAAGCATCGGCAGGCACTGGTTCATTGCGCTGACACCCCGATCAAATAGGTGGCCTGTTCCGGCCGCGTGCAGTCCGCGATCTCCAGGGCAACCTGCCGAGCATCGCGCGCGATGCCGGAACGTGCCACGAAGAATGTTTCGCAATATTGGACTGGATCAACATGGCAACTGAAGTCGCAGAAGCCGCCGGCCACGCCGCCGAGCACGCTCTCACGCCTTCCGCGTATATCGCGGAGCATTTGCAGAATTTCAATAGTCTGGGCGCCAAGCAGACGTCGATCGTCGACTTCTCCGTCATCAACTGGGACACGATGTTCTGGTCCGTGTTGATGGGCGTGATCGGCCTGGTCTTCCTGGGCATGGCCGCGCGCCGTGTCACCTCCGGCATCCCGGGCCGCTTCCAGGCCTTCGTCGAACTCGTCGTCGAGATGGTCGATGACCAGGCCAAGGGCATCATCCACGGCGATCGCACCTGGATCGCGCCGCTGGCCCTGATGGTCTTCGTGTGGGTCACGCTGATGAACGCGGTCGACCTGATCCCCGTGGACTGGGTCACGGGCGTCAACCATCTGCTGGGCACCTTCGGCGTGCACGTGCCGCACCATCGCGCCGTGGCGACCGCCGACCTGAACGGCACCTTCGGCATGTCGTTCGCCGTGCTGATCCTGATGATCTACTACAGCTTCAAGATCAAGGGCGCGGGCGGCTTCGCGCACGAGCTGCTGTCGGCCCCGTTCGGCGCCAAGTGGTATCTCGCACCGTTCAACCTGATCCTCAACCTCATCGAATTCCTCGCCAAGGCGGTGTCGCTCGGCATGCGGCTGTTCGGCAACATGTACGCTGGCGAACTGGTGTTCCTGCTGATCGCGCTGCTTGGCTCGATCTGGACGTTCGGTGCCGACTTCTCGGCGCTGGGTTTCGTGGGTCACGTGGTGGCCGGTGCGGCCTGGGCGATCTTCCACATCCTGATCGTTCTGCTGCAGGCGTTCATTTTCATGATGCTGACGCTGGTGTACATCGGCCAGGCACATGATCACCACTAAGGTGCGGTTCGGGTTCTCCGGTTCCGTTTGATTTTTCGAGTTTTTCAGTTCTTCGTCTTTCACGTAAAAAGGGAGTCATCATGCAAGCATTTCTCGCCAACATCCAAGGTCTGACCGCCATCGGTATCGGCATCATCATCGGCCTGGGTGCCATCGGCGCCTGCCTCGGCATCGCACTGATGGGCGGCAAGTACATCGAAGCCTGCGCACGTCAGCCGGAGCTGATGAACCCGCTGCAAACCAAGATGTTCCTGCTGGCTGGCCTGATCGACGCGGCATTCCTGATCGGCGTGGGCGTGGCCATGCTGTTCGCGTTCGCCAACCCGCTGCTGTCGGTCATCAAGTAATTCTTTTCGGTCTGCATGATGCCGGAAGCGGCCTGGGTGGTGAGCTGCAATGAGCGCACCGCGAACCCTCGCCGCTTCGTGCATTGATCCGTAGTCTCAATACCGAAAGGAACACACCATGAACCTGAACGCCACACTCGTCGCGCAGATGGTCGTGTTCTTCATCCTGTGGTGGGTTGTTGCCAAATTCATTTGGCCGCCCCTGGTGAAGGCGCTCGACGAACGCGCGAAGAAAATCGCCGACGGCCTGGCCGCTGCCGACAAAGGCAAGGCTGAGCTGGAACTGGCCAACAAGCGGGTCGAGCAGGCACTGACCGAAGCGCGCAATGAAGGCGCGCAGCGCATCGCGGACGCTGAGAAGCGTGCCCAGATGAGCGCTGACGAGATCAAGCAAAACGCCCAGGCCGAAGCCGCGCGCATCATCGCGCAAGCCAAGGCCGAAGCCGAGCAGCAAACCGTGCGCGCGCGCGAATCGCTGCGCGACCAGGTTGCCACGCTGGCCGTCAAGGGTGCCGAGCAGATTCTCAAGCGTGAAGTCAATGCGCAGGTCCACACCGATCTGCTCAATCAACTCAAGGCTGAGCTGTAATCATGGCAGAACTCGCAACCGTTGCCCGTCCGTACGCAGAGGCGCTGTTCCGCGTGGCGAAGGCCGGCAATCTGGGTGCATGGTCTGAGCTCGTGTCGGAAATGGGGCAGATCGCCGCCGTGCCCGACATGAAGGCAGTCGCCGATGATCCGAAGCTCTCCAAAGCCGATGTGGCGGGGATCTTCCTGTCGGCGCTGAAATCTCCGGTGTCGCACGAAGCGAAGGAACTGGTTGGCCTGCTGGTCGCCAACAAGCGCCTGTCGCTGCTGCCGGAAATTGCCGCGCAATTCCATGTGCTGCGGAATGCCAGCGAAGGCGCCGCCGACGTCGAGATCACCAGTGCGTTCCCGCTCGAGGGCGCGCCCCTGACCGAACTGGTCGCCACGCTCGAACGCAAGTTCGGCAAGAAGCTGCAACCGCATGTGACGGTCGATCCTTCGTTGATCGGCGGTGTGCGTGTGCAGGTGGGCGACGAAGTGCTCGACACCTCGGTGCGCGCGCGCCTGGCGCAGATGCAGTCTGCGCTCACCGCCGCGTAATGCTGCCCCGCGAGGCTCGGACAGACCGCCCGCGGGCAGATTGAAGAATTAGGAGCATTCGATGCAACTGAACCCCTCCGAGATCAGCGACCTGATCAAGACCCGTATCGAGGGCTTGAAGGCCGGCGCTGACGCAAAGAATACCGGCACGGTCATCTCCGTGACGGACGGCATCTGCCGCATCCATGGCCTGTCGGGCGTGATGCAAGGCGAAATGCTGGAATTCCCGGGCAACACGTTCGGCCTCGCGCTGAACCTCGAGCGCGACTCCGTCGGCGCCGTGGTGCTGGGTGAGTACGAGCACATTTCCGAAGGCGACGAAGTCAAGTGCACGGGCCGCATTCTGGAAGTGCCGGTCGGCCGTGAACTGCTGGGCCGCGTGGTGAACGCGCTGGGCCAGCCGATCGACGGCAAGGGCCCGATCAACGCCAAGCAGACGGACGTGATCGAGAAGGTCGCCCCGGGCGTGATCGCACGTCAGTCGGTGAGCCAGCCGGTGCAGACCGGCCTGAAGTCGATCGACTCGATGGTGCCGATCGGCCGCGGCCAGCGTGAGCTGATCATCGGCGACCGCCAGACCGGCAAGACCGCCGTGGCCGTCGACGCCATCATCAACCAGAAGGGCAAGGGCATTTTCTGCGTGTACGTGGCAATCGGCCAGAAGGCTTCGACGATCGCCAACGTGGTGCGCAAGCTCGAAGAGCACGGCGCGCTGGAATACACGATCGTGGTGGCTGCCGCTGCTTCGGATTCGGCTGCGATGCAGTACCTGTCGGCCTACGCCGGCTGCACGATGGGCGAATACTTCCGCGACCGCGGTGAAGACGCCCTGATCGTTTATGACGATCTGACCAAGCAAGCTTGGGCCTACCGTCAGATCTCGCTGCTGCTGCGCCGCCCGCCTGGCCGCGAAGCCTATCCGGGCGACGTGTTCTACCTGCACTCGCGTCTGCTGGAGCGTGCTGCCCGCGTGAACGCCGAGCACATCGAAAAGATCACCAACGGTGAAGTCAAGGGCAAGACCGGTTCGCTGACCGCACTGCCCGTGATCGAAACGCAGGCCGGCGACGTGTCCGCTTTCGTGCCCACCAACGTGATCTCGATCACCGACGGCCAGATCTTCCTGGAAACCGACCTGTTCAACGCCGGTGTCCGTCCCGCCATCAACGCCGGTATCTCGGTGTCGCGCGTGGGTGGTGCTGCTCAGACCAAGGTCATCAAGAAACTGTCCGGCGGTATCCGTACCGATCTGGCCCAGTACCGTGAACTGGCTGCGTTCGCGCAGTTCGCTTCCGACCTGGACGATGCCACCCGCAAGCAGCTCGAGCGCGGCCGTCGCGTGACCGAACTGCTCAAGCAGCCGCAATACCTGCCGCTGCAGGTGTGGCAGCTGGCCGCATCGCTGTACGCCGCCAACAACGGCTTCCTCGACAACGTGGACGTGAAGGACATCCTGGCTTTCGAAAAGGGCCTGCACGACCACCTGAAGACGAAGTACGCCGACCTCATCAACCGCATCGAGGACACCAAGGACCTCGGCAAGGAAGACGAGGCCGCCCTGCGTGCCGCGATCGAGGATTTCAAGAAGTCCGCCGCGTTCTAACCGCGTCATTCCCGGAACTGGTCGTGCCTAGCCGGCACGGCCAGGGCTGAACGGAGAGATAGAAATGGCCGGAACGAAAGAGATCCGAACCAAGATCAAGAGCGTGCAGAACACGCGCAAGATCACCAAGGCGATGGAAATGGTCGCCGCGTCCAAGATGCGCAAGGCGCAGGAGCGGATGCGCAGCGCCCGCCCGTACGCCGAGAAGATCCGCAACGTGGCGGCGCACATGGCGCAGGCCAATCCGGAGTACCAGCACCCGTTCATGGTCAAGCGCGACGTCAAGCGCGCCGGCCTGATCGTGGTGACGACGGACAAGGGCCTGTGCGGTGGCTTGAACACCAACGTGCTGCGTGCCGTCACCAACCAGCTGCGCGAGTTGCAGGGCAAAGGTGTCGAGACGCAGGCCACGGCCATCGGTACCAAGGGCATGCAGTTCCTGGGCCGCATCGGCGCGAAGGTTGTGTCGAACGTGGTGCACCTGGGCGACACGCCGCACCTGGAAAAGCTGATCGGGGCCATCAAGGTCCAGCTCGACGCGTTCACGGCCGGTCAGATCGACGCCGTGTACATCGCGTACACCCGCTTCATCAACACGATGAAGCAGGAGCCGGTGGTCGAGCAACTGCTGCCGCTCACGGCCGACAAGCTGACGCAGACCGAGGCCGAGAAGCAGGCCTACTCGTGGGATTACATCTACGAGCCGGACGCGCAGACGGTGGTCGACGAGTTGCTGATCCGCTACGTGGAAGCGCTGGTGTATCAGGCTGTGGCCGAGAACATGGCCTCCGAGCAATCGGCCCGGATGGTGGCAATGAAGGCGGCTTCGGACAACGCCAAGAACGTGATCGGCGAACTGCAACTGGTCTACAACAAGACCCGTCAGGCAGCGATCACGAAGGAACTGTCCGAGATCGTCGGCGGCGCGGCAGCGGTCTGATGCCCACGGCAAAGATTTAAGTTATTGGAGATACAAATGAGTATCGGAACGATTGTGCAGTGTATCGGCGCCGTGGTGGACATTCAGTTCCCGCGCGACGCAATGCCCCATATCTACGAGGCACTCGTGCTGGAAGACAGCAACGAGAAATCGTTCGCCGAGAAGGGCCTGACCTTCGAAGTGCAACAACAGCTGGGCGACGGCGTGGTGCGTACCATTGCACTGGGCTCGTCCGACGGCCTGCGCCGCGGCATGGCGGTCAAGGGTACCGGCGCAGCGATCTCGGTGCCGGTTGGTCACGGCACGCTGGGCCGCATCATGGACGTGCTGGGTCGTCCGATTGACGAAGCCGGCCCGATCGCCTGCGAAGAAAAGCGCGCGATTCACCAGAAGGCCCCGAAGTTCGACGAGCTGTCGCCGTCGGTGGACCTGCTGGAAACCGGCATCAAGGTGATCGACCTGGTCTGCCCGTTCGCCAAGGGCGGTAAGGTGGGTCTGTTCGGTGGCGCCGGCGTCGGCAAGACTGTGAACATGATGGAGCTGATCAACAACATCGCCAAGCAGCACTCGGGCTTGTCGGTGTTTGCTGGCGTGGGCGAGCGTACCCGTGAGGGCAACGACTTCTACCACGAAATGAAGGACTCCAACGTGCTCGACAAGGTGGCCATGGTGTTCGGCCAGATGAACGAGCCGCCGGGCAACCGTCTGCGCGTGGCGCTGACCGGCCTGACCATGGCCGAGCGCTTCCGCGACGAAGGCCGCGACATTCTGTTCTTCGTCGACAACATCTACCGCTACACGCTGGCCGGTACCGAAGTGTCGGCACTGCTGGGCCGGATGCCTTCCGCCGTGGGCTATCAGCCGACGCTGGCTGAAGAAATGGGCAAGCTGCAGGAGCGCATCACGTCGACCAAGACCGGCTCGATCACCTCGATCCAGGCCGTGTACGTGCCTGCCGATGACTTGACCGACCCGTCGCCGGCCACGACCTTCCTGCACTTGGACTCGACCGTCGTGCTGTCGCGTGACATCGCCGCGCTGGGTATCTACCCCGCCGTCGATCCGCTCGACTCGACCTCGCGCCAGCTCGACCCGCAAGTGGTCGGCCAGGAGCACTACGAAGTCGCCGACCGCGTGAAGAAGACGCTGCAGCGCTACAAGGAACTGCGCGACATCATCGCGATTCTGGGTATGGACGAGTTGTCGCCGGAAGACAAGCTGTCGGTCGGCCGCGCGCGTAAGATCCAGCGTTTCCTGTCGCAGCCGTTCCACGTGGCTGAAGTGTTCACGGGTTCGCCGGGCAAGTACGTGCCGCTGAAGGAAACCATCCGCGGCTTCAAGATGCTGGTCGATGGCGAGTGCGATCACCTGCCGGAGCAGGCGTTCTACATGGTCGGCTCGATCGACGAAGCCTTCGAGAAGGCCAAGAAGCTCCAGTAAGAGCGACGTCTGGCCCTGTGCGCCGTACGCGGTGCAGGGGGCCAGTACTGGCTTTCTGACATTCGTGGGAAGCCGCTTTTCTGAGCAAAGGAATCGAGATGGCAACCATTCATGTAGACGTCGTCAGCGCCGAGCAGGAGATCTTCTCCGGCAATGCCAAGTTCGTGGCACTGCCGGGTGAAGCGGGCGAGCTGGGCATCCTGCCCGGCCACACGCCGCTGATCACGCGCATCAAGCCGGGCGCCGTGCGCATCGAGAAGGAAGACGGCGGCGAAGAGTTCGTGTTCGTTGCCGGTGGCATTCTCGAAGTGCAGCCGAAGAAGGTGACCGTGCTGGCCGATACCGCAATCCGCGGTCACGACCTGGACGAAGCCAAGGCGAACGAAGCCAAGCGTGCGGCCGAAGAGGCGCTGCAGAACCAGAGCAGCGACCTGGATCTGGCCCGCGCGCAAGGCGAACTGGCCGTGGCCGCTGCGCAGCTGGCAGCGATCGCGCGCCTGCGCCGCAAGCGCTGAGCGGATTCGCGCCGGTCCGGCTTCGGATCGGTACCGCCCAAAAAGAAAGCAGCCTGGAAGGGCTGCTTTTTTATTGCCTGCCGCAGTGGGCATTCAGTGGCGTTCGCCTTCGCGCTGCTGTGCGTCGTTGCGGTCAGCCGGCGGATGCGGTTGGGCTGGAGCCGCTTCGTGATGCTCCACATGCGGTTGCGGTGCCCGCACTTCCGGACGCGGCTGCGGTAGTGGTTGTGGCGGATGCATTTCGACTGCGTGCGGCTGGGGCTGGGGCGGGCGCACTTCGACCGGATGGGGCTGCGGCACCGGGCGTGGCGCTTCGACGCGCGCTTCGGGTTGACGGGGCACCTGCGGTTCGGGGCGCGCCTGCACTGGCGCCGCATTGTGCGGATGTTCCTGTTGTGCAGAAGGCGTCGGTCGCCGCTCGTCATGCGGGATACCCGGCTGGCCTTCCGCTTGCGGCGGACGCGTCGTCATGCCGGTCGGTCCTTGCGGCGGGGTGTGCACGGCTTGTGCTGGTGCGTTCGGCGTTGCCGGGCGCTCTTCGCCACGACGGTCCTGCATCGGCATGGCGCCGGGTTGCGACCCGGGCCGGGCGGTGGACGGGGCCATCGCCGCCTGTGGAGGAACGGGCGACGATGGTGCGCCGTGTGCCTGGGCACTGCCCGGGGCTGTCGGATTGTTCGGACCGCGTGGGCCGCCGGGTTCGTTGCCCGGACGTGACCTGGCGGCCGGCGTGGCGCGTGTCAGCCGCAAGCCGGCGGCTTGTGCGGCGGCCGCTGTCGGCGGGGTCCCGACGTTGGCCGGACCGCGCACGGGGGCGACGCGTGCCGCATTGCCTCCCACCCATGCCGGCCCTGCGCCGGTCAATGCACCACCTTGTGAACGGAAGCGCTCGGCCAACGGATCGTGTTTGCCCGCCGGAGCCTGTGGTGCGCGCACGGCGAGCGCCTGCCGCGAGAAGACTTGCGCCGGCGGCAGCGGATGCGGCCCGCTGGCGGCGGCCGCGCCGACCAGGCTCGCCTTGACGGGCGCCAGCGCCGGTGTCGAGGCGAACCGCGCATGCGTCAGCTGCGCGCGCATCTGCTCGGGCCGCAGGGTCGTCGCGGCCGGGCCGACCGGTTGACCGCTGACGAATGTCTTGGCCGGCACCGCCGTCAGCGCGGCCGGGTTGTTGGCGTTGATGTACGTGACGCGATTGACGTTCGTTACGTTGGTCACGTTGTTGTTGATGATGGTCTTGTTGACCGTGACGTTGTTGACCACCACCGTGCGGTTGATGTTGGTCACGTAGGCCGGGCTGGCCGCATAGACCGGGCGATACGCCTCGCCCGGCGCGAGCGGGAACCACGCCACGCCCGGCGAGCCGATCGAGATATTGATGCCCCAGCTTACGCCGCCGCCGCCGCCCACGAAGGCGACCAGCGCCGGTGCATAGACCGGCCGCGGCGCCACCGGACCGGGCACCCAGCACCACGTCGTGCCCACATAGGCCCAGCGGCCATAGTGGAACGGCGCGAAGCCCCACGGTGCATCGTCGACCCAGGTCCAGCCCCACGGGGCGACCCAGGCCCAGTGGCCGGTGCGATACGGTGCCCAGCCGACCGGCACGGCACGCGGTACCCATACCGCGCCGTAGCCGTCTTCTTCGCGCCACGAGCCGTACTCGTCCAGCGCTTCATAGCCGGTCATCTCGCGGCCGACGTAGCGCGCGGAGACAGAAGCATCCTCACGCGCATCGCGTGCTTCGGCCCAGCGGTCGAACGCGTCGCGGTTGGGATAGTCGGTGCCGCCGGCTTGCGCCAGATCGGTTCCGCCGAAGCGGACCTGTTGACCGGCGGCCAGCGGCGCCGAGCGATCGTCGCCGTAGACGGTGCCATTGCCGCGCCAGACCGTCACCGTGGTGGTCGAGCCATCCGGTGCGACATCGAGCCGGTATTCACCGGGCTCCTGGACCTGGAAGGCCAGGTTGGGTGTATCGATTTCCACGGTCTGGTCGGGCGGCAGAGCGCGCACGCGTATCGACAGCGCGCCTTGCGTCAGCTTGATCTGCGTGGTGCGGTCGTCCAGGTCGACCAGCGTGGCGCCGGTGTTCTGGCCCAGGCGCAGCGCGGTGGAGCCGACGTGGAGTTCGGTGCGGCTGCCCCGGTCGGACCACAGGCGGTCGCCGGTGGTGAAGGGGCGGTTGAGGGTGGCCCCGGCCCAGGCATCGGAGCCCGCGGGGGCGAAGCTGACCGCGCCCGAGAAGTCCGACAGGCGCGCTACGCGCGAGGCGGGGTCGGCGGCCAGCGCGGCTTGCGCCCCGCATACCAGCAAGATCGCAGCGAGACTCGCTGCCCGCAGGGCGCGGGGCAGCCGATGGCCGGAGAGACGGCCGGTACGGCAGGAAGTTGTAGTCATGATGAGCCCTCGTTTTTGGAGACGACGCGCATCGTCCGGATGCCTCTATTAAACGCAGCGGCGCAGGGTAGGGCGACGTGCCTTTGTAAGCGCGTGTTTCGGCGTGACGTGGCGTGGGGGCTCGCCGAAGAAGGGCAGGAGGGGGGCCGCGACCGGTGCGCGCGGACAAAAAAAACGCGCGGGCCGGGGAGCGCCGCGCGGACGGGAAATCCCTTCGAGGGGTCAATTCGAAAGGGAGGGGTAACCTGTGCACCGCGTGAGTCGCTGCCTGGAGGCCGTCGCTTGGCTAGGGGATGTGGCCGCGGTGGCGCACAACAATTGGACACAAACACGTCGGGTGCGAAGGCATTGTGGGTGACAAGCGCCACCCGGGCCGTAACAAAGTGTGTCGGATTGAAATCGAATGCAAGCGCTGTAAGACCGTCTTCGCGTGACGGCAAAGCCGCTTGTGGACAGGGCTCGGGGAACGCTCGCGTCACGCACGGAGTCCCACAGGTCTACCCCATGGCGGCTGTCGCCTGTACGCAGGCGGATCTGGGCGCGATGTCCTAGTCTGGGTGTTTGGCGATCGAGGAGGACGCATGCGCGGGCATACCGTGCGCGAAAGGGCGCTGTTGTCGGCTTTGGCCGGCGTCTTTGTTACGTTGATGGTGACCCTGTGGGATGCCGGCACTGCCCATGCCGCGTCGGAAGCGGCGCCAGCGTCTCCTGCCGTGCCGGCAAGTGCGCCGGCTGGCACAATGCCTGTTGCCTCCGCGCCGACGGCCGCCCTTGCAAAATCCGGAGAGGGGCGCGAGCGCCACGCCGGTACCTTCTGGCAAGGGACGGTCGGCAAGGCCGCCGACAGTCCGGGCTGGAATGTCTGGCTCAGCATCTACGAACCCGGCCCCAAAGCGCAGGACGAGGATAAGGATCCCATCGCCGAGACCCTGACCGGCGAGGCCTACGACGACCGCCCGCAAGGCCACACGCTGTGGGCCATCGAGGGCCGCAATGCACCCGAGCGGCGTTTCGTGTGGCGTGAGCGCGCGGACGGCATCGACAGCGGCGGCCAGCCCATCACCCGCGAGGGCGGCACGCTGTCCGGCACGGTCTCCGCCGACGGTGCGACCGCCGTCGGTACGTGGAGCGATGGCGGTCGCAGCCAGCCCTTCACGCTCAAGCGTGCTGCGCGCTACCAGGAGGTGAGCGGGACGTCCGGCCAGGCCAAGTTGACCGAACGCTATCCCGTGACCGGCGACGCGGCGATCGACGCGCTGGTGCAATCCCTGCGCATCAATCGTTGCGACCCGGACGACATCGAATGCGTGATCCGCATCAGCGTGATGGGCGTGGGCGAGACCGTGAGCCTGCTGCGCATGGTCTGGGCCTACAGCGGTGGCGCGCACGGCAACTACGGCTTCACGGCGGGCAACTGGCGGCGCGGGCCGCAGGGCTTCCAGCCGATCATGCTGGCCGATGTGCTGAACCCGAGCCCCGCCTGTCTGCAAAGCTTCAATGCGCAGGTGGTCAATGCGCTCAGGCGCGAGGGGGCCCCCGATGCCGCGCGCGGTGCCCTGAAGGAGAAGGATCTGCGCAGCGCCACGTTTCCGTTTACCCTGCAGGGAGACCGCATTGTCGTGCATTACGGCCCATACGAGGTCGGCCCGTACGCGCTGGGTGCGTTTCGCGCGGCGGTGCGCATCGACGATCTGGGGGCCGCGTGCTGGCGCCCGTCTGTCTGAATGCCCGAAACCAAGGTCATCCATGTCCGCCAATCCTTCTTACGTCGACGAACAGGCCATCATGCGCCGGCTGTTGTCCGGCAAGACCATCGCCGTGGTCGGGCTGTCGCCGCGGCCGACGCGGCCCAGCTATGACGTGGCGCGCTACCTGCAGCAGGCCGGCTACCGGATCGTGCCCGTGAACCCGCAGCACGCGGGCGAGGATGTGCTCGGCGAGCCGTGCTATGCGACGCTCACCGAGGCCGCCACCAGGCTGGCCGCCGCCGGGCGTCGCATCGACCTGGTCGACATCTTCCGCCGTGCCGAACACGTGCTGCCGGTGGTGCGCGAAGCGGTGGCCCTGGGCGTGGGCGGCATCTGGGTGCAACTGGGCATCGTCAACGACGAGGCGCTGGCGGCGGCGCGTGCGGCGGGCATTCCGGCCGTGCAGGATCGCTGTACCAAGATTGAGCACTGGCGTCTCGGTCTCGGCGAGCGGGGCTGAGCATTCGCCTGTCGCCGCACCTGGTGCGTCGCGCTACACTCGGCGCTCCTCGCAACGCCTATCCGCCATGGCCGTCGATCCCCAGATCCTGCAGTTCTACCAGCGTCTTGCCGAACAGTTCGGCGCCTTGCCGCCGCCGGCCGATGCGTCGGCCCAGCGCGCGCGCTTCGAGACCATCGCCGAGGTGTCGGCGCGGCCCGATCCCGAGGGGATCGAGGCATCGGACCTGACCTTGCCGCTGCCGGGGCGCACGCTCGATGCGGTGATGTTCCGGCCGCAAGGCGTGGCGCGTCCGCGTCTGCTGGTGTGGTTCCATGGCGGCGGCTGGGTGGTCGGGGCCGCGCGCACCACGCATCGCCTGATCTGTGCGCTGCTGGCGGCCGATACCGGCTGCGCGGTGGTGAGCGTGGACTACCGCCTCGCGCCCGAGCATCCGTTTCCGGCGCCCGCCGACGATGCGCGCGATGCGCTGGCCTACCTGGCGGAGCAGCGATCGTGCCTGTCGCTCGATCCGGATTTCCTGGCCGTGGGCGGGGACAGCGCCGGCGGGCACCTGGCGGTGCAGGCTGCGCAAGCCGTGCACGACATGGTGCGGCCGGGCCTGGTGACGGCACAGTTGTTGGTCTACCCGGCCACCACGCCAGCCTTCGGCAGCGAAAGCTACAACGCCTTCGCGCAAGGCCCGGGCCTCACGCGCGACGAGATGCGCTGGTACTGGACGCAGTTCATCGGCGAGGCCGCGCTCGACAGGCCGCTGGCCGAGCAGGATGCGCGCATCTTCCCGATGGCGCGTCCGCCCGGGCATACGCCGCCCGACACGATGGTGATCGTGGCGGCGCACGATGTGCTGCGCGACGATGGCCTGGCCTATGCCGACTACCTGGTGCAGCACGGCGCCCAGGTCGTCACCATCGAGGCCTCGGGCATGACCCACGCCTTTGCCCGCATCCAGCCCGAAGCGGAGCGGGCGCGCGAATGGATGCGCCGTGCGGCGCACGCCTTCGTGGGATTGATCGGGGGCGCCGCCGACTGAGCCCGGTAGCGCTGCGGGGTGCTAGCGCGGCGGACTGCGCCGCCCCTGGAGGGCCGCCATCACGCGGCGCGTGACGAACAGCGAGAGGTAATCGTGCACGCGCGCCTCGGCGGCCAGCGCGCGCATCGTTTCCATGTAGGTCTGGCGGACCAGATCGGCTGGTGTGCCGGTGTCCTGCGCGATCTTGTCGATCTGCTCGTTCTGGTCGGCGATGGCAGTGCCCATGACAGCTTCCCCGTGCTTGCTGTGGCAATGGCGCGCGGCGTTGGATGCGCGGCGAGTGACCACTATAGGAAACGTGTCGGAACAGTCCAGCGCTGTTGCGAATCATCCTGCGCCGCATCAAGCCGGTGCGGTTGCCGCGCCGCAAGCGGCTCCGGCTGCGCTTTATTTGGCCCAGTTCGCGGGCAGGCTCTGCAGCCCGATGGTGGCGCCCGACGTATCGGTCACGCGGGCCAGTTCCCGGTAGGCGATCGCCTGGACGCGCTCGGGCAGCGGCACGAACTTGGCGCGGGCGGCCAGTTCGTCGCCGTGGAAGTAGCCCCAGGTCAGGAACTTGAGCGCGTCCAGCGTGCGTGCGCCGTTGGTGCTCACGGCAGGCACGATGATGAAGGTGCCCATGGTGATCGGCCAGGTGTCCGCGCCGGGCAGGTTCACGAGCGGCGCGGTGAAGTCGCCCTTGCGGTTCCAGGCGCTCTGCAGCACCGCGTCGCGGAAGCCGCTGACCTGGGCGCTGACGAAATGGCCGGCGGCGTTGCGCAATTGCACCGCGTTCAGGTCGTCGTCGAGAACGTAGTTGTAGTCGACGTAACCGATGGCGCCGGGTGAGGCCTGCACCGCTTTCACCACATCGCCGCTACCCTTGGCGGCGGTGAAATCGGCCGGCCAGGCGAGGGTGGACTTGGTGCCGTAGGCGGCTTTCCAGTCCGCGCTGACGGCGCTCAGGTAGTCGGTGAAGTGATAGGTGGTGCCCGAGCCGTCGGCGCGCACCACCGGGTGGATCTTCATCTTGGGCAGCGCCAGGCCGGGATTGAGCGCGCGCAGCTCGGGCGCATCCCAGGTGTCGACCTTGCCGAGGAAGATGCGCGCCAGCACGTCGCCCGTGAGCCGCAGCTGGCCGCGCGGCACGCCCGGCAGGTTCACGAAGGGGACCGCGCCCGTGACTACCGACGGCACGCACACCAGGCCGGCCTTGGCCGCATCGGCCGACGACAGCGGCACGTCCGAGGCGCCGAAATCCACCGAGCCCGCACGGATGCGCTTGAGGCCCTCTCCCGAGCCCACCGCGTCGTATTTGAGCGTGATACCCGAGGCAGCGGTGTAGCCCGCCGACCAGATGCGATAGACCGGTGCGGCGGCGGTCGATCCCGCGCCGAGGATTTCCGCCCGCGCTAAGACGGGCAAGCCCGAGGCGATCATCGCCAGGGCCAGGACTGCATGCTTGAACATGGGGAAACTGCCCGCGGAAAACGCGCAGGCGGCTGGAGTGAAGCCCCGGATTGTAGCGGGGTGCGGATGGTAGCGCGCGCGGGGTCGGGTTTCCCGTAAGGCGGGGTGTTGTAAGGCGTTCCGCAAACGTTAAGCGCAATAAGATGTGAAATCGCCTCTTTTGCCGGGAGTGCTGTCCCGCCCGGAGACGCTCGGGCACGCCGATTGTCGACGTGGCCCGAGCGCGTTACACGCAGCGCTGGCCACCGAGCCGGTCGTTCGCACAGAGCGGGCCAGCCCATTTCCGCCGTGCTTATTTACTTCGCCAGCCCCTCCGCCCGCAGCGCCTCCTGCACCTTCGGCCGTGCGGCCACGCGTTCCAGGTAGGTCTTCAGGTTCGGATAGGACGTCAGCGGCAGTGCTAGCAGGTTGGCCCAGTTGATGACGGTGAAGGCATACGCGTCGGCCACGCTGTAGTCGTCGGTGAGCCAGGGCTGCCGGGCGAACAGGGCTTCCAGTTCGGTAAAGCGCGCGGCCAGCTTGTCCTTGACCGACTGGCGCGTGGATTCTGCCGTCTCCTTGTGCCACAGCCACGGGCTGAAGACCTTGTGCAGTTCGGTGCTGACGAACGTCAGCCATTGCACGACCGCCAGCCGGCGCGGCGAGCCCGGCGCGCCGATCAGCGCCTGCGACGGATCGAGGTCGGCCACGTGCTGCAGCAACGCCGCGCCTTCGGTATGGCGGGAGCCATCGGCGAGTTCGAGCACCGGTACGTAGCCGCGCGGCGCGATGGCGTAGAAGTCGGCGCCGTCCGCCGTGGTGTGCCTGGCCAGGTCGACGGCGGCGAGATCGAACGGCACGCCCACCTCGCGCAGGGCGATATGGACGGCGAGCGAGCAGGCACCGGGAGCGTAGTAGAGCTTCATGATCGTAGGTGTGGTGTGAATGGATGGAAAGCCGGGGCTGCCGGCGGCAGCACCATCGGTGGAGGCACTGTAGGATTGCGCTCACGCCAACGAAATAAGCACGAAAGAAAACCATGCATGCGCAAACGCAATACCGGCTGAGCGCGGCCGACCTGGAGGTCGTGCTGGCGATGGCGCGCACCGGCACGCTGGCGGCGGCGGGCGAGCGACTGGGCGTGGATGCCTCCACCGTGTTCCGGTCGCTGCAGCGGATCGAGCGCGGGTTGGGGCAGGCGCTGTTTGCGCGCTCACGCACCGGGTATCTGGCCAATGAGCTGGCGCAGTTGCTGGCCGAGCGGGCGGAGCAGGTGGAAGCGGCGCTGGAGGCGGCGCGCTCGGCGGCCAACATGGCGCCGGACCCGGTCGCGGGCACGGTGCGCATCACCACCACCGACACCATTCTGCACGGCCTGGTCGCGCCCGCGCTCATGGCGCTGCATGCGCAGCATCCGGGCCTGGTCTATGACTTGCACGCCGGCAATGAGCTGGCGAGCCTGACCCGGCGCGACGCCGACATCGCCGTGCGCGCCACGCGGCGCCCGCCGCCGCATCTCGTGGGCAAGCAGATCGGCCCGGTCCGCGTGGGGCTGTATGCGGGCAAGGGCAGCGCTTTCCAGCATGACGCCGACTACGCCGACGTGGAGGCCGGCCGCGCGCCGTGGATCGGCGTGGATGACGCGATTCCCGATCACCCTTCCGTGGTCTGGCGCAAGCGCCATTTTCCCAAGGCGGTGCCGGCTTACCGCGTCAACAGCCTGCAGACGGTGATGGAAATGGTCGGGCTGGGCCTGGGGGTGGGCATCCTGCCGGTCTTCCTGGCCGATATGCGCCGCGACCTGGTGCCGCTGCTTGGCGTGCTGTATGCCGGCCAGACCGAGCTATGGCTGCTGATGCATCCGGAGTCGCGGCACCTGCGGCGGATTGCGACGGTGTATGGGCATCTGGCGCAGGTGCTGCGCCTGCCGTGACGCATGGCCTCAGGGTTTCGCGTGCGTTTTGCAGACCTTGTCCAGCGCCAGTGCCGCATTCATCCGGAGAACTTCCAGTTGCCGGCCGCGTTCCGAGTTTTTCGATGCGATGCCCCCCGCACGGGTGGGCGCGAATCATCTCAAGTTCCCCGCTCCCCTGCCGTAGCTTTTCCCCACGTGCGCATTTCGGCCGGCTGTTGCCGGAGTGCGGCATCGTCATCGCGGCATGCAGTCTGATTCGTCCCTACACCTTCAAGAAAGAATCACGATGTCCTCTCTCCGCACCCGCATTCTCGTCATCTCTTCGGCCACCGTGATCGGCGCGCTCGCGCTGTCGGGGGCCGCCACGTATGCCATCGTGCGCGCCAGCACGATGGAATCCATCGACCAGAACCTGACGGCCATCGCCAGCGGCAACACGCTGGCCATCGACAAGTGGGTGGCGGCCAAGACCCTGGCCGTGAAGGCCACGGCGGAGGTGGTGGAGCACGGCGATCCGCGCGGCCTGGTCAAGCACATGGCGGATGCCGACGACTTCCCGATCACCACCATCGGCTGGAGCGACAAGACGTTCTTCTCCACCAGCGCCGGCACGCCCAAGGACTACGATCCGACCGCGCGCCCTTGGTACAAGTCGGCTATCGCGGCCGGCAAGCTGATCGTCACCAAGCCCTACGGCGATGCGTCGAGCGGCGTGCCGTACGTGTCGTTCGCCGCGCCGCTGATGCGCAATGGCGAGGCGACCGGCGTGCTGAGCGGCGCGGTGCCGTTGGAGGGCGTACGCGAAGTGGTGGCGGCGGTGCATCCGACGCCGTCGAGCCTGGCCTTCGTGGTGGCGCGCGACGGCCAGGTGATCGCGCACCCGGACGCCAAGCTGATCCTCAAGCCCGTCACGGACGTGGCCGCCGCGCTGACGCCGGATGCGCTGTCGTCGCTGGCCAAGGCGACCGCGCCGCTGGAGGTGGAGCTGGCCGGCGCCGCCAAGCTGCTCAAGGCACAGGCGGTGCAGGGCACCGACTGGTACCTGGTGATCGCGCTGGACAAGGCCGAGGCCACCGCGGGCCTGCGCAGCGTGGTGAGCGCGCTGGGCGTGGCGATGGTGCTGCTGACGCTGGCGGCGGTGGGCATCGCGGCGTTCTTCACCGCGCAGTCGTTCCGCCGGCTGTCGCAGGTGCGCGATGCGATGGACACCATCGGCTCCGGCGGCGGCGACCTGACGCATCGCCTGCCGGTGGTCGGCAGCGATGAGGTGGCGCAGATCTCGGCGTCGTTCAACACCTTCATCGACAAGATCGGCGAGGTGCTGCTGGATGTGCGTGCCAGCGTGGAGAACATGAAGTCGGCCACCGGCGAGATCGAGATGGGCAACCGCGACCTGTCGCTGCGCACGGAGACGTCGGCGAGCAACCTGCAGGAAACCTCGGCCGCGCTCACCGAGCTGACCACCAGCGTGAAGAATTCCGCCGAAGCCGCCGTGCAGGCCACGCGCCTGGCGGGTGAGGCCAGCGAGGCGGCCGTGCGCGGCGGCGAGGTGGTGTCGGGCGCGGTCAGCACCATGGATGCGATCGCACAGTCGTCGGCGCGCATCAGCGAGATCATCGGCGTGATTGACAGCATCGCTTTCCAGACCAACATCCTCGCGCTCAACGCCGCGGTGGAAGCCGCGCGCGCCGGCGAGAACGGCCGCGGCTTTGCCGTGGTGGCCGGCGAGGTACGCACGCTGGCGCAGCGCAGCGCCGCCGCCGCGCGCGAGATCAAGGAGCTCATCCAGGCATCGGAAACCAGCGTCAAGGCCGGCGCCGAGCGCGTCAATGCCGCTGGCGCGACGATGCGCGAGATCGTGGAGGGCATCCAGCGCGTCGGCCGCATCATCGGCGAGATCGATGGCGCCATGCACGAGCAGAGCGCGGGCATCAGCCAGATCGACCGCAGCGTCGCCGAGATGGATCAGGCCACGCAGCAGAACGCGGCGCTGGTGGAGCAGTCGACCGCTGCCTCGTCGATGCTCAACGAGCAGGCGCACGGGCTGTCGCGGACGGTGGGGCTGTTCAGACTGCGTGGGGTCTAACGCCAGACCACTTCGGCCACCTGCGGAATCCCCGGCACCAGCGCCCGCAGGTGTGCCTCCAGGCGGCCGGCTTCCGCATCGATATCCACGCGGTGGAACAGCCGCTGCAGCACGGACGGCTCCGCGACCGGGAAGATCGTCCAGGTGTCCGTGCTGCCGTCGACGTTGCCGCAGCCGAACCACAGCAGGCACGGCTGGTGCGAGACCATCACCGCCCAGCCGAAGTCTTCCGGAATCACGTCATGCGCGGTGACGCCGCGCGCGGCGAGGGCGTCGACCAGCCACCGGGCCAGCGCCTTGCCGTAGACGCCGGGGTTGGTCTCGCGGTCTTCGCCTTCGATGGGCTGGAAGAACGGGGTGCGGAAGACGACTTGCATGACGCTGTCTCGGTGGGCGCGGGGCGGGTCAGTGCGATCGCCCGTCGAAATGCGTCACCGGCACCGCCGCCAGGTCGATGTCTTCCAGGCAGCGGATGTTGATGGCGGCCATGGCCCTGCCGTCGGGGCCGGTGCCTTCGCCGTAGGGGTGCATGCCGCAGACGGGGCAGAAGCGATGCCGGATCACATGCTTGTTGAAGGTGTAGGTGCTCGCGTTCTCGTCCGGCGTGAGCAGGTGCAGGTGCTCGTGCGGCACGAACCACAGCAGTGAGCCCTTGCGCTGGCAGATCGAGCAGTTGCAGGCCATTGCCGTGGCGGGTTCGCCCTCGACCTCGAAGGCGATGCGTCCGCAGTGGCAGCTTCCCTTGTGCGTCATGGGGGCTCCTGGTGAAGGGCGTGCCCGACACTATATAGAGGGTATTGCGCCCGGCGCCTCGGGAATCGCCCTAGGTCTGCCGCCATGCGTGGCGATGCGACAATCGGTTCGGATTCGCCGATTCGCTGCGCCGGACGGCGGCCACGACCCGGGACCAAGAGGAGGGGGCATGCATCGCAAGCGTGATCTGGGACGGCTTCGGGCCGTCTGTGCCGTTGTCGCGTCGACAACGTGCCTGGGCGCCTGGGCGCAGATGCCGGTTTCAGCGCCGACGGCCTCTCCGCCGCCGCTCACCCCGCAAATCATCGACATGGGTGCCATGACCGCCACCGGCATCGGCCCCGTCATGCCCGACATGGGGACGCTGCGTACCAAGGGGCTGGTGGCGACCGCCAGCGGTACGGTGGGGATCCAGGTCGGCACCGTCGTCAAGCACACGCATGCCTATTCCGACGAGATCCAGTACGTGATGTCCGGCACCGCCACCGTCTGGCTCGACAACGGGCCGCGCGAGGTGCATGCGGGCGACCTGATCGTCATCCCGCGCGGCACCGTGCACGGGACGCTGGTGACCAGCACGGACTTCAAGGCCATGGCGATCAAGCTGCCGCCGCAGCGGGCGGGGGATACCCAGAAAGTCCCCTGAGGGGATCGCGGGATCCATCCGTCAGCGGCACGGACCGGACGCTGACGCCGGGCCGGGACCCTGCGCCTCGCCAGGCGCTCCGGAGCGCCCCGGCGACCCACCCCCCATCCCGTACAATGGCGGCCTTCGTTTCGATCCCGCCGCCATGTCCGCACCGCTCGCCAACGACACTTTCCTGCGCGCCCTGCGCCGCCAGCCCACCGAATACACGCCGCTGTGGCTGATGCGCCAGGCGGGCCGCTATCTGCCCGAGTACAACGCCACGCGCGCGCGCGCCGGCAGCTTCCTGGGCCTGGCGAAGTCGCCGGCCTATGCCACCGAGGTGACGCTGCAGCCGCTGGACCGCTATCCGCTGGACGCCGCCATCCTGTTCTCCGACATCCTGACCGTGCCCGATGCCATGGGCCTGGGGCTGTCGTTCGAGCAGGGCGAAGGCCCGCGCTTTGCGCGGCCGGTGCGCTCCGAGGCGGACGTGGCCGCGCTGGCGGTGCCCGACATGGCTTCGCTGCAATACGTCTTCGATGCCGTGTCGGAGATCCGCCGCGCGCTGGTGCAGGACGGCCGCCAGCGCGTGCCGCTGATCGGTTTTTCGGGCAGCCCGTGGACGCTGGCCTGCTACATGGTCGAAGGCGGCGGCTCGGACGACTTCCGCACCGTCAAGTCGATGCTCTACGCGCGCCCGGACCTGATGCACCGCATCCTGGAAATCAACGCGGCCGCGGTGACCGACTACCTGAATGCGCAGATCGACGCCGGCGCCCAGGCCGTGATGGTGTTCGACACCTGGGGCGGCGCGCTGGCCGACGGCATTTACCAGACGTTTTCGCTGGCCTACATGGCGCGCGTGGTGGAAGGCCTGCGCGCCGGCGCGGACGGCCAGCGCGTGCCGGTGATCCTGTTCACCAAGGGCGGCGGGCTGTGGCTCGAATCGATGGCCGAAACCGGCGCCGATGCGCTGGGCGTGGACTGGACCGTCAACCTGCAGCTGGCGCGCGTGCGCACCGGCGGCCGGGTGGCGCTGCAGGGCAATCTCGACCCGACCGTGCTGTTTGCCGAGCCGGACGCCATCCGCGCCCAGGTGCGCCGGGTGCTGGAGGACTACGCCGCCGGCGGCGACAGCGATGGCCACGTGTTCAACCTGGGCCATGGCATTTCGCAGTTCACGCCGCCGGAATCGGTGGCGGTGCTGGTGGACGAGGTGCACACATTCAGCCGTGCGTTGCGGGCTCGCCGGCCGTAACGGGGCGATGTTGCAGTGCGACAGCGCTAGATCAGCCGGCCCATGGTGCAGTGGGTCGGGTGACGGGCAGCCGGTTCGCCGCTTTGGTGCAGGAAACGGTAAGCGACCACTCGCGTGGCGGGGGCGCGAAAACGCCCAGGAACCCTGTCAAGGGAAATATTTCGCACTTTTTTGCACGCAACCTCGGTGTCAAGACTTGACTTATGCACAAAGCTGTCGCGGCTGGCATTTTTCGCGGCGCAGCAGAAATCGGCACGCTCATTCATCATCTAAGTATTTGATTTTTATGAGATAAGGCTGTGTGCACGGCAATCGGGCAAGCTAGAAAAAGACTTCATCCACCGGTCTTCGCGGGCGCTGCCGGCAACTTTTCAACAAAGTTATCCACAGCCTGTGTGGATAGCTGGAAAAAACGGACGCCGATCAGGGCGTCAAGCTACAAAGCTCAAGTGATACCTGAGGTTTTGGCTGAGCGCGGTGCGGGCGTCACGTTGATGGTGCGGCTGCCGAATCGCTTTTTTGTGTGCGCTGGGCGCCGCTGCTCCGCAACAAAATTGGCTTTATCCACATTTGCGTTCCACGCATGACCGCCACCTGTGCTGATGCCGATCCGCCCACCGCTGCCCAGGCAGCGCGTCCGGCTGCCATTGCGCGGGTGGTGATCGATACGCCGCTGGATGCCGTCTTCGACTACCGCTGTGCGCAGCCGGTCGTGCCGGGTCAACTGGTGGTGGTGCCGTTCGGTAACCGGCGCGTGGTGGCGCTGGTGGTGGCGACGGCCGGCACCACCGAGGTGCCTGCCGATCGCCTGCGGGATATCGAGCGCGTGCTCGACTGGGTGTCGCCGCTGGACGCCGAGTGGCGTGCAGTGGCCGAATTTGCCGCCGGCTATTACCACCGGGCGCTGGGTGAAGTGACGCTGCCGGCACTGCCGCCGCTGTGGCGTACGCCCGGCAGCTGGGACAACCTGGCCCGACAGGCCACCGAGACCGTCTACCTGATGCATGAGCCGGCGCGCGTCGCGCTGCTCGACAGCATCCCCCGGCGCGCGGCCGGCGCGATGCGCTTGGCCGAAGCGCTGACGGGCGACGGCGAGCTTTCCGCCGCCGCCGCCGTTGCGCTGCACGGGCAGGCGATGGCCAAGCTGCGCGATTGGGCCGCCCTGGGCTGGGTTCGGGCGGAACGGCGTTCCAAGCCGCTGCTGCCGGCGCCGCACGAGCCGCCGCCGCCGTCCGTCGCTCCGCCGCTCAATGCCGAGCAGGCCGCCGCCGTCGCCGGCATTGCGCAGGCCGGGGCGGGCGGCGGCTTTGCGCCGTTCCTGCTGTACGGGGTCACCGGCAGCGGCAAGACCGAGGTCTACCTGCACGCCATCGCCGATGCCCTCGCGCGCGACCCGGCCGCGCAGGTGCTGATGCTGGTGCCCGAGATCAACTTGACGCCGCAGCTGGAGGCGCGCATTGCCGCGCGTTTTCCCGGGGTGCCGCTGGCCGCGCTGCACAGCGGTCTGGCCGAGCAGCCGCGCGCGCTGAACTGGCTGGCGGCGCACCGCGGCGAAGCGCGCATCGTGCTCGGCACGCGGCTGGCGATGCTGGCCTCGCTGCCGAAACTCGCGCTGATCCTCGTCGACGAGGAGCACGACACCTCCTACAAGCAGCAGGAGGGCCTGCGCTATTCCGCGCGCGACCTGGCACTGTGGCGGGCCAGGCAGCGCGGCATCCCGGTCGTGCTCGGGTCGGCCACGCCGTCGCTGGAGACCTGGTGGCGCGCCGAGCAGGGCGCCACCACGCGCCTGGTGCTGTCGCAGCGCGCGCAGGCCGACGCGGTGCTGCCGCGCGTCTCGCTGATCGACCTGACCTTGGAGCGCCGCGCGGGCCGGGAGATTCGCGACGGGCTGTCCAAGCCGCTGCTCGATGCCGTTGCCGACCGCCTCGCGCGCGGCGAGCAGAGCCTGCTGTTCCTTAACCGCCGCGGCTACGCGCCGGTGCTGGCGTGCGACGCGTGCGGCTGGCTGTCGGGCTGTCCGCGCTGCTCGGCGTACCTGGTGCTGCACAAGCCGGAACACCGGCTGCGCTGCCACCATTGCGGCTACGAATCGCGCATCCCGCACCATTGCCCGGACTGCGGCAATGTCGACATCGCGCCGCTGGGGCGCGGCACGCAGCGCATCGAGGAGACGCTCGGTGCGCTGTTTCCGCAGGCCCGCGTGGCGCGCATCGATGCGGACTCCACCCGCCGCAAGGGCAGCGCCGAAGCGCTGTTCGACACCGTGCACGAGGGGGCCGTCGACATCCTGATCGGCACGCAGATGGTCGCCAAGGGGCACGACTTCCAGCGCGTGACGCTGGTGGGCGTGGTGGCCCCGGATGCCTCGCTGTTCAGCCATGACTTCCGCGCCGGCGAGCACCTGTTCGCCTCGCTGATGCAGGTGGCCGGGCGTGCCGGCCGGGCCGGCCTGGCGGGCGAGGTGCTGATCCAGACCCGCTACCCGGATGCGCCTGCCTTGCTGGCCCTGGTGCGGCACGACTACGCCGGTTTTGCGCGCCAGCTGCTGCGCGAGCGCAAGCAGGCCTGCCTGCCGCCTTTCGCCTACCAGGCGCTGCTGACCGCCGAGCATCGCGAGCTGGCGCGCGCGCTGGAATTCCTGGGCGCCGCCCGCGAGGCCGGGCAGGCGCTGGCCGAAGCCCAGGGTCTGCCGGTGCAACTGCATGATCCGGTGCCCATGACCATGGTGCGCCTGGCCAACCGCGAGCGGGCCCAACTGCTGCTCGAAAGCGGTTCCCGCGCCGCCCTGCAGCGGTTGCTGGCCGCATGGACCGACGGGTTTGCCGGGATCGGCAAGACGGTCAAGGGCGTGCGCTGGCAACTGGAGATCGACCCGCTGCGGATCTGATCGGCGTCCGGATGTGGGGTGCCCACCATGTGCGGTTGCACCAAAATCGGACGGCGCCGACCAAGGGGTTCCACTAGGTTGCACCGCGCGGATGGCCGGGCGTATGATCCGCCCAGTTTGCCGGCCACAAGCAGGCAAGGCAGCTCTGGAAAGGAACCCACATGGCTACGACCACCCTCGGGGTCAAGCTGGACGATGCTTCGCGCGAACGCCTCAAGCGCGCCGCGCAGTCCATTGACCGCACGCCGCACTGGCTGATCAAGCAGGCGATCTTCACGTATCTGGACCAGGTGGAGCGGGGGCAACTGCCGAATGACGTAAAAGCAGACACAAGCGGCCCGGCGGCGGATGGCCTCCCGTCCGCCGCCGAAGCCGTCGCGGACATGGCCGACACCGATGGCGTCGGCACCGAGGCCGCGGTGCAACCCTTCCTCGAATTCGCGCAGAGCGTGCAGCCGCAGTCGGTGCTGCGTGCCGCCATCACGGCGGCCTACCGCCGGCCGGAAACCGAGGCGATCCCGATGTTGCTGGAGCAGGCCCGCCTGCCCGGCGCGCTGTCCGCCGAAGCCAGGCAGCTCGCGCGCGATCTTGCCGGCAAGCTGCGCGCGCAGAAGGTGGGCACCGGCCGCGAAGGGCTGGTGCAAGGCCTCATTCAAGAATTTTCCCTGTCGAGCCAGGAAGGCGTGGCGCTGATGTGCCTGGCTGAAGCGCTGCTGCGCATTCCCGACAAGCCAACGCGCGATGCACTGATCCGTGACAAGATCAGCAACGGCAACTGGCAGTCGCACCTGGGCCAGAGCCCGTCGCTGTTCGTCAACGCCGCCACCTGGGGTCTGCTGCTGACGGGCAAGCTGGTCGCCACGCACAACGAGGCCGGCCTGTCCAAGGCCCTGACGCGCATCATCGGCAAGCGCGGCGAGCCGCTGATCCGCAAGGGCGTGGACATGGCGATGCGCCTGATGGGCGAGCAGTTCGTCACCGGCGAGACCATTTCCGAAGCGCTGGCCAACGCGCGCAAGTACGAGGCCGAGGGCTTCCGCTACTCCTACGACATGCTGGGCGAAGCCGCCATGACGGAAGCGGATGCCCAGCGCTACCTGGCCTCGTACGAGCAGGCCATCCGCGCCATCGGGCAGGCGTCGGGCGGGCGCGGCATCTACGAAGGGCCGGGCATCTCGATCAAGCTGTCGGCGCTGCATCCGCGCTATGCGCGCGCGCAGTACGACCGGACCCTCAACGAGCTGTACCCCCGCGTGAAGGGCCTGGCGATGCTGGCCCGCGAGTACGACATCGGCATCAACATCGACGCCGAAGAGGCTGACCGCCTGGAGCTGTCGCTCGACCTGCTCGAGCGCCTGTGCTTCGCGCCCGAACTGGCCGGCTGGAACGGCCTCGGCTTCGTGGTACAGGGCTACCAGAAGCGCTGCCCGTTCGTGCTGGACTACATCATCGACCTGGCGCGCCGCAGCAAGCACCGCCTGATGATCCGCCTGGTCAAGGGCGCCTACTGGGACAGCGAGGTCAAGCGCGCCCAGGTCGACGGCCTGGAGGGCTACCCGGTCTACACGCGCAAGGTCTACACCGACGTGTCGTACCTGGCCTGCGCGCGCAAGCTGCTGACCGCGCCCGATGCCGTGTTCCCGCAGTTCGCCACGCACAACGCCCACACGCTGGCGGCCATCTATCACATGGCCGGCCAGAACTATTACCCCGGCCAGTACGAATTCCAGTGCCTGCACGGCATGGGCGAGCCGCTGTACGAGCAGGTGGTCGGCGGCAAGCCGGGCAAGCTCAACCGGCCGTGCCGCATCTACGCGCCGGTCGGCACGCACGAGACACTGCTGGCCTACCTCGTGCGCCGCCTGCTGGAGAACGGCGCCAACACCTCCTTCGTCAACCGCATCGCCGACGAGTCGATCCCGCTCGACGCGCTGGTCGCCGACCCGGTGGCGGTGGTGGAAGCGATGCACGCGGAAGAAGGCACGCTGGGCCTGCCGCATCCGAAGATCCCGCTGCCGCGCCAGCTCTACGGCGATGTGCGCGCCAATTCGTCGGGCATCGACCTGGCCAACGAGCAGCGGCTCGCGTCGCTGTCGTCCGCCCTGCTCGCGAGCACCGGTATGGCTTGGGCGGCCGCGCCGACCATCGGCGATGCGCCGTACGCGGGGGGCACGCCGCAGCCGGTGCGCAATCCGGCCGACCTGCGCGACGTGGTCGGCCACGTGACCGAGGCGACGCCAGCGGATGTGGATGCCGCGCTGACGGCCGCCGCCGCCGCCGCGCCGATCTGGCAGGCCACCCCGCCCGAGGCGCGCGCCGCGCTGCTCGAGCGCGCGGCCGACCTGATGGAAGGGCAGATGCAGAGCCTGATGGGCCTGATCATCCGCGAGGCGGGCAAGACGCTGCCCAACGCCATCTCCGAAGTGCGCGAGGCGGTGGATTTCCTGCGCTACTACGCGGCGCAGGTGCGCGGCGGGTTCTCCAACGACACGCACCGGCCGCTCGGCCCGGTGGTCTGCATCAGCCCGTGGAACTTCCCGCTGGCGATCTTCACCGGCCAGGTGAGCGCGGCGCTGGCCGCCGGCAACCCGGTGCTGGCCAAGCCCGCCGAGCAGACCCCGCTGATCGCCGCGCAAGCGGTGCGCATCCTGCGCGAAGCCGGTGTGCCGGCCGGCGCGGTGCAACTGCTGCCGGGCCGCGGCGAGACCGTCGGCGCGGCGCTGGTCAGGGATGCGCGCACCAAGGGCGTGATGTTCACCGGCTCGACCGAGGTGGCGCGCATCCTGCAGCGCACGCTGGCCGGCCGCCTCGACGCCAACGGCGCGCCCATCCCGCTGATCGCCGAGACCGGCGGCCAGAACGCGATGATCGTCGACTCGTCGGCACTGGCCGAGCAGGTGGTGGCGGATGTGCTGTCGTCGGCCTTCGATTCGGCAGGGCAGCGCTGCTCGGCGCTGCGCGTGCTGTGCCTGCAGGACGATGTGGCCGACCGCGTGCTCGCCATGCTCAAGGGCGGCATGGCCGAGCTGGCGATGGGCAATCCGGACCGCCTGGCCACCGACGTCGGCCCGGTAATCGACGTCGAGGCGCGCGACAACATCGCCGGCCATATCGACGCGATGCGCGCCAAGGGCCGCCGCGTGCATCAGGCGCCGGTGCAGGCGTCGGTACAGGCGGCCTGCGCGCACGGCACCTTCGTGCCGCCCACTGTGATCGAACTCGACAGCCTGTCGGACCTGACGCGCGAGATCTTCGGCCCGGTGCTGCACGTGGTGCGCTGGAAGCGCACGGCCAAGGATACGGATGGCGCCGGCCTGACCCGGCTCATCGAGCAGATCAACGGCACCGGCTATGGCCTGACGCTGGGTGTCCATACCCGCATCGACGAGACCATCGCGCATATCGTCGAGCGTGCGCACGTGGGCAACCTGTATGTGAACCGCAATATCGTCGGCGCGGTGGTGGGCGTGCAGCCGTTCGGCGGCGAGGGCCTGTCGGGCACCGGCCCGAAGGCGGGCGGCCCGCTGTACCTGCTGCGCCTGCTGTCGACCTGCCCGCAGGATGCGATGCGCGCGGCGCTGGCCTTGACCGCGGGCGCCGGCACCGACATCGAGACCGACGAGCGCCGCGCATTGCTGGCGCCGTTCGACGCGCTGCATGACTGGGCGCGCAAGCAGTCGCCGGAACTGGCCGCGCAGTGTGACCGCCTGGCGGCGGCCACGGCCACCGGCGCCGTACTGACGCTGCCGGGCCCGACCGGCGAGCGCAACACCTATATGCTGTTGCCGCGCGACGCGGTGCTGTGTGTGGCGGCCGATCCGGCCGACTGGCTGCGCCAGCTGGCGGCCGTGCTGGCGGTGGGCAGCGAGGCGGTGGTGCAGGAAAACCCTGCCATCGCCGAGGTGCTGCGCGCGCTGCCGCCGGCAGTACAATCGCGCGTCCGTGTGGTTGCGTCGCTGGAAGACGCGGCGTTCGACGCGGTACTGCATCATGGCGATTCGGATCATCTGCGCGCGCTCTGCGAAGGGCTGGCGCGCCGCGCCGGTCCGATCGTCGGGGTGCAGGGCCTGCCGCACGGCGGACAGGGGCTGGCGCTGGAGCGCCTGCTGATCGAGCGTTCGCTGTCGGTCAATACGGCCGCGGCGGGTGGCAACGCCAGTCTGATGACCATCGGTTGACGGGGCGTAGCGGCAGGATTCGCGATCCGGCCTTCACGACGGGTGGGGGCAGGCTGCGAAGCGGGAGGAGGGCGGCGGCGATCCCGCCGTGCCATGGTTCCAAACTGCGTTTGAAAGGGAGACGCACAAATGAAACGGAAGCAACTGTGGGTGGCGGCAGCGCTGTGCGTGCTGGCGGGTGGGGCAACGACGGCGGCATCGGCGCAGGAAGTCGTCAAGCTGGGTTTTGCCGCCCCGATGACCGGCGCGCAGGCGCAATACGGCAAGGACATGCAGAACGGCGTGACCCTGGCCGTCGAAGAGTTCAACGCCACCAAGCCGAAGATTGCCGGCAAGGATGTGAAATTCCAACTGGTGTCGGAAGACGACCAGGCCGACCCGAAGACCGGCACCACCGTCGCGCAGAAGCTGGTGGACGGCGGCATCAAGGGCATGCTCGGCCATTTCAACTCGGGCACCAGCATCCCGGCCTCGCGCGTCTACAACCAGGCCGGCATCGCGCAGATCGCCATGGCGACGGCCCCGGAATACACCAAGCAGGGCTACAAGACCACCTTCCGCATGATGACCTCCGATACCCAGCAGGGTTCGGTGGTCGGCACCTTCGCTGTCAAGAAGCTGGGCTACAAGAACATCGCCATCGTGGATGACCGCACGGCCTACGGCCAGGGTCTGGCCGACGAGTTCGAGAAGGCCGCCAAGGCCGCCGGCGCCACCATCGTGCGCCGCGAATACACCAACGACAAGGCCAGCGACTTCAAGGCCATCCTCACGCAGATCAAGAGCAAGAACCCGGATGCCGTGTTCTACGGCGGCGCCGAAGGCCAGTCCGCTCCGCTGGTCAAGCAGATGCGCGAACTGGGCATGAAGTCGACGCTGATGTCGGGCGAAATGTCCAAGACCGACGACTTCATCAAGCTGGCCGGCGCACCGGCCGCCGAAGGCGCGGTGTGCTCGCTGGCCGGCCTGCCGCTGGAGCAGATGCCGGGCGGCGCGGGCTTCAAGCAGCGCTACGAGAAGCGCTTCGGCTCGTCGGTGCAGACGTACTCGCCGTACGCCTACGACGGTGCGATGGCCCTGATGAAGGCGATGGTCGCCGCCGGTTCGTCCGACCCGAGCAAGTACCTCCCGATCCTGTCCGCTACCAACACGCAGGGCGTGACTGCCAAGCACTACGCCTACGACGACAAGGGCGACCTCAAGGACGGCGGCATCACCGTCTACAAGGTCACCGGCGGCAAGTGGGTCCCGCTGGAGAGCGTGGGCGGCAAGTAAGCCGGCTGCGCTGTCCGCTGCATGGAAGACCGCCCTCCGGGGCTAATGCAGTTCAGTTAAGCGTGGCTTGGCTGGCTCGCAGCAACGCGAACTGAGTCAACAACAAGGAAAAAGGCCGCCCCGACGTCAATCGGGCGGCCTTTTTTGCCTTAACTGAACGGCATTAGCCCTTCGGGGCGGTTATGGGGGGCCGCGCGTGCCGTGGCCACCTTCCGTCAGGGGCGGCTTTCACGGTGTTTTTTCGTCAAGTCGCTATCATCTTGGCGCAAATATCATGTAATTTGCCCCTATCACGTGTCAGTGCTTCGCTGACTTTTTGCGCCGGGTGCTTCGGGTACCATGTCGGCCATGACAGGACTTCACGATCTTTTTCCTTCGTGGCCCCCGGCTCCCGGCGGGCTCTTCTGGATCGGGCTGGCGCTGGTCGGCGCGGCGCTGTGCGGTGAATTCGCCCGCGTGGTGCTCAGGCTGCCGCGCATCGTCGGCTATGCCGTGGCGGGGCTGGCGGCGGGTGTGCTGGGCCGGCCGCTGATCGATGCCGACATGCTCGGCGAGACGCACATCCTGATCGAGATGGCGCTGGCGCTGGCGCTGTTCGAGCTCGGGCACCGGCTCTCCTTCGACTGGCTGCGCGCCAATCGCTGGCTGCTGCTGACCAGTGCGTTCGAGAGCCTGCTGACCTGGGGCCTGGTGACCTGGCTGCTGCAGGCCTTCGGCGTGGCGGTGCCGGTAGCCGTGGCGGCCGGTGCGATCGCCGTGGCCACCTCGCCGACGGTGCTGCTGCAATTGAAGAACGAACTGCGCGCCGAAGGCCAGGTGACCGAGCGCCTGCTGTCGATGGGCGCGCTCAACAGTATCTATGCCGGTGTCCTGGTGCCGCTCACGGCTGGCTGGCTGCACAGCGAATACGGCCACTGGGGCGCCGCGCTGCTGCATCCGCTGTACCTGCTGGCGGGGTCGGTGCTGATGGCGTGGGTGATGGGCAAGGCCGGCCACGCGCTGTATCACCGCATGGCGGGCGACGATCACTATGCCTTCCTGGTGCTGGTGGGCCTGGTGCTGTTCACGCTGGCGCTGACCAAGCTGCTCAAGCTGTCGGTGCCGCTCACGCTGCTGCTGGCGGGGGTGGTGTTCAAGCACCAGGATGCCCATCCGCGCGTGTGGCCCACGCATTTCGGCAGCGCGGGCAGCATTCTGATCGTGGTGATGATCGTGTCGCTGGGCCTGCCGCTGCGGGTATCCGACTGGATGATCGGCGGCGTGGCGGCGGTGGTGCTGGTGCTGGCGCGCTTTGTCGCCAAGCTGGCCGGCACGGCGGCGCTGGGTTCGTTCTCGGGCCTGTCGATGCGGCAGAGCGTGGCGCTGGGCCTGGCGCTCGGACCGATGTCGGGGCTGTCCTGGCTGTTGATGCACGATACGGCCGTGCTGTATCCGCAGACCGGCGGGCCGCTGTCGGCCATCATCCTGTGCACGCTGGCCATCCAGCAGATTGCCGCTCCGATCCTGACCACGCGTGCGTTGCGCTGGGCGGGCGAGGTGCGGCAGGAAGAAGGGAGGCGTTGACCGGTATGTCCCTCGAACCGTTTGCCCAATCCGAGGCGCTCACATTCGGCGTGGAGCTGGAGCTGCAGCTCGTCAACCGCCATGACTACGACCTCGCCTCCGCATCGGCCGACCTGCTGCGCATGCTCAAGGGCAAGGAGACGCCCGGCGACATCAAGCCGGAGATCACCGAGTCGATGATCGAGATCGCCACCGGCATCTGCCACAGCCACGACGAAGCGCTGTGGCAGTTGCGCGAGATCCGCGACCGCATGGTCGAGGCGGCGGTGCCGCTCAACATTGGCATCTGCGGCGGCGGCACGCATCCGTTCCAGCAATGGAGCCAGCGCACCATCTCGGCCTCGCCGCGCTACCAGTACATCTCGGAGCTGTACGGCTATCTGGCCAAGCAGTTCACCGTGTTCGGCCAGCACGTGCACCTGGGCTGTCCGACCCCCGACGACGCGCTGTACCTGCTGCACGCCATGTCGCGCTACGTGCCGCACTTCATCGCGCTGGCCGCTGCGTCGCCGTTCGTGCAGGGCGTGGATACCGGCTTCGCCTCGGCACGCCTGAACTCGGTCAGCGCCTTCCCGATGTCGGGCCGCGCGCCGTTCATGCTGACCTGGGATGCCTTTGTCGCGTACTTCGAGAAGATGCGCGCCACCGGCGTGATCGAAAGCATGAAGGACTTCTACTGGGACATCCGCCCCAAGCCCGAATTCGGCACCATCGAAGTCCGTGTGATGGACACCCCGCTGACGGTGGAGCGCGCCGCCGCCGTGGCCGCCTACATCCAGGCGCTGGGCCGCTGGCTGCTGCTCGACCGCCCGTTCGTGCCCGTCGAGGACGATTACCTGGTCTACACCTTCAACCGCTTCCAGGCCTGCCGTTTCGGGCTGGCCGGTGAATACGTCGACCCGGCCAGCGGCCAGCGCGGCGCCCTGGCCGACCACATCCTGGAGACCAGCAAGCTGCTCGCGCCGCACGCAGAGGCGCTGGCCTCCGAAGGCGCGCTCGACATGGTGCGCGATGTGGTGGAGCGGCGCGACAGCGACGCGGAGTGGATCCGCGCCACCGAGAGCGAGACCCGCAACCTGCACGAGACCGTGCGGCGCGGCTGCGGGCGCTGGGCGCAGGCGACGACGCAGCCTGCCTAGCGATCGCTGATCGCTTGATCGGCGCGGACGGTACCGGGGCCTTTCAGCCTGCGCTGCGTAGACATCGGGGCCAGCCGGGCATCAGCGTCGATGGGGCATGGGGTCAAGGGGCCGGGCGCACCGCCAGCACGCGGCGCGCGAACGCCCGGCACACCAGGGCGAACACGATCAGCCCGAGCCATTGCGCCGTGCCCTCGAACGACGCGCCGACGAGGGCCAGCGGCGCCTCCTTGCCCGAGGCGCCGATGACGGCCGCCATCAGCACGCCCACCAGGCTCTCGCCGACGATCAGGCCCGAGGCCAGCAGCACGCCGTGGCGGTTGGGCACCTCGGCATAGCGCTCGAATGGCACGCCGGCCGCCCGCGCGCGCCGGGCGAGGATGCGGTCGACCCCCCACGCCAGCACCGCGCCGACCACCAGCGGCGCGCTGACCGTCGGCGGCAGGTAAATGCCGATGCCGACCGCCAGCACCGGCAACCGCGTCACGCCGCCGCGCTGCTTGAGTGCCCAGTCGATGGCGATCAGGGCAGCGCCGATGCCGACGCCGGCGATCACCATCGTCCACTGCAACTGGTGCGTGAAGATGCCGGTGGCGATGGCCGTCATCAGCGTCGCCTGCGGCGCGGACAGCGCTTGCGCGGCGTCCATGCCGGGGCGGGGCAGCGCACCGCTAAAACCGTACGCGTTGTACAGCAGCTCCAGCACCGGCGAGATCACCGCCGCGCCGGCCACGCAGCCGATCAGCAGCGCCACCTGCTGGCGCCACGGCGTGGCACCGACGAGCCAGCCGGTCTTCAGGTCCTGCAGGTTGTCGTTGGAGATGGTCGCCACCGCGAGCACCGCCGAGGTGGTGAAGATCGCCAGCGCAATGCCCAGCCTGCCGGTCTCGGGCGAGCCGAACAGCCCGCGATCCGCGCCGACCGCCAGCAGCAGCAACGACACCAGCGTAATGGCGATGATGCCCACGCCCGAGATCGGGCTCGTCGACGAGCCCACCAGCCCGGCCATGTAGCCGCACGCCGCCGCCACCAGGAAGCCGAACACCACCGCGAACAGCACCGCGCACGCCACCAGCAGCCCGCGCGAGCCGGGCGACAACGTGGCCGGCGCCAGGAAGGCCGCGAAGGTGACCGCCAGCACCGCCACCATCGCCAGCGTGACCAGCAGGATCCAGCGCGGCGCCATGTCCCGGTCGGTGCGCGGCACCTCGGCGGACTGCGGACGCAGGCTGCCGAACGCGCGCCGCACGCCGCGCACCACCGGGCCGATCAGCGTGGCCAGCGTCCACACCGCCGCCACCCCGATCACACCCGCGCCGATAAAGCGCACCTGCGTGCGCCACACATCCGTGCCGAACGCCGACAGCGACTGGCCGGCCGGCATCGGCGTGATCGCCGTCAGGTAGGGCACGGCGATGCCCCAGGCGATCACGAGCCCGACCAGCATCGCCAGCCCCGCCACCACGCCGATCAGGTAGCCCGCGCCCAGCAGCGCCGTCGAAAAGCCCAGCGGCAGCCGGATCACCGATGCGCCCGCCGCGAACCACCAGCTCGCGCCTTCGCCCAGCACGCGCAGGCCGCTGGTGGCAAACGCCACGGCGGCCGCCACCACGCCGCCGGTGGCAATGTCGCGCAGGCCGGTCGAGGCGGACACGGCATCGTCGCCGGGTACGCTGCCGTCGGCCGCATGGCCGCTGCCCACGCGCAGGATCTCCGCCGCCGCCACGCCTTCGGGGTAGGGCAGGTCGGTCTCCACCACCATCGCGTGGCGCAGCGGGATGGTGAACACCACGCCCAGCATGCCGCCCGCCGCGCAGACCGCGAATGTCAGCCAGAACGGAAAGCCCTGCCAGTGCCCGATCATCACCAGCCCCGGCAGGATGAAGATCACCGCCGACAGCGTGCCCGCCGCCGATGCCTGCGTCTGCACCATGTTGTTCTCGAGGATGTTCGTACCGCCGATGGCGCGCAGCACCGCCATCGAAATCACCGCCGCGGGAATCGCCGACGAGAACGTCAGGCCGACCTTCAGGCCCAGGTACACGTTCGATGCGGTAAAGATCACCGTGATGATGGCGCCGAGGATCATGCCGCGCAGTGTCAATTCCGGCAGGGGTTTCGCGGCGATGTGCACGGGGGGGAGGGATTGCATGCCGGTGTCTCCGGGGGGCGGGGGCCTGGCGGGCATTATAGGAAGGGGTGGGGCGGATGCCAGCGGCGACCGGCCGGGCGTCTGGGTGTATCCATCGGCACCGTGGGCTTGCCCTTCGGCAACGCGTCTTCACCCCGCCGCCGCATCATTGCGACCGGGCGGGGCGCCACCTAGGCTGTTCTTCTAGGCCGCCGGTATTTATCGATGTCACGCGGAGCATAAAAAAGATCCCCCTCTGCGGAGCGCACGCTGCCGCGATGAAGGGCACGCGTGCGCGGTGTGCCGTGCAGTCGTTCGGTATCTGGACTCGGCCATGTCTTGCGGTTCCGTGGCGGAGGATCCAGCCGATTCCCGGCATCACCTCTCAACGGAGACACGCGCATGAACATCAGGGAAGCGAGCAACAACCTTCTGCTTTACCGCGAACGCAGCCTGGACGATCTGGCCACCGATATTTCCGCCGTGCGGGCCCTTGCGCAGGCGGCGATCAATGTGGAGCTGTTCACCATCCCGCTGTATATGACCGGGTTGTACTCCGTGTTCGGGACGCACGAAATCAACGCGCAGAACATCAGCTACTACCAGGGGCGCCGCTGGCCGGGCATGGCGCCCACCGCGCGGCCCGTCACGCGCGAGGACAAGGCGTTCAACCTGGTGTTCAGCGTTTTCATCCAGGAGATGCTGCATCTGCAGATGGCGGCCAACATCAGCACGGCCATCGGCGGCACGCCCTCGTTTACCAGCCCGGCGCTGCAGAAGCCGGATCACGGCTGGTCCTGCTACGGCCCCGAGCAGACGACGATTCCGCATGTGATCAATCTGCGGGACACGACGCGCTATCACGACACCAAGGTCAGCCTGGGTGCGCTGAACAAGAACACGCTCGACCTGTTCTGCGCCATCGAGCAGACCGAGAAGGATGCGATGGAGATCCTGCAGCCTGGCAAGCGCAAGGACTACTTCCCGACCGTGCCGTTCAAGGACTGGAACCCGAGCAAGGGCGAGACCGATCTGCCGATGTTCGGCTCCATCGGCCACATGTACGAGTGCTATGCGCAGTATCTGCGGATCGAGTACACCGACGGCCAGACGCTGTGGCAGAAGCTCTTCGATCCGAACTGCGTCCAGCAGGACATGTTCAACTCCATGGTCAAGGGCCACCCGCGGCGCGAGTACCCGCGCATCGAGACCGCCCTGAACCAGCAGGACCTGGCCGATCCGGTGAAGGCCTTCAACAAGGTCATCACGTTCATGTCGGCCATCACCGATCAGGGCGAGGGCAGCCAGATTGCCCTGGGCCGTTCGCTGCTGCGCTATCAGCTCGGCCCGGTGCAACCGGCTCCGCTGCCGCTGACGGATGTGAAAGAAAAATACCGAGAGGACCGGCAGTCCCTGGAGATCGATTACCCCTCGTACACCGCGACCGGCCAGCACGCTCCGTCGGCCGACGCCGAGGCCAGGTACCACTACGCGGCCGCGACGCACCTGGAGCGCTTCGAGGCGTTGCGACTGGAACTGCCGCACATCATGACGTGGGAAAAGTGGCATGCCGACCCCAAGAACACGTGGACGGCCGGGATGCTCACCACCCCGGATTACGATCCGGCCAAGGATTCGGAGGCGATCCCGGCACCGCAGGCGATCGCCGATGCCCTGAACCGGCTGAAACAGCAGCGCGCGACGGAATACCCGACCCTCAGCAAGGTGGCGGTCGGTGCCATTGCGGGCATCACGACCGTGCTCGACACGTACTGGAAGATCGCCACGACCGCCTTCCCGTACCCGTCGATGGTCGGATCGGGCGATCGCGTCTCGCTATGCTGGGCCGTTTTCGGGCAAGCACCGGACCTCGGCCTGGGCATCGGCGCGCCGGATGACAAGCTGCTCTACCACGCTTGCCAGGCACTGGATCTGCACGGCGATGGCCAGGACAGTTGCGCCGCCATCGAGATCTATCACAGCTGCCGCGGCTCCAACGGCTGCAAGGCACAGGGGGGCTGCGGCTTCGCCCAGCTCGACGCCGGCGGCGGCTCCTGCGGGCATGGCAGCGCGGCCTCGGCCGGTCAGGCCGCCAAGGCGGCGCCGTACCGGGTGCGCGGCCGCAAGAGCCACAGCGACGCCACGGACCCGAACCTGTGCGGTGGCCCCACGCCGGCGCCCGGGCCCTACAGCGCGCCCAGCGACAACCGCTGCGGTGGCCTCGGCGGTTGCGCCGTACCGATCTCGGCATCGCAGCTCTATCCCGAAGGCGGCACCATGGTGCTGTATGACTTTGTCGGGCCGCAGCATGAGAAGCAGCAGATCGGCGAGATGACCTTTGCGCTGGGCGATTCCGTCTACGGCAAAGCGTGGCAGGCGTACAAGGAAGTCATGGCCAGCCGCGGCAAGCAGATCGGCGATCCGCCCAAGCCGACCGACCTGCGCATCGCGCTGCCGCCGTCGACCTGACCCTCGCGGCATTTCCCGCGCGCGCCTCCTCCCCGATTCATGGGGAGGAGGCGCCGTCGCATCGGCATGGCCTGACACAACACAAGGCATTTCCATGAGCGTTCCCCGACTCGGGCTGCCCAACCTGGGCTTTGGCGTCGGACTGCGGACCACGCACCTGCCGCATATCTTGCGCCACGGCCCGGGGGTCGACTGGTTCGAGATCATCAGCGAGAACTTCATCGACCACTACGGATACGCGCGCCACGCGCTGGAGCGTATCCGCGCCGAGGTGCCGATCGTCATGCACGGCGTGTCGCTGTCGATCGGCAGCACCGATCCGCTGAACCGCGGCTACCTCGCCGGGCTCAAGCGCCTGGCCGACGACATCCAGCCGGCATGGGTGTCCGATCATCTGTGCTGGACGGGCGTGGCCGGCATCAATTCGCACGACTTGCTGCCGTTGCCCCTGACCGAGGCGTGCTATCGGCACGTGCGGCAGCGCGTGGAGGCCGTCCAGGAGTTCCTGCAGCGGCCACTGGTGCTCGAGAACCCCAGCAGCTACCTCGAGTTCGCCCACGCCTCAATCGCCGAATGCGATTTCCTGGCGCGGCTGGCCCGCGAAACCGGCTGCGGCCTGCTGCTCGACGTCAACAACGTCTACGTGTCCAGCCACAACCACGGGTTCGATCCGCAAGCCTATCTGCACAGGCTGCCGCCCGAGCATATCGTGCAGATCCACCTGGCCGGCCCGACCGATTGCGGTGACCTGCTGGTCGATACGCACGATCAGGCGGTGCCAGCGCGCGTCTGGCAACTCTACGTGCTGGCGCAGCGGCTCTGCGGGGCGACGGTGCCCGACGATGATCCGACGGCGAAGGGCGCGGTGTCCACGTTGCTCGAATGGGATGCCAATATCCCCGACTACCCGGACTTGCTCGCCGAACTCGGCAAGGCCCGTGCCCTGCTGCGCGGCGAGATGCCGCTGCCGGCGGCGGCCGGTCTGCCGCCGCGTGTCGCGGCGATCGACCCGCTGGGCGCCCCGGCGCCGGAGCCGATCGTCTATTCGACGCCGCTCGATTTCCACGTAAGGGAATGCCATGCCGTCCCCCCCGCTGCATGACGTTCAGCATTGGCTGATGACGGTGATGACCGCGCCCGGCGGCGCGGATCGCGGCCTGGCGTTGGCCAGGCACCGCTTCGCCCTCACGGCGGAGGACCTGATCCGCGCGGGCGGCGTGGCGGACCCGCTGCGGCGGCTGGGTGTCTATGCCCATGGTTATCAACAGCGCTTGTGCGATTGCCTCCTGGCCGACTACCCCATGCTCGAGCGCGTCATGGGGCGCGACGTGTTCGGCTTCTTTGCCCGCGCCTATCTTTGGGAAAACCCGTCCCAATCGACGACGCTCTATGACCTGGGCGCCGGCTTTCCCGATTTTCTCCTCCGGCACCTGCCCGCGGGCACGGATCCCGACGACGGGGTCAGCCTGCTGCCGATCGAGCTCGCCCGCCTGGAGCGGGCGCGGACCGAGGTGCTGCGCGCGCGCGGGATGGAGCAAGACCCGGCGCCGATGCCGGCCGCCGCCTGCCTGCTGGGTCTCGCGCCGGGCAACGCGATGGCGTGGCGGGTTCCGCCGTGCGTCAGGCTGCTCGAATTCAGGCTGGCGATGGTGCCGTTCTGGCGGGCCATGGAAGCCGATGACGCGGTGCCGGCCTGCCCCGGAATCGCGCCCGGCCATGTGGCGATCAGCCGCGTGAACTACCGGGTGGGGATCCATTCCCTGGCCGGCTGGCAGTACGCCGCGCTGCGCGCGCTCCGTGACGGCCATCCCCTGAACGAGGCGCTCGCGGCAGCCGCGCAGCCCGGCACGGCACCGGCCGAGACCCTGGCCGAATGGATGCTCTGGGCGCCGGCGGCGCAGTCGCTGGGGTTGCTTGCCGGCGTGGCCGATCTTCTGCCGCGCTAGGCGCCGGCCACCAGTCGCCCGTCCGCATGCCCCGTGCGGACGCCACGTAGCGCAGCGTTGTCCCGATGGCGCCGATCCGGCCCCAGGCCGCGGACCGCCTGACCGCGCCGCGTATTGGCACATTTGTTATGAATGATTAACGGCGGCGCAAACCTCCGGTTTAATCCGTTCAAATCGGCACGAAAGTGCTCTTGCGCGAGTTTTCCCTCGTCTGTAAGCTGCGCAGCCATAAAAGGGATGGGGCGATTCCTAAAAGGGTGTTTCAACCCTCATGACCAGGGCGATATTCAATGAACTAAATCTCTGGATTTAGTTTTCAGAGTATCCACCCGATTCCTTCACCGCTTCCCTCTGAATCAGCGCCCGTAGGTCGCCGCGCCCGTCCTGGTCGTGGCTGTGTCCGCTTGTCTGTCAATTTTTCGAGAAGTGAGTCCGAACGTGCCGCGAACCGAGTTGCAGAGTGTACTCATCCAAAACCGCCGCGCCATGCGCCTGGATTTCGGCCGCGCAGGAAGCGCCGCGGCCCGAACGCTGGTGCCGCAGTACGCCGAGATCCGCCAAGGACTGTGCACCGGCCTTCAGGCCCAGGTGATCTGCCTGTCGGAGCATCCCGATTTGCCGCAGCACGATCTGCTCGGTCTGCCCGTGTCGATCCAACTGGCGACGGACGACGGCACGCTGTACCCGGTCAACGGCATCGTCACGGACGTGCAGTCCGGCCAGTCCGACGGCGCGCTCACCTGCTATCGCCTGACGGTCGGTGATGCCATGTCCCTGATGCGCGGGCGTCGGAACATGCGCACCTTCGTCGGCAAGCGCGTGCCCGAAATTCTGGAAACGCTGCTGGGCGAGTGGCAGCAGCGCAGCGCCACGATGGGGCGGGTGTTCGATTTCGAGCTGTTGCTCGACCGCAGCCGGTATCCCGTCCGCGCACAGACGCTCCAGCTGGACGAATCGGACCATGGCTTTGTCGACCGGCTCACCCGGCACGACGGCATCTGGTGTTTCGTCAAGGCCGGCACGCGCGACGGCTCCGCCAGCGACACGCCGGTGCACACGCTGGTGTTCTGCGACGATCCGATGCGCCTGCCGCAGTCGGCAGCGGGCACGGTGCCCTACCACTACGGCGCCGCCGTCAAGGCGCGGGATGCGATCACCCGCTGGAGCGAGGCGCGCAGCCTGGTGCCCGGCGCCATCCGGGGTGCCAGCCCGGATCACGAGACCGGCAGGGTGGATCGGGTCGAAGTCGATACGATGATCGACCAGGGCAAGGCCGGCAACGACCTCGCGCGCCTGATGACGGATGCGTCCATCGACCGGCCGCACGCGGGCGATTCGCGCGAAGACTACCAGCGCCTGGGCAGGCTGCGCATGCAGGCACACGAGCGCCGCGCCGCCTGCGTGCATGCGGCCAGCGACGTGCGCAACCTGACGCCCGGGTTCTGGTTCACCTTGCGCGGCCATCGGCAGGTGGACCGGCGCGAGGCGAAGCAGCGCGAGTTCGTGGTCACCGGCCAGCACCAGCGGGTCATGAACAATTTTCCCAAGGCGTTGGGCGAACAGGCGCGGGCGCTGGCCGAGGCCAGCGGCTGGCCCATCGACCTGCGCTCAGATGGCGATGAGGCCGCGGTGCGCTACGAGAACACCTTCACCTGCGTGCTGCGCGGTGTGCCGCTGACCCCGGACTACGACCCGCGCATCGACCTGCCGCGCACCGAGCCGATGAGCGCCGTGGTCGTCGGCCCGCCCGGCGAGGACGTGCACTGCGATGCGATGGGCCGCTACAAGCTGCAGTTCGTCGGGCAGCACGCCGAAGACCACGCACACGCGCAAGGCGCGGGCACCAGCGGCACCGAGCGGGACAGCGCCTGGGTGCGGGCGGGCAACCTCTGGGCGGGGCAGCAGTACGGCATCAGCATGCCGCTGCGCGCGGGGATGGAGGTGCTGGTGGCGTTCGCCAACGGCGACCCCGACCGGCCGTACATCACGGCCGTCCTGCCGGGGTGGAACAACATGCCGGCCACGTTCAGCAACACGGGTTCGCTGCCCGGCAACCGGTACGTCTCGGGGATCAAGACCCAGGAGATCAAGGGCCCGGGCCACAACCAGCTCCGCCTGGACGATACGTCCGGCGAGATCAGCGGCCAGTTGGCCAGCACGCATGCGCACAGCCAGATCAATCTCGGTTACCTCACTCACCCGCGCGAGGAAGGCCGGGGCACGCCGCGCGGCGAAGGGCTGGAAGCGCGCAGCGATGCCCATGTGGCCTTGCGCAGCGGCATGGCGATGTTGCTGTCCGCGTGGCAGCGGCTGAAGGCCAGCGGCGAGCAGTTGGAGCGCGAGGACTACGTGCAGTTGATGCAGGACAGCCTCGACCTGTTCAAGAGCCTGGGCAGCTACGCCGAGCAGCACCAGGGCGTGGCGATGGATACCCAGCCGCAGGAAGCGCTGGCATCCACCATCAAGAGCTGGCCCGACAAACCGGGCGCGGCCCAGGGCGACCCGGCCGCGCAGGCCGCCATCGGCATCACCGCGCCGGCCGGCATCAGCATGGCGACGCCCAAGGCGGTGGCGACCTACGCCGGGGCCAACGTCGATACCGTCGCGCAGAAGCATGTGCAGATCACCAGCGGCGAGCGCACCAACGTACATGCGGGCGGTGGCGTCTGCCTCTTTGCGCATCGGGATGGCCTCTCGGGCATCGCCAACCAGGGCAAGGTCCGGCTGCAGAGCCAGGCCGACGACACGCAGATCGACTCGGCCAGGAACATCCACTTCACGGCGGTGGACGGCAAGCTCGTGGGCATCGGCAAGGAAATCCTGCTCATGACGCCGGAAGGGGCTTATCTGAAGCTGCACGGCAACACCGTTGAAGTGGGCGGGAGCGGGCCATTCATTTCCAGGACCGCGGGCCATCAGTGGGAGGGGCCGGCCGGCATGCGCGCGGACCTGCCGAAGTTCGACCATGCCCCGCTGGGGCGGGTGCCCAAGCTGGTGCGCGATCTGGACGGCCATCCGGTGAGCGGCTGCCAAGGCGAGATTCACAAGGCCACCGGCGAGGTCTTGCCGGGGCAGACCAATGCCGCCGGCAAGCTCGCGCCCATCGATAGCAATCAGCTTGCTCAGATGGTGGCCCGTTTCTTCAAGCAACCCAAGTAACCCCATTCAGAACACTCCGGAACAACCATGGCGGAATCCAGTGCAGCACCGCGTATCGAGGTCAGCAGCACCCCGTTTGTCCCGCTGTTCGACAAGAACAGCGAACTCATCTGCGTCAAGCCGTCGCCCCTGCCGGGCGTGGTGATCTTCGTGCATGGCGTCAACTCCGATGGCGAGTGGTTCACTGCCGCTGAGGAAGGCCTGTGCAAGGGCCTGAACCGGCGCGTCGGCCGCCTGGACGATCAGGTGGACTATCCCCACGGGCAGTTGAAGCCGGCGCAGTACATCGAGAGCCTGACATCTGACGGCTTCATCAACCCCAGGATGACGGCGCGCACCTACGTCCAGCCCGATCCCTCGTTCTCACCGGCCATCCACTTCCGCTGGGGCTACAAGGCCAACGGGGAAGAGCTCAAGGAGTTCGGCGACAAGATCTTCCTGAACGAGCAGGACTATTGGGGCGGTGGCCCCTTCGCCAACGGCTGCACCGCCTTGCCGGACCTGTGGCACGAGGGGCTGGACACCCGCGCCTTCGGCTTCATCAGCCTGCAAGGCATGAACCCGACCAACCGCCCGCTCTACCGCACCCCGCCGCGCGCCTATGGCGTGCTGGCCGCGCTGCGGCTGGCCAAGCTGATCGAGTCGATCCGCAGGAAGCAGGCGGACGTGCCCATCACGGTGGTGTGCCACAGCCAGGGCAATATGGTCGGCCTCACCGCCGCCTTCCTGGGCGACCGCATGCCCGAGGTCAAGGATCCCTGGGGCCGCAGCGGGCGCTGCGTGGCCGATGCCTACGTACTGGCGAACGCGCCGTACAGCCTGGAAGAGAACATCGGCATGGACAACTGGGCGCAGCGCGAAACGAAGGACAGCCGGGGCCGCTACGGCCGGGCAACTTACAGCGCGCGCACGCAGACGCTCAAAGCCTTCTTCGACCTCCTGCGCAAGCGCGCCGATGGCGAGATGGACGCCGCCGAGATCGACGAGGAGATGGCCAACACGCGCACCTCCGACAGCGGCGGCAAGCCCTTCAACGCGGCGGACGACCGCAAGGCGCATGGGCTGAACGGCAAGACCTATGGTCGCGTGACCTTGTATAGCTGCCCGCACGACCAGGTGATTTCCGCCACCACCGTGCGCGGTATCGGCTGGCGCGGCATGAGCGATGCCGAGGTGAAGGCGACCGGGGGCGCAGGCGTGTTCACGCAGCGGGTGTTCGCCTCGGGTTTCATGGTGGGTCAGTGGACAAGCGGCAAGCCCCCCGTCTATGACACGTGGAAAGACGATTGGCGCCACGGCAAGGGCGAGACGAAAGGGTTCTGGTATCCGCCATCACCGCCCGCCCGGTTCGGGCTGGTGCGAGCGCTCAGCGGCAATGAAACCGTGTGGGGCACGGTGGCGACCACGGCGGTGGCGCCCGTGCTGTACATCGTGACGTTCGCCACGTCCGCGCTCAACATGATGCGCGTCAACGCTGACCCGCCTGAGGGCTGGAAGGTGACAGCCGATGCCCCGCCGCTGGACGAACCCTTTGCGCCGCAGGCCAAGCGTTACGGTACGGTGGTGTCCGTGCAGGACGGCCACGCACACAGCCACTTCAATGAAGGCAACGACCCGCAGTCAGCGGCGCGCAATGCCGACAAGGCGGCAGAGGACAAGCGGGCGGACGACCCCTACGACACCTACCAGGGCAAGCAGGCCGACATGGCGGCGCAGGGCAACGTCGGCACCGAGGCCGCGCAGCGCTATGAAGACCACGCCATCGTGCGCATGCGTGCGCGGCGTACTGGCAACAGTGCCTGGGTAGACAAGGATGGCCACGTGATCGGCGAGGACGGCATGAGCCAAATGCCGGAGGGCTACAAGGACTGGCAGACCAGGCAAGTGGTGGAGATCCTGGACAGCGGCAAGAACAACAACCCGTCCAATCACTCGACCATCATGACCAACCCGATGCATGCAGAGAAGGCGCTGGCTTATGACGTGGCGATTGGCGTGAACTATCTGACGCTCGAACAGATGAATGAACTGCGCATTGAAGCCGATTGGCGGTTCGGCAAAGGGCTGGATGATGATCACCCGAACAAGAAATACTCGCGGTATTTCTTTACGGGCAAACTCAACGACAAGTTTCTTCAGGAGTGGGTCAAGCACGACGAGGAGGCCCAAATGCCGCCGGGCATCGTGGACGAGCGGGAGGGCGGCATGCATCTGGTACTGGGGGCGGTGGCATGAGGGTCTTGATGGCAACGTGGCCGCGCCGGCTGGGTCTGGCGCTGGGTATTCTGGTGTTATCGGCGGGGTTGATGCTGGCGTGGATGGTGGATGACGCGCAGACGCCGCCGCGCTTTTACAGTGACGAGGAATTGATGAAGCGATTGGTAATCATGCCGGCTCTGCTGGCCGGTATCGTGTTCTTGTTCGGCACAGCGTTGATGCAACGGTCGGCGCAAGCGGCCACCCCCAAGGCGGAAGCCGCGACCGCCACAGCGGAACCGGCCAAGCCTTTCATGGCGCAGGTGGTGGGCCTCGAATGGCTGAACCCGCTGCAACGTCGGGACTACCCGACCGAGTGGCAACTGTTGTGGACACTGGGCCTTGTTCAGCCCAACAAGAAAGACGACATGGTGCGTACGGACCCCAAGAGCTTTACAACTCTGCAACTTGTCGCTGATGTTGCCTTTGGCAACTGGGGAAAGGAAACCATCCGAGGCTACTACCGAAAATACGTTGACGAGTTGCTAGTGCTGCTCCGTCAGCGTTACCTGATGAACTCGAGCTATTTCTACACGGTGGCCTCTGAGGACCGCAAAGAGTGGCGGGAACTGGCGGGTATCCGTGTGGAACTGGCGGTACCGGCGAACCGGCTCGATCCAGTCGAGACGCAGACCTATCTAAGCAAAGAGATGGTCAGCTTCTTCGAGATCGGCAACCGTTCCGCTCCCGACCTGTGGAGCCGCGATACGCCCCCCGACGTGCGCGTGACCCAGGGCGGCGCCAACGTCGGCTTCACCTCGCTCAATGCCGCGCTCGACTACCTGCAAGCCCACCCGCAGGAAAGCGTCTGGGTGATGAACTGGGACGCGCCCGACTTCCCGTCCAAGGAAGCGAAGATCAACGAAAACCTCGCCGTGCTCTTCCTGGCCGGCCCGGAACTGAAAACCGAGCGCGACCCGCTGGCCTGGATCGGCCGCGCCGCCACCGGCAACGTCAACGACTACGAGCGCAAGGCCGGCACGACCCGCGTGATCCAGGCGTGGAAGGCCACCATCGAGGCCGCAGCAAAGAATGCCGGCCGCAGCACTGAGGACATCCAGTACACCATCCACGACGCGGGCAAGGGATCGGACACCGCATCGGATCGCCTCGCGGGCCTGAGCCGCACGCTCACGGAAACGATGCTGGAGTTCGACTACCAGAAGCAGACTTTCAACACAGCGGGCCTGCTGGGCGACATGGGCGCGGGCTCGGCGTTGACCAACGTAGCGCTGGCGATTGCCCGCGCCAACCACCTGGGCGGCAGCGTGCTGGTGGCCGGCACGACCGATCCGGAGCATCCCGCCGCCGTGGTGGTGGCCCCGCCGGCCAAGCTCACGCCCATCGACCCCGACAAGGACTGGTTCCGCGCCCGCGGCGAGAACAATGCCTATCTGCCATGGTGGGGCCATCGCCATGGCGAGAAGTACGGCACTGTGCAGGGCTATTCCTGGTGAGGCGGGACATGATGCGTGGAATCATTCGAGTAGGCGACGCCACCAGCCACGGCGGCCGCGTGGAAACCGGCGCCCCGGCCAGCACGGTGATGGGCCGCGCCGTGGCCCGCAAAGGCGATCGTTGCTCCTGTCCGGTGCCGGGCCATCAGGACTGCACGATCGCGGAGGGCGATGCGGCGTTCATCGTCGCCGGACAGCCCGCCGCGTTCGACAGGCATAAGACCACATGCGGGGCCGTGCTGATTTCCAGCGCGCCGACTTCGGGCAGGACGTAGTCCAAAGAAGCACCACTCAACCACACTGAAATCGTGAAGAACGCGATTCAGTCGCTTGCCTTGGTGCTTGTTCCCACCGCTCAGCGGGCGTACCCATCTGCCTGACCGGGCGGCGGTGTCTGGAAAGGGCTCCGCGTGAGCCCGTGTGCATGGCGTGCTCAGCCTCAGCACTCCACGATATTCACCGCCAGCCCGCCACGGGCGGTTTCCTTGTATTTCGTCTTCATGTCGGCCCCCGTCTCCCGCATCGTCTTGATGACGGAATCGAGCGAGACGTAGTGCGTGCCGTCGCCGCGCAACGCCATGCGTGCCGCGTTGACGGCCTTCACGGAGGCCATCGCATTGCGCTCGATGCACGGAATCTGCACCAGCCCGCCGACCGGGTCGCAGGTCAGGCCGAGGTTGTGTTCCATGCCGATCTCGGCGGCGTTCTCGACCTGCGCGGGCGTGCCGCCCAGCACGGCGGCCAGTGCGCCCGCCGCCATCGAGCACGCCACGCCCACTTCGCCCTGGCAGCCGACCTCGGCGCCGGAGATGGAGGCGTTCATCTTGTACAGCATGCCGATCGCGCCGGCGGTCAGCAGGAAATCGACCACGCCGTTGTCGTTGGCGCCGGGCACGAAGCGGTCGTAGTAGTGCAGCACGGCGGGGATGATGCCGGCCGCGCCGTTGGTCGGCGCCGTGACCACGCGCCCGCCGGCGGCGTTCTCTTCGTTGACGGCGATGGCGTACAAGTTGACCCAGTCGATGACGGACAGCGGATCGGACAGCGTGCGCTCGGCTTGGCCGGTCAGCCGCGTGTACAGCTCGGCGGCGCGGCGGCGCACGTGGAACGGGCCGGGCAGTTCGCCCTCGGTGCGGCAGCCGCGCGCCACGCAGGCCTGCATCACGTGCCAGATGTTGAGCAGGCCCGCGCGCACCTCGGCTTCGCTGCGCCAGGTCAACTCGTTCTCGAGCATCAGCCGGGCGATGGACTTGCCCGTCGCCCCGCACATCGCCAGCAGCTCGCGGCCGCTGCGGAATGGGTGGGGCAACTGGCCGTGCGCGCTCAGGACCTGCGTGTTGGGCGCCCCCGCCGTGACGACGAAGCCGCCGCCCACCGACAGGTAGCGCGCCTCGCGCAGCCGCTCGCCGGCCGCGTCGAAGGCGTGGAACTTCATGCCGTTGGGATGCTCGGCCATGGCTTCGCGCCGGTAGAAGGCAATGTGCTCCTTCTCGGTGAAGCGCACCGCATGCCGGCCCAGCAGCGACAGCGATTGCGATTGGCGCAGCGCGGCCAGCTTGGCGTCGATGGTATCGGGGTCGATGGTGTCGGGCGCCTCGCCCATCAGGCCGAGGATGACGCCGCGGTCGGTGCCGTGGCCCTTGCCGGTGGCGCCGAGCGAGCCGTACAGCTCGACGCGCACGCCGGCGACTTGCGGCATCAGCCCGTCGGCCTCCAGGCCGGAGGCGAACATCAGCGCGGCGCGCATCGGGCCGACCGTGTGCGAACTGGACGGGCCGATGCCGATCTTGAAGAGGTCGAAAACAGAAACAGCCATGGTGGGGCTCCGGGGGCAGGGCGGCGCGGGTGGGCTCGTGGCCGCCCGCGCGCGGGGTTCTCAGATGAAAACGGCCGCCCCGTGGTACGAGGCGGCCGTCGGTGGACGCGGCGTGCGCCGCGTCCGGGGTCGCCGGATCAGTCCTGCGCGTACTCGCTCATCGGCACGCAGGCGCAGAACAGGTTGCGGTCGCCGTAGACGTTGTCGGCGCGGCCGACCGGCGGCCAGTACTTGCGCGCGCGCAGCGAGGCCACCGGGTAGGCGGCCTGTTCGCGCGTGTACTGGTGCGACCAGTCGTCGGCCATCACCACCTGGGCGGTGTGCGGCGCGTGCTTGAGCGGGTTGTCCTCGCGGTCGAACGCGCCCGAGATCACCTTGTCGACTTCGCCGCGGATGGCGATCATCGCGTCGATGAAGCGGTCGAGTTCCACCTTGGGCTCGCTCTCGGTCGGCTCGATCATCAGCGTGCCCGGCACCGGGAAGCTCATGGTCGGTGCGTGGAAGCCGAAGTCCATCAGGCGCTTGGCGATGTCTTCGTTGCTGATGCCGGATTCCTTCTGCAGCGGACGGATATCGAGAATGCACTCGTGCGCCACCAGGTCGTGCGCGCCCGTGTACAGCACCGGGTAGTACGGCGAGAGGCGCTTGGCCACGTAGTTGGCCGACAGGATGGCCGTCTCGGTGGCGGCGGTCAGGCCGGCCGCGCCCATCATGGCGATGTACATCCACGAGATCGGCAGGATCGAGGCGGAGCCGAACGGGGCGGCCGACACCGCGCCGATGTTCCGGCTGGCATCTTCACCCGAGGCCGCGCGGCCGGGCAGGAACGGCGCGAGGTGCGCGCCCACCGCCACCGGGCCCACGCCCGGGCCGCCACCGCCGTGCGGAATGCAGAAGGTCTTGTGCAGGTTCAGGTGCGACACGTCGCCGCCGAAATGGCCCGGCGCGGCGGTGCCGACCATGGCGTTCATGTTGGCGCCGTCCACGTACACCTGGCCGCCATGGCTGTGCACGATCTCGCAGACGCGCTTGACGCCTTCCTCGAACACGCCGTGCGTGGACGGGTAGGTGATCATGATGGCCGCCAGGTTGGCACTGTGCTCGGCCGCCTTCTTCTCCAGGTCGGCCAGGTCCACGTTGCCGCGCTCGTCGCACGCGACCACCACCACCTTCATGCCGGCCATCTGCGCCGAGGCGGGGTTGGTGCCGTGCGCCGACGACGGGATCAGGCACACATCGCGGTGGCCCTCGCCGCGGCTGGCGTGGTAGGCGTGGATGATCAGCAGGCCGGCATATTCACCCTGCGAGCCGGCGTTCGGCTGCAGGCTCACGGCCGCGTAGCCGGTGGCGGCGCACAGCATCTGCTCGAGCTGGTCGATCATCTCGCGGTAGCCCACGGTCTGGTCGGCCGGCGCGAACGGGTGGATGTTGGCAAACTCGGGCCACGTCACCGGCAGCATCTCGGCGGTGGCGTTGAGCTTCATCGTGCACGAGCCCAGCGGGATCATGGTGCGGTCCAGCGCCAGGTCCTTGTCGGCGAGGCTGCGCAGGTAGCGCAGCATTTCGTGCTCGGAGTGATGCGCGTTGAAGACCGGGTGCGTCAGGTACGCGCTCTGGCGCACCAGCGAGGCCGGATAGGCCTCGGCCACGCCGGCTTCGACCTGGTCGAAATCCGGCGCGGCCGCGTGCGCGGCGTGCGCGAAAAGCTCCCACAGCGCCACCACGTCGGTGCGCGTGACGGTCTCGTCCAGCGAGATGCCCAGGCGAGCGTCGTCGATCTGGCGCAGGTTGAACCCGTGCGCTTGCGCGGCGATGTGCAGGTTGGCGGTGCGCGGGCCGGTGGCGACAGTCAGCGTATCGAAGAAGGCATCGGCTTCGAGCGTGTAGCCGACCGCGCGCAGGCCGGCGGCCAGCGTGGCGGTCAGGCGGTGCACGCGCTGGGCGATGCGCTTGAGGCCCTGCGGGCCGTGGTAGACGGCGTACATCGACGCCATCACGCCCAGCAGCACCTGCGCGGTACAGATGTTGGAGGTGGCCTTCTCGCGGCGGATGTGCTGCTCGCGCGTCTGCAGCGCGAGGCGGTAGGCCGGGTTGCCCTGCGCATCGACCGTCACGCCCACCAGGCGGCCCGGCATCGAGCGCTTGAAGGCATCGCGCACGGCCATGTAGCCGGCGTGCGGGCCGCCGAAGCCGAACGGCACGCCGAAGCGCTGTGTGTTGCCGACCACCACGTCGGCGCCCCATTCGCCCGGGGCGGCCAGCAGCGTCAGCGCCAGCAGGTCGGCCGCGACCACCACCAGGCCGGCGGCGGCGTGCACGGCGTCGGTCAGGGCCTTGTAGGCAGCCAGATCACCCAGCAACGCACCGTTGGCGCCGGGGTACTGCAGCAGCACGCCGAAGGCGTTGTGCCTGGCGGCGTCGGCAGCCGGGCCGGTGACCACGTCCACGCCGATCGGCTGGGCGCGCGTGCGCACCACTTCCAGCGTCTGCGGCAGTACATCGTCGGCCACGAAAAAGACATTGGACTGGTGTTTGCCCACGCGCTGCAGCAGCGTCATCGCTTCGGCGGCGGCGGTGGCCTCGTCGAGCATCGACGCGTTGGCGATGTCCATCGCCGTCAGGTCCATCACCATCTGCTGGAAGTTCAGCATCGCTTCCAGGCGGCCTTGCGAGATCTCGGGCTGGTAGGGCGTGTAGGCGGTGTACCAGGCCGGGTTCTCGAGGATGTTGCGCAGGATCACGCCCGGCGTGTGGGTGCCGTAATAGCCCTGGCCGATCAGGCTCTTGGCCACGCGGTTCTGGCCGGCGATGCCGCGCAGTTTGGCCAGTGCCGCTTCTTCCGTCAGCGGCTGGGTGAACTCGCCCAGCCGCATGCCGTCCCGGCGGCGGATGGCGGGCGGGATCACGGCGTCGATCAGCGCGGCGCGGCTGGCATAGCCGAGCGTGGCGAGCATCGTGGCCTGTTCGTCGGACGACGGGCCGATGTGGCGTTCGGCGAAGGCGTCGCGCGCCTCCAGTGCGGCCAGCGTGGGGCGTTCGGCGAGGGTGTTGGCAAGGGCCGAGGAAGCGGGGTGCGGAGCGTTCATGGCAAGGGCTCAAAATTCAGGCGATGGCCGATGCGCGGGTCAGGCGCATCGGCTGGGGCACAACTCAGGCGCCGGCGGCGGCCTTGTACTGGTCGGCCGACAGCAGGGCGCTCACGTCGTCGACGTTGGCCGGCTTGATCTTGAAGAGCCACGCATCGTAGGCGTCTTCATTGACGGACTCGGGCGAGCCGGCGGCATCGGCGTTGTTGCCGATGATCTCGCCGGTCACCGGGGCGTAGATGTCGGACGCGGCCTTGACCGATTCCACCACGGCAATCGCCTCGCCCTTGTTCACCTTGCGGCCGGCTTCCGGCAGCTCCAGGAAGACGATGTCGCCGAGCTGCTCCTGTGCCAGGTCGGTGATGCCGATAGTCAGCGTGCCGTCGGCCTCCGTGCGGACCCACTCGTGGGACTCGGTGTACTTCAGCTCTGCGGGCGTGTTGCTCATGAAGGGTTCTCCGGAAGAAGGATAAGGATGGATTCGAATTCGGGGTTCAGCTGACCAGCGCCTTGCCATTGCGCACGAACGGCAGTTTAACCACAGTCGCGGTCAGCTTGCGGTCGCGGATCTCGACCTGCACGTCGGTGCCGATGGCCACGTCCTTGGGCAGGCGCGCCAGCGCGATCGATTGCGACAGGCTGGGGCTGAAGGTGCCGCTGGTGATTTCACCGTCACCGGCGGGCGTGATGACTTTCTGGTGGGCGCGCAGCACGCCGCCCTTGTCGCGCAGCAGCAGGCCGACGAACTGGTCGCGCTGGCCGTTGGCGGCGAGCGCCGCCTTGCCGTTGAAGCCGCGCTCGCTCTGCAGGTCGACCGTCCAGGCCAGGCCGGCGTCCAGCGGCGAGACGTGCTCGTCCATGTCCTGGCCGTAGAGGTTCATGCCGGCTTCCAGGCGCAGCGTGTCGCGCGCGCCCAGGCCGCAGGGGCGCACGCCGGCCTGCAGCAGGCGCTCCCATACGCCGGCGATCTGCGCGGCGGGCACCACCAGCTCGAAGCCGTCTTCACCCGTATAGCCGGTGCGCGCGACCATGATCTCGCCCACGCCGTCGATGGTGGCGAAGCCCGCGTTGAACGGCTTGAGCGCCTCGCCCACCGCCTGCGTGCCCGGCAATGCGGCGTAGGTCTTGGCGCGCGCGTTCGGGCCCTGCACGGCCACGATGCCGAGCGGCTCCGGGCCCGCGTTGTTGTCGGCGCGGCGCGGTGTGACGGTCACGCCGGTGCCGGCGGCGGCGTTCTGCGCGACGATCCATTCGAGGTCGGTCGGCGCGGTGCCGGCATTGACCACCAGGCGGAACCAGTCTTCACGGAAGAAATAGACGATCAGATCGTCGATCACCCCGCCCTTGGGGTTGAGCATGCAGGTGTAGAGCGCCTTGCCCGGGGTCTGCAGCTTGTCGACGTTGTTGGCGAGCAGCCCGCGCAGGAAATCGCGTACCCGCGCACCGGTGAGGTCGACCACGCACATGTGCGAAACGTCGAAGATGCCGGCATCGCGGCGCACGGCGTGATGTTCCTCGATCTGGGAGCCGTAGTTGACCGGCATGTCCCAGCCGCCAAAGTCGACCATGCGGGCGCCCAGCGAGCGGTGGATGGCATTGAGCGGCGTGTGTTGGAGCGTCATGGAATCTCTCGGCAGGAGCGCCGCCAGGTGGCCTGGGCGCGCGGCGCATGATGGTTCGGGGCCAAAAAGCAAAAAGGCCACCCGCGCAGCCTGACGCTTCATGGTGACGCCATGAAGATCAGGCTGCGCGGGTGGCCCCTCTGTCCTTGGTACCTGAGAGATTGGGAAGCGGCGCAACGCGCGCGGCGGTTCCGTGAGCCCCTTCGGTGGGCGCCTGCGATGATGGCGCGGCGCCGCTCTCCAGAGTGCAGCCGGGCGCACGCCCAGCCGATCCACCCGGTCCTGGATGCCTGAGAGTTTTCGGGTGCTACCCCTTCGGCGGCGACTGACCGTGTGCGGCCGACGCGCTCTCCCGGATGGATGGGCGGAATGTACGGAAGGGGGGCGGGATTGTCAATTGGGGCGGGGAGGGGGGATTTGCGAGGGCCGGATTTGCCCTATCGGTCCGTCCCGGAATGCGTCCCCTGCCGGCCGGCTGGGATCGGCGGTAGCTTCGGCAACAGTGCGCGGACAAAGAGAACGGCCCGGAAGGTTTTGAAACCCCGAGGCCGGGACAAGCCGATCACCCCGAATAGCATGGTCGTGGCGCCCCCAGGATTTTCGCAGACCCCGGACCCGGTCACCGTTTGGATTTTCTGAGCGCGGAAACCCAGTGTCGGCGACGCGCTATCGCGAGCGGCGCCCTGATTGTTTCGCCGATTCTTACCCTTTAATCGCCGCTTTCCCACCATTATCAGCACGTTGCGCCGGGGTGCATTCAACCATTGAATTTCTTTGCGGGGTGCGGTTGGGAACATGGGTTGCTACACTGATTTTTGCGCCCCTGTGAGCGATTATATTCATAACGGGAGATTAAATGGCTTGGCTTGACGCTGCGAGAGTGATTTCCATATTTGCGGTTGTATTTCTTCACATCTCGGCATCCGTTGTTACCGAAGCTGACTTCGGTTCTTCATTTTGGTGGCATGGCAATTTTTATGACTCGATGGTGCGCTGGTGTGTTCCGGTTTTCGTGATGATCAGCGGCGCGTTGCTGCTGGATGAAAGCAGGGTGGAGGATGCCGTCACCTTCTACAAAAGGCGAGTCGGGAGACTATTGCTGCCCCTGATATTCTGGACGATCGCCTTCCTATTCTGGAATGCGATCAAGGCCAGATTCTCCGGCGCGGAATTCGGTCTGGTTCATGCCGTGAAGAGTGTGGCGAACGGAAAGCCGCACTATCACATGTGGTTCTTGTTCATGATATTCGGCCTGTATCTGTTTACACCGCTGATCCGGACGCTGGTCAGAAATGCCGGGAGGCGCGAACTATGGTTTTTCGTCATTGTCATGTTCTCTCTTTCCGCGCTGGATGAGCTGCTGGGGATTTTTTTTGATGGCGAAGACGGGTTCTTTCTGTTCTGGTTTCTTCCCTACATTCCATATTTCATCTGCGGCCACTTGATTGCCAGCAGCAAAAGGAATGACGGGAAGTTCATTTCTTTGGTGGTATTTGTCGCCTCTGTTTTTGTTACGGCAATAGGATTTTATCTTTTGACTGGAATGAAAGGGCCGGAGAAGGGGATTTATTTTTACGGCAACCTCAGCGTCTCCGTGATACCGATGTCGATTGCGTTGATGTGGCTGCTGAGGTCGCTTAGTTTCAGCGAGCGGGTTGCCGAGTGGCTTGGGGCAATGTCGGCCCTGACGCTTGGCATCTACCTGATCCATCCGGTTTTTCTGGAGTCTTTCAGATTTTTTTATTTCAAGGCCAAGGATTATTACCCTTTGCTCTCCGTTCCGGCGCTCACGGTGCTGATCTTTGGCGGCTCCCTGATGTTTGCTTTCGTGCTGCGGAAGACGCCTTACCTGAAGAGGGTGATCTAGATCGGAGCGCCCGCTCTCGCATCAAGAAAGGCACCCTCTGGAGCAGGAACGGCCAAGCCGTTGATCCGCCTGGGCAGATCAACGGCTTGGCCGTTTCCATCGCTTTCTTCGGCCGGCGTCTGGCGCCGGCGCACGGAGAACTCAGTTGCCGATCTGGCGACTCACCTTGTTTTCCTGCTGGTTCAGGACGCGCTGTTCCGGCTTGGTGATGTGTCCGCCATTCTGGGCCGCCATGTTGCGCTCTTCCCGGCGGATCTGGCGGTCTTCCTTGTGCAGCGTGCGCGCTTGCGCTTTGGACATCTCGCCTTCCTTCACTTCGTTGTGGATGCGACGGTTCTGGTTGGCTAGGCGCTGGTTGACCTCGGCGCGGCGCGGGTGATCCTTCTGCCACTCGGTCTGGGCGAAAGCGCCCGACGCGGCGGTCAGGGTAACAGCGGTCAGGACGATGGCTTTGGCGATGCGGCTCATGGTGGGCTCCTCCGGTTCGGCGGCTGACCGATTCAGCCACCGTCCTGTCCTTAACGGCAGCCCATCGCGAAGGGGCGACCGGCATCGTGTAACTGCGCGTAAGCGGTGTAACCGGCGGCGGCCGTTGGCCGGCGCGAGCCCGGGCTGAACCGCCCAAGCCCGCCGAAACCGGGCACCAGGAACCGCCTCCTACGCGTGCTACCATCCCACCCCGCTGCTCCTTACCCCGCCTGTTCATCCCCATGTCTTCCGGTCTCGCCCACGGGCTCAATGCCGCCCAATCCGAAGGTGTGCACTATCTCGATGGCCCGTGCCTGGTGCTTGCCGGGGCAGGGTCGGGCAAGACCCGGGTGATCACACAGAAGATCGCGCACCTGATCCTGGACAAGGGCTTCGAGCCGCGCCACATCGCCGCCGTCACATTTACGAACAAGGCGGCCAAGGAAATGCAGGAACGGGTGGCCAAGCTGATGGACTGCAAGACGCGCGAAGACGGCAAGCGCATCCCCATCAAGCAGCTGACGGTGTGTACCTTCCACTCGCTGGGCGTGCAGATCCTGCGCGCGGAGGCCGAGCACGTGGGCCTGAAGCCGCGCTTCTCGATCATGGATTCGGACGATTGCTTCGGCATGATCCAGGAGCAACTGGCGACGACGGACAAGCAGTTGATCCGCCGCGTGCAGAGTGCGATCTCGCTGTGGAAGAACGGCCTCGTCGATCCGGAATCCGCCATCGCCGAGGCCATCGCCAACAACAGCGCCGACGATCACCAGGCCGCGCTGGTCTACCGCAACTACGTCGCCACGCTGCATGCCTACCAGGCGGTGGATTTCGACGACCTGATCCGCATCCCGGCCGAGCTGTTCGCGAGCAACGAAGCGGTGCGCCTGAAGTGGCAGAACCGCCTGCGCTACTTCCTCGTCGACGAGTACCAGGACACCAACGCCTGCCAGTACCAACTGCTGAAGCTGCTGGCGGGCGGCTCGCACCTGCGCGCGCCAGCCTTCACGGCGGTGGGCGACGACGACCAGGCCATCTACGGCTGGCGCGGCGCGACGCTGGACAACCTCAAGCTGCTGCAGACCGACTTCCCCAGCCTGAAGGTCATCAAGCTGGAGCAGAACTACCGCTCCACGGTACGCATCCTCAATGCGGCCAACGCGGTGATCGCGCAGAACCCCAAGCTGTTCGAGAAGACGCTGTGGAGCGAGCACGGCATGGGCGATGCGATCAACGTGTCGGGGGCCAACGATGAAGAGCACGAGGCCGAGAGCGTGGTGTTCAAGCTCTCGGCCCACAAGTTCGAGCGGCGCGCGCAGTTTCGCGATTACGCGATCCTGTACCGCGGCAATTTCCAGGCGCGGCTGTTCGAGCAGATCCTGCGGCGCGAGCGCATTCCGTATGTGCTCTCGGGCGGCCAGAGCTTTTTTGACAAGGCCGAGATCAAGGACCTGTGCGCCTACCTGCGCCTGATCGCCAACGCCGACGACGATCCCGCCTTCATCCGCGCCGTCACCACGCCCAAGCGCGGCGTGGGCAACGCGACGCTGGAGGTGCTCGGCGCGTTCGCGGGGCAGGCCAAGGTGTCGCTGTTCGAGGCGGCGATGATGGGCGGCATCGAGGCCAAGCTGGCGCCGCGCCAGCTTGAGCCGCTGCGAGTGTTCTGCGAATTCATCGTCCGGCTGTCGGACCGCGCCGCGCGCGAGCCGGCCAGCACGCTGCTCGACGAGATGATGGGCGGCATCCACTACGAGGCCTACCTGTACGACACCTACGACGAGCGCCAGGCCCAGAACAAGTGGACCAACGTGCTGGAGTTTCTCGACTGGCTCAAGCGCAAGGGCACCAAGCCGGAGAACCTCGAGGCCGAGGACGCCACCGGCTACGACAACGCCGACGGCCTGATGGACACCGGCAAGAACCTGCTGGAGCTGACGCAGACCATCGCGCTCATCAGCATGCTCGAAGGCAAGGAGGAAGACCCGGACGCGGTGCGCCTGTCCACCCTGCATGCGAGCAAGGGCCTGGAGTATCCGCACGTGTTCCTGGTGGGCGTGGAAGAGGGCATCCTGCCACACTGCCGCGAAGACGACGACCTGACCGACGAGAAGATCGAGGAAGAGCGCCGCCTCATGTACGTCGGCATCACCCGCGCCCAGCGCAGCCTGCACATCACCTGGTGCAAGAAGCGCAAGCGCGCGCGAGAGACGGTGGTGTGCGAACCGTCGCGCTTCATCGCCGAGATGAAGCTCGACGACGGCGCCGGCCAGACCCCGGAAGACACCATGCCCGCCATGTCGCCGAAGGACCGCCTGGGCGCGCTCAAGGGTCTGCTGGCCGCAAAGAAACCGGCGGCATAACAAGCCGGGACCGCCCGGCGACATCCCTCGCAGACCAACGGTTTGGCCGCTTCGGCCCTGGATGGCACCTGGCGGTCTATCCATCGCGAGGCGAAAAAAGAGCGGGGCTGCCTACGCCGCTGCGAGCGGGCCCCTGTCCTCTCGCCATAGCGGAAACTCAAGAAGAGGGGCGCCATCTCGGGCGCGCTCTTTTCGCTGACTTTCTTTGGCAAGCAGGTCGGGCCCGCCAGAGGATGCACCACCAAGGCCCGGAGGTTTCCGAGCCCCTCATCGCGCAACACCCGCGTCACAACGCCCTGAGCACACACGTGCAATCCCTACCTGTCATCACTGACAGCTACAGGGACCCCATCCCGAAACTTAGAGTACCTGCACGACAGCACCGCGCACCGCGCGGACTGTGACGGCGCCGCACTCTGCCGGCCGTCCCGAAGCGCGCCGCCCACCGGCGGCCGCTTCGGCCAGTGCAGACAACACGACTTTCGGAGACGCACTCTCTATGGCTCAGCAAGGTGTATTCACGCTTCCCGCCAACACCAGCTTCGGTGTGACGGCATTTGCAAATGCAGCGAACACCCAGACCATCCAGGTCCTGGTCGACAACGTCGTGAAGGCCACGTTCACTGGCTCCGGTACGAGCGACAAGCTGCTCGGCAGCCAGGTGCTCAACTCCGGCAGCGGCGCGATCAAGATCCAAGTGTCGGTCAACGGCAAGCCGTCGGACCTCGTATCGAACCAGACCATCCTGGCCAACAAGCTGAACTTCGCCATGGTGGGCTCGGAAGACGGCACCGACAACGACTACAACGACGGCATCGCCGTGCTGAACTGGCCGCTGGGCTGATCGGCTCCTGTCGCTTGCCGGATCGGGCGATCCCCCCCGATCCGGCCGGCCTCCCGCCAGCACACATCCAGCCTCATCCCATCTCTTTTGCAGGAGTTCCCATGTCCCGCATTACCGATGTCATGGTCAACGTCGATACCGAAGCGATCCTCGCGCGGTACGGCAAGAACAACAGCATGGCCAACCCGCCGGCCATCGATTTCAAGTACATCTACATGATCGTCACGCAGGGCCAGGTCGTGAGCGGCCAGGCGGGCGGCGAGTTGGATATCGCCGCGGCTGTCGGCGATGTGATCCGCTGGCGCGAGACCTCGCTGTCGCTCGGTTTCGAGTACAGCGTCATCTTCTACAAGTTCGTCCCGACCGCCGGGGGTGAGCTGATCACGCCGCCGGTGCCCATCGACGCGCAGGTGACCGTGCCGGTGCCGAACCCGTCGGACCTGACCAAGCCCAAGAAGGAAACCATCTGGAATTACTTCTGGAACTGCACGACGCGCAAGACCGGACGCGTGACGTACCACTTCTGGTTCTCGATCTACGATCGCGCCGGCAACCTGTGCGGTTGCTACCAGTGGGACCCGTTCATCAGCATCAGCAACGCCTGAGTCCGCACCACTGGGCATGCGGGCCTTCGGCGCCCGCGTGCCGTCAAGCTGCCTGGTACGCCGCCTCCGGCGCACCAGGCAGTCGCCGATACCGACCGCTCAACGAAGATGTCCACTCCGCAATCGCCTTCCCATCCCGATACGCCGGTGCGCGTGGTCGATGTGATGCTCATCTTCGATGCCGTGACGCTGCTGTCGCGCAATCCCGAGGCCAGCCGCACACCGGCTGCGCCGACGCCGGCCGACGCGGACTGCTGCTATGCCTTTGCGCCAGCGGCCGACACGCTGACCGCGCCCACCGCTGGCCGGTTGCGGATGCGCGCGCCCCTTGGCGCGCTGGTGCGCATCCGTGCCACTACGCCGTCGCTGCTGGCCGAGCATGCTGTGTTGGTGACGTCTCTCCAGTTGTCCGGGGGCCCGGCGCTGTCCGACCCGCAACCGGTGGTCAATCCACAGGCCGAGGCCTTTGTGCCGCAACTGAGCGAACAGTCCCATCCGGTACGCCATCATCAGACCGATGCCTTCTGGCAGACGCAGGTGCTGGCCCACCAGCCGGTCGAGGCGCGCATCGATGCAACCGTCCTCGATCGCGAAGCCAACGTGCTCGGGTGCTTCCGCCTGCAACTGACCATCGATTTCGACGCCTGACTTTCCCCCGGCAGCCGGCGGACATTAGATCAATCCGGTGGCGATCGCTTTGACGACAGCCTGCACCTTGTTGGTGGCCGCCAGCTTGAGCAATACGTTATTGACGTGGAAATTGACCGTGCGCTCGGAGATGCGGAGGATCTGTCCGATCTCGTAGGCGGTCTTGCCTTCGCCCGTCCAGCACAGCACTTCGCGCTCGCGCGTGGTCAGCACCGCGTTGGATTCGGGCACCAGCTGGGGCACCAGGAATGGGCTCATCAGCGTATGTGCCAGATTGGCCAGCCAGTGGGTGGCGATCGATAGCTGGCCGAGCTCGGCCGCCGTGAGCGGGTCGGCGTGGCGGGCCAGCGTCAGCAGGCCAAACGCGCCATGCGCCGTCCAGCTCGAGCGTGCGACGCCGATGTTCAGGCCGGCATCGCGCGCATCCGACCACAGCCGCGCGGCATCGTCGCGGATGGACACGGGCCAGACGATCAGGTCGCTGCTGCTCGCGCCGGCGCGCACGGTCGGATCGATGTCCAGGAAGCCGCTGGCCTGGTAGTGCTGCATCCAGCCCGCCGGATAGGTATCGAAGATGGCGACGGCAGGCTTGGAGACCGGCAAAGGCATGCGGGCGCCGTAGCAGCAGTAGTCAAAGCCGAGCTGCCGGGCAATCGCTGCGATCTCACGAAAGAGCTGGTGCTCGTCCTCTGCTGTACGGAACGCGTGATACGCGTCCTGGAAATCTGGTTCCATGGGATCCCCCGCATGCGACTGTGAACAGGCCCGTGCTCGAACCGCGCCGTGCTTCGGTATCGCTCCGTATCGATCGGGGGAGGACATCCAGATGATGCTTCGATGGCGACTGAACCGGCCACCCAAAGGGGGGGCCGCGTTCGTCATGGCGCGCTTTAAGCTCCGCCTGTTTTTCTTGTGACCGTGGACCGTGACCGCCGGGCGTGCGAACGGTCTTTCAAGGCGCTGAGCTACAGCCGTTATAAGCAATGTCGATGGGTCCTTCAACTTCGCTGCGCAATGCGGTCCGCAATGGCGGGACCGCGCCGCGCAAGCGCATCGCACCCTGTCAATCCTGACAGTTATCGGCCTCCGGCGAGTGCGTTGTAATCCGCTCCGAAAAAATTCGAGGAGACCATGCGTACATTCGTTCATGGCGGTGGACGGCTGCCCGAAGGCATCGATGCGGCGCTGGCGCACTATCGGCACCAGGTCTTTGTGGGGCGGCTCGGCTGGCAACTGCCCATGGCTGACGGCACCTTCGAGCGCGATCAGTACGATCGTGACGACACGGTCTACGTGGTCGCCCGGGATGAGGGCGGGACTATCTGCGGTTGCGCGCGCCTGCTGCCGACCACGCGGCCCTATCTGCTGAAGGACGTCTTTGCGTCTTTGCTCATGCACGGCATGCCGCCTCCCGAATCGCCGGAGGTGTGGGAGCTGTCCCGCTTCGCGGCGCGGTCCGGCGCGCCTTGCCCGCGGTCCGGGCGCGCGGACTGGGCCGTGCGCCCGATGCTGGCCTCCGTCGTGCAATGCGCGGCGCAACGCGGAGCGCGGCGGCTGATCGGCGCGACCTTCGTCAGCATGGTCCGGCTGTTCCGCCGCATCGGTGTGCGCGCCCATCGGGCCGGTCCGGTGCGATGCATCGGCGGCAGGCCGGTCGTGGCGTGCTGGATCGATATCGATGCATCGACCTGTGCTGCGCTGGGCATCCCGAGCGCGTCCGCCGCGCCGGGACCTGTGCTGCAGTAGACCCCGCGCGCCGGTGTTCAGTTGGACGCGCCCTGGATGTAGTTCAAATCCACGAACGCGCTCCCCCGGTTGCCCCGCGTGAAGTCCAGCGTGAACCCGCCGAGGTCGGCGCGCGTCTGCAGGGCCCGCCGCAGCTCCGGGCCGCTCGCTTTGCCGCCCGCGGCGTTCATCGCCTGGATCAGGAAGCTGGCGGCGATATAGCCCGACAGCGTGGCGGCGGAGGGGGGCTCGTCCAGGAGCTGCTTCATCCGCGCGATGTGCTCGCGCGTGATCTTCAGGCTGCCGCCGGCCGGGTTGGGCACCGTCTGCGCCAGCAGCATGCCGCCGCTGTAGCCGCTGCCCAGGATCTCGCGTGCCACCTGCGGATTGACCGACGACAGCCCGACCAGGAACCCGTACCACCCGTGCTGCGCCAGGGCACGGCCCACGCTGGCATAGGCCAGCGTGTCGCCGGCGACGATGACGGCGGTGGGCTTGGTCGGTGCGATTCGGGCGGCCAGATCGCCGGGGGCGCCCGTGAGCGTGTAGAGGTCGAGCGTCTCGGCGCTGTCCCCATCGGCCAAGGTGTTGCGCAGGCGCGCGCCGAGCTGCGAATCGAAGCCTGCGGTGGTCACCAGCGCGATGCGCCGCATGCCGAACTGGCGCAGCCGGTTGTGCGCGGCGACGATCTCGCTGTCGTAGTCGGGGCGGATGAACCAGACGTTATCGGCGGTGGAGGTGGCGCCCGACAGCGGCGCCAGCAGCGGCACCTCGCGCCGCGCGATCTCGGGGGCCGCCGCCAGTGTGGGCAGCAGCCGCTCGCTCACGCCGAAGAGCACTTCCGCCCGGTCACGCTCGATCAGTTCGACGGCCTGCGGGACGGCCTCGGCCACGTCGACCTCGCGGCGGATCAGCGTGATGCGCCGGCCGCGGATGCCGCCGGCCAGGTTGGCCGCATCGAACGCCACCTTGGCGCCGGCCATGAAATCGCGCGCGAAATCCGCCTGCGCCCCACCGCGTTCAATCAATTGGCCGACCACCAGCGACGGGCTGCCCTGCGCGTGTGCGGCCAACGCCACCATGACGAGCGCGCCGTGCAGTGTGCGCAGGCAGCCGCGTACCCATGTCTTCCACATTGCGTTTCTCCCAAGGATGGTCCGATGGCGCCGGTTGTTCTTGTCGGCCGCCGCGCGGGCGCGGCTTGCGCCGATCGGCGATGGTAGGGCCGCGTTCGTGACATCGCCGTGACGCCATGCGCCCCCCGATGGCGGGATCGGCGTGTCCGGCAGCGCATCGACCGGCGTTGACGCATGTCAACGCCGCGCATGGCCCCCGGACGTACGATGGACCGTCCCCTTCGCATCTCACGCCCATGTTCCCCTTCGCCCAGCCGGCCGCCGATGCCGCGGCTGCCAACGATGCGCCGTTCCGCTGGTCCGCACCGCAGGTGCGCGCGCTGGCGCAACGCTTCGACACGCACGGCCCGCGCTACACGTCGTATCCGACGGCGGACCGCTTCCACTCGGGCTTCGGCACCGATGCGTACCTGGACGCACTGCACCGCCGCGCCGCCATCGCGCCCGCGCTGCATGCGCCGCTGTCGCTGTATGTGCACCTGCCGTTCTGCGCCAACCTCTGCTACTACTGCGGCTGCAACAAGGTCGTCACCAAAGACCACACCCGCAGCGCGCGCTACATCCGCGCACTGGCGCGCGAGATGGCGATGATCGCCCGGCATATCGGCCCGCTGCGCCAGGCCACCCAACTGCACTGGGGCGGCGGCACGCCCACCTTCCTGTCGCACGACGAGATGCGCGATGTGATGGCCGCCACGCGCGAGCACTTCGCCCTGACCTCCGACGCGGAGATCTCCGTCGAGCTCGATCCGCGCCACGCCGGCGATGACACGCTTGCGGTGCTGGCTGACCTGGGCTTCAACCGCGCGAGCCTCGGCATCCAGGATTTCGACGCCGACGTGCAACGCGCCATCCACCGCGTCCAGAGCGTGGAGCAGACCCGCCGCGTGGTCGACTCCGCGCGCCGGCTCGGCTTCCAGTCGATCAGCTTCGATCTGATCTACGGCCTGCCGCATCAGCACATCGACACCTTCAACGCGACGCTGGACCGCGTGCTGGAAATGGCACCGGACCGCCTGTCCGTCTACAGCTACGCGCACCTGCCGCACCTGTTCAAGCCGCAGCGCCGCATCGACGTGCTCGCGCTGCCGAGCGCCGACGAGAAGCTCGACCTGCTGGCGATGACGGTGGAGCGGCTGGTGGCCGCCGGCTACGTCTACATCGGCATGGACCACTTCGCGCGGCCCGACGACGCGCTCGCCATCGCGCAGCGCGAAGGGCGGCTGCAGCGCAACTTCCAGGGCTATTCCACGCACGCCGACTGCGACCTGCTGGCCTTCGGCATGTCCGCCATCAGCCGCGTCGGCGATGTCTACGCGCAGAACGAGAAGGAACTCGACGCCTACTACGCGCGCATCGACGCGGGCAGACTGCCGGTGCTGCGCGGTCTGGCCCTCACGCCGGACGATCACGTGCGCCGCGCGCTGATCGGCGAACTGATGTGCGGCTTCGAGCTGGACATGTGCGCGTTCGGCGCGCGCCATGGGCTGAACTTCCGGCAGACCTTCACCGACGAGCTGACCGCGCTGGCGCCGCTCGAAGATGCCGGGCTGGTGAAGGTGGGCGACGAGCGCATCGTCATCACGCCGCAGGGGCGGCTGCTGGTGCGGCGCATCGCCATGGTCTTCGACGCGCACCTGCACGCGGTTCAGGGGGCGCAGGGCCAGCCCATCACCATCGCGCCGCGCTACTCCAAGGTGGTCTGAGCGCCTAGGCCGGGACCGGCGTCTTCGACGGTGCATCCGTTTGTGCCATTTGTGCCGTTTGGGCCGCTGCCGTGGCGGCCCCCGCCTGCAGCCCGATCTCGGCCAGGCGCAGCAGGTTGGTCGTGCCCGCCTGACCGAACGGCATGCCGGCCGTGATGGCGATCGGGTCGCCCGCGGCCGCAAAGCCTTCGCGCGCGGCGGCGCCGCAGGCCGCCTCCACCATCGCATCCACGTTGCCCACATCGGGGCTGACCGTGCTGTGCACGCCCCAGGCCAGCGCCAGCCGGCGTGCCGTATCCAGCCGCGGCGTGATGTTGACGATGGGCGCCCGCGGCCGTTCGCGCGCGGCGCGCAGACTGGTCTTGCCGCTCGACGTGTAGGTGACGGTCGCCACCGCGCCCAGGATGTGCGTGACATCGCGCAGCGCCGCACAGATGGCGTCCTGCCGCGCGGGCAGCGGGGCCTGGTGCTGGGCATCGATCAGGTTGCGGTACAGCGGGTCGCGTTCGGTCTCGGCGATGATGCGGTTCATGATGCCGACCGCGGCCACCGGGTGCTTGCCGCTGGCGGATTCGGCCGACAGCATCACGGCGTCGGCGCCGTCGTACACGGCGGTCGCCACGTCGGAGCGATCGACCCGGACTTCGTGGCGATCCGCCTGGCGTCGAACAAGCGCGTGGTGTGCGGCATGCCCGCCTACTTCGCCTGGCACGGCGTGCCGCGCACGCTCGACGACCTGTCGCGCCACAACTGCCTGGCCTTCAATCTGCAGGGCGGCCAGCAGCGCGGCTGGTACTTCCAGCACCACGGCAGGATGGTCACCGTCAAGGTCAGCGGCAACCTCGACTGCAACGACGGCGAACTGCTGCACCGCTGGATGGGCGAGAGCCTGGGCCTGGATTGGCGCTCGACATGGGAGATCCAGCCCGAACTGGAATCCGGCGCGCTGATGACGGTGCTGGACGACTACGCGCTGCCCGACTACGACATCCTCGCCGTCTATCCGCAGCAGCGGCCGGTGCCGGCCAAGATCCGCTTCTTCATCGAGCACCTGAAGGCGATCTATGCGCAGCCGGGGTACTGGTCGCGCGCAGATTGAGGCGAGGTCCGATCGACACGGGGCGCGGCGCCGACCACGATGGCTGACCGGAAAACAACGGTCACCGCCATCGCATGAAAACCTATCGGATAACATATAAACTTATGGTCGCCGCATGGGCCGCAGCCTGAACGCGGTCCACTGGACGGCCCGGGCAGCCAGGCAACTGCGCAAGCTCGACCGGCAACATCAGCGCATGCTGGTGCAGGCGGTCGGACAGTTGGAGGCCATGCCGCATTGCCAGCAGGTCAAGGCGCTGCGGGAGCACCGGTGTGGCTACCGGCTGCGGGTGGGCGATTACCGCGTCCTCTTCGATTGGGACGGCGGGATTCGCATCGTAGAAATCCAGGAAGTGAGCAAGCGCGATGAACGCACCTACCAGCACTAATGTGCAACTGATCCATGGCCCGGACGGCGCACCGGCTTTTGTCGTGATTCCGTACGCGGAATACATCGCCAGCCGCATTGAAGACCGGAGCCTGATCCCCCACGCCGTCGTCGAGCGCACGGTGGAGGGCGCCACGCCCGTGCGCGCCTGGCGTGAGCATCTGGGCCTGACGCAGGCCGAGGTGGCCGGGCGCCTGGGCATCTCGCAGCCGGCCTACGCCCAGCAGGAAAACAGCAACCGGCTGCGCAAGGCATCGCGCGAGAAGATCGCCACCGCATTGGGAATCCTGCCCGCGCAGCTCGACTTCTGAGCGTCCGCTCCGTCGTCGGTTCAGCGTTCAGGGTTCAACGTTCAGTTCGAGATGACCACGCGCCCTTGCGTCAGGTCCCGCAGCGTTTCGCGCGCGGCCGCTTCGTCCGTCACGGGCAGGCGCACCGCCAGCGTAACGCCCGCGTCGTAGGCGGCATCGACCAGCGCATAACCGGCGTCCTCCAGCCACCGCCGGATGCGTGCCTCGTCCGCGTAGTCGGTGACGAGCGTGAGCGTGGTGCGGGCGATGCGCTCGATGCGCTCGGCCCGCGTCAGCGCCGTGGCAATGGCGTCGGTGTAGGCGCGCACCAGTCCGCCGGCGCCCAGCTTGACCCCGCCGAAGTAGCGCACCACGGCGCCGAGCGTGCCGTCCAGGTCGTGGTGGCGCAGCACTTCGAGGATGGGCCGGCCGGCGGTGCCGGAGGGTTCGCCGTCGTCCGACATGCCGGATTGCCCGCCGGCCAGCAAGGCCCAGCAGACGTGTGTGGCGGTGGGGTGCTCGGCGCGCAACCGGGCGATCACGTCCATGGCGGCGGCACGGTCCTCGACCGGCACGGCCAGCCCGATGAAGCGGCTTTTCCGGATCTCCAGCTCGGCCGTGACCGGCGCGCGCAGCGTGTAGGTCGGCACCGCGCGCTCAGGCCAGCAGGGCGGTGACGAGATCGGTCTCGCCGGGCGGCGTGAGCGTGAAATGCAGCGAGGCCTCGGTGTGCGCCATGTGCTCATCCATCAGGGCGATGGCGCCGTCGACGTCGCCGCGCTTGGCGGCTGCCAGGAAGGCGGTGTGCTCGTCGGAGGAGCGCACCGCGTCGTAGGTGGACTGGTACATCATCGTGATGACCGAGCTGCGCGCCGACAGCTCGCGCAGCATTTCCTTGAGCACGCTGTTGCCGACCACATCGGCCATCAGCAGGTGGAAGTCGGCCATCAGGCGGTTGCGGCGCGGAACGTCGGTGCTGGCCGCGACTTCGTGCTCCTCGGCCAGGTGCTGCTCCAGGCGCGCGTAGTCGGCGGGCGTGGCGCGGGCGATGAACTCGCGCACCAGCGCCACCTCCAGCACGCGGCGCACCGCGAACACCTCGCGCGCCTCGGTCTCGTCCGGCTTGGCGACGAAGGCGCCGCGGTCCGGCTCGATGCGGATCAGCTTGTCCTTGGCCAGCATCAGCAGCGCCGCACGGATCTTGGTGCGGCTGACGCGGTAGACCCGCGCCAGCGCCTCTTCGCGCAGCTTGGTGCCCGGGGGCAGCCGGTGGGCGACGATCGCCTGGGCGATGTCGTCGGCAATGCCCTCGGAGGAGATGTCGGCAACTTGTGTGTCTTCTGTCATGACCGCGATTTTACCGCCGTCCGACCCCGCGTCAGGCGTGCGGCATCGTGTGCGCCGCCGGCGCCGGCACGCCATGGCCGACCGTCACCGCCTCACCCTCTTCGGTGATGTCGAGCTTGCCGTCGAGCACCGCGTTGGCCCGGCCGCGGTCGATGTCCTTCTCCCAGGCGGCGATCACCACCGTGGCGACGCAGTTGCCGATCAGGTTGCCCAGCGCGCGGGCGATGCCGATGAACCAGTCCACCGACAGCACCAGCACCAGGCCGATCGCCGGGATGGCGGGAATCACCGACAGCGTCGCCGCCAGGATCACGATCGCCGAGCCCGGAATGCCGTGCGCACCCTTGGAGGTGATCAGCGCCACGCCCAGGATCAGCAGCAGGTCGGACATCGCCAGCGGTGTGTTGGTCGCCTGCGCGATGAACACGGCGGCCAGCGTCAGGTAGATCGAAAACGCGTCGAGGTTGAACGAATAGCCGGTCGGGATCACCAGGCCCACCACCGAGCGCTTGATGCCCATGTGCTCCAGCTTGTTCATGATGGAGGGCAGCACCGCATCGGACGAGGCCGTGCCCAGCACCACCAGCAGCTCGGCGCGCAGGAAGCGGATCAGCTTGAAGATGTTGAAGCCGGCCAGCCGCAGGATGCCGCCCAGCACCACCACCACGAACAGCGTCACCGCCACGTAGAACAGCAGCACCAGGAAGCCCAGTTGCTTGAGCGAGCCCGCGCCGTACTTGCCCACCGTGAAGGCCACCGCGCCCAGCACGCCCAGCGGCGCCAGCCGGATCACCACGGCCATCATGCGGAACAGTACATGGGACAGCTGATCGATCAGGCCGACCAGCGGCTTGGTGCGCTCGCCCAGCAGCGACAGCGCGCAGCCGAACAGGATCGACACCAGCAGCACCTGCAGGATGTCGCCCTTCATGAAGCCGCTGACGAAGGTGTCGGGAATCAGCCTGAGCAGGAAGTCGGCCACGCCGCTCGATTCCACCTGCTTGGCCGTCGTCAGGTACGACGCCATGGCCGAGGGGTCGAGCGTTTTCGGGTCGACGTTCATGCCATGGCCGGGGCCGAAGGCATAGGCCAGCACGATGCCCAGCGCCAGCGCGATGCTGGTCACGACCTCGAAGTAGATGACGGCCTTGCCGCCCACACGTCCGACCTTCTTGAGTTCGCCCGCGCCGCAGATGCCGACCACCACCACCGAAAACACGATCGGCGCGACCAGCATCTTGATGAGTTTCAGAAAGCCGTCACCCAGCGGCTTGAGGTGCTGCGCGAAGTCGGGCGCCCAGATGCCCAGCGCGATGCCCAGCGCAAGGGCGATCAAAACCTGCCCGAACAACGGGCGCGTGATGCGTTGCATGGTGAATCCTCCTTTGGATTTGCACGGTGTTCGAGCCCCGGCTGCTCGTCTGCCGCGATTGTCCAAAGGGCCCTGTCGCGCTCGCCGCGCCGCGGCCGATTGCCGGCGCGGATTGTCGAACGGTGCCCATCATAGGCCATACAATTTTTGTATGCAATTCTTGAATTCACGTGCTAGGATCAGACCATGCAGTCCGCGATGCCGCGCGCATCCGCCTCCACAAACGCTGCACACCGGCCCGCCCGCCGCGCGCTTGCCCGACGCGGCCCGCCGTATAACATCCACGAGACCCACCATACCAAGGAGTGCCTCCCATGGCGATGCCCACGCTCGATCCGAGCGCCCCCGATTTCACGCGCCGCTATCCGAACCTGGCGGACCCCCGCCTGGGCGCCGTGGCCACGTTCGCGACCGACGAATTCTTCGCACCCAAAGACCGCATGCTCAACCCGGAGCCCGCCGTCTTCATCCCCGGCAAGTACGACGACCACGGCAAGTGGATGGACGGCTGGGAAACGCGCCGCCGCCGCAACGGCGGCTATGACCACTGCATCGTCAAGCTGGCCCGGCCGGGCGTGGTCAAGGGCGTGGACATCGACACCAGCCACTTCACCGGCAACTTCCCGCCGGCCGCCTCCATCGACGCCGCCTTCGTGCCGCACGGCGAGCCGACCGACGCCACGCAGTGGACCGAACTCGTGCCGTCCACCACGCTGCAGGGCAACAGCCACCACTACCTGGACGTATTCGGCACGCACGCCTACACCCACCTGCGCGTAAACATCTACCCGGACGGCGGCATCGCGCGCCTGCGGGTGTACGGCCAGCCCCAGGTCGACTGGAAGGGCGCGGACCGCGCCACGCTGTTCGACCTGGCCGCGATGGAGAACGGCGCCTACGTGGTCGAGGTCAACAACCAGCACTTCGGGCTGGCCTCCAACCTGCTGATGCCGGGCCGTGGCGTCAACATGGGCGACGGCTGGGAGACACGCCGCCGCCGCGAGCCGGGCAACGACTGGTGCGTCATCGCGCTGGCGCATCCGGGCCGCATCCGCAAGATCGAAGTCGATACCGCCCACTTCAAGGGCAACTTCGCCGACCGCGTCTCCCTGCAGGCCGCGCGCGTGACCGGCGGCACCGACGCCACGCTCAAGACGCAGGCCATGTTCTGGCAGACGCTGCTGCCCGAGCAGAAACTGCAGATGGACCACCAGCACTACTACGAGGCCGGGATCGCCGACCTGGGCTCCGTCACCCACGTGCGCTTCAACATGTTCCCGGACGGCGGCGTGTCGCGCCTGCGCCTGTGGGGAGTCCTCGAATGAGCCACGACATCGCCACCGCCGCGGTCCGCACCGCGCTCGCCATCGAGCCGCTCACGCGCGAAGCCTTCGCACCGTTCGGCGACGTGATCGAACTGGACGGCGCCCAGCAGTTCCCGATCAACCAGGGCACCACCACGCGCTTCCACGATCTGGCCGACGTGGAAGTGGGCGAGGGTGGCCGCGCGCTGATCAACCTGTTCCGCGGCCAGCCGCGCGCCTTGCCGTTCGAGGTGAAGATGCTGGAGCGCCATCCGCGCGGCAGCCAGGCCTTCATCCCGCTGAACGACCGGCCCTACCTGGTCGTGGTGGCCCCGGCCGGCGAGCTGGACCCGGCCCGGCTGCGCGCCTTCGTGACGCGCGGCTGGCAGGGCGTCAACTATGCGCGCGGCGTGTGGCACCACCCGCTGCTGGCGCTCGACGCGGTCAGCGACTTCATCGTGATCGACCGCGGCGGCGAGGGCCCCAACTGCGACGAGCAGGACCTGCCCGGGCCCGTGTGGCTGACCGAAGCGGCCCTGCGCGCCGCGCAACGGCAATAACCCGAACGGGAAGCACGACATGACCCAGGTCGACATCGCCACCCGCGGCATCGATGCGGATATCCACGCCTTCGTCGAGGCCGCGCATGCGCAGCAGGTCGCCTTCCTGCGCGAGCTGGTGAAGGTGCCGTCGGACAATCCGGCCGGCGACTGCGCACCGCACGCCGCGCGCGCCAAGGCGCTGCTCGAAGCACTCGGCCTAGCGGTCGAAGCGCATCCCGTACCGCCGGCGGACGTGCGGGCGGCCGGCATGATCAGCGCCACCAACCTGATCGTGCGGCACACCTTCGGCCGGGGCGGCCCGACCATCGCCCTGAACGCGCACGGCGACGTGGTGCCGCCGGGGCTGGGCTGGACGCACGATCCCTACGGCGGCGAGATCGTCGAGACCGAACACGGACCCACCATGTTCGGCCGCGGCGTGGCGGTTTCCAAATCGGATTTCGCCACCTACGCGTGGGCGCTGCTGGCGCTGATCGATGCCGAGCGGCGCGGCGCCCGGCTCAACGGCAGCGTCGAGCTGCACTTCACCTATGACGAGGAGACGGGCGGCAACATCGGCCCGAAATGGCTGCTGGACCAAGGGCTGACGCGGCCGGACTACGCCATCTCGGCGGGGTTTGCGCATGGCATCACTTCGGCGCACAACGGCTGCCTGCACGTAGAGGTGACGGTGCGCGGCAAGCAGGCGCATGCCGCCATGCCGCACACCGGCCTCGACGCAATCGAGGCGGCCACGCACATCCTGCAGGCCGCGTATGCCTATCGCGCCGAACTGGCGACGCGGACGTCCGCCGTGCCGGGCATCGATCACGCGACGCTCAATGTCGGCCTGATCCAGGGCGGCATCAATACCAATGTCGTGCCGGATCGCGTCGCGTTCCGCATTGACCGGCGGATGATTCCCGAAGAAGCCGGGCGCGACGCCGAAGGCGAACTGCGTGCCGTGATCGAACGCGCGGCGCGCGAGCGGCCGGGGATCGCGGTATCGGTCGAGCGCATCCTGCTTGCCGAGCCGCTGGCCGAGCTGCCGGGCGTGCACACGCTGATCGCGGCCCTGCGGCAGCAGGCGCTGGCGGTGTTCGGCGGCGAGGTACCGGTGCACGGCGTGCCCCTGTACACCGACGCGCGCCATTACACGGCTCGGGGCGTGCCGACCGTGCTGTATGGCGCCGGCCCCCGTACCTTGATGGAGGCCCGCGGGCACAACACCGACGAGAACCTGCGGCTGAGCGATCTGCGCGGCGCGACCGTGGTCGTGGGCTGCGCGGTCGCGGCGTTGCTGGGCGGCTGAGCGGTCGCGGGCCCGTGGCCGGTCATGCCGGCCGCGTCGTCGCCGTGGCCGTGTCCGCCACGGTCGTGTGCGACGCGTACTGCTCCACCACGACACCGACCGCCCCGGCGCTCGCCCCGCCTTGCGGCGGCCCGATATCGAAGTTGCCCTGGGTGGTGAACTCACCGCTGTTGCCCAGCACATCCACGCCAAGCGCCCGTTCGCCCAGCCGCACACGCTCCACCACCCACTCGCTGTGGCCATTCGCGTTCTTGCGCTCTCTCACGAGCACGAGCACGGCCACTTCGGTCTGGCTGATCCGCCGTCGCTTCTTCACATACCGCGCGGGCACGAGGCTGCCGTTGACTTCCTGCAGCAGCCTGCGCACGGCGGCTTCCAGCAGGGCCAGGGTCGTGTCTGTCGGTTGCGGAACGGGAACGGCCGGATCGGTCGCAGGCGCGGAGGCCTCGATCGGCTCCCGGGCCGGCGCCGGGATGGCGTGGACGTCGATGCGTTTCATGTCGGGCAGATGAGCATGGGCGTGATGGCACGCGGAAGCGCGTGGGCCAGTGGCGGCGCCCCGCGTTACCTCCACCACTACATGGCACCACGCGACGGGATGCACACCGCGCCGGCGAAGCGCATTGCGTATCGGCGAAACCGCCTGTGCCGAATCACGAAGCGCACACCGGCCCTGCGCGGGTAACATCCATCACCGCACGCCGCCGGGCGCCTTGCCCCGCCGGGATTGCGCGGCGCCAGCCCCGGCGCAACCCGATCCGCCAACGCAAGCCAACTCATCCAAGACTGACCATGCGCATCTACCACAACCCCCGCTGCTCCAAGTCCCGCGCCGCGCTGGAGCAGGCCGAAGCCTTCACCGGCCGGGCCGGCGAGCCGCTCGAGGTCATCGACTACCTGAAGACCCCGCCCACGTTGGCCGAGCTGAAAACGCTGGCGCAGCAGCTCGACACGCCGGTCCGCTCGCTGGTGCGCGAGAACGAAGACGAGTACACCCAGCTCAACCTCGCCGATCCGGCGCTCTCCGATGCAGCGCTGCTCGAAGCCATCGCCGCCCATCCCAAGCTGCTGCAGCGCCCGGTGCTGGTGCGCGACGGCCGCGCCATCATCGGCCGCACGCCCGAGGCGCTGGACGCCTTCCTGAAATAAGAAAGAAGAAGGCCCACCCGCCAAAGATGAACGGCCTGCCGACTTCCGCCGGACAGGCCGTTCAGGGGTGGCCGTTCGCGTTGCGCGAGGGCCGGGGCTGCGTCCGTCAAGACGCGCACGGGCTCCGGATCATTCCAGGCCCATCCATCGGGCCAGTTCTGACCCGAATCCGATCGCCAGCATGGCAACCAGCACCACAGCCAGCGCCACTGCGGTCGAGACCGCGGTGACCTTCATGACTTCCGCATCGTCGCTCTCGTCGCCGCGGGCGCGGTGCAGATGCGAATGCGCGCGCGCGTCGAGCGGGACCGCCTTGGCTGAAGTCTTGCGATGCCAATGCAAGCGCTCCGTCATCGCTCGCAGATGGTGCGTATCTAACGCGTCACGGGAAAATCGCATCGCTGTACCTCCCGCCGTTCGTGTGATGACCGACGCCGGCACGCACCGGCGTCGGAGTACGTGCGGCCCGATGACGATACGGCATGCAAATGACGTATGCGAGTGGCTTTGCATGTCGGCGCCTGCTGGCACAGTCGTCTGGTCGCCTCGCACAGGACCAGCGTAGAACGGGGTGCCGGGCGCCGCAAGTTGCGGTGCCGCATGGTGCCCGCGTCACGCGGGGAAAACGCTGATGCCGCGCAGGTCTTGGGTTTGCGGGTGATGCGTGCAGCGCTCAGTCCTGCGCGGGCTGGATCGCGGCCTGCTCCGTCTCGCGCCGGCGCAGCTCGGCCAGCATGTTGCAGAAGAGCGCGCCTTGCTCCTTCGCATCGTCCAGCGCGATATGCGTATGCGGCAGCGGATCGTGCCACTGCGCGGGGAAGGCCGCCTTGACGTTGCGCCGGTACGGCAGGCCTGTGAGCGCAAAGGCCAGCGTCTTGATGTCGAGCGCCGCCCAGCCAAACGGCGAGCGGCCGGCAAACCGCATCATGTACCAGAACATGAACGTGAAATCGAAGCCGGCCGGGAAGGCCACGAAGACCGGCTTGCCGGGCAGGCTCTCCACCCATTCCACGTAGCGCGGCAGCGCCGCCTCGGGCGCCTCCAGGTTGTGCCGGCAGGCGGCCCATGCCTCGGGCTGCTGCGCCCACCATTGCATCTGGATCGGGTGCCCCTCGGCGCCGGGCAGCGTCTCGAGGTTCGCCTCGAAGGTGCCGACCAGGGTCTTGTCGGCAAGGTAGGCCGCGCTGGCAAAGCTGAGCATCGAGTGCGGCCCAGGGATGGGCCCATCGGCCTCGATGTCGGTGCTGACGTAGATCTCCGGCCGAGTGTCGGGCGGCGGGTTGCCGCGCTTGCGGCGGGGCTTGTCGGCCGGCGCGGCAGGACCGGCAGCGGGGGCGGTCTGTGCGGATGTGGCGTCGTCGCTCATGCGGTGCCCTCGTCGGCGAACAGGCTGTCGGCGACATACGGATTGGTCGCGCGCTCGTCGCCAAACGTGGAAACGGGGCCGTGGCCCGGCACGAAGGTCACGTCGTCGCCGAGCGGCCACAGCTTGGTGCGGATCGAGCGGATCAGGTCCGCATGGTTGCCGCGCGGGAAATCGGTGCGGCCGATCGAGCCGGCGAACAGCACATCGCCGACGATGGCGATGCGGTCCGGCTGGCTGAAGAACACCACGTGGCCCGGCGTGTGGCCGGGGCAATGGAACACTTCGAGCGTGCGGCCGGCCGCCTCCACCGTGTCGCCGTCCTCCAGCCAGCGGTCGGGCACGAACGCGCGGGCGGGCGGAAAGCCGAAGCGCTGGCTTTGCGTGGGCAACTGGTCGATCCAGAACGCTTCGTCCCTGTGCGGCCCTTCGATGGGCACGCCGAGCTGGGTGCGCAGGGCATCGGCGGCGGCGCAGTGGTCCACGTGGCCATGCGTGAGCAGGATCTTTTCGATGCGGGCGCCTTGCTGGCGGGCCGCGCTCAGGATGCGGTCGATATCGCCACCGGGGTCGGTCACGGCGGCGCGCCCGTCGTCGCCGATCAGCAGCGTGCAGTTCTGTTCAAACGGCGTAACCGGGACGACGACGACTTTCATGTGGTTTTTTGTGCACATCGGTGCAAAGGGGGGAACAGGCCGATTGTATCGGCCCCAGCCCGCGCCGGCACTGGGCTGGCAGGCCGCCGTCACGACATCGGGCAAAAACTTTTACAAAGTTGATGCAAGATGACTGCGTGATCGGCGTCAATTGATAGGAAATGTAAATAGGTCGACGCAAACAGCGTGGTAGACTCGCGCCCATGCTCAAGCCCACCCACCCGCTCCCCAGCCCTTCGGTCGGCCGCACGCTGCGTGCCTGGCTGCTGCACGGCGCCACCCTGGCGGTGCTGGCGGGCTGTGCCGCCGTGCCGGGCGAGCCGCCGAGCACGGCCACGAATACACCCGCGCCGCACCTGGCCGACCCGCGCGACAACCCGGACGCCTGGGGCACGCTGGCCTTCCGCGGCGTGCCGGAATCCAACGGCCTGCAGATGGCGCCCGCCGATACCGAGCCCGGCCTGCGCGCCGACCTCGGCACGTTCGAGCAGCGCGGCCTCGCGTCCTGGTACGGCCGCGGCTTCCATGGCCGGCGCACGGCCAGCGGCGAGCGCTTCGACATGAATGCCTTCACCGTCGCGCATCCGTCGCTGCCGCTGTCCAGTTGGGTGCTGGTGCGCAACCTGGCCAACGACCGCGTCGTCGTGGCCAAGGTGACCGATCGCGGGCCGTATCACGGCAAGCGCATCATCGACCTGTCGTACGCCGCCGCCAAGCGGCTCGATTTCGTCCGGCGCGGCTCGACCCAGGTGGAGATCCGCCGCCTGTCGCGCGCCGAAGTCGAAGCCCTGCGCCCCGAGCTGACGCAGACCGACGTCGCCAGCAACAGCGGCGACGCCGACGTGGGTGCCGACGAACCCGCGCCGCCGCGCAGGAAGGCGGCCAAGCGTCGGGCAAAGGCGCACCGCTAATCCTTCCCGTCGTTCTTCAGTGCCAGCGCGCTCTGGTACAGCGCATCGACCGGCGCGCCGGTGATCGCCCCGGCCAGCTTGGCCGCGCGCTTGGCCGGCAGCTCGGCCAGCAGCAGGCGCAGCACCTGGTCCGCGGCCATCGCGGTGGGCGCTGCCTCCTGCGCACCCGCGCCTTCCACCACCAGGACGAACTCCCCCTTGCCGTGCGATGCATCGGCGGCCAGCCAGGCGGGCGCCTCGGCCGCCGGCAGCACGACGATCTGCTCGAACAGCTTGGTCAGCTCGCGGCCGATCAGCAGGCGCCGCGCGGGCAGGTGCCCGGCCAGCGCCGCCAGCGTGGCCTCGATGCGATGTGGCGCTTCGTACAGAACCCAGGCCGGCCCATGCGCGGCCCACTGGCGGATGGCCGCCTCGCGCTGGCCCGCCTTGGGCGGCAGAAAGCCGACGAAGGTGAACTGGCCGGCGGAGGTCTCCAGCAGCTCGCCCGCCGCCGACAGCGCCGTCACCACCGCGCTCGCGCCCGGCAGCGGAATCACGCGGTGCCCGGCCGCGCGCACGGCTTCGACAATGCGTGCCCCCGGGTCCGACACGCCCGGCGTGCCGGCATCCGACACATAGGCGATGCGCTCGCCGCGCGCCAGGCGCTCGACGATGCGCGCGGCCGCTTCGCGCTCATTGTGCTCGTGCGCCGCCAGCATCGGCCGCGACAGGCCCAGGCGATGCAGCAACTGGCCGGTGTTGCGCGTGTCTTCGCAGGCCACCGCGTCGGCCAGGCCGAGCGCGTGCCGCGCGCGCAGCGACACATCGGCGATGTTCCCGATGGGGGTGGCCACCACATATAATGCGCCGGCGGGATAGTGCTGGTCATGCGCCAGCAGGGTCCAGTCAGGATCACTCACGAGAACTTCTCTTGGTCAGTCGGTTCAAACCGCAGATGCACGCGCCGCAGCCCGTTGCCTCGCCGCCCATGCCATCGCCACACGACAGCACCGCGACGGGCGAGGCCGGTGAAGACCGCGCGCTGCGCTACCTGCAGGCGCGGGGCTTATCGGCGGTTGCACGCAATTATCGCTGCAAGACCGGCGAAATCGACTTGGTGATGCGCGATGCGGCCGGCACGCTGGTGTTCGTCGAGGTGCGTGCCCGCGTGGCACGGTCGACGCAGCGCTTCGGCGGCGCGGCCGCCAGCGTGACCCCGGCCAAGCAGCGCCGCCTGATCGCCGCGGCCGAAGACTTTCTCGCACACCATGCCGGCTGTCACGATGAGGTGCCGGCCTGCCGCTTCGATGTCATCGCCATCGACGGCGCGCGCATCGAATGGATGCGCGATGCCTTCGGTGCCGAAGCATGAACCCGATTCCTCCGACACATCCGATTCCTCCAACCCCTCCGGACTCCACAAGGACAGCATGAAATTCCCGTTGCCCACGTCTGCCCGCCTCAAGCGCACCGTCGTGCTGGCCGCCCTGGCCGGCATCACCGCCACGCAGCTGACGGCGTGCTTCCCGCTGTTTGCCGGCGCCGTGGCCGGCGGTGTGGCGCTGGCCACCGACCGCCGCCCGACCGCCACCCAGACCATCGACCGCGGCCTGCAGATGGAGGCCGAGAATTCCCTGATCGCACGCTACAACGGCCTGGCGCACGTCAACGTGACGGTCTACAACCGCAAGGTGCTGCTGACCGGCGAGGCTCGCGACGAGCAGGTCAAACAGCAGATCGGCCAATACGCGCAGAAGCTGGAGAACGCCCGCGAAGTGGTCAACGAAATGACGGTGGGCGAGTTCAGCTCGTTCGGCGCGCGCACCAACGACACATACATCACCACCAAGGTGAAGGCCGCGCTGGCCGGCACCGAGGGCGTGCCCTGGAACTCGATCAAGGTGACCACGGAGGCGCAGGCCGTCTACCTGCTCGGCGTGGTGACCGAGTCCGAGGGTAACCGCGCCACCGACGCCGCGCGCACGGTGGGCGGCGTGGGCAAGGTGGTGAAGGTGTTCGATTACGTCAGCGAGGACGAGCGCAAGCGCCTGGACACGAACGCCACGTCGAGCAACCCGTCGACCACGTCCGACGCATCGCAAGCCACCACGCCGGCGCCGCAGGGCACGCCGACCGCCACGCAGGCACCGGCACCGGTAACGTCCGCTTCGCCCGGCCAGCCCGGCGCGGGCGCGACCGTGTCGCCGACCACGTTGCCGACGCTGCCGCCGGGCAAGCAGTTGCCGTAAGCGGCATCGCCCCGCAAGAAACGCAGCCGCCACGCTGCGTTTTTTGTTGCATTGTGTGCTGCGGAACGAGCCGGATGCCACCGCGTGTTAGCGTATGGCGCATTCGTGACTCCGCCCGCCTGTCATGCCTGTCGCCCACCGACTCGCCGCTGCGGCTTCGCTCGTGGCCTTGTCCGCGGTCCCGTCCGTGGTGCATGCCGCCGATGCCCCGCCGTCCAATGCACAGGCCCGCACCTGGGCGGCTTCCTGTGCCAGTTGCCATCACGCCGATACCGCACCGGGCGCCAAGACCACCGCACCGGCACTGGCCCCGCTGGCCGGTCGCCCGCAGGCCGAACTGATCGCCACGCTGCAGGCCTTCCGCAACGGCACGCGCCCGTCCACGGTGATGGGCCAACTGATGCGCGGCTACGACGATGCGCAGATCGCCGCCATCGCCGGCTGGCTGTCGCGCCAACTGCAGGAGACACCATGAGCGGACCCACTGTGCGCGAAGACCGGCGCGCCCTGCTGCGCGCCATCGGGGCGACCGCGCTGGCCGGGCCGCTGGCGGCCTGCGCCTCGTTGTCGGGCCTGCGCAACGCGCGCGTGGTGGTGGTGGGCGGCGGATACGGCGGGGCGACGGCGGCCAAGTACGTGCGCGTGTTCTCCGGCGGGCGTGTCGATGTGACGCTGGTCGAGCCCAACGCGGCCTTCGTGTCGTGCCCGCTGTCCAACCTCGTGCTGTCAGGCGACCGTAATCTTGCTTCGCTGACGGTGCCGTACGACGCGCTGGTCGCGCGGCACGGTGTGCGCTGGGTGCGCGACCGCGCCGCGGCCATCGACCTCGGCGCCCGGCAGGTGCGCCTGGACGGCGGCGGCACGCTCGACTACGACCGGCTGATCCTGTCGCCGGGCATCGACTTCGTGCCGGGTGCGATCCCCGGTCTGGCCGATGCTGCCACCGCCGCGCGGGCACCGCATGCGTGGAAGGCTGGTGCCCAGACGCTCGCGTTGCGCCACCGGCTCGAAGCCATGCCGAATGGCGGCGTGGTGGCGATCAGCATCCCGCTCGCGCCATACCGCTGTCCGCCGGCGCCGTACGAGCGTGCCTGCCTGATCGCCCACTGGCTGCAGCGTGCCCGGCCCGCCTCGCGCGTGCTGATCCTCGATGCCAACGACGACGTGACCTCCAAGGGCGCGCTGTTCAAGCGCGTGTGGGCACAGCGCTACCCCAACCACATCGAATACCGGCCGCAATACAACGCGGTCGACCTCGGCGCCGCCGGCCGTGTGCTCAAGTTCGACGTGCAGGACGACATCGAGGCCGACGTCGTCAACCTGATCCCGCCGCAGCGCGCCGGGGCAATCGCCGTCGGTGCCGGGCTGGCGACGGCCAACGGGCGCTGGTGCGAGGTCGATTTCCTGAGCTTCGAATCGACGGTGGCGCCAGGCGTGCATGTGATCGGCGATGCCATCCAGACCGCGCCGCTGATGCCCAAGTCGGGCCACATGGCCAATCAGCACGGTAAGGTGGCCGCCGCCGCGGTGGTGGCAATGCTGGCCGGCCGCGCGCCCGATCCGTCGCCGCTGTATGCCAACACCTGCTACAGCTTCACCGCGCCCGACGAGGCGATGCACGTGGCGACCGTCCACCGCTACGACGCCACCGAACGCACCATGGTGACCGTGCCGGGCGCGGGTGGGCTGTCGGGCGCGCCCTCGGTGACGGAAGGCCGCCTGGCGCAGGGCTGGAGCCGCGCGATCTGGTCGGACATGCTGGGCTGAAGGCACGGGGCAGGGCGCCCCCGGCGGTTGCACGAACAATGCGCAAGAATAGGCAAGTCGCCGCCCAGGCAGGCGCCTAAAGTGCGTGATCAGGCCGCGCGGACGGCCACTTCTCTTCCGGACTTGCCCATGTCTCCCAAGGATCTGCTGCTGGCCCTGACCGTCGTGCTGGTGTGGGGTATCAATTTCGTCATCATCAAGGTCGGCCTGCACGGTGTGCCGCCGATGCTGCTGGGCGCGCTGCGCTTCCTGCTGGTGGCGTTCCCGGCCGTGCTGTTCGTGCCGCGCCCGAAGATCGCTCTGAAGTGGCTGCTCGCTTATGGTGCAACCATCAGCCTGGGCCAGTTCGCCTTCCTGTTCTCGGCCATGTACGTGGGGATGCCGGCGGGGCTGGCGTCCCTGGTGCTGCAGTCGCAGGTGTTCTTTACGCTGACGATCGCGGCGGCCGTGCTGCGCGAGCCGATCCGCTGGTTTCACCTGGCCGGCATGGCGGTGGCGGCGTGTGGGCTGGCCATGATCGGCATGGCCGGCACCGGCAACGCGGGGGCCGCGACCGGCATGACCACCGCCGGCTTCCTGCTGACGCTGTGCGCGGCGTTCTCGTGGTCGAGCGGCAATATCGTCACCAAGCGCATCGGGCCGGTCAATGTGGTCAGCCTGGTGGTGTGGGCCGCGCTGATCCCGCCGGTGCCGTTCTACCTGCTGTCGTACTGGATGGAAGGGCCGCAGCAGATCGCGCACAGCCTGGCCAACCTCGGCGGGTCGAGCATCGGTGCGATCGCCTACCTGGCCTTCGGCGCCACCATCTTCGGCTACAGCTTGTGGAGCCGGCTGCTGGCGCGCTACGCCGCCAGCCAGGTCGCGCCGTTGACGCTGCTGGTGCCGGTGGTGGGGCTGGTGTCGGCGGCCTTGCTGCTGGGCGAGCAGTTGGCGCCGGCCCAGTGGCTGGGCGGGGCGGTCGTGATGGCGGGGCTGCTATTGAACGTATTCGGCGGGCGCTGGGCAACGCGGCGCGCGCTGGCCTGACCACCGGCCGATGCCCATCCGGAACGCCCGGGCCGCGCCGGTTCCGGGCGTTTTGCCGTCCGTCGGCCGGCACAGGCGGATGCCGGGATTCGGGCACAATATCGGCCTCACCGCCGCCCGCGCATCGACGCGGGCCGCACCACCCACCGGAGACCACATGAAGTTCGCCGCATCGCTCGCCGCCGGCGCCGTGCTGGCCGGCCTTGCGCTGTCCGCCGCGCCCGTGCAGGCTGCCGTCGACGCCGTCCGCGCCCAGGCCCTCGCCGGCCAGAATGCCTGCCTCGGCTGCCACGCCGTCGACCGCAAGCTGGTCGGCCCGTCCTACCGGGACGTCGCCGCCAAGTACAAGGGCGATGCCGGTGCCCAGGCCAAGCTCATCCAGAAGGTACGCCAGGGCGGCCTGGGTGTCTGGGGGCAGATCCCGATGCCGGCCAATCCGAAGATCAGCGATGCTGACCTGAAGACCGTGATCGACTGGGTGCTCGCCGGCGCCCCGGCCAAGTGAGGATGCGCGCCATGCAAGACCACGCGACCGACCCCGTCCACCCGACCCGCCGCGACGTGCTGCGCGCGGGCGCCATGATGGCGCTGCTGGTGGCCGCCGGCCTCGCCACCCCGGCGCAGGCCGCCGAATGGAACAAGAGCGCGTTCGACGCCAAGGGCGTGAACGACGTGCTCAAGAGCCTGGGCGGCGGCGCCGTCGACAAGGGCGGCGCCGGCATCCAGTTCAACGCCCCGGACATCGCCGAGAACGGCGCGGTGGTGCCGCTGGTGGTGACCAGCGCGCTGCCGGGCACGGACCTGATCGCCATCCTGGTCGAGAAGAACCCGAACACGCTGGCCGCCACCTTCGCCATTCCCGCCGGCACCGAGCCGTACATCAACACGCGCGTGAAGATGGGGCAGACCTCGATGGTCTACGCAGCGGTGCGCGCGGGCGGCAAGTGGGTGCTGACGAGCAAGGAAGTCAAAGTGACATTGGGCGGCTGCGGCGGCTGAGGACACAGGAGAGCACACCATGGCAGACCCGATGCGCATCCGCGCCACGGAAAACGGCGGCGTGACCGACGTGAAGATCCTGATGAAGCACGACATGGAAACCGGCCAGCGCAAGGACGCCGCCGGCAAGATCGTGCCGGCCTGGCACATCACCAACGTGACGGTGCAGCACAATGGCAAGACCGTGCTCGACGCGCAGTTCGGCCCGGCCGTGTCGAAGGATCCGTTCCTCAACCTCAAGTTCAAGGGCGCGGCCAAGGGCGACAAGGTGGCGGTCACCTGGGTCGACAACCATGGCGACAAGCGCACCGACGAAGCCACCGTCCAGTAAGGAGGCTCCATGCGACGCAGTTTCTTCCGCCTGAGCGCCGCGCTCGCGGCGCTGGGCGTGGCCGGTAGGGCGTCGGCGCAGGCAGCCGCGCAGACGCGCGGCGCCGCGGGCGGCCGCTACAAGGTGGTCTACCAGATCAGCGAAGGCACCGAGCAGGCGGTGCGCGCCATCGGCAACCTGCGCAATCATCTCAACGGCGCGCCCGGCACGCGCATCGTGGTGGTGGCGCTGGGGCGGGGCATCGATTTTCTCGTCGAAGGCGCCAAGGACGACAAGGGCCGTTCCTTCGATGCGCCGGTCGCCGCGCTCGCCAGCATGGGCGTGGAGTTCCGCGTGTGCCACAACTCGCTGGCCGCCTTCAAGGTGCCCGAGGACAAGCTGCTGCTGGAGGCCAAGGTCGTGCCCGCCGGCGTGGTGGAGATCACCCGCCTGCAGCAGGACGAAGGCTTCGCCTATCTCAAACCGTAGGCGATGCACGGAGGGTACGTGAAACGCACATTCGGGATCGTCGCGCTGGCCGCGGGTATGGTCTTAACCGCGCAGGCGCAGGACGACAGCAAGGACAGCACCGCCGCCGGCCTCGCGCAGTATCGCCAGATGCTGGCCGACGGCAACCCCGCTGAACTGTGGGAAGCCGCCGGCGAGGAGCTCTGGAAAAAGCCCGCCGGCCCCAAACTGGCCTCGCTGGAAGCCTGCGACCTCGGCCTCGGCCCCGGCGTGGTGAAGGGCGCGTACGCCAGGCTGCCGCGCTACTTCAAAGACACCGGCCGCGTGATGGACATCGAGCAGCGGCTGATGCACTGCCGCATGACGCTGCAGGGCCTGACGCAGGACGAGGCGTCCACCAATCCGTTCTCGTCGCCGGGCAAGCCGTCGGAGATCGAGCGGCTGGTGGCGTACATCACCGCGGAATCGCGCGGCACGGCCATCGACCTCCCGCTCGCGCATCCGCAAGAGCAGCGCGTCTATGAACTGGGCCGGCGCATGTTCTTCTACCGTGCGGGGGCCTATGACTTCGCCTGCGCCACCTGCCACGCGCAGCCCGGCCAGCGCATCCGCCTGCAGGAGCTGCCCGACCTGCTGACATCCGAAGGCGCGCGCTCCGCCTACACCACCTGGCCCGGCTATCGTGTCTCGCAAGGCGAAGTGCGCACCATGCAGCACCGCCTGTACGACTGCCTGCGCCAGCAGCGCTTTCCCGAACCGCTCTACGGCGCCGAGGTGATCACGGCGCTCGAGCTGTTCCTCGCCCGCAACGCCAACGGCGGCAAGATGGACGCGCCGTCGATCAAACGATGAGGCCGCGCATGTTCCGATCGACCCTCATCGCCCTGGCCTGCGTGGCCGGCGCCGCCCACGCGGCGGACGCCACCGTCATCGTCCCGCCCAAGCCCGATGCGCGCGCCGACGCCGCGCTCACCCAGGCGATCCGCGACAGCTTCGTCTCCAAGGGCCCGGCCACGGTGGAAGGCGTGACCGCGCGCGACGACGTGCAGAAGACCTGCAGCCAGTACGCCGACCGCAGCGCCGTACCCGCCGCGGTGGCCGCCAGGCTGCAGGACACCCAACTCAAGACCATCCGCTACCCGCAGGACAGCAAGTGGCTCGGCGACTGGAAGGCAGGCGAGCAGATCGCGCAAAGCGGCCGCGGCATGCAGTTCTCCGACCCGGCCGGCACCGTCAACGGCGCCAACTGCTATGCCTGCCACCGGCTGTCGAAGGAAGAGGTGTCCTACGGCACCATCGGCCCGTCGCTGTACCAGTACGGCAAGCTGCGCGGCGACTCAGAGGCGATCCTGCGCTACACCTGGGGCAAGATCTACAACTCCAATGCCTACGCGGCGTGCTCCAACATGCCACGCTTCGGGCACAAAGGCATCCTGACCGAGCAGCAGATCCGCGACGTGATGGCGCTGCTGCTCGACCCGGCCTCGCCGGTCAACCAGTAGGGGAGCGACGATGCGGACGGCAGGGCGGTTCCGGATGCGGCTGGCGGCGGCGATACTGCCGATGGCGCTGGTGGCCGGCGCCGCGCATGCCGTCGAAGTGGGCGACACCGTCACGTTGCCCGACGTGCAGCTGCTCGACGGCACGCGCGTGCCGGGCGCGTCCTGGCGCGGCCATCCGGTCATCCTCGCCACCTGGGCGTCGTGGTGTCCGTACTGCGCGCTGCAGAACCCGCGTCTGCAGAAGCTCTTCGACGCCACCCGCGGCACCGGCCTGCGCATCCTCACCATCAGCATCGACGCCAACCCGCAACTGGCCAGCGACTACGTCGCCAAGCGCGGCTTCACCTTCCCGGTGACGATGGAATCCGACGCGCTGTGCGCCGCTACCGGCCCGCGCAAGGGGTTGCCCGAACTGCTGGTGCTCGACGCCGACGGCCGCGTGGTGAAGAAAGAGACCGGCGAGATGCTCGAAGATGACGTCGCCGACCTGGCCCGCTACGCGCACGGCCCGCAGGCCCCGGCCCGATGAACCGCCGCGCATTCGTCCAGGCGCTGGCCGTGGCCGCCGCTGCAGGCCTGCGCCTCGCCGATGCCCGTGCCGACACGGACACCGGCCTCTACGACCTGCCGCGCTTCGGCAACGTCCACTTGCTGCACTTCACCGACTGCCACGCGCAACTGCTGCCCATCGAATACCGCGAGCCCGGCGTCAACCTGGGCGTGGCACAGTGGGCCGGCCAGCCGCCGCATCTGGTCGGCCATGCGCTGCTCACGCGCTACGGCATCGCGCCGGGTTCGCGCGCGGCGCACGCCTTCACCCCGCTCGACTTCACCGAAGCCGCGCGCCGCTACGGCCGCATGGGCGGCTTCGCGCACCTGGCCACCCTCACCAAGCGCCTGCGCGCCACCCGCCCGAACGCGTTGCTGCTCGACGGCGGCGACACCTGGCAGGGCTCGGCCACCTCGCTGTGGACGCGCGGACAGGACATGATCGACGCCGCGCTCGCGCTGGGCGTGGACATCATGACACCGCACTGGGAGATGACCCACGGCGCCGACCGCGTGCGCCACGTGGTCGATCACGATTTCAAGGACAAGGTCGCCTTCGTCGCGCAGAACATCCAGACTGCTGACTTCGGCGACCCGGTGTTCGATCCCTACGTACTGCGCGAGCTGAACGGCGTGCCGATCGCCATCATCGGCCAGGCGTTTCCGTACACGCCGATCGCGCATCCGGCCGATTTCACGCCCGACTGGACCTTCGGCATCCAGGAGGCACGGCTGCAGGAGCGGGTGGACGAGGCGCGCGGCAAGGGCGCCAAGGCGGTCGTGCTGCTGTCGCACAACGGCATGGACGTCGACCTGAAGCTGGCCTCGCGCGTGCGCGGCATCGACGTCATCCTCGGCGGCCATACGCACGATGCGGTGCCGACCCCGGTGCGCGTGTCCAATCCCGGCGGCTCCACGCTGGTGACCAATGCCGGCTCCAACGGCAAGTTCGTCGGCGTGCTCGACCTCGACGTGCGCGGTGGCACCCTGCGCGACCTGCGCTACACGCTGCTGCCGGTCTTCGCCGACCTGCTGCCGCCCGACCCGGCCATGGCCGCGTTGATCGAGCGCGTGCGCGCACCCTACCAGGCCACACTGGACGAAGTGCTCGCCGTCAATCGCGCCCTGCTGTACCGGCGCGGCAACTTCAACGGCACATTCGACCAACTCATCGTCGACGGCCTGATGCAGGCGCAGGGCGCAGAGATCGCCTTCTCACCCGGCTTCCGCTGGGGCACCACGCTGCTGCCCGGCGAGCCCCTGACCCTGGAAGCCCTGATGGCCCAGACCGCCATCACCTACCCGGCCACCACGCTCGCCGACATGACCGGCGCCACCATCAAGACCGTCCTGGAAGACGTGGCCGACAACCTGTTCAACCCCGACCCGTACTACCAGCAGGGCGGCGACATGGTGCGCACCGGCGGCCTGCGCTACACCATCGACCCCACCCAGCCCATCGGCCGCCGCATCACCGACCTGCGCCTGGGCGACCAGCCGCTCGATGCCGACCGCCGCTACAAGGTCGCCGGCTGGGCCGCCGTCTCCGCCGAAGCCCGCCACACCGGCGGCCGCCCCGTGTGGGACGTCCTCGCCGACTGGCTACGCGACCAGCGCGAAGTGACCGCCCGGCCGCTGAACACACCGCGGATCGTGGGCACGACAGGCAATCCGGGAATCGAAACGGGACGCGGTTGAAGGGCCGCCGAAAGTTCAGATAGAATCGACACTCAATGGGGCGGTAGCTCAGCTGGGAGAGCGTCGCGTTCGCAATGCGAAGGTCGGGAGTTCGATCCTCCTCCGCTCCACCATATACGAGGGCTCGGATATTCTCCGGGCCCTTTTTGTTGCCCGGAAGTCCCGTGTGGCGCGGGGTTCCGGCCAGTCGTGCTGCGGGTGGGCATTCGCAACAACACCCCGATTTCCGCGTTTTCGACCCGGAGCCCGTCTCTTTTCTCTGTTTGTGCTGCGGGTAGGCGCAGGACCCTGTGCCGAAGAATCAAGCACTTACGACGCGAGGTTCAGCGTCAACTACGGGGACCAATCACGCATCGAACGCAGCCACGACCTCGCGCTGCGCCGCCCACTCAGCCGGCAACGGATGGTGCTGGAACCACAGCAGGCTCATGCACCGAGGCTGCCGGCCCGCGACGATAGCCTGGATGATCGCCGGCTCCAGCAACGTCAGGCGCAGCAGTTCATTGACCGTCGAGTGGTGCACCCCCTCACGCTTGGCGATTTCACTGCCGCTGCCCACCACACCGTCATCGAGCAACTGCTGCCAGTAGAAGGCCCGCGCGAGCGCCACCAGCAAGGGGCGGTCGTGCTGGCCGGCGGCTGTGCCCGGTTTCCCCGGCGTATCCGTGGGACGCACCACCACCTTGCTGGCGCCACGCTTGCGAATCTTCAGCGGAATGAAGGTCGACAGCTTCACCTGACTGCCATCGCGCCGTTCACGGGCCACGGCATGACCTGTTGCTTCAATCCTCGGCCTCATACGGTCGCCTCCCACTCCTGCAGCTCCGCACCGATAGTCCCCGGCATCAGTTCCCCGGCCAACTGAGCCCAACCCGCATCGCGCCAGACGATCTCCAGGCCGCCGTCGGCAATCACCACCCGCTCGATCAGCAACTGGGCCAGCCGACACTGCTCGACCGGAAACAACTGCTGCCACACCACCGCCAGCCGTCGCATCGGCAATACCACCTCCGGTTCGGACAGATCCGGCCGCGTGGCCCGCACCTGATCCCAGACCGCCTGCACGACGTGCGGTGCCGACAGCGCCCCAACAATCTGCTCGACCACCAATGCCTCGATGGGCTCGGCCGGCAGCGACCCGTGCCGGCTGGCCCACGCGCCGAGACGCCGCTGCCTGACCGGGGCGTAGTAGCGGTACTTCTTGCCCTTCTTGACCGTGTAGGTGGGCACCAGCCGCTCGCCATCCGGCGTGTACAGCAGCCCCCGCAGCAAGACCGGCTCGCGCGCGCGATCCAGCGTGGCGCGCGTGCGCTCCCGCGCATCGCTAGCGATCAGCGCGTGGACGGCATCCCATTGCGCCGGGGTGACGATGGCCTCGTGCCGCCCAGGGAAACGCTGACCCTTGTGGACGATCTCGCCCAGGTAGATCCGGTTGTGCAGCATCTTGCCGATGGTCTGCTTGGTGAAGGCATTGCCGTCCTTGGTCACGATGCTTTCGGCGGCGTAGGTCCGCACCATCAGGGTGACCGAGCGCAGCGTCACGAAGTCATCGAAGATGCGGCGCACGAGCGACGCCTCCTGTTGATTCACCACCAGCAGCCGGTCGCGCAGGTCGTAACCCAGAGGCACCCGCCCGCCCATCCACAGTCCCTTGCGCTTGGACGCGGCGATCTTGTCGCGGATGCGCTCGCCGGTGACCTCGCGCTCGAACTGCGCGAAGGACAACAGCACGTTGAGCATCAGCCGGCCCATCGACGTGGCCGAGTTGATCTGCTGGGTGACCGCGCTGAAGCTGACCCGGCAGCGGTCGAAGACCTCGACCATGCGCGCGAAGTCCGCCAGCGAGCGCGACAGCCGGTCGATCTTGTAGACGACCACGATGTCGATCCTGCCGGCCTCGATATCGGCCATCAGGCGCTTGAGCGCAGGCCGGTCCATGTTGCCGCCGGAGAAGCCGGGATCGTCGTAGTCATCGCCCACGGCAATCCAGCCCTCGTGGCTCTGGCTCTTGATGAAGGCATGGCCGGCTTCCTTCTGCGCGTCGATGGAGTTGAAGGACTGGTCCAGGCGCTCGTCCGACGAGACGCGGCAGTACACCGCGCAGCGCTTGGGCGAGGCGAGCGGCGCCGTGCTCATCGAGTCCCTCCCTTGCCATCGCGCAGACCGAAGAACCGCGGCCCGTTCCACTGCGTGCCGGTGATGTGGCGTGCCGCAGCCGACAGGCTCTTGAACACCTGCCCGTTGAGTTCGAACAGTCCATCGGGCGTGACGGTCACGCGGTATTCGCGCTCGTCCCATTCGCGGATGAGCGTGGTGCCGGGCATCAGCACCAGTTGGCTGCCGCGCCCGGTGGCGGTCTTGATCTTGGAGAGCCTGGCTCCGGCCTCCACCAGATGGCGGCGCAGACCGGCGGGCAACGCGCCATAAGCCAGTTCCTGGATCCGGTACGCGATCCGCGATTCGACGTAGTCCCGGTTGTGATGGCTAGGGCGCCGAGGGAAATGCCGATCCCAGAGCGCCCACAGTTCGGGCATCGGCAGGTTGGGCAGTGCCGCCAGTTGCGCGGCCACGCTGCCCGTGTTCTTGGTGTCGGTCATCGCTGAGATTCCGTGTGGTTGAGACGCGTGCATGAACGCGCTAGTCCTTGCGGTAGGCAAGTCAAACCTGTCTCTGCGGCACGAATTCCTGACGGACATGGGCGTGCCGAGACTGGTTTGGAGGGTAGGAATGGTGAGGTCAGCGACCGATTTATTCGATCAGGGCGTAGCGGGTCATTGCGGGTGATTGGGCAGATGATCTGCGGGCCCCCAGTGCCTGTTGCTAAATTGGTACGAGTTATTTTTCAAACGATTGGGGGTCGTTTGGGGTCAATTGGGGTTGTTTGCCAAGAATGTCCAACGAGCGTGAATTCGGGGCACTTGTGCCCCGCCACTGTGCCGCGAAGAATGACGCCATCGAGAGCTACCGAGCCCCGCTGAGGGACATCGAGGGCTCACAGAACGCTTGGAGAATTTGTCATGACCGCCGCACCGCTGCCCATATTGCTGTCCCCCCGCCAACTTGCCAGTCGCTGGGGGCTGAGCGAAAAAACACTCGAACGCTGGCGCATGCTGGGCACCGGCCCGATGTTTCTCAAGCTCGGCGCTCGTGTGCTCTATCGCATCGACGAAGTCGAAGCGCATGAGCAGCGACGCACCCGCAGCAGCACTGCCGGCTACGACGCTGCCGAGGGCCTGTCGTGATGAAGCAGTCCGAGCAACGCCAACGCGCGTGGATGACACAACAACTGCGCGCGAATATCGCCCGTCACGGTATCGAGCCGATGCTGGACAAGCTGTTCGGCCCTGGCAGTTGGCGCTATGACGCGCGTGAAGGCCTGTGGATCGTGCCGGACACGAAGTATGTCGGACCGGGGCGCTCGTACTATTGCATGCGCGCGAATGGCGACTGGTTCAAGGCACAGGTCGGCGAGGAGATCATGCAATGAACGCGCCTGCGGCGGTCTCGTCGTCGCCCATCGGGCGCCCGTTCCTCGACTTCAATCATGTGCCAGACGTTGTACTGCCTCAGTACAACAAGGACGACATCCGCGCTCGTCTCCTGGAACAGTTGGAATCGGTACTGATGTCTCTGTTCCCCCATGGCAAGCGTCGGGGGCCACGTTTTGTCGTCGGCAACGTGCAAGGTGAGCCGGGCGACAGCCTGGCTGTCGAGCTCGAAGGCCAGAAGCGCGGTCTCTGGATCGATTTCGCCACGGGCGAGTCGGGCGACGTGCTGGCCCTGTGGGCAAGTGCTCGTGGCTTCGTGCTACCCGGCGATTTCTCGCAAATGCTGGAAGATATTGGTACGTGGCTTGCCATGCCTCGCATCGCCTGCGGGCCGTTGACCCACGCCTCGACGGCTTTCGACGACTTGGGGCCGCACGCGGGCAAGTGGGACTACCTCGATGTGGATGGCCGGCTGCTAGCCTGCGTCTACCGTTACGACACGCCCGGCGGCAAGCAGTACCGCCCCTGGGACGTGAGAGCGCGCTCGATGCGCATGCCGGATCCGCGTCCGCTCTACAACCTGCCTGCCTTGGTCGCGAGCGATGCGGTGGTGCTCGTCGAAGGTGAGAAGTGCGCCGACGCTCTGGCACGTATCGGCATCGTCGCCACAACCGCGATGGGCGGGGCGGCCACTGCCATCGACAAGACCGACTGGTCACCGCTGGCCGGCAAAACGGTCGCCGTCTGGCCCGATCACGATGCGGCCGGAGCGAAGTACGCCGATGCCGTGATCCCGAAGCTGCAGCAGATCGGTACCAGAGTCCGCCGAGTCACCGTGCCAGAAGACAAACCGAAGAAGTGGGATGCGGCGGATGCCGTGGAAGAAGGCTTCGACGTGGAATCGTTGCTCGTCGCTTCGACGGTCGTTGCCGACGCCATGGCGGCTCGATCGCTCGACATCACCCGTTGGCACGCAGCGGAACGGTTCATCGGCGAGCCGCAGGCCCGGCGCTGGCTGGTCGACGGCGTGTTTCCGCAGGCACAAGCCGCACTGGTGGCCGCCGCTGGTGGTGTCGGGAAATCCTTCCTGCTGCTGGCGCTCGCCCGCGAAGTGGCGGCGTTCAATGGCATCGAGGCCAATGCGCCGACACTATTCGGCGGTACCTTGGCTGCTCACGGTGCGGCGGTCTACGTCACGGCCGAGGACGATGCCATCGAAGTTCACAACCGACTGAACGCGCTCGGCCCGATCCCGGATGGACTCTACGTGCTGCCATTGCCGGATGCGGGCGGTGCCGTGCCGCTGTTCGCGCCCGACCCGGCAACACGAGGGCCAGCGACCACGCCGGCGTGGACCGAGCTGGAGCGACAGCTCAAGGCCATGCCTGGGCTGTGTCTCGTCGTCCTCGATCCTCTGCAGCCGCTTTGCGCGTTGGATCTGAACGTACCGGAGAACGCTCAGTTCGTCTGCTCTCGTCTGGCGGCGCTGGCGGCCAGCACGGGCGCGTCGGTAATCGTGTCCCATCACTTCGCCAAGCGCGAGGCATCAACACCCGAGCAGGCCCGTGAAGCGATCCGGGGCACCGGCGGCCTGGTCGATGGCGTGCGCTCGGTCTACGCCTTGTGGAGCCCGAAAGAGGAACAGGCCCGCACCCTCTGCCAAGCACTGGGCGAGCCATTCGAACGTGCTCGGGTGGTGATGGGCGGCGTGGTCAAGGCCAATGGTCGGGCCAATTTGAACGTGACGACGTTCCTGCGGGACAGCCGCGGCCTGTTGATCGACCGCAGCAAGGATGTGACCTGTGCCGGCAAAACCGACGTGGATCTGCTGCCCGCGCTCAGAGATGCCATTGCCCGAGCGGCCATCGAAGGCAAGCCGTACACCAAGACGGGAGGCAACGGGGTCTACGAGCGCCGGCACGAATTGCCGCAGGCGTTCCATGCCATCGGCAAGCACCGGCTGGCTGATTGGGTTGGCACCTTGCTCGACAAACAGGAACTGGTGATGTCGATGGCCGAGGGTTCGAAGCTGGTCAAGTGGCTGGACGTACCCGGTGGGCCGGTGGGCCGAGGCGAGGCGGTATTCGTTGCCAGCCATGTGGGTGGAGCCGGTCGTTGAGCGTTCCCAGCTTCCCGGTTCCCGGCCGGGAACGCTTGGCCGGGTGGGAACGCAAGACCCAGTATCGGCACGGCGATAAAGCGTTCCCGGTCGTTATCGTTCCCACTCAGGGGTGGGAACGGTGTTTTACCAATAGCGACGCCACTTTCCCGGCTTCCCGGTCTTTCCTCTCTATAGAGAGAGGGTGAGCATCGGGAATGCTCACCTCCCTCGATTCAGATCGACTGGCAGAAATGGGCGTGGATGATGCCGGCACCTGTGGAGCACCCCGGTGTGACCGAACGTGACCGTCATGGGGATTGTTCTCTTTACGTGCGCACGCGCACGCGTAGAGGTTAATCCGGACGTGGGTCACGTTCGGTCACAACGCCGCACCAGGCGTAGCGCGATCGGTGACTCGCTTGATGAGCGGGCGCAGCAATGTGCGCCAATCGTGGATTCGACCGCTCGCACGTGCAGGTGGCATCAAGCTCTCTCCCGGAATCGCCAGCCATGCTGCGACGATCGGTCACCCTGCGGACGCCATCGATAGCAACAACGCGCACGCGTCCTCGACGTGGCTGCCCCAAGGGTGAGGCGCTTGCCCCCTTCTGGCCGGCAAACGCTATTCCTTCCTGCCGGGGGGCATCGCTGAGATCGTCTTCGTCGTGATCAGTGTCGCAGTCGCCGCGCTTTCCGCGGCGCGACGCCTACCTGCAACTGCGCGTCACGCCGACACATTCGACTGACGCATCTGACGCACTACGTCGTAACTCCTACGCGTACGTGCGCGCACGCACCTCATGGGAGGTTTCGATGTCGTCCGTCAGATGCGTCAGTCCACGCCCGTCAAGGATTGAAGTCCTGGCATCGACCAGACTTGCCCAACCGCGACGACTGAAGGCGACGACATCCACCACTGAGGCGCCGCGTCCGAATTCCTGAGCAATGTAGGGTAATGCTTGCCGCGAATGTCCGCGCTTTGCCCTGATTGTCCATTTCGGGGGCTATACGCGGTGCCGCAAATCGAGTGAATTGAGGGTAGTATCTCGTCCATCGTCGCGAGCGCTGCTGGAGCAATAACAGTGACTGATCAATTCAATGCAGGCGCTCACAAGAGCAGTGAGTGATATTGAGTAATTTTGGCAATGCCTGCGGAGGATTGCGGGGATTTGCGAACGATTGCATAGACGGGTGAGCAAGAGCGGGCTCCCATCTGCCTCGGAATTCGCTATAGTCGTGCCCATCGTTGCCGACCCTGCATGATGGCAATCGCCCCGCAGGGGGAAAAGGGGTCCTTCCTGGCCAAATTCCAATACGGGAGGGACCAGCGCAGGACCCGCCCACCGTCGGGGTGCGAACCCAGGTTCGCACGGTACGCACCCACGCCTAAACCGAATCGGCCATATCCTCCCAGACCCGCGTCAGCCCTGTGTTTGCGCGGGTCTTGTGCTTTGTGGGCGGTGCGAATCTGCTCAGGTGGTGGTTCGCACTGGCTCAAGAGGTTCGCACAGTACGCACCCTGCTCAGATGTGCGATCTATCCGGTTCGCCCCGATCCATTGCAGGCCGATGCCGACCCGCTTCGGCGACGGTAAAGCTCGTCAGTAGCGCCTCGCCGCCGATGCCCCAGATGCCTTGCAGTTCTTCGCGCTGACGTCAGGAACTCCTAATTCTCATAGAAATTCACCTACCATCGCCCCAGCCAGATGATCGCTTAAAGTCACATATTTCATAAAAATAAGTGATGTTGGGGCTGGGAATGAAGCGATTTGTTGATCTGTGGGCTGCGCTGCCCGCCTGCTTGACGAGTGGGTTGGCTCTTTCGGTTTCTGCGCGCACCGGGGAGATCCCCCTAAAGCGTGCGTTACTGGCTTTAGTGCTGGTCAGTAGCTCAAGTTGGGCTTCTAGCGGTGCGGATATGGGTGTGACAGGTTATAAGTGGACGACATCTGGCCCCATTGGTCCGAGGTACGATTCGGCAGGTAGCGCTTGTCTGGCAATCCCGTCGGAACACACATTTATCGGACTGCAATTTGTATTGCCCGGCGCCAACTGTCTAGCCGACATTGGAGCGTATACCTCGGTGTTTCGGATGCCAGGGGAGTGTGCGAGTGGATATGCGCTACAAGCGGATGGCACATGCGCTCGGGCACGGCCTCTCGTACAAGTTTGCACAGCCGGCAGTCCGGTGACTCCCGGAACTGGCACGACCGGTGTTTCCTCGCGGGACGATGGCGGGAGCGCGGAATTGCCCGTGACGCTCGCTTACCAGTCCTACAGCATCTATGGGGGAAGCGGTGGGGCGGCGCAATGGACGTCCAACTGGCAGCGCAGCCTGGATACGAGTGTGGTGACTGACACGAATGCTCCGGTCACCGCCTTGCGCGATGATGGCTCGGTGTACGGCTTCCGCAAGAATGGCTCGGCGTGGTCAACTGCAGGTACCCAAGACACGCTGAACTCGATCACCGATGCCAACGGCAAGACGACCGGCTGGCAGTACACGGTGGTCGATACGGGAGCGGTGGAGACCTACGACACCAGCGGCAAGCTGCAATCCGTCCGCGAGCGCAACGGCCGCACCACGACGCTCTCCTACAACGCCGCGAATCAACTGACAACAGTCACGGCCCCCAGCGGACGCAGCCTGGGCTTCGCCTACGACAGCCAGAACCGTGTGGCGAGCGTGACCGCGCCCGATGGCGCCGTCACCGGCTACGGCTACAACAGCGCCGGCATGCTGTCGACGATCACGCGGCCGGATGGCGCCGTACGCCAGTATGTCTACGAAGACAGCCGTTTCCCGACCGCCCTGACCGGCATCGTTGACGAGAACGGCAGCCGCTACGCCACCTATGCGTACGACGATCAGGGCCGGGCCATCAGCAGCACGCTGTCGGGCGGCGCCAATGCGTACCAGTTCCAGTACGGCGACAACTACCAGACCACCGTCACCGACCCGACCGGCAAGACCAGCGTCTACAGCTTCCTGAAACAGAACGGCGTGCTGCTGCCGACCGCGATCAGCGCTCCGTGTGGCCTGTGCGGCAGCACCCGCCAGAGCAGCAGCTACGACGCCAACAACAACCTGACCCAGGAAACCGACTACAACGGCACGGTCACCACCCACACCTACGACAGCCAGAACCGCGAAACCCAGCGCGTGGACGGCTCGGGTACGACCAGCGCCCGCACCACGACAACGGTATGGCACTCGCAATTCTGGAACCTGCCGACTCAAATCGCCTCGCCGACCAAGCTGGAAACGTACAGCTACGATAGCAACGGCAATCTGACCCGCTACAGCGAAACGCCGACCGCGGACAGTGACGGCAGCCAGGGCTTCAGCGCAGCGACGACCGGCCCGGCTCGGACCACCAACTGGACCTACACCGCCGACGGCCTGGTGGCGACCAGCAGCGGCCCGCGTACCGATCTGAGCACGGCCACCACCTACGTCTACCGCACCGCCGACGACACGTCCACGCCGCCGCAATACCGCAAGGGCGACCGGTACCAGATTGTCGATCCGCTCGGCCACGCCACCACGATCAACCAGTACGACGCCAACGGTCGGCCGCTGCAGATGACGGATGCCAACGGCGCGGTCACCGCATTCACGTATTCGAACCGCGGCTGGCTGACTAGCCAGACGATCACCCCGGCGAGCGGGGCGGGGCAGACCACCAACTACAGCTATGACGCCGTGGGGCAATTGACCAAGGCGACGTTGCCGGACGGCGGCAGTGTCAGCTTCAGCTACGACGCCGCACACCGCCTGACGGGCGCCGCCGACAGCCTGGGCAACAGCATCAGCTACACGCTGGACGCGATGGGCAACCGCACGCAGGAACAGGCCAAGGACCCGAACGGCAACTTGGCCCGCCAAATCACCCGCGTCTTCGATTCAATGAACCGACCGCTCAAGGTCACGGTCGGCATAAACCAATAACTCCAATCAACGAGCCATCATGAGAGAGAGCAAACTCTATCGGGCAATCAGCGCTGCGGTCCTGCTCGCCTTGAGCACGCAGACGCTGGCCCAGACGCAAGTCTCAACGACCCAGTATGCCTACGACACGGTCGGCAACCTGACCCAGATCACCGACCCACGTGGGCTGGTGACGACGTTGTCCTACGACGCCCTGGGTCGTCGTACCAAGGTGCAAGGCCCGCCCGCCACGCCCGGCGGCGCAGCACCCACGGCCGTCTTTACCTACGACGGCCAGGATCGTGTGCGGGAAGTCACCGACCCTCGTAGCCTGGTGACGACCTATACCGTCGACGGCCTGGGCAATACCACCCAGCAGCAAAGCCCCGACACCGGCACCACCAGCGCCACCTACGATTTGGCCGGCAATCTCACGCGCCGCACTGACGCGCGCGGCAAGATCACGAGGTACCGCTACGATGCCGTGAATCGGATGACACATGCGGTTTTCGCGAGCGGCACGCCAATCGCCTTCACCTATGACGGTGGGAAGCACCCGGAGCCCAACGACATCGGGCACCTGACGCACATCAGCGATGAATCCGGCCAGACGCGCTGGCGATTCAATGGTTTCGGCAACGTGGTCCGCAAGACCCAGAGCACCACGGCCAACGGCGAGACCAAGAAGCAAGTGGTGGCGTACGCCTATGGCACCAGTGGCAGCAGCACCGGACACGTCATCAGCATGACGTATCCGAGCAATAGTGTCATTGGGTACAGCTACGATGTAGGCGGCCGCATCGCGGGCCTGACGCTGACCACGGCCAATGGCAGTACCCCACTGCTGTCCAACATCCAATACCAGCCCTTCGGAAAACCAACGGGATGGACTTGGGGAAACGGCACAGCCTATACGCGTAGCTTCGACCTGAGCGGTCGGCTGACCCAGTTCCCGCTGGGCGCGACCAGCGGCACCGGCGCCACGCCGAAGGGCCTGTCGCGCACGGTGAACTACGACGCGGCCTCGCGCATCACGGCGTACACGCACGCGGACACGAGCGGCAGCACTGGCAGCAGCACGGCGACCGCAGCGAACCAGACCTTCGGGTATGACGACCAGGACCGGCTGATCAGCTACCTGCCGGCCAACAGCAGTCAGAGCTACAGCTACGACGCCAACGGCAACCGCACGGGGCAGACGGTCGGTGGCAACAGCTACACGCAGACCGTCGATCCGGCGAGCAACCGGCAGACGGCGAGCACAGGGCCGACACCGGCCACGAACAGCTATGACGCAGCGGGGAACCAGACCGGCGACGGTACGACCACGTATCGCTACAGTGATCGGGGTCGGCTGGCCAGCGTTACCAAGAACGGCATCACCACCAGCTACCTGTATAACGGGCTAGAACAACGGGTGGTCAAGAGCGGAACGAATGTGCCTACTGGCGCCACCCGGTACGTCTACGACGAAGCGGGCCACCTGATCGGGGAATACGACCAGTCGGGCAACGCGATCCAGGAGATGGTGTACCTGGGCGACACGCCCATCGCGACGGTCAAGAACGGCACGCCGTACTACATCTACGCGGATCAGATCGACACGCCGCGGGTGATCACGGACACCAACAACCTGATGGTGTGGAGGTGGGATCAGGCCGATCCGTTTGGGGCGACGCTGCCGGATGAGAACCCGTCGGGCCTGGGGACGTTCGCGTACAACCTGCGTTTCCCCGGCCAAGTCTATGATGCGGAGACTGGCAAGCACTACAACGCCAATCGAGACTATGACCCGGCCGGTGGGCGGTATATTCAGTCCGACCCCATCGGGCTTCATGGCGGGCAGCCCTCCACGTTTGCCTATGTGGGTGGCAACCCTGTAAGCTGGTTTGACCCACTTGGTCTTGCTGGGATTGAGGAGCGTGACCTAGCGGTAGAAACTAGAGAACCAACGATTGAAAACGTTAGGTCGGCAGCGGAAATTGCGCGACTCCAAGAGATCATGCGACAGGTTCGTCCTAACTATACGTATGAAACCGTTTCGGCCAGAGGGGCAAATTCTTACACTTATCGTGATGTTGAAATTTTGGCGAATCAAACGCGCGACGTTTTGACTCGAGAAAATAGTCAGCAATGCAGGAGTTCTTGGGAGTCTTATGTGCGATATGCGCGAAGAGTCGGCGTAAGGCGGGCCTGGGAAGATGAGTTGGAAAGCGTGCGTGCGGATCGAGGTGGCTCACGCCAATGGACTACTAGTGAACTTCAGCAGCTATTGTCTAAAGGTAGCGTTGCAGGTTATGAGGGGCATCATATTAATAGTGTTGCGGGTAACCCGGGTCTGGCAAGCAATCCAAATAATGTGGAATTCATGCCAAGATCGGAGCACCTTGAAAATGGTCATGGAGGTAACTGGGCCAATCCATCCTCGGGTTCCATGATTGAGAGATGAGCAATGAGTCGAATGAGTGATCTGCTGGAAATTTTGAATTCATCGGTGCCTCTTGGTGAGGAAATCACTCCCAATGGGACAAGACTTATTGGCCTTGTAAGGGATGAGCAACTTGGCATAAGGCGGTGGTGGCATTTTGTATTCGCTGGGCTAACCGAAAGTCAGATTGTCGACTTGGAGGCGGATGTTGGAATTCCCTTCCCATTGGTATTTTCAGATTTTCTGAGAAATATGAATGGGCTGACAGTCTTCTCCGGGGCGTTGTGTATATATGGCGCTCGATTGTCTTTGGATCGGCGCTCCAAGGATGCGTATCCGTACCCATTGAGTAACCTCAATTTATTGGAGAGACCGCGGGGGGCGAGTGCTAATATGTTGTTTATCGGCGGATATAATTTTGATGGCTCGAATTTGTATATTGAAATAAGTACTGGAAGGGTTTTTCGTTGTCCAAAAAAATCTGTGGAGACGTTAAATGAGTGGCCGGATTTCTGGTCGATGCTGATTTCCGAGGTATCTCGGATTTCTGCTTTATATGAAACCGACGGGCGGAAGAGAAATTTGAGCGAGCCGACTACGCCAAGTTGATCGCTGCAAGCTTGATGTTTCGTGCCGCCCGCAATAGGTTTTGTATAAATTCAGGTTGAATCGCCCTCAGTGACCAATGGCGAACGCCGAAGCAGGACCAACGACACACCTAGCCCTTCTAGAGCGTGGCCAGCGCGCCAGCTATCGGTTCCGCTGCGCACACGGGCACGAAACGTCCCGCTCCGGTATCCACGCCCTCCGCTTCCTGATCGACTGTCCAACATGCGAGGCCGAGGTAAAACTCGCACGCCTGCAGCAGATCGTCCGGCAAGCCAGCGGCGAATGTCCGTCCACCCGCCACAGCAACAGCGCTGCCAGATACCGCTTTCGTGGCCGCCTCGGCCACGAGCTCGAGATGCGCCACGCCCGAGTCTTGGTGAGGAACTGATGCCTGTGACCTTCCCCCAATCAACCAAGCCACCGGGAAGCCCTCGGTCACCGCATCATGCGTTGCTTTCTGTCCAGCAGGTTTGGGGAAGGGCCTAGCGAACCGGAACAGCCGCAGTCGTTACATACCGCCGATCCCGATAAGCAATCGAGCCGACCACCGGCCGCATGTCTTCACCAGCCGCCCGCGCATACCGATCCAGCGCACCATTCGCCGCCTCCAGCGTATCGCTCACCAGCCGCAGTTCGGCCTTGGCATCGGTGGCCGTGGCCTTGAGCAGCGCGATCGACACGGCCTCGCCCCGCAGGCTTTCCAGCAGGCTCAACCGGCGATTCCAATCCACCGCAACCGACGTCTGGATGGCTCTCGCCAGCGCGCGCTTCTTTTCGTCGACTTCGCTGGGCGGGCTTGGCCGCGTGGCGATCGGGTTCTGCGCGGCGGATAGTTGCTGTCGGAGCGCAGCCAGGCGCCTGCTGGTCTCCGTGGACTGGTCCAGCGCGATCAGGGCGGCCGTGCAGCCGAGCGCCATCACCAGCAGCGAGAGTCGCCGGTTCTTGGGCCGGACGTGGAAGATGAAGTCAGCCGCCATGATGCTGCGAGGGTTCGAGACGCTTGAGCCAGCCGTTGAGGATCGGGCTCGGCGTCGTAGGCTCGGCGAGTTCGGTCTGTATGGATGACATCGAAATCACTTCGATTGCGGACGGGGCCTCTGCGTGGACGGCGAGCATGCGCGTCAGCACGGACGCATGCGAGGCCCCGCCTGTCGTGGCGACCAGCAGCCCGGCTTCCTTGCCCGGACGGGCGATGGTAAGGCTATCGGGTTCGTACAGCACGAACGTGGTGGCCCGGGCGGTCCGCTTGCAGGCGTTGAGGACTTCCGGGGCCAGCGGCTTCACGGTTCGCACTGCGTAGCGGTCGTTGACCGCCCCGAGGATCTGCGCCACGTCTGCGTGCCGGATCGCGCAGACGTGGAGGCTGGAGCGGGACGGTTTCAGGCTGAGCCGATAGTCGGCGGCGTTCTGCATCGTCTTCTGCTCGAAGACCCTGGCCGCGATGGCGTGCAGTTTGCCCGAGGCGAACACCCAGCGGGGACGCGGGAAGGCAACGTAGTGGCAATGGCCGCCGCTGAGCCAGATGGACAGGCGCTTGCCCCGCGGCACGCGTTGCCGCACGAAATCTGCGAGGTTGTCGGCCTGGAATCCGGCGCGGTCCAGGACCGTGGCCTCGCGTTGCCGCGAGCCGGTCTTGCCGACCGTCATCTCGGACTTGGAGAGGTAGAGCCAATAGTCATTCATTGGGCGACACCACGCGGTCGATTTCCTCAAACGTTGTCAGGCCGCGCTCCACCATGCGCACCGCCTGGTCGCGCAGCGACACCACGCCCATCTGGCGGCTCTGCTCGCGGATCAGCCGCAGCGGTTCGCGCCGGATCACGAGTTCGCGGATGGTGTCGTTGACGGGGACGATCTCCCAGACGACGGTGCGGCCCCGGTACCCGGTGTACCGGCACGCAGGGCATCCGGCGGACCGGCAGCCCGGGTCCGGCGAGGCGGGGGCGCATTCGGGGCATTTCAGGCGCAGCAGCCGCTGCGACACGATGCCGATCAGCGCCGACATGAAGTTGTAGGGGTCGACGCCCATGTGCAGGAAGCGGCCGACCACATCAAGCGCCGAGTTCGCGTGCACGGAGGTGAAGACCAGGTGCCCGGTCAGCGCGGCCTGCACGGCAATCTCCGCCGTTTCGGAATCGCGGATTTCGCCCACCAGGATCTGGTCCGGGTCGTGGCGCAAGACCGAGCGCAGGCCGCGGGCGAACGTCAGGCCTTTCTTCTCGTTGACGGGAATTTGCAGGATGCCCGACAGCTCGTACTCGACCGGGTCTTCGATGGTGATGATCTTGTCGCGCCCGGTATTGATTTCGGAGAGCGCGGCATACAGCGTGGTGGTCTTGCCGCTGCCGGTGGGGCCGGTCACCAGCAGCATGCCGTGCGGCTCCTTGGTCAGCCGGCGAATGGTGGCGGTGGCGGCGGTGTCGAAGCCCAGCGCCTCGAGCGTGAGCGTTTCCGAGGCGCCGCGCAGCTGTGCCTTGTCCAGCAAGCGGATGACGGCATCTTCGCCGAACACGTTGGGCATGATGGAGACGCGCATGTCGACATCGCGTCCTTCCAGCCGCACCCGGAAGCGGCCGTCCTGCGGCAGCCGGGTCTCGCCGATGTCCAGCTGGGCCAGCACCTTGATCCGGTTCAGGACCTCGCTCGGCGAGCGCGCCCCCGTGAATGCGGGGCCGGGGACCAGCACGCCATCCAGCCGCAGCTTGATGTGCAGGCCGGAGCGGGAGGTCTCGACGTGGATATCGCTGGCGCCGGCACGCCATGCGTCGAGCAAGACGGCATCCAGGAAGCGCACCACGGCGCTTTCCGTCGATTCGATGGAGTCGTGTGAAACGACCCGGCCGACTTCCTGGTCCTGGACCGTCTGCTCTGCGCCGCGCTGGGCAAGCAGGGCGGACGCCGAGGCCGTGCTCAGGGCGCGTTCGAGGATGGCAAGGCTGTGATGGCCGTCCATCCACGCCAGCCGGGCGTGGCCGAGCTTCTCGTTGACCCAGCGCACCAGTGCCTCGTCCCACGGGTCGTCCATGGCGATGACCCAATCGCCGGCAATGCGCAGCGGCAGGATCCTGTGCTGGCGGCAGTCCTTGAGGGAGATCGGGTCGAGCGTGACCAGCGGGGCGAGGTCGCCTTCCGCCTCCAGCACATGGAAGCCGAAGCGGCCGGCCGCCGCCGCGACCAGCGCCTGCGCCGGCATGCCGGCCTGCTCGGCGAGCGCCACCGCCAGGCTGCCGTTGCCGCGCGCCAAGCGTGCGGCACGCAGCGAGCTGCCGAAAGTGGTCCAATCGGGCGCCAGTCCGGACATGTCAGATCGCTCCCGCAAGATCGAAAATGGGCAGGTACATCAGCACGACGATGGCGCCGATCAGGCTGGCCACGGTCATCAGCAGAATCGGTTCGACCAGGCGCATGGTCCGCTCCAGCATGGTTTCCAGTTCGCGCCGGTAGGTCTGCGCCAGCATGTCGAAGCTGCCGGCCAGATCGCCGACCCGCTCGCCGGCCTGCAGGATGCGCACCGCGAAGCCGTCGCTGAAGTCCGTCTGCATCAGCGCGTGGCTGACCAGTACGCCTTCCAGGATGCGCTCCCGTGCCGCGTCGAGCTGGGTGCGCGTGGATGCGGAGATGGCCAGCGGCGAGGCGAGCCGCATGGCTTCCGGAAAGTCGTATCCGCCCCGGGTCAGCATCGCCAGGGAGGCGCAGATGCGCGCCTGCTGGAAGCGCTCGCCCAGCTTCTTGAACGGCCACATGCCGCCGACGGCGTTCAGAAGCCGCTGCGCGGCATTGCGCCGGGCAAACTGGTCGGCCACGATCACGCCCAGCAGGACGATGCCGACCAGCAGTCCCCATCCCTGCTCGTGGATGAAATGGCCGACGGCCAGGAGTATCCGCGTCGGGCCGGACATCTGCATCGCCGTGCCGTCGTAGACCATCGCGAACCGGGGGATCACATAGGCCAGCAGGAACAGCACGACCAGCAGGCCGAAGCCGATCACCGTCGCCGGATAGACGGCGGCGCTGACCACTTTCTTGCGCAGCGCCTCCTGCGCCTGGGCGTACTTCGCGTATTCGTCGAGCGCATCGGGAATCCGCCCCGAGCGTTCGTTGGCCTGGATCGCGGCGACCAGGATGCCGGGGAAGATCCCTTCGACCTGCTTCATCGCCTCGGACAGGGGCAGGCCGCTCAGCAGGCCGTCGTACAGCCGTCGATACACGTCGACGTTGGGATGGTCGTCGCGATGGGCCAGCGAATCCAGCGCCTCCGAGACGGTGAGGCCGGCACGCAGCAGGCCGCCCAGCTCGATGCAGACCAGCCCGGCGTCCACCTTGCGGCGCCGGCTCTTGATCTTGAGCGAGCGCGCCAGCCGGTTCTCGATCGGCTCGATGGACAGGACCATCGCGCCTTCCGCCTTCAGAAGCGTTTCCACCGAGGCCCGGTCGTCTGCCGCGACCGTGCGTGTGGATACGCGCGCGGTGTCCGGATGGAACGTGCTGACCTTGAACTGCATCGCTCAGTTCGTCCTCAGTTCGTCAGGTCGGCGTTTTCGCCTTCGCCGCCGGCCGCGCCGTCGTGGCCGTAGGAGAGGATGTCGTACTCGCGGCCGTTGGTGCCGGGCTGGCGGTATTCATAGGCATGGCCCCAGGGGTCGAGCGGCACGTCCTTCTTCAAGTAGGGGCCGCCCCAGCGCGCTTCTCCCGCCGGCGCGGTGAAGAGCGCCTTGAGGCCCTGTTCGGTCGTGGGGAAATGCCCGGTGTCGAGCCGGTACTGGTCGACCGCTTTCTCCAATGCCTGGATCTGCGCCTTGGCTACGCCGACCTCCGATTTGCCGAGCTGCGCAAAGTAGCGCGGCCCGACATACGCGGCCAGCAGGCCGATGATCGCGACAACGACCAGCAATTCAAGCAGCGTGAAACCACGGGTTGGCTGCATCGGCTTCAGTTTCGACAATTCGGGCATGTGTCACCTTTCATTCGGATCGAATACAAATTTCCAATCGGCATAGCTCGACTGCATCCGGGGCGTCTCGGTTCCGGTCGGGCTGTACGCCGCCAGCGGCCGGCCGCTTCCTTTCGAGTAGATGCCGGTCACGCCGCCATCCGGCGCGCGCACGATACCCCAATCCTTCGAGCGCGTGATCGGGTCGAACGGGATGTCCCGCAGATGGTGTCGCGTCACCGGAAAGCGCGGGTCATCGACCAGGTCCGCCAACGACTTCGGCAGCGCGCGCGGCAGGCCGGGCGACGAATAGTAGTAGCTCTTGATGGCGACGACCACGCTCGCGCCCGCCCGCCGCAGTCCCAGCTCATCGTCGCGACGCTGCAGCTGCGACGCCCACTCGCCCGTCTTGGCCAGCCCGATGCCGAACACCAGGATGCCGACGAGCAGTGCGGGGTAGGCGAAGCCGCGCGCCTTACCAGTCCGCATACGGTGTTCCGTCCATGGATTTGCCCGGCGCGCCGCTGCGCAGATCGTAGACCCCGGGTTCGCCGCCGGGCGCGGTCAGCAGCTTCCAGCTGTCGGCGCGGTCCGTGATCGGGTCCATCGGCAAGGTTTTCAGGTAGCGCTGCGTGACCAACTCCGCCAGCGACGCCGGATACTGGTTGCGGTCGGCGTAGAACTTGTCGATGGCATCGCGGGCCGTCTCCAGGTTCGCGCGCAGGACGCGCTCCTTGGCGGTATCCACGTGCTTGAAGTAATGCGGCAGCGCGATCGTGGTCAGCAAGGCGATGACGGCCATGACGACCATCAGCTCGATCAGCGTGAAGCCACGCCGGCAGGGGCGTCGGGTCGTCACCATTGCTTGTACGGCCGGCCATCGAGGCCGATGCCTTCGCTGGAAGAATGCACGTCGTACACGTCTTCGCCAGGTTGGGGCGCCTCCGCCGGGGAGCGGTAGCTGCGCAGCGCCCAGCTCTGCTCTGCCGCGAGCGAGGCCGGCGCGAACGGGTCGCGCGGAATGGCTCGCAGGAAATAGAGCGTGCGGTGGTCCGGATCGCGGGCCGACGGTACGCCGTTGACCAGCGCGGCCAGGGTCGGCGGATAGCCGGACAGCGTCCCGGGCGACTGGATCTCGCCGGTGTCGACGGCACGCTTGTAGGCGTCCAGCGCGTCGCGGATCCGCTCCAGGCTCACGCGCAGTTGGTGTTCCTTGGCGCGCTTGTTCATCAACTGCGCCACGGGCGTGGCCAGCACCGCCAGCGTGGCCAGCACGGCCAGCACCACGCCCAGTTCGATCAGGCTGTAGCCCGCGCACTTGGCCGACTTCATGGCTTGGCGCTCCCGAGCTGGATGACCGTCTTGCTCGGGATCGGCTCGTAGAGCACGACCAGCGTCTGCTCATTCATGCTTTCGACGCGATAGCCGTCCCCCAGCGATACGCCGGGCTTGACCGGCACGAGCGCATCGCCCTTGGCCAGGAAATGCGCGGGCTTGCCGGACTCGTCGGACATCACGCCGAAATACCGGAACGGAAACGGCGGCGGCTGCGGAGGGGGCGGCGGCGGTGCCGGCGGAGGTGGGGGCGGCGGTGGTACCACGGCGTTGAACGGGTCCCCTTCGGCCGGGCCGATCGCTGCGCGCAGCAGCGGTGCGGTCACGGTGGGTGTGTCGGGCTGGCGCTCCGTCTTGCGCTGGCGCGGTGTGCTGACGTCCACCACCTCATGGGCGGCGCCCAGCATCCCGTGATCCTCCAGCCAGACCCATGCCGAGGCGGCCAGCGTGAGCGCCAGTGCGGCGAGATAGATCGGCCTCACGTCAGTGCCCCCGGTACCACAGCACGAACGCCAGGTCGGCCGTGACCGTTTGTTCGGTTCCGCCGTTCTTCGTGAAGGTCATGCTTTCGAGTGCGAGACTCGGGTGTTTCTGCAGCAGGTCGGCCAAGCCCGCCTTGATGGCCGGATAGAGCCCGATCACGGTTGCCTGCAGGCGGACCGATCGCACCTCTTCCGCCGCGGCTTCTTCGGCGTCCTTGCTGAATACCACCTGGTCAACGCGGGCGCCCTGCGCGGTGAAGCCCGCGAAGATGTCGCTGCCGATGACGGAGCGGTTCAGCGGCGGCTCCAGCTGGGCGGCAACGGTCTCCAGCGTACTGACCTGGCGGACGGGGGCCGGATTCGTGGCCCGCTTCCTACCGAGTTCCTTCTGGATCCGGGCGGCCTGCGCTGCCGCGCGCGGCTCCCACACTGTCCACACCAGCACCGCGCCGCTCAGGAGCAGCAGCCCGACGGCCGTGAACACCGGAACGCGGGACGCGAGCCGGGCGATGCGGAACAGCGTCCACTCCAGCCAGTGGGCGAGTCTCGTTCCGATTCTGCGAAGCACCGAGGCCATCGTGCGACGTTACTTGACGGAGACGGACACCGGCGCCGGCATCTGCGGCGGCTGCGGTGCCGTGGTCAGGCCGACCGGCGTTGCCGTTGCCATCGAGATGGCGCCGGTCCCGGCGGCCTTGGCACGGAAGCGCAGCTTGGCCCATTCACCCTGCCCGGTGAGCGGCGCGTTGTCCGCGGCCGAGAGCGTGACCATCACGCGGCCCACGGCCGGCAGATCGGTCTTGGCCAGGTTCGGTGCGGCTTTCTGGCCGGAGAAGAGCGACCCGGCTTCGACGCTATCGAACGCGAAACGCTCCTTGTCGTAGGCTAGCTGGATCGGCATGCTGCGCAGCGCGGCGTCCGTGCGCAGGTTCAGCGAGACCCAGAACGCCTCGCCCGCCTTGGCGCTCGACGGGCCATTCATGGTCAGTGCGATGCCGCCGCCTTCCGAGGGCGCCGTGGCCGGATTCTCGCTCGCGGCCACCGGTTGATCCGTTGCCACAGCTGCGGCCGCCGGCGTACTGTCAGCGGCTTTGCTCTCAGCGGGCGCTTGGCCATCCGGCAAGGTGCGGCGTGCACGGGCATTGGTCTCGGTGCCGGACCAGAACTCCATGAAGTTGGTCTCGGGCCGATGCGACGGCTTGACGACGCGCGGCGTGATGGACAGCACGATCTCATTGCGCACGCCGTTATCGGTCTGCGAAGAGAACAGTCGGCCCAGCAGCGGAATGTCGCCCAGCCCGGGAATGCGGGCGGCGCTCGAGGTCTGCTGTGTCTTGATCAGGCCGGCCAGCAACTGCGTTTCGCCGTCGTGCAGCTTGAGCACGGTGTTCGCGCTGCGCGTGCCGATCTGGTAGGCGACAGTGCCGCTGCGGGTCGTGATCTGGTTGGTCAGCGAACTGACTTCGAGATTGATCTTCATGCTGACCTCGTCGTCCGGCGAGATCGACGGCTCGACTTCCAGCTTCAGGCCGACATCGATGTACTGCACGCTTTCCGACACGAACCCCGTCGAGGTGGAGGTCGTGGTGATCACCGGCAGCTTGTCGCCGATCAGGATCTTGGCCTTCTCGTGGTTCTTGGCGCGGATCTTCGGGTTCGCCAGCAGATCGGTGTCTCCGAGCTCGCGCCGCAGGTTGAGCACGGCACTGGGCGTGCTCACGCCGATCCGATCGCTGTTCAGCCCCTTGAAGTCGCTCAGCGTGAGCGAGGTCGCACCGGTCGCCGACAGCGGCGTCAGCGTGAAACTGTTGGGATACTGAATGCCCAATTGGGTCAGCTTGTTCGAACTGACTTCCAGCACCTCGACTTCCAGCACCACTTCCGAATCATTGCGGTCCTGGAGCTCCACCAGCCGCTCGGCCAGCCGCACCACATCCGGCGATTCGCGAATCACCACCATATTGGCGCGCTCATCGATATACGGCTCCCGGATCTTGAGCATCGTCTTGAGCATTGCGCCGGTCTGCTTGGCTTCGGCATTCGTCAAATAGAACGCCCGGACCACCAGGTCTTGATAATCGCGCTGTTTTTCCGGCGTGTTGGGATAGATGAGGATGGTCGACCCATTCATCATCTTCTTATTGAGCTGCGTGGTGCTCAGAATCAGGTCGAGCGCGTCCTCCAGCTTCGCCTGGCGGATAAATACGGTGGTTTTCAGGTCCGGGCGGACATCCTTGTCGAGGATGAAATTGATGCCCGTGCTGCGCGCCATGGCCTCGAAAATCATCCGGACGCTGGCATCGCGGAAATCCAGGTTGATCGGCTGCTTGGATGCACCGCCTTTGACCTGGGGCAGATCGCGCTGCCGCGATTGTTGCTCGAGCGCGGCTTGTGCTTCCAGCAGACGACGGTTTTTCGGATCGCCGCGCAGCGCGCCTTCGATGGCGGTAAGAGCGGCCTCCGGCGTGCCGCTGCCGGTTTTCTGCTTGGCGGTTTCCAGCGCGGCGGCGGTCTGCTCATCGCGCTTGATCGATTGCAGCAGCGCGAGGGCGTGGTCGTTCTGGGGCTCGATCTCCAGCAGGCGCTTGAGGGTGGCCTGCGCCGCGGTGCGCTTGCCGGCGTTGAGTTCCTTGCCGGCTTGCTGGATCAGCCGATCCGCGATGGTGTCCTGGGTGGTACGGCGCGCCACGCGCAAGGTCGCGCTCTCGGGATACTTGGCAATGCCGGCATCCAGCGTTGTCAGCGCGTCTTCATAGGCGCCGTCGGTCAATTTGTCGCTGGCGTCGTCCCGAATTCTCTGCTCCGCGCAGCCGCATAGCGCAAGGGTGATCAGGAGCGCTGCGCACCAGCGCACTCCATTGTGCCGAATCACTGCGAACTCCCCGTCCCGGTTCCAATTTTTTAGTTTGGCTTTTTGAGCCGGTGCGCATTATGCAGGGGGGGCTTTGATCGCACAATCGGCGCACGCTCGCCAAGCAGATCTTAAGATTTTCTTGTCGAGGAGAGTCGACACCCCACTTCAACGCGGTTGCACATCACTCTCTCAAATGGCACGCTGTGCCGCGAAAAAATGTAGCCGGATGTAGCCGGATTTTGTGCTGAGATTTTTTGAATTTTAATGGTTGCTTTCTTTTGTGGTCGGGCGGGCCATTACCCGCACACGGCCCGGAGCGAGCGTTAGGGATGGGGATGAAACGATCTCAAAAGAAGGCAGCGGTCGGACTGCCTTACTGGGCCGGGCTTTCGGCATCAGAGAAAAGAAGACCTGCCGAATGACCTGCAAGTCCAACCTGGTGCGCGCGCCGCACGGCTCGGCAACTGCAGCAACCGTAATGACCGGTCGCTAAAACAACAAATCACCATGTACCCATTTGAATCCAGACGACCCCTGGCGGGCCGGCCGCTGGCACGCGCCATTGCAGCCACATTTCTGTTGACCGCTCTGGGAATCGGCATCCCGGCATCGGCTTCTGTCCAGCTGGATCCCGGCACGGCCTCATTGGAAACCCGGCTGCGCGAAGCACGCGTGTTCGAGGAACCCCTGATTGCCACCGGCCCGAGCAGCGCCGAAGAGCAGCAAGCCCTGTGGCAAGCCGTGCAGCAATACCGCGACGCCGGCAACGCCGAAGCGTTCGCGCCGTTGCAGGCGTTCTTGGCGCAGCATCCCAACAGCGCATGGGGTCTCGCTCTGCGCACCAATCTTGGCCTGACCTATTACCGGTTGGGCTATTTCTCCCGCGCGATGGAGGCGTGGGAGGGCGCGTGGCGGGATGCCCAGGCTCAGACGCAGCCGGAGACCAAGCGCCTGGCCGACCGCGCGCTGGGCGAGCTGGTGCGCATGCATGCCCGCATCGGCCACGCCGATCGCGTGACCGAGCTGTTGAAGGAATCTCAGGCCCGTCCGCTGCAAGGCCCGGCCACCGAAGCCATCGCGGGCGCGCGTGAAGGCCTCTGGCTGATGCGCAACGAACCGGGTGTCGCCTATCTGTGCGGCCCGATGGCAATCAAGAACATCCTGGAGTTCCAGGGGGCGGATCGCTCCCGCATCGCCAGGATCAGCGCGGTCCGCTCCAGCCCGCACGGCGTCACGCTCGATACGGTGGGCAAACTCGCCCAGCAGGTGAAGCTGCCGTACACCATCGCCCGCCGCAGCCCCGGGACGCCGATTCCGCTGCCGGCAGTGGTGCACTGGAAGATCAACCACTACGCGGCCATCGTTGCGGAAGAGAACGGGCAATACCACCTCAAGGATCCGACCTTCGGCCGCGACCTGTGGATCAGCAAGGCGGCGCTGGAAGCCGAGACCAGCAACTACTTCCTGATCCCCAATCAGGCCGTCAAGCAGCCGGGCTGGAAGACGGTCGCACAAGCCGAAGCCAAAAAGGTATTCGGCATGGGCGCGACCACCGCGGTCGACGACACGCGCCTGACGCCGAACGACCCGAAGGCGTGCGATTGCAAGAACGAAGACAACGCAAACGGTGGCGGGGCACCTGACGCCGGCGTTGGTGGCGGGCTGGATGGCATCCCCAGCATGGGCATGCCGACCTACAACGTGCACGCGATGCTGGTCAGCCTGAACGTGGTCGACACGCCGGTCGGCTATCGCCCGCCCAAGGGGCCGGCGGTCAACTTCACGCTGACCTACAACCAGCGGGATGCGTATCAGCCGGCCAACTTCGCGTACTTCAACTTCGGCCCGAAGTGGACATCGAACTGGCTGAGCTACGTGCAGGACAACCCGGTCAGCCCAGGCAGCAGCGTCATGCGCTACGTGGCGGGCGGCGGGGCGGTGGTCCAGAACGGATACAACACCAGTACGGGCACTTTCACCGCGGATCCCGCCGATGCGTCGATGCTGGTGCAGACCTCGGTCACGAGCTACGAACGTCGCCTGAGTGACGGCAGCAAGGAGGTGTATGCGCAGCCCGACGGGGCGACGTATGCGCCGCGCCGGGTGTTCCTGACCCAGATCGTGGATCGTCGTGGCAACGCGGTGACGCTGAGCTATGACGCTCAAATGCGCCTGACCGCGGTCACGGATGCGCTGGGCAAGCGCACCACGCTCGGTTACGGCAACGCGAGCAATCCGCTGCTGGTCACGCAGATCACCGATCCGTTCGGGCGGACCGCGCAGATCGGCTACGACGCGAGCGGCCGGCTGAGCGACATCACCGACGCCATCGGCATGAAGTCGAGCTTCAGCTACGACGCGGGCACGTTCATCAACGCCATGACGACGCCGTACGGTACGACCCAGTTCGCCTATGGCGAGAGCGGGATGCAGCGCTGGATTAACATCACCGATCCGCTGGGGCAGACCGAGCGCGTCGAATACGCCCACCCCACGCCGGGGATGTCGTATTCGGACCCGCAAGCGCCTGCCGGGATGAACGTGTTCAACGAATGGATGCAGTATCGCAACACGTTCTATTGGAACGCCAAGGCCTACGCGGAGAGCGCGGGCGACTATACGAAAGCGCGTCTCACCCATTGGTTCCACTCCAAAGACAACGACCATATGACGGCTGGTGCGATCGAGAGCACCAGGGAGCCGCAGGAGAGCCGTGTCTGGTACAAGTACGCCAACCAGCCATGGGCGGGCGCGATCGGCCCAACGGAGCAGCCAACCCTGATCGGTCGCCTGCGCGATGACGGTACGACCGAAGTTGTTCAACTGACGTATAACGCGCAGGGGAACGTCACCACCAAGATCGATGCGGCAGGCCAGCAGATCTCGTATGACTATGCGAGCAATGGCGTCGATGTCGTGCGGGTCTATGGGCTGGGCATCAACCCGATCGCCGAGTACACCTACGACGACCAGCACAACCCGCTGACGTACCGCGATGCCGCCGGCAAGGTGACGACTTACACCTACAACGCCGCCGGCCAGAAGACCAGCGAAACCAACGCGCTGGGGCAGACCGCCCGCTGGGAATACGACAACGACGGCTTCCTGCAGCGCGTGGTCAATGCCAGCGGCAAGACCGATGTCAGCTTCACCTACGATGCGGTGGGTCGGGTTGCCAGCCGGACCGATGCCGAAGGCTATACGCTCAGGTATCAGTACGATGCGCTCAATCGCCTGACGCAGATCCAGTACCCCGACAACACGACGCGCGTGCAGGCCTGGGACAAGCTCGATCTGGCGAGCGTGACCGATCAGATGGGCCGTGTCACGCGCTATGCCTACAACGGCGTGCGCAACCGGATCCAGGTCACGGATCCGCTCGGTCGCACCACGCAGTCCGACTACTACCCGAACGGCAAGCTCAAAACCGAAACCGATGCCAAGGGCACGGTGACGGCCTTGACCTATACGCCGAGCGGACGCCTGGCGACGCGGACGGTGACGGCCGCGGGCGGCGCAGCGCAGACGACGTTCTACAGCTACGACGGCATCGGTCAATTGACGCAGGTGACGCAGCCCGACGGGAGCACGGCCACGTACAAGCACGATGGCGCGCGTCGATTGACGGCAGCCACCGATGCCCAGGGCAACAGCGTCCAATACACGCTGGACCAGCGGGGCAACCACACCCAGGACCAGCTCAAGGATCCAAGCGGCAACCCGACACGGCAGGTCGATCGCGTGTTCGATGCGATGAATCGGCCGGTCCAGGTCACGCAGCAGGGCGCATTGCCGACAAGCGCCGGGACCGAAGCGCTGGTCAAGGTTGTACCGGTGGGGGTCACGGCCTCCAGCACGTACAGCGACAATGCACCGGCACGGGCGATCGATGGTGTTTCCAGCAACGCCTGGATTGCCTCTGGTTACGCTTCACAGTGGATCGAGGTGGACCTGGGTGCAGCGGTGCCGCTCAAGAAAGTGCGGATGCTGGTTTCCCAGAATCCCGCCGGCCAGACCACGCATGTTGTGACGGGTGGCATGAGCCCTGCGCCGACGGGTGTGCTCCAGACCGTGTCGCGCAATACGGTGGATGGCCAATGGCTGGAGGTGTCGTTGGACACGGCGGTCAGCGTGCGCTACATCCGGATCACCACCACGGGGAGCCCGTCGTGGGTGTCGTGGCATGAGCTGGAGTTCTATCGGCCGGCCGTGCTGCCGGCGCTGACGAGGATCGTCCCGGCGGGCGTCAGCGCATCGGGCACTTACGGCAGCAACGCGCCGGGCCAGGCGATCGACGGCAACAACGACACGCCGTGGACGGCCACGAGTGCACCGCAATGGATCGAGGTGGACCTGGGTGCAGTGGTGCCGCTCAAGAAGATACGTCTGCTGACTTCGCAGAATCCGGCAGGCCAGACCACGCATGTCATCAAGGGCGATACGGTGCCAGCACCGGGCAGGGAGCTCAAGGTCTTGTCGGGTAATACGGCGGACAAGCAGTGGCTCGAATCGTCCTGGGAAGGGGCGCCGGTCAATGTGCGCTATGTCCGGATCCAGACCATGTCCAGCCCGTCGTGGGTGTCGTGGCACGAACTCGAGTTTTACCGTTGAGGCGCCTGATGCGACCGATTGATACCAAAAAGAAGATCCTGAGTGCGGTAGTGCTGCTGTGTTTTAGCGCGGGAGCACTGGCCCAGACGCAATCCGCGACGACGCAGTACGCCTACGACGCGGTGGGCAACCTGACGCAGGTCACCGACCCGCGCGGGTTGGTGACGACCTTCACCTATGACGCGCTGGGTCGTCGCACACAAGTGCAAGGTCCTCCCGCCACGCCGGGTGGAACAGCGCCGACCGCAGCCTTCACCTACGATGGCCGGGATCGTGTGCGGCAGATCACCGACCCTCGCAGCCTTGTAACGGCGTACACCATCGATGGCCTGGGCAATACCACCGGGCAGCAAAGTCCCGACACCGGCACCACCAACGCCACCTATGACGCGGTGGGCAACCTCACCAGCCGCACCGATGCCCGGGGCAAGACCACGACGTACCGCTACGACGCGCTGGACCGCCTGGTCCGGGCGGATTACGCGGGCGGCACGCCCACTGTCTTTGAGTACGACGGTGGCGCCAACTCGCAGCCCACCGACATCGGGCAACTGACCCGGATGACCGACGAGTCGGGCAGCACGCGCCTGCAGTACGACGGCTTCGGCAACCTGCTGCAGAAGACCCAGAGCACCAATGCCAACGGTGTCACCAAAGATCAAACGGTTGCGTACGCCTACGGCACCAGCGGCAGCAGCAACGGCAAGCGCATCAGTCAGACCTACCCGAGCGGCAACGTCATCGGCACCAGTTACGACAGCGCTGGCCACATCGCCGGACTGACACTGACGACAGCCAATGGCGCGACGACGCTGCTGTCGAAGATCCAGTACCAGCCATTCGGCAAGCCGATCGGCTGGACCTGGGGCAACGGCACGCCCTATACGCGCAGCTTCGACCTGAGCGGCCGGTTGGCCCAGTTCCCGCTGGGGGCGACGAGTGGCAATGGCACCACGCCCAATGGCCTGTCGCGCACGGTCAACTATGACGCGGCCTCGCGCATCACGGCGTACAGCCACACGGATACGGACGGCAGCACTGGCAGCGGCACGGCAACAGCCGCGAACCAGACCTTCGGGTATGACGACCAGGACCGCCTGATCAGCTATCTGCCGGCCAACAGCAGCCAGAGCTACAGCTACGACGCGAACGGCAACCGCACGGGCCAAACGGTAGGTGGCAATAGCTACACGCAGACCGTCGACCCGGCCAGCAACCGGCAGACGGCGAGCACGGGGCCGACCGCGACGAGGAACAGCTATGACGCGGCAGGCAATCTGACCAGTGATGGCACGACCACGTACAGCTACAGCGATCGGGGTCGGCTGGCGAGTGTCACGAAGCGCGGCACCACGACCAGCTACCTGTACAACGGGCTGGGGCAGCGGGTCGTCAAGAGCGGCGGCAATGTCCCGACGGGAGCTACCCGGTACGTCTATGACGAAGCGGGCCACCTGCTCGGTGAATATGACCAGTCGGGCAACGCGATCCAGGAGACGGTGTACCTGGGCGACACGCCGGTCGCGACGATCAAGAGTGGCACGGGGTATTACGTCTACGCGGACCAGATCGACACGCCGCGGGTGATCACGGACACCAACAACCTGATGGTGTGGCGGTGGGATCAGGCCGATCCGTTCGGGGCCACGCTGCCGGATGAGAACCCGTCGGGCCTGGGGGCGTTCGCGTACAACCTGCGTTTCCCCGGCCAAGTCTATGATGCGGAGACTGGCAAGCACTACAACGCGAATCGGGACTATGATCCGGCAAGCGGGCGGTACGTGCAGTCGGACCCGATCGGACTCAATGGCGGGCAGTGGTCCACATACGCATATGTGGGCGGCAACCCGACCCGCTACACAGATGCGAGTGGGCTGTGCCCGTGGTGCGTGATTGGGGCACTGATCGAGTTAGGCGTCATTGCTAACGAGATCGCCAACTCAGATGTGCCGATGATCGGTGGTAATTCGGTTGGTGCCGTTGCCCGAGCTGTCGAGCGCTCCGTTGCCCGAGCTGTCGAGCGCTCCGTTGCCCGGGAGACGGCGCAGAGTTGCACGGCGCCAGCAAGAGGCGGGGTATATTTGCTGCGCAATGCAGAAGGTGACGTAGTGCGGACTGGTCGCTCCAACAATTTGGCGCGAAGGGAAGCAGAACATTCCCGTGACCCGAAACTCACCGATTACTCCTTCGAGGCTGCTGCTAGAACTGACGTATATGCAGAGCAACGCGGTTTGGAGCAAACGCTGCACGATACGTATGATCCGGTGTTAAATAAGATTCGTCCAATCAGTCCGAACAATAGGAATCTAGACACCTATATGGAAGCGGCAAGGGACTACTTGAGGAGGCTGACGCAATGAGTGTCTCCACATATAAGGAAGGGGACGTATTCTTGGTGCCGCTGGGTGACGGGGCGCGCGCGCTCGGTGTGGTAGCGCGTGCCAACAAGAAAAAGGGTATTGTTGTTGGCTATTTTTTTAAAGGTTTGCCAGAGGGGGTAGCTGATTACACCGAGCTAGGTTTGACACCGGGTCGCGCTACAAAAGTCCTTAGATTTGGGGATTTGGGCTTAATGGAGGGTAATTGGACCGTTGTAGCCCATCTGAATGATTGGCGTGCTGAAGAGTGGCCAATGCCAAAATTCGTCAGGGAAGATCCTTTCACTAAGCGCGCTTGTTTGGTTTCATATGCAGATGACGATCCAAGTGTTGAGTTGGGCGAGGAACCGTTTGCAGGCAACCCGATGGACTACCCCAAGGCCGCTCTTGCTGGCGCGGGCTTCGTTGAGAAATTGCTAGCGAAACTGCCGGCATAGCAAGCAACGCCGTGATCTGAAGTGAGACCCCATTGGCGCATTGCCAACAACGCCCACCCATATGGTGGGCGTTCTCGTCTGCAAAGACCCGGCCTCGGCCGGGTCTTTGCATTTAGGGCTGCTGCGCGTTGCGCCAGGCAACGCCAGCGGCGAGCGCTTCATCGCGGGAAGCAAAGGTCTCGCTGGGTCCGCTGGTTAAATGCACGCCGGCATCGTGCGCGACGGCCACCACCTCGCGCGTCCAAAGCTCCCATTGCCCATCGTTGCTCCAGCTCGGCACGGCGGCATAGCCGTTCGCTTCCAGTTCCGACTCGACGGCCTCGACCTCGGGGCGCGGCACGAGCTGCCCGCTCATCACCAGCATGGTGCCGCAGAGGTTGTTGTGCTCACGATCCGTTGGCATCTCGTTGCCTCTTGTTGCTGGGCCGGTGCTTGTTGTTGGCATTCTGTTATCTCCTGTTGCCGAGCGGCGGAAATCGCCCCCAGTGGAGGCACGATGAGTGTGTATGACAACGCGCTACGCGCGTTGCCTGACCCACTTCGTGCCAAAGGGCGCAGCCCTTTGCAACCCGGCGCCTGCCGAAGCGCCGACTTCGCCGATTCCCTCAAACCGGCCTCGCTGCCCGGCAGGGCCGCTTCACAATCGCGCTCCACCCGCCGCCCGCCTGTGCACGATCCCCCGTGCCTGCGTCGCACAGGTGTCGCCAAGCAGTTGCGAAGGCATCTCGGAACCGCCGCAGATCTGTCGCAGATCTATGGCAAGTGCGCCAGCATCGCCAAGGGCAGGATGCCAGATGTATGTCTCACGACATGCATCTGAACCTGGTCCGCTAGGTCGCTACGCGCCCGTCGCAGACACTCAGGGCTACGCCCCGAGACCCCGGATGGAGGATGACTGGTACGGCCTCACCTGAAAGCGAAGGCGTTCGCGCGGGCATCGTGCAGCGCGTGGTGCTCGCCGCCATGCACCGCGATGTACTGCGCGAAGTGCTCGGCATCGATCTTTAGAAACACGTTCTCGTGCTTCCATCCGCGTGGCAACGGTTCCCCGATGCGGATGCTGGTTTCCCAGAATCCCGCTGGCCAGACCACGCATGTTGTGACGGGTGGCATGAGCCCTGCGCCGACGGGTGTGCTCCAGACCGTGTCGCGCAATACGGTGGATGGCCAATGGCTGGAGGTGTCGTTGGACACGGCGGTCAGCGTGCGCTACATCCGGATCACCACCACGGGGAGCCCGTCGTGGGTGTCGTGGCATGAGCTGGAGTTCTATCGGCCGGCCGTGCTGCCGGCGCTGACGAGGATCGTCCCGGCGGGCGTCAGCGCATCGGGCACTTACGGCAGCAACGCGCCGGGCCAGGCGATCGACGGCAACAACGACACGCCGTGGACGGCCACGAGTGCACCGCAATGGATCGAGGTGGACCTGGGTGCAGTGGTGCCGCTCAAGAAGATACGTCTGCTGACTTCGCAGAATCCGGCAGGCCAGACCACGCATGTCATCAAGGGCGATACGGTGCCAGCACCGGGCAGGGAGCTCAAGGTCTTGTCGGGTAATACGGCGGACAAGCAGTGGCTCGAATCGTCCTGGGAAGGGGCGCCGGTCAATGTGCGCCATGTCCGGATCCAGACCATGTCCAGCCCGTCGTGGGTGTCCTGGCACGAACTCGAGTTTTACCGTTGAGGCGCCTGATGCGACCGATTGATACCAAAAAGAAGATCCTGAGTGCGGTAGTGCTGCTGTGTTTTAGCGCGGGAGCACTGGCCCAGACGCAATCCGCGACGACGCAGTACGCCTACGACGCGGTGGGCAACCTGACGCAGGTCACCGACCCGCGCGGGTTGGTGACGACCTTCACCTATGACGCGCTGGGTCGTCGCACACAAGTGCAAGGTCCTCCTGCCACGCCGGGTGGAACAGCGCCGACCGCAGCCTTCACCTACGATGGCCGGGATCGTGTGCGGCAGATCACCGACCCTCGCAGCCTTGTAACGGCGTACACCATCGATGGCCTGGGCAATACCACCGGGCAGCAAAGTCCCGACACCGGCACCACCAACGCCACCTATGACGCGGTGGGCAACCTCACCAGCCGCACCGATGCCCGGGGCAAGACCACGACGTACCGCTACGACGCGCTGGACCGCCTGGTCCGGGCGGATTACGCGGGCGGCACGCCCACTGTCTTTGAGTACGACGGTGGCGCCAACTCGCAGCCCACCGACATCGGGCAACTGACCCGGATGACCGACGAGTCGGGCAGCACGCGCCTGCAGTACGACGGCTTCGGCAACCTGCTGCAGAAGACCCAGAGCACCAATGCCAACGGTGTCACCAAAGATCAAACGGTTGCGTACGCCTACGGCACCAGCGGCAGCAGCAACGGCAAGCGCATCAGTCAGACCTACCCGAGCGGCAACGTCATCGGCACCAGTTACGACAGCGCTGGCCACATCGCCGGACTGACACTGACGACAGCCAATGGCGCGACGACGCTGCTGTCGAAGATCCAGTACCAGCCATTCGGCAAGCCGATCGGCTGGACCTGGGGCAACGGCACGCCCTATACGCGCAGCTTCGACCTGAGCGGCCGGTTGGCCCAGTTCCCGCTGGGGGCGACGAGTGGCAATGGCACCACGCCCAATGGCCTGTCGCGCACGGTCAACTATGACGCGGCCTCGCGCATCACGGCGTACAGCCACACGGATACGGACGGCAGCACTGGCAGCGGCACGGCAACAGCCGCGAACCAGACCTTCGGGTATGACGACCAGGACCGCCTGATCAGCTATCTGCCGGCCAACAGCAGCCAGAGCTACAGCTACGACGCGAACGGCAACCGCACGGGCCAAACGGTAGGTGGCAATAGCTACACGCAGACCGTCGACCCGGCCAGCAACCGGCAGACGGCGAGCACGGGGCCGACCGCGACGAGGAACAGCTATGACGCGGCAGGCAATCTGACCAGTGATGGCACGACCACGTACAGCTACAGCGATCGGGGTCGGCTGGCGAGTGTCACGAAGCGCGGCACCACGACCAGCTACCTGTACAACGGGCTGGGGCAGCGGGTCGTCAAGAGCGGCGGCAATGTCCCGACGGGAGCTACCCGGTACGTCTATGACGAAGCGGGCCACCTGCTCGGTGAATATGACCAGTCGGGCAACGCGATCCAGGAGACGGTGTACCTGGGCGACACGCCGGTCGCGACGATCAAGAGTGGCACGGGGTATTACGTCTACGCGGACCAGATCGACACGCCGCGGGTGATCACGGACACCAACAACCTGATGGTGTGGAGGTGGGACCAGGCCGATCCGTTCGGGGCGACGCTGCCGGATGAAAATCCGACCAGTCTGGGCGCCTTCACGTACAACCTGCGCTTCCCCGGGCAAGTCTATGATGCGGAGACTGGCAAGCACTACAACGCCAATCGAGACTATGACCCGGCCGGTGGGCGGTATATTCAGTCCGACCCCATCGGGCTTCATGGCGGGCAGCCCTCCACGTACGCATATGTTGGTGGGCAGCCAACCCGGTACACCGATCCCCAAGGCTTGTGCATCGGTCCGCTGGCTCTGCCCTGTCTCATCATCGCTGAGAATGGGCCTGCGATTGCTGCTGGTGTTGGGGTTGTCGCCGAAATCATCACTGGCACGCCGAACCCGGTTTCGTCCGCAGCATCCTTCCCTGGACGGGCAGCCCAAGCGCTCACCCACGACGTATACCTGGGGATGAAAGAGGGTGAAGCGGCCTATGTAGGGATTACCAACGACCTGACTCGCCGAACGGCGGATTGGGCGGGTAAGTACAGAGTGGACCCGATCACTAGTTGCAAGGTGACCAAAGATCAGGCTCGTGGTATTGAACAGGCGATAATCAACCGCAATCCTGGGTTCGATAACAGGATCAACTCGATCAGCCCGAAGCGCGACTGGTATCAAGACGCGGTGAGTTGGGGCGAGCAATGGCTCCGAGAACACGGTTTCTAAGCATGAAAACACCGCCAACCAATTTAGTTGTTCTGAAGAAAACGCGGCGACAACCTGAGCCTGGAGACATCTTTGCGTTCCAGTTGGAACAGATGCCGGGTCGGTACTTCTTTGGCCGAGTCGTCGCTACCGATGCAAAGATCGGCAACTTCCGGGACTTTGAAGCTGTGCTCTTTTACTTGTATCGGCCATCGTCGCCCAGCAAGACGGAAATCCCACCGCTGGCACCAACTGATTTGCTGGTGCCGCCAATCCTAACCAATAGACTTCCCTGGACACGAGGCTTCTTTGAGGTGGTGAGGTCCGGCCCCAATACAGCGGCGGATTTGCTGCCGCAGCATTGTTTCCGGGACGTGCGTGGGTGGTTCTTTGATGAGTATGGAAATCGCTTGCCAGAAGCGGTGGAGCCTGTCAGCGCCAGCGGTGTTGCTGGAATAGGCGCCATTGACGATGACATCAGCAAAGCGCTCGGACTCCCGCTGAAGGAAGACGCTTCCTCAGACTAAGTCCGCCGAGCAGAAGCACTGCGATTGCCAACAACGCCCACCCACTTGGTGGGCGTTGTTGTTTCTAGGGCTGCTGCTGCGCGTTGCGCCAGGCAACGCCAGCGGCGAGCGCTTCATCGCGGGAAGCAAAGGTCTCGCTGGGTCCGCTGGTTAAATGCACGCCGGCATCGTGCGCGACGGCCACCACCTCGCGCGTCCAAAGCTCCCATTGCCCATCGTTGCTCCAGCTCGGCACGGCGGCATAGCCGTTCGCTTCCAGTTCCGACTCGACGGCCTCGACCTCGGGGCGCGGCACGAGCTGCCCGCTCATCACCAGCATGGTGCCGCAGAGGTTGTTGTGCTCACGATCCGTTGGCATCTCGTTGCCTCTTGTTGCTGGGCCGGTGCTTGTTGTTGGCATTCTGTTATCTCCTGTTGCCGAGCGGCGGAAATCGCCCCCAGTGGAGGCACGATGAGTGTGTATGACAACGCGCGACGCGCGTTGCCTGACCCACTTCGTGCCAAAGGGCGCAGCCCTTTGCAACCCGGCGCTCGCCGTGGGCAGCGCCAGCCGAAGCGCCGACTTCGCCGATTCCCTCAAACCGGCCTCGCTGCCCGGCAGGGCCGCTTCACAATCGCGCTCCACCCGCCGCCCGCCTGTGCACGATCCCCCGTGCCTGCGTCGCACAGGTGTCGCCAAGCAGTTGCGAAGGCATCTCGGAACCGCCGCAGATCTGTCGCAGATCTATGGCAAGTGCGCCAGCATCGCCAAGGGCAGGATGCCAGATGTATGTCTCACGACATGCATCTGAACCTGGTCCGCTAGGTCGCTACGCGCCCGTCGCAGACACTCAGGGCTACGCCCCGAGACCCAGGGTGAAAGATGACGTGTACGGCCTCACCTGAACGCGAAGGCGTTCGCGCGGGCATCGTGCAGCGCGTGGTGCTCGCCGCCATGCACCGCGATGTACTGCGCGAAGTGCTCGGCATCGATCTTTAGAAACACGTTCTCGTGCTTCCATCCGCGTGGCAACGGTTCCCCGAGCAAGTGGGTGACGAGCGCGTGATCGCAGTCGGAGTCATAGCAGAGCACAGGCTTGGGCTTGAGTGGCACCGCCAACAGCCACGCCCGCAGTTCAGCGGCGAGCCGCGATGCCGGCATCGAGCGGCCAGGGAAGCGGCCGAGCTGCGGCAGCACCGTCGCCCGCACGAACTCGCTGCACGCGGACAGCTCGAAGTCCGAGCACTCGCCGTAGAACTCGCGGCCATCCTCGCTCACGATGGCAATGCTGATGAGCTGACTGTCCTTCCAGTCCGTGAACTCGGTATCGATGAAGTAGCGCGTCTTCCACGGGCTGCGTGGGCCTCTGGCCAGCAGCGCATCGCTGGTCATGCCGCGTCCTCCCGATACCACTGCTCGATGTCCTTGGCGTCGCGCGGGTTGAGCGGCCCGAGGGTGTGAGTCGGCATCAGGCCGGCCAGGCCGAGCCGGTAGAAGTGGTACATCCGTGCCCACGGGTCGTAGAGCGTCAAGCCGTGCAGCTTGCGCTCATGGCGCAGGGGCGGACCGAACAGCTCATACATGGGGTCCGTGTCATCGTTGCGGGGGGTGTCCATTGCTTCCTCCAAGCCAAACTGATCGAGAGGGGGCGTGATGTCGTTTGCTGCCGATTGCACGTGAGCCGTGGGCCAGCCGAAGCAGCGCGTGCCGCTCCTTCCTTCTAGCTGCTGAAAAGACCTCCCCCAACCCCGGCGATGCGCGTGGGGTGATAGGTAAGTGGGCAGGTTGGCGGCCGTCAGTGCAACAGGCCGGTTAGGCGCAGCTCAGGACTTGGGGCTGTTGGCTTCGGTGGCGCGCCCGGTAAGGCGTCGCGCCTCATGCTTGAGCAGCATGCCGTCGATCAATTCCTTGACCACGTTGCGCTCGTCCGGGTCCAGCCGCGATAGCGCCTCGAAGCGCAGGCGGAAGTCCTCATCCGGGCCGCGCTCGTTGGTATCGAAAAGCAGCACATCCGCACTGACCGACAGCGCAACGGCGAGACCGCGCAGCACCTCCAGCGTGGGCTGGGAGGTACCGCCTTCGTACCGCTTTAGCTGCGACAAGTGGACGCCGACCAGATCGGCCAGCGCCTGCTGAGTCAGGCCGCGCTCTTTACGGAGGGCGGCCAGCCGCTTCGGGAAATCCATCGTCCACCACAACAAAACCTGATGTGTCATGGTAAGTGCCCGTTCCTGAGAGGTTGCATATATGGTCCATTAACAGTACCATAAAAGACTAGTATCTGCTACTTGACAGGTTTTAGAGGGGAGTTGGATGGCGCGCATCCCGGACGCGGAGATCGAGAGGCTCAAGCAGGAGGTGTCGCTGGTGCGGCTGGTGGAGGCCTCGGGCATCGCGCTCAAAAAGCAGGGCAAGGACTACGCCGCGTGCTGCCCGTTCCACGAGGACGCGACGCCGAGCCTGATCGTGACGCCGGGCAAGAACCTGTACCACTGCTTCGGGTGCGGCGCGGCCGGCGGCCCGATTGATTGGGTGATGCAGATGCAGGGCGTGAGCTTCCGGCACGCCGCCGAGCTGCTGCGCGAGGGTCTGCCCTTAGCCGCTGAAGCCGCCGGGTCACAGGCGCCGGTGAAGCAATCGACGGTCAAGAAGCTGGCGGCGCCGGTTGCGCCTGACGCCGACGACCACGCCGCGCTCGCGCAGGTGATCGACTACTACCACGCCACCTTGAAGCAGAGCCCGGAGGCACTGGCCTATCTGCAAGCGCGCGGCCTCACGCACCCGGAGCTGATCGACACGTTCAAGCTTGGCTACGCCAACCGCACGCTGGGCCTGCGCCTGCCAGAAAAAAACCGCGCCGCCGGCGCGCAGGTGCGCGGGCGCCTGCAACGGCTCGGTATCTACCGCGAGTCCGGCCACGAGCACTTCAACGGCTCGCTGGTGGTGCCGGTGTTCGATGGCGCCGGCAACGTGGCCGAGGTGTATGGCAGGAAGCTCTTGGACAACCTGCGCACGGGCACGCCCAAACACCTGTACCTGCCGGGGCCGCATGCCGGCGTGTGGAACGAGGCGGCGTTCGCTGCCAGCCGCGAAGTGATCCTGTGCGAAGCGCTGATCGACGCCATGACCTTCTGGTGCGCCGGCTTCCGCAACGTGACGGCCGCCTACGGCACGCAGGGCTTTACCGACGACCACCTGGCGGCGCTGCGCCGCCATGGCGTCGAGCGCGTGCTGATCGCGTTCGACCGGGACGACGCGGGCGAGCGTGCCGCCCAGGCGCTGGCCGAACGCTTGCAGGCGGAGGGCTTCGGCGTCTACCGCCTCCAGTTCCCCAAGGGCATGGACGCCAACGACTATGCGCTCAAGGTGCAGCCGGCATCGAAGTCGCTGGGCCTGCTGATCCGCAAGGCCGTGTGGTTAGGAGATGGCGCCGCGCCCGCGCGCGGCGCACTGGAGCCGAACGTGACGGTAGCGCCGGCCGAGCCCGAGCCGGTGCAGGACAGTGCCCCCGCTTTAGCCGCTAAAGAGACGCTCCCCGAGGCGATCCCCGCCGAACCACTGCCGGCCGCGGTGGTGCCGCCCGCGCCCCGGCTCGATCTGGCGGCCGAGGTGAGCGAGCAGGAAGTGGTGATGCGGTTCGGCGAGGACGAAGACATGCGCCGCTGGCGCGTGCGCGGCCTGCCCAAGAACCTGGCGGTGGGCGTGCTCAAGGTCAACCTGATGGTGGCGACTGAGCTGGCCTTCCACGTCGACACGCTGGACCTGTACGCTGCGCGTGCGCGTGCCGTGTTCGTGCAGCAGGCGGCGGGCGAGCTGCGCGTGCCGGAAGCCGTGCTCAAGGCCGAGCTGGGCCGCGTGCTGCTCAAGCTCGAAGCCCTGCAGGATGCCACCATCAGCCAGGCGCTGGAGCCGAAGGCGCCGCCGGTGCCCGAGATGAGCGAGGCCGAGCGCGACGCCGCGCTGGCGCTGCTCAAGACGCCCGACCTGTTGCCCCGCATCCTGGCCGACTTCGACGCTTGCGGCATCGTGGGCGAGGCCACCAACAAGCTCGTGGCTTACCTGGCCGCCACCAGCCGCAAGCTGGAACGGCCGTTGGCGGTGGTCGTGCAAAGTTCGTCGGCGGCCGGTAAAAGCTCCCTGATGGATGCGGTGCTGGCGTTCATGCCGCCGGAGGAGGCGGTGCGCTACTCGGCCATGAGCGGGCAGAGCCTGTTCTACATGGGCGAGACGAACCTCAAGCACAAGGTGCTGGCGATTGCCGAAGAGGAAGGTGCGAGCCGGGCCAGCTATGCCTTGAAGCTGTTGCAGTCGGACGGCGTGCTGACGATGGCCAGCACCGGCACGGATGCCAACGGCAACCTGGTCGCGCAGGAATACAAGGTCGAAGGGCCGATGAGCCTGTTCATGACGACCACGGCCATCGACGTGGACGAAGAGCTGCTCAACCGCTGCCTGGTGCTCTCGGTGGACGAGGGGCGCGAGCAGACCGCCGCGATCCACCGCCGGCAGCGCGAGCGGCGCACGCTCGCGGGCCTGCTGGGCCAGGAGACGAAAGACGCCATCCTCACCCTGCATCGCAACGCGCAGCGCCTGTTGCGTCCCTTGGCGGTGGTGAACCCCTACGCCGACCAGTTGACGTTCCTGGACGACCGCACACGCACGCGGCGCGACCACGAGAAATACCTCAGCCTGATCGACACCATCGCCTTGCTGCACCAGTGCCAGCGCCCGGTGAAGACGCTCACGGTGGCCGGCCGCCAGGTCGAGTACATCGAGGTCGTGCCGGCCGACATCGAGGCGGCCAACGCGCTCGCGCACGAGGTGCTGGGCCGCAGCCTGGACGAGCTGCCGCCGCAGACGCGCAAGCTGCTGGTGCTGGTGCGCGCGTTCGTGCTGGAGCGCGCCCAGGCGCAGGGCGTGCCGCACCCGGAATACCGCTTCACCCGCAAGGACGTGCGCGAGGCCACCGGCTGGGGCGACACGCAACTGAAGGTGCACCTAGCGCGGCTGGCCGAGCTGGAATACCTGGTGGTGCACCGACAAGGCCAGGGCCACGTCTATGAGCTGCTGTACGACGGCGACGGCGGCAACGTGCCCTATCTCTCCGGCCTGCTCGATCCGGCTCACCTGTACGACGGCCAGCGGTCGGGGCACAACGATGCGCGGTCGGATGCTGGTCGGGGCGCAGTCGGCGCCGGGTCGGCCCCCGGTCAGGCGGAGCGACCGGCCGCCACGCCAGCACTGGCGCGCTTGGCGGCCGCACCGGCCCTGACTGCCCCGACTACGCGGCACCCCCAGGACGGCAAAGCGGCGTCGTACTTGCAGGCGAGCATCCAACCCTTAGCCGCTGCCGGGGCGTGACATGCCGCGCAAGGGGCAACGCCTCAAGACCCGCAAGCCGTCGGCGGTGAAGCCGGCCGGGCCGGCCAAGCGCGCCGTCGATCCGCTGGCGCACCTGGTGCTCACGCGCTACATGGAAGCGCACTTCGAGGCGCTGCTGGTGGCCGGCTACAGCGCTGACACCGTGCGTGCGCGGCGCATCTCCATCCGCCGCTTCATCGTGTGGTGCGAGGAACGCGGCATCGCCCAGCCGGCCGACGTGACCAAGATCGTGCTGGAGCGCTACCAGCGCCACCTGTTCTATTACCGCAAGCCCAACGGCGCACCGCTGACGCTGGGCAGCCAGCACGGCGCGCTGGCGCCGCTCAAGACCTGGTTCAAGTGGCTCGCGCGCGAGAACCACATCCTGTACAACCCGGCTTCCGAGCTGGACCTGCCCAAGCTCCCCAAGCACCTGCCGCGCGCGATCCTCAGCGTGCAGGAGGTCGAGGCGATCCTGGCCGAAGCCGACCCCGACACGCCCTATGGCCTGCGTGACCGCGCCATGCTGGAGCTGCTCTACAGCACCGGCATCCGCCGCATGGAGGTGGCGGGCCTGGCGCTGTACGACGTGGACGCGATGCGGCGGCTGGTGTTCGTGCGCGAGGGCAAGGGCGCGAAGGATCGCGTGGTGCCGATCGGCGAGCGCGCGCTGGCCTGGCTGGACCGCTACCTGACCGAAGCCCGGCCGCAGTTGATCGTGGGGCAGCAGCAAGCGCTGTTCGTGACCGATTACGGCGAGCCAGTCAGCCCCGAGTTCGTGGCGAGCCACGTCAAGCGCTACATGGAGTTCGCCGGCATCCAGAAGCCGGGCGCGACGCACCTGCTGCGCCACGCGATGGCCACGCACATGCTGGAGGCCGGCGCCGACGTGCGCGTGCTGCAAGCCTTGCTGGGCCACGCCAACCTCAACACCACCGAGATCTACACGCACGTCTCCATCGAGCACCTGCGTGCGATCCACGACGCCACCCACCCGGCTAGGTTGCAGCGCGAGGACGCGCCTGCCGTTGACACTGACACCGAGGCGTTGCTGGACGCCCTGGGCCGCGACGACGGCTGATCGAGCGCGGCTGCGCGCCGCGCTGAACCCCATCTCCTGAAGCCGCATCCGGTGCGCCAGCCGGCGCGCCCGTACCCGATTCTTTAGCCGCCATGCCGCAGGCCAGCCGTGCCTGACGCGCGTGCGCGGCCGAAAAACGCTTCTAGAAGAAAAATTAACTGGACGCAGGGTCAGGCCCTGGGCAAACTGCCCGCGAAGCGTTGCTGTGCCTAGCGATGCGGGCGGTAGGTACGACGGGTTGCGTCAGGGCCAACTATTTACAGCTATGTAAACGGGAATCCGATTTCGTATGTCGATCAGCGCGGCCTGGATATTATGGTCATAACGGGCGGCATTAGTAATGGTTCTCCGCCAAATCCTTTTGGCCACGTTGGAGTCGCCATTAGCGGGTATGGTATGGCTAGCTATGGAAACAACACTCCACTTGGAAGTTCTGTTGACGACTATCTTGGAAGCCAAGATTTGAAAAGGGATCAGCAGATTACAATCATTCCTACCACGCCAATACAAGACGCATTGGCGATTGCCTACATCAAGAAACAACATCCGAAGATGAACGACGTAGGCTACCTTGACAACTGCGCCGTTCGGACAAACCAGATTATTAATGCTGCGGGCATTCCAACGCGAGGCATCCCGTTTCCCGGCGGAGTTGCTCGAGACGTACAGAGTATACCGGGGGCAAAAAACTACTACATCCCAAAGGGGGCACCCATTCCGCCAGAATTGGCTAACGCTCTGCCCGCCTATAGGCCACAGTAGTTCTCGAATTTAAAATATGACTAGCAATGGGAATGTTGGGGCTCGTGGTTTTTCAAAAAAGAAGGTTATTCTTCTTGGGGTGCTGATGCTGCCTGTTTTTTATGTTGCCTCTTGCGAGTACATATCGAAAACAGGAAGGGGAGCTTTTGAGGCCGTGAACATTGGTGATACCAGAACAAGTGTTATTCAGAATTTTGGACAGCCATCCCATGTAGAGCATCCCGGCCTCTTGTATGACGCCTATGCGGCGTCTCCGTGCAAGGCGCCTTGCGCCGAGAGGCTTTGGTTTGAGAATCGCCTTTCTATTGGTATAGAAGCGTGGTCTGTAGAGCTGGATAACGGTGGCCGAGTAGTGCACAAGGCTTATTGGATGTCACCATGAATCTTGCAGAATGGGGCGAATGGTAGACGCTGAAGCGGGCTCATCGCCCCATCTGGCCAAGCTGCGCGAGCGCCTGGCCCAGAAAGGCCACACCCTGCTGGACGACGAATGGCGCGGCAGGGGCGCCAGCTATCGATTCCGCTGCACCCACGGGCACGAAATGTCCCGCAACGGTGCCCGCGTGCTCCGCATCCTGATCAACTGCCCCGCATGCGCGGCCGATGCAAAGCTCGGGCGCCTGCAGCAGATCGCCCGGCAAGCCGGCGGCGAGTGCCTGTCCACCCGCTACAGCAAAGTCACCGACACGTACCGCTTTCGTTGCCGGCTCGGCCACGAGTTCGAGGCGCGAGGCGAGCGCATCTTGGCGGGGAACTGGTGCCGGCATTGTGCGGTTATCCGCCGTGGCAATGCCCGGCGCGACCCGACGGGGCTGACGCGCATCCAGGAGGCGGCGCGCAAGCGTGGTGGCGAATGGCTGCCGCAGCCCTACGCCCTGATGACGGACGCCTATCGCTTCCGTTGTGGCGAGGGCCATGAGTGGACAGCCCCCGGCTCGGCTGTGGTGCACGGCAAATGGTGCCGACTGTGCGGGAATAAGGCGTCCGGCGACGCCTGCCGCCACAAAGACGGATTGGGGGAACTGCGCCGCATCGCGCAGGAGCATGGCGGGCAATGCCTCGCGGATCACTATGAAAATGCCAGAACCCGCTACCACTTCCGGTGTGCGCAAGGGCACGAGTGGGGAACCATGGGCTGGAATGTCCTTCGTGGCACGTGGTGCCAGAAGTGCGCAAACGGCAGGCACAAGCTCAGCATCGAGGTGATGCGCGAGATGGCGGTAGAGCGTGGCGGTCGCTGTCTTTCCGACACCTACGTCAACGTCGGGACCAAGCTGGAATGGGAGTGCGCACGCGGCCATCGCTGGCATTCCAGGCCCCATAACATTCGCGTCGGCCACTGGTGCCCGCAATGCGCCCATCTGTCGAAGATCACGCGGCACAAGACCCAGCGCAAGCGCCGCTATGAGGCCGTCGAAGTCTGATGCCGGGCTGCAGATGCTGCCGTCAGTCGCGGCGGTGTCGGTCAATGCAGACAGCATGCTCTTGTCTGCGGCGGTGGTCGCTTGCTGCACCGCCGCTTCCGGCCCGGTGCATTCACCTTGACTCTATTCCGGGGTTCCCCAAGACTGTCGCCGTCATCGGACAACGATGACCGGGAATGAGATTCTGAACAACGCACGGCAACCGGTCGGCGTCCTGTTCGCAGCAAGCATGCACGCTTACAATGTGCATCGCGGGCCGGGCGGGGCAGCCTTCGGGCTGGCCGGTTTCTACGTTGCCGGTTTTCCACCCCCGCCGTCTGGCCCGTCACCCTCATGTGGAAATGAGCGGCGGGCCTCCACCAAACGTAGAGGTCGCTATGCCTGATGTCTTTGCTCGTCCTGAGCAGCCAGCTTCCCCCATCACTTTCGCCATCATCGGCCATACGGTGTTGCCAAGCCTTGTGCTTTGCCGTGCCAGCCAAGCCTTTCCTGCGTCCACTGTCCGGACGGAGGCAAGGCATGCATGAGCAGGAACACTCCCCGCAGATACTTGCGCTCGCCCGGCAGCGGCAGCTGATCGCTCAACTTGCGACACACGCAGGACGAATTGGCAAGCGCGCCAAGACACCGGTCATCGCGACAGTGCGTCAATTGGATACGGTGAGCGAGCAGATTTACACAACGACCGAGGACGCGTGCGCGCGCTTACTCAATGTCAGCATCGGCCTCGTCGGCATCCTGCAGTTGCTCGACATATGGAGCGATCGGGCTTGGGAATGCCGCTGCCTGCACTGCCTGTTGGTGCCGCTCAAGGTCGAACTGGATGGTGCATTGGAGGATGTGCAGCGGATGCTGTAGGCCAGTGGGCTGACAGCTTGTTCTTGTGGCCGGGGTAGATCCCGGCCACATTGGCGCTTATTCGAGATGCCCAATCACTTCAAGCTGCTGCTCGCCGTTCTCGAAGACGCCGAGCCATGCATCGCGCTCGCCGGGGAAGACCTGCCGGATGGCCAGCGTGAAACCATCGCAGCCGCTCACTGCCGTGTTTGCGAAATCGCTGGTGTCGAATTGCGCTGCGCGCGCCAGGGTCGCGGCTACGGACCGCATAGCGTACTTAAAGAGATCGAGCAGTTTGTCCTCCAGCATGGCGTCTATGTTGCTGGACAGTACGTCATCAATCACGGGGGTTTTGAATCGCATGGACCTGAACATCTTGAACTCCGGTGTGGTTGGTGTGATGACATGAACGCGCTGTCCGACCGAGAAGCCAAGCGATTGGATCAAACGCAACGCCGGAAAATTGAGCTTGGCTTCATCGTTTAACAACGATCAGTCTGCGCGGGCCACATATCGGGCGTAGTCGCTACCTTCCGGATTGACATACAGGGTGGGGCGACCGGGTGCAGTGACCTCGATGCAGAGGTAGCGATCGAGCATGCCGCCTCCCTTGCCGCGCAGCCAGTCGCGTGGCACGAGCAGGCTGCTCGCAAACTCATCGAACTCTGCCGGGGTGAGGTGTTTGGTCTCGGTGACGTAGACCTCGGCGTATTCCTTGCTGCGTACCTCGCCCAGATCGGCGGGCTTGCGCGCGAAGGGCAGGCGCTGGTCCAGTTTCTCGGTTTGGACCACGGCGTTGCCGATGACTAGGGTGTGGGGCGTGCGTTTGATGGTGGTGCTCATGGTGTTGTCCTTGGGATTGGCGTCGTCAATCGCGACAAGGACATGAACGCGCTGAGCGGGACACAAGCCAAGCGCTGTCTGCGGCTTCAAGCACGGGGCCGCTGCCATCGCAGTCGGCCCCGCGCGACATCAGGCGGACTGGTCGGCAGCCTCTGCTGCGATTCGATAGACGCGCTCGCTGTCGACCGATTTCTCGGAAACGATGGTCAGGCCCAGCCGCTTCTTGAAAGTGCCGGCAAACGCGCCGCGCACCGTGTGCGCCTGCCAGCCGGTTGCCTTGCAGATTTCGTTGATCGTTGCGCCATCCGGGTGGCGCAGCATCGCGATCACCTGGGCCTGCTTGCTGTTCTCGCGCGTGCGGGCCACCTTGCGCGGCTGCTCGGCCTCTGCGGCGGGCTGCTCGGGCTGCGGCGCGTCAAGCCCCAGTGCGTTGTAGCCTGCGGCCGTGACCAGCCAGTCGCCGCCGCCGGCGGTAATCAGGGTGCGCTTGGCGAGCCCTTCGAGCACCTTCTTGCGTGCGCCGCCTTTGATGTTGTCGGGGAACCATTCGATCCTGCCGCCGGTGTGCTCGATGGCGTGGGCGAGGATCGTGTGTTGGGCCGGGGTCAGTTGCTGGGTGGTCATGTGTTGCTCCTTCGAGGTGGTTTGAACGTGACGTGATGAACGCGCTGTTCGGCGACAAAGCCAAGCGCTATGCGCGTGGCCTTCCGCTCACAACCCACCGTTGGCCCACCGCTTTGCAACGGACCCCAATCGTTGCAGAAACACCCCGTTCCATTGCTATCCGCTTCAACGGCTCGGTTTGGCACCGGGCCGCCACCCGCCACCATATTCCAGAAGCCCAACCATTCTCCGTTGGGCTTTTTTGTGCCCGGAAGGCCAGTGTTGGCGCCATTCTGGGCAGTCGTCTCAGGAGCGTGGTCGTCCGTGTTCCGCCATTTTGGGCCGGTTTTCGGCCTATCTCCTCTCTCTTTTATCTGCGCTCCTCAGGAGCGTCTCCGTCCGGGTCCTTATTTGGCGCGGGTTTGCGGGAAGGTGGTTGGAGTTGAAGCCTACTAGGCGGAAGAGGATCGAACCAATTCACCCTGTGGGCATCTAGATGCGGGACGGAGCCGCCGGCCCAACGACAGGTACTTCAAATAGACACCGCTGGCTACCGCAGCAAGAACTGGGGTGAGTTCGTCGCGGACGGTGCACTGCTGATGCGCATCGTCATCACCGTGTGCGACAGCGCAGCAGCGGAGGAGTGCCCATACCGGCCGCGGGCAGCCCAGCGAAGGTGCATTAGGGCTATGCCGACCCGTCCGACGCACCGGGTGGCGACGAAGGCAAGTGCCAGGCCATCGGCTATCGCATGCTGCAGCTATTGGCACTGCCGCTCGATATGCTAACCAACGCCGAGCTGCAGGCCGAGCTCGAACGTATCTCGCAAGACTGAGTTTTGGGGATGCTCCAGACCTCTTTATAAATCAAGGCTTTGCGCAACTCGCATAGCGCAAAACGAAGGTCAGGCAGTGTGATGCGAGAGCACTCAAGATCACGCTAGCTGAAATTTAGCTACAGTTGCGACCGGTTCGTCCGTTCTTGTCAGCGATGCAGTTCGTATGAGCGTTGCATTGATGCGATCGCAAAATTGCTCGTACTTTTACCTTGTCGTGGGAACGACGGTGTCCCACAATGCGTCTACAAACATGAACAAGATTTCAGCACAACAACCGGAAGGGGCCGCCCATGTCTACTCAGTTCAAGTTTGCGACTTATAACGCACTTGTCGAGGCTGGCAAGCAAGCTTCACAAGAGACGCGAGAGTTGGAGCTGTACCTACAGCGAACCAGCAGCCACGGCTCGAAGAAGCGCTCCGATGACCGGACGTCGGGGCATCGCACAAGCCAGTTTGTTAAAGCGAAGAAAGACGCGAAAGTCATCGCTTGATTTACTCCATATTATGAATATAGCCAGGGTTATCCCTGGCTTTTTTTGTGCAAAAAATGAAAACAGCAAAGATTATTGCACTGTACGGAGATAATGACGAAAAACGGGTGAGTCCTCTGCAAGAGAAGGCCGTGCCTTCAGAATACAAGGACGCGCGTTCTCCATATCGACGAGATTACGCACGGTTGATTCATTCGCCTGCTTTTCGCAGGCTGCAAGGTAAGACGCAACTATTTCCCGGGGTCGAATCGGATTTCTTTCGGAATCGCTTGACGCATTCGCTTGAGGTCGCGCAAATTGCGGAAGGTATTGCACTTCAACTGAACGATCAAGATCAGTATTTCAAGAAAAACAAGATCGATATCGATCTTGTTCAACTTGCTGCACTTGCGCACGATTTAGGTCACCCGCCGTTTGGTCATAACGGTGAGTACGCGCTTGACGATTGTATGCGCGATTTTGGCGGTTTCGAGGGAAATGCGCAGACCTTACGTATTCTCTCGAGGCTGGAAAAACGGGAAGGCGGGGAAGATTCCCAAGTGGGTCTGAACCTGACATACCGAAGCCTGGCCGCAGTCCTGAAATATGATACGAAAATCCCGCTGAAAGATAGTAAAAGGAAGCCGCGGGAGAAGCCGGTCAAAGGGTACTATTCTTCGGAGGCCGACCTCGTTGCCAACGTGAAGAAGGCCGTGCTGCAAGGCCATAAGGCAAGCAAGTTCAAGGTGTTGGAATGCCAGATTATGGATTTGGCAGACGACATCGCCTACTCGACGTATGACTTGGAGGATGCTTTGAAGGCAGGCTTCCTGACTCCGTTGGAGGTCTTGCATCTCGCAAATACGCCTAGCTTCCTAGAAAAGGTAACGCCGAAGGTAGAAAAAGGTGTGGGCGGTCCCGTCTCACCCGCAGAGGTACGCGAGATCTATATAGAAACTTTCGGGAGTGTCGTGCGGGATAAATTGCAAAGCGTTGATTTAAGTAAGCCGCTCGACATGGTGTCGAGAATATCTGAGATTTATTCGACATCAAAAGCGCTTTCCTGCAATGGCCGACTGCGCACGAGTTTTACCTCGCAGCTTGTCGCTGAATTCATGTCGGGTGTGTCTGCCGTGTACAATGGAAAAATACCCGCCTTGTCTGAGATTGTTCTGGCTCGCCCGACTAGGATAAAAGTCGAGGCACTAAAGCATCTCGCCTATGAGGCATTGATTATGTCGCCGCGACTTAAGTTGGTTGAGTATCGTGGGCGCGATATAGTAAAGGGAATTTTCAAGGCGATTGACTCGCGGGAACGGGCGGGGCATTTGCTCCTTCCGGATGACTGGCGAGAGACATACATGGAACAACAAGGGGATGAGGTCGCGCGTAAACGCCTGATTTGCGATTTTGTTGCGGGAATGACAGATCGCTATGCTGTTGAGTTTTATTCTCGCTTATCGTCGGTTGACAACGGTCTCTCGTTCTTCAAGCCGATGTGAGGAAACCAGGGCAGCTCGCCGCAGGCGGGCTTCCCCCCTTGGTCGAGGGATGGGTACTCCCGGGGAAGAATGCTCCGAGTGCCCCGCAGGAGTCTCGCTGGGGCGTGAGCGCGGTGCGATGTTCGACATGACCATCGTGCGGCGTCGCAGCGACGCTGGGCAGTGGATTGCCGAGGCCGTAGCGGCAGTTGGCCTAATGGCTCATATGGAAGAACAACTGATAACGATCAGGTTCGCGCAGCCCGACGCTTCCGTATCGAGGGCATTACCATAGGTTCCTCTGGAATCGTGCCGGACCCATGGTAGAACTCAGAAATCAGCGCCTTACGGTCAATCTCCTGGCCTGCGACATCACAAGTGCCGTCTGGAAGCTCCATTACTTGAGTTATCAAATAGCGGCCATCCATCGCATCGACTGTCAGGATAAATGCACGCAGGTTCTCCTGAGACAAGCCGCGCACAGCCCACGCTGGACCATATGACCGGAATTTGAAAAAAGCCTCGGCCTGCTTTTTCGAAAAGAAAAGTAGTCCGTAAGTTTCACCGTTCTCCAGATGCCCGGCCGGCGCACCAGTCTCCAGCTCATACAACGTCCAGAAGGGCTGGCCAATACTCGTTTCCGAAGGGATTGCGACCATTTCTAAGCGCATTCCCAATAGCGTTCCTAAAGACGGCAGATCATCCCGCGTCAAGGCAGTGATGCCATTGTCGTCGGCGAATTTCTTCGCGCCACTTTGATATCCGTTTGCCGCGACCATACATCCCCGTACACCAGGACAGTCACTGATCTTCGCTGAGAAAGCCAAAACCCGATCCTTATCGACCGGGCGCTGCATATTTTTGCACTCGATTGCCACGCGATGCCGGAGCCCAGTCAACTCGAACTCGTAATAAACATCAATCTGATGTTCGAGGCCGTTTCTTCCACGGATGGTAACGTCGCGAGCAACAAGCACATCCTCGCCCTTGAGGTCCAGAAGACTTTGATAAACTTGCTGAACGTGCTCCTCGAAACCTGACCAATCACGATTTTCAGATTTGTGGGGCTGCGATTTTAGAATATCAATCACGGCTGCCATCGAGGGTTTTCGCGAGCGTTTCATGCGAACTCAATCAAGAGGTAATTTCTAAACTTAACACGATTCACAGACGTCCGCTATATAGCACCTCGTTATACACATCTCAGATCACCCCTTATGAATCAAGGACTTACAAGTGGTCATCAGGCGGCATCGCACCGATGCCTTCTGCATGCCGATACCCCGGAAGCCCTTGCTGCAAGGGGCTCCGGGCGATGCGCCTAAAAATTAGGCAAAAGATGTGTATAACGACATGGCTATATAGGCATCGCCTACCCATTCCCTCCCGTATATCAGTTTCCCAACGGGTAACTACGAATTTCTCTGACGGCTTCGACCTGAGCATGCCACTCTATCGGCCAACTGCGACGCATCATGGGCTCCAACGCCGTTCCCGACACAGCAATCAGTTGTTCGATGATCTCCGGCGCCAACAGGGTCAGGCGCAACAGCCGATACGCCCGCGAAACGTCGATGCCTTCCGCTTCTGCGACCTCGGCCACAGAAGCGAAGCGCTGCTCATCCAGTAGCCGCTGCCAGTAGTGGGCAAGGCCGAGCGCCCGCATCAGCGGCGTGTCCTGTGTTCCGTCTCGGTCCCGTTTCTCCCGCCGAGCCTCAATGGCGAATTCCTGCGGCGTGATGACCTGCTTATTCGACCCGCGCTTCACCAACGTCCAAGGTACGAACGTCTCCAACTGCACGCCGCCGGCCGGCGCCGGCAGTGATCGAGTGACCGGCTCCCCCAGGAGCCGCCCGCGATGATTTCGGCTCATGCCTCCTCCTCAAAGCGCGCCACAAGCTGATGCTGTGCATCCCAATCCACCGGCAGCGGATTGTGCTGAAGCCACCACAACGTCATGCTCCGCGGTTGCCGGCCGGCCAGCAGCCGCGCAATGATGTCCGGCGCGAGCAAGGTCAGCCGCATCAGTTCGTTGACCGCTGTGGGGTGCAGCCCCTCCGCACGTGCGATGGCCGCACCGCTCTTCATCACGCCTGTGTCCACCAGCCTCTGCCAGTAGAAGCCTCGCGCCAGCGCCTGCAGCAAGGTTGTGTCGTGGGTGGTACGCTCATCGGCAACCACCCGACGCGCACCTCGGCGGCGGAACGTCACCGGCACGAAGGTCTCCAGTGCAGCGCCTGTCATGCTTCGACCTCCAGCAATTCGGCACCGATCTCACCCGGCACGAATTCCTTGATCAGCGCATCCCATCCCACTTCCCGCCACTTCACCCTGATCCCCTGGTTCTCCCCATCGTCCACGAGGTCTACCCGCTCGATCATCAGGTTGGCGATGCGGTGCCGCTCGGCGGGGAAGAGCCGATCCCATACGTCATCGAGCCGGCCCATCGCCATCACGGTCGCGGCCTCGTCCACCTGGGCGCCGTTGCGCTGGATGTGCCGCACCACCGCTGCCACCGCCTCCGGACTGGTCAGCACCGTGCGGATCTGCGCGATGACAGTGCCCTCAATCTCCGGCGCCGGCAGCCGCTCGTAGCGCTTGCCCGGTGCCCCGAAGCGGCTCTCCGATTTCGACACGTAGTAGCGGTACTGGCGCCCGTTCTTGCGCGAGTAGGTCGGATACATCCGCTCGCCGAACGGGGTGTACAGTAAGCCGCGTAGCAGCGCGTCCGTGCGCGACAGCACCTTGGTCTGCGTCGACCGCGCGTGACTGTCCTTGGCCAGCACGGCATGGACTTGCTCCCACAATGCGGTGTCGATGATGGCCGGATGGGTGCCGGGGTACCAGCTACCCTTGTGCGACAACTCCCCCAGGTAGATGCGGTTGCGCAGCAGCTTGGACAGGTACTTCTTGTCGATGCTGGCCCCATAGCGCACGTGGCCTTCCTGCGTGGTCCAAGCTTTGGTGGTAATGCCCTCGGCGGTCAGGCGGGCGGCGATCTGCGTGGGCGAGCCGATGGTCAGCATCTCCTCGAAGATGCGGCTCACCACCGCGGCCTCGGCCCCGTTGACGACCAACTGGCGGTCGCACACGTCGTAGCCCAGGGGCGGCACGCCGCCCATCCACAGCCCCTTGCGCTTGGACGCGGCGATCTTGTCGCGGATGCGCTCGCCGGTGACCTCGCGCTCGAATTGCGCGAAGGACAGCAGCACGTTCAGCATCAGACGCCCCATCGACGTGGTGGTGTTGAACTGCTGCGTCACCGACACGAACGACATGTCGTAGCGCTCGAACACCTCAACCATCTTGGAGAAGTCCGCCAGGCTTCGGGTCAGGCGGTCGATCTTGTAGACCACGACGATGTCGATACGCCCGCGCTCGATGTCCACCAGCAGCCGCTGCAGCCCGGGCCGGTCGGTGTTGCCACCGGAGTACCCCGGATCGTCATAGTCGTCGGCCACGGAAAGCCAGCCTTCGGCGCGCTGGCTGGCGACGAACGCGTGCCCCGCCTCCTTCTGCGCGTCAATGGAGTTGAATTCCTGATCCAGCCGCTCGTCGGTCGAGACCCGGCAGTACACCGCGCAGCGCTTGCGCGCCTTCGTGCTGGCAATCTGGGCGGCGCTGGTCATCGGGAACCTCCCTTGGTGAGACCGAAGAACAGCGGGCCGGACCAGTGCGTGCCGGTAATGTGCCGCGCCAGGGCGGTCAGGCTCTTGAAGGACTTGCCCTCGTACTCGAACCCGCCTTCTGCGGTGACGACCGCCTTGTGCTCGCGCCCGCCCCATTCACGCGAGATGACCGCGCCGGGGACGAAGTGCAGTTCGCGCGACTGGGCCCGCTTGGGAATCTTCGAATGCGAGGCACCGATGCGCTCCAGGCGGTCCCGCGTGGCCGGTGACAGCCCGCCGAAGGCTTCCTCTTGCAGCTTGTAGGCGATGCGCGATTCGATGAAATCGCGGTTCGGCTTGGCCGGGCGGTAGTCGAAATACCGGTCCCAGAGTTTCCAGAGTTCGGGCATGGGGGCGCGGCCCAACTCGGCGATGCGGACGGCGATGGAGGTTGGTTGGGCGTTCATCACAACGTCTCTCGTTGATAGGGAGTTGTATGTACGCGCTGGTCGGGCACAAAGCCAAGTTCAACCACGCTCTCTGCAGCGATCGGCGCAGTGAGCGTGCGGACAATGGCCGAAGCCAGGATGGTCGTGATCTCGGCGGCGCGTTCGCCGGCCGAGAGTCGGGAGGGACAGGGGAGTTCGATGGACTTCATGACAGCTTCGCGGAATGAAACTGCCATGGATGGTGGGGTGAATCGTCTGAAGCGGATAGTAAAGGCGGGTAATGGGCGGTGCGGGAATGTTCGGCGGGCGTGGCACTTGCACTCGCCGCTTCGCAACCAACTGTCTTCCAGTGGCCTAGGATGGAATATGCGGCCGGCGACGCGCGCCGACCTTGTTTGACAGCGCAATCAATGCTTGCGCAGCGTGTTTTTGCACCATGCCACTCGTCTTACCGAATTCGCGCAGCATCGAGATCTGGGAAGTCCCGCTTCACGACCACAAGCCATATGCCTTTGTGCGCCTGCAGCGCACGTTTGTGCACGAGGACGTGCAGCACCAAGTCATTCTTGTGGATGCAGCCAAACTGCTCCTCTGCGCTGATCGCGACGCGACCAACTATGTTTTGCCGCCGGCGCAGGACTGGCGTGCCGGCAAACGCAATGGCATCCGAGATTTTCTCGATCCCACCCAAGCTGCTATTCCCGAGATGCCGATCGTCAGCTTCAATACGCGCAGATGCCGTAGCCTGCTCGGCCTATTGGGGTTGGCAAAGGAGGGCGTGGTGTCCTTCCATAACGGGCAGCATCGCGCGCGCTACCTAGTATTTGCGGGAGCAACGTGCCTCCCGGTCCAAGTCCCCAAATCCGAAGCAGCCATGCTGGCGTATTACTGCGGCACGACTGAGGCACCAGGGGTGCGTTGGTGGCTGGCATAGCACTCCACGGACCTCAGCCTAGCGAGGCTTCCGCGTCTTCCTCGGCGGCCTCGTCCTCCCGCGGCTCCTCGACACTCGGCAGGTTCAACTGCCACGCGTGCGCACCTTTGACCCTCACCAGATAGTCGCGCCATGGCGAGGTCTTGGAGAACAGGTTCGCGGGCGTCGCGCAGCCGGTGTCCTCCATCAGCTTCTTGGTGTTCACGTGCGGTGTGCCTGCGGCGTAGGCATCGACCAGGCGCTGCAGCACGGCGATCTTGGCCTTGCCCGTGACACGCCAGGGCGCCCGGCCGGGGACGGACAGCAGGGCGGCGTACCCATCCGCCGAGACCTTGAGGCTGATGGCGGTGCCGCCCATGGCCGCCTGGTGGCCGTGTCGGTACGCGACCTTCAAGCGCGCGAGGTCCACGGCCGTCGCGGACCGATTCGGCGCCAGAACGTCTTCGATGGGTATCACCACATTCGTGCCGGCAAACGGGAAGGGCGCCGTGGACGTGGTCAGCACAATGCCGGGCACGGCGCGCGGGCGTAGTCGCAAGGCGGCATCGACCCGCGCGTACTGGCGCTCGCTCCCCATGCGGGTGGCGAAGTACAGCGCGACGAACGCGCCATCGACGTCGAGCTCGCCGAGGAACACCGGCTCCTCATCGAGATGTTTGCCCCTCATTCCCTGCAGCGCAGAGCCGAGCGCGGTGATGATCTCCTCGCGCAGCCAGTTCAGATGGACCTTCCAGCGCCGCGCATGCCGGGCCTGCAGCATGACATCGTCGCCCGTCAGCGGATCGCGATAGCGCACGAAATTCGCATCGGCACACCGCTCCAGCGGCACAGCGCAGCGCGTGCCATCGGCCAGCTCGACCACCTTCTGCGTGATGCGGTCGCCTTCGGTGAGGATGCCCTCGTCCTCGAAGCGCTCGATATCGATGCGCAACTGGGCAAGTGCAAAGCCGTCCATCGGGCTGGTGGCGCACTCCAGCAGCCGCGCAACTTGGCCGATCAGGTCCGGATCGTCCACGCCGGAGCCGGGGTTGAGCGGTTTGAGCACGCCCAGGGCTTCCAACAGTTGCGTGCCGACACGACGCAGGCGCAGGTCACGCTCGTTTTGCAGGCTGCAGCGTCCAGATTCAGCCAGGACAATGGACAGCGGCGTCTGCGTGGCGTCCCCCGCAACAACAAGGTCCGCGACCAGCGTGACGCCCAGGATGGCCGCCGCCTGCGAGAAGGGGTGATTGCCCCAATGCTCACCCAGCACATCGTGGAGCTCGGCACCGCTGTCGAGGTGAATGGTCACCGTGTCGCTGGCATGGCCGAGCAGGGCGCGCGCTTCGGCCAGATACAGACGCTCGACCTTGGCGCCGTCCAGGCGCGGCTTCACGTCCTTCAGTGGCTGGGCGAACCGGGACAGGTCGTAGCGCGATCGGTTGAGCGGCCGGCTGGACAAGGGCACCTTGAACCCGTGCGCGGACAGCACGTTGGCCAGCGGCGCCCGGGTGGACAGCGTGTGCGCGTAGACCTCGACGACCTTGCGGCCGGGCGCGTAGAGCAGCGTGGCGTCGCGGGCTGGGAAATAGCAGAAGCTGCGGCGGTTCCGGTTGACGACCTGGACAGCCGTGACCTGCTCGCCGGCGAAGCGCACCACCAGACAGTGCGCGACCGATGCCTCGCCATCGTCCCGCTCGTCCGCCAGCGCGACGTGCACGACCTCGCAGGGCTCGGCCAGGCGCATCGCCCGCGTGAGTTCCGACTCCAGTTCCCGCTTCACCTTGTCGCTCCACAGGAAGGGCGGCGGCTCGTCGCAGGGCACATCGAAGGCATCGTAGAGCCGCTTGTTGCCCCGGATGTCGGCGGTGTTCAGGATCGACTCGGCGACCTCGAACAGGCGTGCGGTCGCGTCGGAATGCACGCGCATCCAGACCGCGCGCCCGAATTCGCCTCCGGGCTGCGACAGGAAGGTGGCAAACAGATCGGCATCGTTCAACTGGTCCGCGACGCTGGTGAGGATCAGCGCACCGCGCGACGAAGCGAGACGCACGATGCGCAGCGCCTCCCGTTCGGCAGGCTCGCGCAGATCGCGGCGCAGATGCCGGATGTGCTCCAGCAGTGCGCCGGGCAGGGTGGTTGCATCCTGCGACCAGTCAAAGCCGCGGCTCAGTGCCTGGCACTCGGGCAGGCCGCTGAAGACCCGCAGCACGGATGCCGGCGCACGTTCGATCAGGTCGAGCAGGTTGCTCGCGTTGGTCAGCGTCTTTCTGGCCATGTGGTTCCCTGTTCTTGTTCTTGATGTGGTGTCCAGCCGTATCGGCGTCAGTACCCCATGTCGAGCGCCTGAGCCTGCGCGGCCAATTCCTCCAGCGCCTGGTGACGCTGTGCGTCCAGGCGTCGCTTGTAATCGACGACGTCCCGGTAGCGCACGCGGCGATGCGTGCCGATCTTGTGGAACGGGATGTCGCCTCTTTCCAGCATCTGCACAAAAAATGGGCGGGACACCCCGAGCATCTGGGCGGCCTCCTGGGTCGTGAGCTCCGTGTGCGTCGGCACGATGGACACCGCGCAGCCTTTCTCGATCTGGTCCAGGACATCCTGCAGCAGCTGCAGCGCCGAGGCCGGCATGCGGACGGTCTGTACGTGTCCACTGCCGTCGCGGAAATCCACCTGGCGGACACCGGCGCCGGCCTCAAGGACGGCAGCCAGCGCCCGGCGTGCCTCGCGGGCCAGCGTCACGTCCTCTTCGGAGGGCAGCACCTGGGTGATGGCGGAGACGTTCATGGGCGGGTGCTCATAGCGGCAGATCTGGGAGGGACGCGATTCTATTCGAAACAAACGAAATCGAAATAAGCGAAACGCAAGCCAGGTTCTATATGGGGCAAGGCTTTGCGGCCGATGCGCTGTCCGCGCGGCCAACCTGGAAACGCGTCAAAACCCACATTTCTCTCGTCCAAGCCCAAGGCGCCGGGCAATGAAATGGAGCCTCCTTCAACAAGAGGAGTCTCTCGATGGCAAACCTTGCCTCTTCTGTTCAATCGGGCCGCACCGGTCGCAGTACCGCCCGCCGGTCCACGCAGCCTGCCGCTGCGCACGTCGCCCTGGTCGAGTCCGAACTCGCCGCGCGCTGGCGGCTGTCGGTCAAGACCCTGCGCCGCTGGCGCCAGGATCAGCTGGGTCCCGTCTTCTGCAAGTTCGGCGCCCGCGTCACCTACCTGATCTCCGACATCGAAGCTTTCGAGCGGCGCGTCTCGCGCAACTCGACGTCGGTTCGTGCGTATCACTGAGGGCGCCACCATGAACGACCTGACCCTGCTGCCGGCCGATATCGCCAGCCTGTCCGTGAGCGACTTGGCGAAGCTTTCGCCCCAGCGCAAACACGAGCTCGACGCCAACCTCGATGCGGCCATCGCCTGGCTCAAGAATGCCCGCGCCAAGCTCGATGCCGCACTGGAACTGAGCTACGGCGACCAGGCCCGAGAGGCGCTGCGCGCGTCCGAGCGCGATTTCGGCACCGTTCACATTGCCGATGGTCCGCTGCGGATCAAGTACGAATGCCCCAAGAAGGTCAGTTGGAGCCAGAAGCGGCTCAACGAGATCACCGCGCGCATCGTCGCGGCCGGCGAGCAGCCCGAGGCTTACGTCGACATCAAGCTGACGGTGCCGGAATCGCGCTACAACAACTGGCCGCCCGCGCTGCGGGAGCAGTTCGCCGATGCCCGCACGGTCGAGCCGGCCAAGCCGTCGTTCACGCTGACCCTGGATGAGGTGGTGGCATGAGCGGGCTCCCCATCGTCAGCGCGCAGGCGCGCATGGCAGAGCGCCGGGGCGTGAAGCTGCTGCTGCTCGGCAAGTCCGGTATCGGCAAGACCACGCGCCTGAAGGATCTCGATGCGGCCACCACGCTGTTCATCGACGTCGAGGCGGGTGACCTGTCGGTGGCCGACTGGCCGGGCGACACCATTCGTCCAGCCTCCTGGCCGGAGACGCGCGATTTCTTCGCGTTCCTCGCCGGCCCCGACAAGTCGTTGCCCCCGCAGAGCCCGTTCTCGCAGGCGCACTACGACCACGTGGTCGAGAAATTCGGTGATCCGGCGCAGCTGGGGCGTTACCAGACCTTCTTCGTCGACTCGATCACGCAGCTCTCGCGCCAGTGCTTCGCGTGGTGCAAGACCCAGCCGGCGGCCACCAGTGACCGCTCGGGCAAGCCCGACGTGCGCGCGGCCTACGGTCTGCTCGGCCAGGAAATGGTCGGCGCGCTCACGCACCTGCAGCACGCCCGCGGCAAGAACGTGGTCTTCGTGGCGATCCTCGACGAGCGGCTCGACGACTTCAACCGCAAGGTGTTCGTGCCGCAGATTGAGGGCAGCAAGACCGGGCTGGAGCTGCCCGGCATCGTGGACGAGGTCGTGACCTTCGCCGAGATCAAGGCCGAGGACGGCAGCAGCTACCGCGCCTTCGTCACCCACACCGTCAACCCGTTCGGTTTTCCCGCCAAGGACCGCAGTGGCCGGCTCGATCTGCTGGAGCCGCCGCACCTGGGCGCGCTGATCGCCAAGTGCGCGGGCGCCGTCCACCCGGCGGCCCACCTGTACGCAACGCCGGACACGCCCGCAAACACCACCGAATACGCAGAACACACCGCATGAATACCGCAATGACCTACCACAACGCCAACCCGTGGCAAGACTTCAACGACGCCGAGCAGCAGCAAGGCTTCGACCTGATTCCCAAAGGCACCCTGGTGCCGGTGCGCATGACCCTCAAGCCGGGCGGCTATGACGATCCCTCGCAGGGCTGGGTCGGTGGCTACGCGAGCGAGTCGTTCGAGACCGGCTCGGTCTACCTGGCCGCTGAGTTCGTCGTGACCGGCGGTGAGCACGCCAAGCGCAAGCTGTGGAGCAATGTCGGTCTGCATTCGCCCAAGGGCCCGACCTGGGCGCAGATGGGGCGCAGCTTCGTGCGCGCCGCGCTCAACAGCGCCCGGAACATCCACCCGCAGGACACGTCGCCGCAGGCAGTGGCCGCCCGCCGCATCCAGGGCTTCCACGAGCTCGACGGGCTGGAATTCATCGCGCGCATCGACGTCGAGCGCGATCCCAAGGGGGAGGACCGCAACGTGATCCGGCTCGCCGTCGAGCCCGATCACCCGGAATACGCCCGCCTCAAGGGCGTGCCGCCCAAGACCCAAACGGGTGGCGGCACCTCCGGTGCGCCCACGCAGCCGGTGCCGGCCCACGCCGTACCGGCTGCGCAGCGCCCGCCCGTAACCGGCAAACCTGCCTGGGCTCAGTGAGGGAGGAATGAAATGCTGGGTCTGCAAACGGCAGGCCCGGGGATTCCATCACGCCGACACCCGTCATGGGGTCGGCGATCCCCGGCGCTTTGTTCCGGATTGGGTGTTCTGCTCGCGCCGCTGCCAGGACGCCTTTCACGCGTTGTACGGCAACTGGCGTCAAGCCATGGAGGGGCAGCACAGGGAGGTCCGCATGCTTGACGCATCCGACGTTGAACGCACGGCCATGCGCACGTGCCTGAAGGCATTCGGCCAAGTGGCCGAAGCGATCGGCTTCACCAAGCCGCTGGCGGCCTACACCGAAGCCGAGGCGCTGCGCGTCATCGACGCCATCGTGACGCGCTACACCGAAGCGATGGTCGCGCACCACGAGCACACCCGCATGCCGCTGGTGCGCGGCAGCACGGCACCCAAGGCCACGGCACAGGATCCGTTCGCCGAGCTCGAAGAGCTGCCGTGGGAAGACGCCAAGGGGGACGCGTGATGCTGGACTTCAATGCCTCGGCGAGCCTCTCCGGGCAGGTCGCCTCGCTGGTCGACATCGGCCTGCAGCGTGCCCGCGCGAGTGAGCCGGTGCGCCGGTACCTGGGTGCGTCGCGCCTGGGCGTGGCTTGCGAGCGTGCACTGCAGTACGAGTTCGCCCAGGCGCCGGTCGACTACGGCCGCGAGCATGATGGCCGGATGCTGCGCATCTTCGAGCGCGGCCACGTGATCGAGGACTGCATGGTCGACTGGCTGCGTGGCGCGGGCTTCGACCTGCGTACGCGCAAGCCCAACGGCGAGCAGTTCGGTTTCACGGCCGCCGATGGGCGCTTGAAGGGGCATATCGACGGCGTCATCGTCGCAGGCCCCGAGGGCTTCGGCTACCCGATGCTGTGGGAGAACAAGTGCCTCGGCAACAAGTCCTGGCGTGACCTGCAGAAGCACCGCCTCGCGGTGGCCAAGCCGGTCTATGCCGCCCAGGTCGCGCTGTATCAGGCGTATCTCGAGCTGCACGCGCACCCGGCGCTCTTCACGGCGGTCAATGCCGACTCCATGGAGATCTACGCGGAGTTGGTGCCATTCGATGCAGCCCTGGCTCAGCGCATGTCCGATCGCGCGGTCAAGGTGATCTGCGCGACTGACGCGGGTGAGCTGCTGCCGCGCGCGTTCAACGATCCCACCCACTTCGAGTGCCGCATGTGCACGTGGCAGGACCGCTGCTGGAGGGCACAGGCATGAACCCCGCCCATCCGACCACGCATGGCGCCGTCGGCGAGCCGATGATCGACGCGAAGGAGGCCGCCGCGGCGTTGCGCCTGCCGTACTACTGGTTCGCCGACCACGGCATGCGTGCCCGGTACCGCATTCCGCACTACTTGCTGGGCGCCCTTGTGCGCTACCGGCTGTCTGAACTCACGGCATGGGCGGCCAGTGCCGGCGCGGCCCAGGGGCGCCCCGCGTCCGTGATCGACGTGGCTGACGAGGAGGCCGAATGATCGATTTCAACGAGATCCCGCTCGTCACCGGCCAACTGGACGCCCGGCGCGACGAGATCCGCGCGGCGTTGCTCGCCCGCCTGGAGTTCGTGCTGAGCGTGTTGTTCCCGGCCGGGAGGAAGCGTCACGGCAAGTTCGTGATCGGCGACATCCTGGGCAGCCCCGGCGACAGCCTGGAAGTGGTGCTCGACGGCGAGAAGGCGGGACTGTGGACCGATCGGGCCACCGGCGACGGTGGCGACGTCTTCGACCTCATTGCCGCCTGCGCAGGCCTGCGCGTGTCCACGAGCTTCTCGCAGGTGCTCGAGCGCGCGCTGCAACTGCTCGGCCACTCCAGCGCACAGCCGGTGCGCCGCAAGCGCCGGGAGCCGCCGACGGACGAGCTCGGCCCAGCGACGGCCAAGTGGGACTACCTGGACGCCGCCGGCAAGCTGATCGGGGTGGTGTACCGCTACGACCCGCCCGGGCGCGGCAAGGAATTCCGCCCCTGGGACGCCAAGCGCCGCAAGATGGCACCGCCCGAGCCGCGCCCCCTGTACAACCAGCCCGGGCTGCTCACCGCCACGCAGGTCGTGTTTGTCGAAGGCGAGAAGTGCGCCCAGGCCCTGATCGACGCCGGCATCGTCGCCACCACGGCGATGCACGGGGCGAACGCGCCCGTGGACAAGACCGACTGGTCCCCGCTGGCCGGCAAGGCCGTGCTGATCTGGCCTGATCGGGATAAACCGGGCTGGGAGTATGCCGACCGCGCGTCGCAGGCGATCCTGCAGGCGGGCGCCTTGTCGGTAGCCATCCTTTTGCCGCCGGACGATAAGCCGGAGGGCTGGGATGCCGCGAACGCGATCGAGGAGGACTTCGACGTCAGCGGCTATCTGGCAGCCGGCGCACGGGTGCCGGTGGCGCTGGAGGTGGACGACACGGTGTCGGCCGACGTGCTGGAGGGCGTGGACTGGGAAACCGAGGACGGGCTGGCGACGGCCTTCACGCGCCGCTACGGCGACGACTGGCGCTACTGCTCCCTGTGGGGCAAATGGCTGGTCTGGACCGGCGTGCGCTGGAATTCCGACCAGTTGCTCTACGTCACCCACCTGTCGCGCGGCATCTGCCGGGCGGCGTCGCTCAAGGCGGACACGGCACGACAGAAAACCAAGCTGGCGAGCTCGTCGACCATCGCCTCGGTCGAGAAGATCGCCCGTTCGGATCCCAAGCACGCGGCGACCGCCGACGAGTGGGATGCCGACGTCTGGGCGCTCAACACCCCGGGCGGCGTGGTCGACCTGCGCACGGGCCAACTGCGCGCGCACCGGCGCGAGGACCGGATGACCAAGGTGACGACGGCGACCCCGCGCGGGCGCAATGGCGACGGCTGCCCGGCGTGGCTGGCGTTCATCGCCGACATCACCGGTGGCAACACGGATCTCGCGGCCTATCTGCAGCGGGTGGTCGGCTACTGCCTGACCGGGGTGACCAGCGAACACGCGTTGTTCTTCCTGTACGGCACCGGCGCCAACGGCAAATCGGTCTTCGTGAACGTGCTGACCACGATCCTGGGCGACTACGCGGCCAATGCGCCGATGGACACCTTCATGGAAGCCCGTGGTGATCGCCATCCGACCGAACTGGCGGGCTTGCGCGGCGCACGCCTGGTGTCGTCCATCGAAACGGAGCAGGGCCGGCGCTGGAACGAGTCGAAGGTCAAGGCCATCACTGGCGGCGACAAGGTGTCCGCGCGCTTCATGCGCCAGGACTTCTTCGACTACCTGCCGCAGTTCAAGCTGCTGATCGCCGGCAACCACAAGCCCGCGATCCGCAACGTGGACGAGGCCATGAAGCGACGCCTGCACCTGATTCCGTTCACGGTGACGGTGCCGCCAGAGCGCCGCGACGGCCGGCTCACCGAGAAGCTGCTCAAGGAGCGCGACGGGATCCTGGCGTGGGCCATCGAAGGGTGCCTCGCGTGGCAGCGCCAGCGCTTGGACCCGCCCGACTGCGTGCGATCGGCCACGGAAGCGTATTTCGACGAGGAGGACGCCATCGGCGACTTCCTTGATGAAGAGGCCCAGTGCCATCAACAGGCACGTGTGGCCGTGGCCGACGTGTTCCTGCGCTGGCAGGAGTGGGCGGGCCGGCGCGGCGAGTACGTGGGGACCAGCCGGTGGCTCGCACAGCAGCTGACCAATCGGGGCTTCGAGCGCACGCGCCTCAACTACGGCGTCAAGGGCCTTGCCGGCCTGTCGCTCAAGGCCAAGGACTACGGCTCACGCCTGCCATATCGGGACGACTGAACACAACGGTGTGACCGAACGTGACCGTCATGGGGATTGTTCTCTTTACGTGTGTGCGCGCGCACGCGTAGAGGTTAATCCGGACGTAGGTCACGTTCGGTCACAACTCCGACCGGACATGACGATTTCCAACATGAACACAACGATTCTCGCCCTGGACCTGGGCACCAAGACCGGCTGGGCATTGCAGTATCTGGACGGCAGCATTGCCAGCGGCACGCAGGATTTCAAACCGAAACGCTTCGAAGGCGGCGGCATGCGTTACCTGCGCTTCAAGCGGTGGCTCAACGAACTGAAGCTCGCCTGCAGCCACATCAACGTGGTGTACTTCGAAGAGGTGCGCCGGCATGCGGGCGTGGACGCCGCGCACATCTACGGCGGTCTGCTCGGGCACCTGAGCGCCTGGTGCGAGCACCACAACATCCCCTACGTGGGCGTTCCAGTCGGCACTATCAAGAAATACGCGACGGGCAAGGGCAACGCGAGCAAGGACGAGATGATCGCCTCCGTCTGCAAGCGTGGCCATGAGCCGTCCGACGACAACGAAGCCGACGCCCTGGCGATTCTGTACTGGGCGGCCGAGACGCAGGAGGTGTGACATGAAGATTCGCACACCGCCTTACCGTTCCGCGCTGGCCCGCACGCAGCCCGAGGTCACCGACCTCGAAGCCTTCAAACGGCAGGGCTGGCGCGAGCAGCGCATCCTCGTGGTCGCCGAATCCGACGAGCGCCTGGACTTCCTCGAACGCGAGCTGGTGCGCCGCATCGGCGAGCGGCTGTATGGCGAGGGAGGCCGGCACCGTGGCTGAGTGGACCAAGGAGGACGTGGCGGCCCGCTTCGAGGACGCCGCCAACACGGGACGGCGCTTGCCGCCCATCCGCGTGCAGGGCTACATCAACACGTGGCCGACCATCGTGCGCCGCGAGTGGGAAGCCTTCGCGGCCGACGAAAAGGTCTACCGGCCTTTCCCGCCCAGTCCCCAGGCCATCGACCGGATGCTGGAGACGATGCGCTGGGTGCAATGGCTGGAGGTCGAGCAGCGCCACCTCGTGTGGATGCGGGCCAAGGGCTATGGCTGGCGCGAGATCACGCTGCGCTTCGCCTGCGACCGCACGACCGCCTGGCGGCGCTGGCAACGGGCGCTGGAGATCGTGGCGGGCAGGCTCAACGCCCCACAACATTGACTGAAAGGAGGGCGACGCTATACTAACAACTGTTAGTAATAGTTAGGAAGCATCATGCCTACCAGCGTCGCCCTCGGCAATCATTTCGAGACATTCATCCGTGAGCAGGTGCAAAGCGGCCGGTTCAACAATGTCAGCGAGGTCGTGCGGGCCGGACTTCGCCTGCTCGAAGAGAGCGAGCAGCACCGTCAACTTCATCTGGAGGCGTTGCGCGCCGAGATCGCAGCAGGCAAAGCGAGCGGTCCGACCAAGCCTGCCGATGAGGTGTTTTCCCGTCTTGAAGCCAAGTACAGCGCACAAGCGAGGCGCGAGCAGAACTGATGCGTCTTGCCATTACCCCGCTGGCTGAGCAAGACCTGGAATCCATTGCTGACTACATCGCGCAAGACAACCCGGCACGGGCCTTCACATTCGTCCGTGATCTGCGGGGGCAATGCGAGCGCCTCGTGCTGAATCCGCCCGGCTATCGCTTACGGCCAGAACTTGGCGACGGCATGCGTTCATGCGCCTACGGTCGTTACGTGATTTTCTTTGTCGCCACCCCGGATGAGGTGATCGTCATTCGCATCCTGCATGGCGCCCGTGATCTGCCCGCTGTTTTTCATCCCGATGAGCCATAAGCACCCGAGTAATTCACTGCGAAAGGCCAGCGATATCGAACGACTCCGTGAGTTGTTGCGCCAGGGTGCCGCATCCCCTCCTACGACGCCGGTGGACGCGAATTATTTCGATGCGCTGCGTGAGCGCGTGGCCAAGTCCATCAACGGTCCAAAGCAAAGAGTAACGTAGGGTAATGCTTGCCGCGAATGTCCGCTGTTTGCCCCGATTGTCCGATTCGGGGGCGGCACGCGGTGCAACAAATCGGGTGATTTGGGGGTAGTATCTCGCCTACCGTTCGGATAACGGCGCAGATAGCAAGGGGTGCCCCGAGAAAAAGGGGTCCTTCCTGCAAAAAGCGCAATACGGGGGGCACCAGCGCAGGACCCGCCCACCGTCGGGGTGCGAACCCAGGTTCGCACGGTACCCACGCCTAAACCGAATCGGCCATATCCTCCCAGACCCGCGTCAGCCCTGTGTTTGCGCGGGTCTTGTGCTTTGTGGGCGGTGCGAACCTGCTCAGGTGGTGGTTCGCACCAGCCCACGAGGTTCACACAGTACGCACCCTGCTCAGAGCCCGTTTGGAAATTCAAGGATGAGCGATTCTGCGCAGTAACAAGCTACTCATGGCGATATGAATCATGGCTTCCGATACGTCCGCGCGCTGCTCGTAGTCGCGCACGAGTCGGCGCCAGCGAATCATCCACCCAAAGGTGCGCTCGACCACCCAGCGGCGTGGCAGAACGGCAAAGCCCGTTTGCTGCTCGTGCCGGCGCACCACTTCAACCACGAAGTCGAGGGTCGCGGCCTTGTCCATCAGCGCGGTGCGATCGTACGCGCCGTCTGCAAACAGGTGTTTCACGCCCGGCCAGCGCTTCTTCACTGCATCCAGCACCACCAGTGCCCCCGTGCTGTCGGCAATGTCCGCCGGCGTCAGGTTCACCATCAGCAGCCGTCCATCCGTGTCCACCGCGATATGCCGTTTGCGCCCGACGATTTTCTTGGCCGCATCGTAGCCACGCTTGTCCGCCGAGGGCGCTTTGACTGTCTGGCTATCGATGACGCCCGCACTCGGGCACGGCTGCCGCCCAGCCAACTCCCGGTCCAGCATCAGCACCACGTCGTGCAGCGTGCGGAACAGAAATCGGTGCATGAGCCGGCGAAACCACCAATACACGGTCTGCCACGGCGGGAAGTCGTGGGGCAGCATGCGCCAGCCGCAGCCCGCTCGCACCAGGTAGCGCAGCGCGTTGATCACCTCCCGCAAGTCGCACTCCCGGCGCCGGCCTCGCACGGCCTCGCGTGGCAGCAGCGGCTGCACTGCGGCCCATTCGACGTCCGTCATGTCGCTCGGGTAACGCTTGCTCTTGCGAGCCAGCTTTGCCTCGCGTTCTCTATGGTCTTTTTTCCACATCCACCCTTTACATCACAGTCGCGGGGAATTTTCAAACGGGCTCTCAGATGTGCGATCTATCCGGTTCGCCCCGATCCATTGCAGGCCGATGCCGACCCGCTTCGGCGACGGTAAAGCTCGTCAGTAGCGCCTCGCCGCCGATGCCCCAGATGCCTTGCAGTTCTTCGCGCTGACGTCAGGAACTCCTAATTCTCATAGAAATTCACCTACCATCGCCCCAGCCAGATGATCGCTTAAAGTCACATATTTCATAAAAATAAGTGATGTTGGGGCTGGGAATGAAGCGATTTGTTGATCTGTGGGCTGCGCTGCCCGCCTGCTTGACGAGTGGGTTGGCTCTTTCGGTTTCTGCGCGCACCGGGGAGATCCCCCTAAAGCGTGCGTTACTGGCTTTAGTGCTGGTCAGTAGCTCAAGTTGGGCTTCTAGCGGTGCGGATATGGGTGTGACAGGTTATAAGTGGACGACATCTGGCCCCATTGGTCCGAGGTACGATTCGGCAGGTAGCGCTTGTCTGGCAATCCCGTCGGAACACACATTTATCGGACTGCAATTTGTATTGCCCGGCGCCAACTGTCTAGCCGACATTGGAGCGTATACCTCGGTGTTTCGGATGCCAGGGGAGTGTGCGAGTGGATATGCGCTACAAGCGGATGGCACATGCGCTCGGGCACGGCCTCTCGTACAAGTTTGCACAGCCGGCAGTCCGGTGACTCCCGGAACTGGCACGACCGGTGTTTCCTCGCGGGACGATGGCGGGAGCGCGGAATTGCCCGTGACGCTCGCTTACCAGTCCTACAGCATCTATGGGGGAAGCGGTGGGGCGGCGCAATGGACGTCCAACTGGCAGCGCAGCCTGGATACGAGTGTGGTGACTGACACGAATGCTCCGGTCACCGCCTTGCGCGATGATGGCTCGGTGTACGGCTTCCGCAAGAATGGCTCGGCGTGGTCAACTGCAGGTACCCAAGACACGCTGAACTCGATCACCGATGCCAACGGCAAGACGACCGGCTGGCAGTACACGGTGGTCGATACGGGAGCGGTGGAGACCTACGACACCAGCGGCAAGCTGCAATCCGTCCGCGAGCGCAACGGCCGCACCACGACGCTCTCCTACAACGCCGCGAATCAACTGACAACAGTCACGGCCCCCAGCGGACGCAGCCTGGGCTTCGCCTACGACAGCCAGAACCGTGTGGCGAGCGTGACCGCGCCCGATGGCGCCGTCACCGGCTACGGCTACAACAGCGCCGGCATGCTGTCGACGATCACGCGGCCGGATGGCGCCGTACGCCAGTATGTCTACGAAGACAGCCGTTTCCCGACCGCCCTGACCGGCATCGTTGACGAGAACGGCAGCCGCTACGCCACCTATGCGTACGACGATCAGGGCCGGGCCATCAGCAGCACGCTGTCGGGCGGCGCCAATGCGTACCAGTTCCAGTACGGCGACAACTACCAGACCACCGTCACCGACCCGACCGGCAAGACCAGCGTCTACAGCTTCCTGAAACAGAACGGCGTGCTGCTGCCGACCGCGATCAGCGCTCCGTGTGGCCTGTGCGGCAGCACCCGCCAGAGCAGCAGCTACGACGCCAACAACAACCTGACCCAGGAAACCGACTACAACGGCACGGTCACCACCCACACCTACGACAGCCAGAACCGCGAAACCCAGCGCGTGGACGGCTCGGGTACGACCAGCGCCCGCACCACGACAACGGTATGGCACTCGCAATTCTGGAACCTGCCGACTCAAATCGCCTCGCCGACCAAGCTGGAAACGTACAGCTACGATAGCAACGGCAATCTGACCCGCTACAGCGAAACGCCGACCGCGGACAGTGACGGCAGCCAGGGCTTCAGCGCAGCGACGACCGGCCCGGCTCGGACCACCAACTGGACCTACACCGCCGACGGCCTGGTGGCGACCAGCAGCGGCCCGCGTACCGATCTGAGCACGGCCACCACCTACGTCTACCGCACCGCCGACGACACGTCCACGCCGCCGCAATACCGCAAGGGCGACCGGTACCAGATTGTCGATCCGCTCGGCCACGCCACCACGATCAACCAGTACGACGCCAACGGTCGGCCGCTGCAGATGACGGATGCCAACGGCGCGGTCACCGCATTCACGTATTCGAACCGCGGCTGGCTGACTAGCCAGACGATCACCCCGGCGAGCGGGGCGGGGCAGACCACCAACTACAGCTATGACGCCGTGGGGCAATTGACCAAGGCGACGTTGCCGGACGGCGGCAGTGTCAGCTTCAGCTACGACGCCGCACACCGCCTGACGGGCGCCGCCGACAGCCTGGGCAACAGCATCAGCTACACGCTGGACGCGATGGGCAACCGCACGCAGGAACAGGCCAAGGACCCGAACGGCAACTTGGCCCGCCAAATCACCCGCGTCTTCGATTCAATGAACCGACCGCTCAAGGTCACGGTCGGCATAAACCAATAACTCCAATCAACGAGCCATCATGAGAGAGAGCAAACTCTATCGGGCAATCAGCGCTGCGGTCCTGCTCGCCTTGAGCACGCAGACGCTGGCCCAGACGCAAGTCTCAACGACCCAGTATGCCTACGACACGGTCGGCAACCTGACCCAGATCACCGACCCACGTGGGCTGGTGACGACGTTGTCCTACGACGCCCTGGGTCGTCGTACCAAGGTGCAAGGCCCGCCCGCCACGCCCGGCGGCGCAGCACCCACGGCCGTCTTTACCTACGACGGCCAGGATCGTGTGCGGGAAGTCACCGACCCTCGTAGCCTGGTGACGACCTATACCGTCGACGGCCTGGGCAATACCACCCAGCAGCAAAGCCCCGACACCGGCACCACCAGCGCCACCTACGATTTGGCCGGCAATCTCACGCGCCGCACTGACGCGCGCGGCAAGATCACGAGGTACCGCTACGATGCCGTGAATCGGATGACACATGCGGTTTTCGCGAGCGGCACGCCAATCGCCTTCACCTATGACGGTGGGAAGCACCCGGAGCCCAACGACATCGGGCACCTGACGCACATCAGCGATGAATCCGGCCAGACGCGCTGGCGATTCAATGGTTTCGGCAACGTGGTCCGCAAGACCCAGAGCACCACGGCCAACGGCGAGACCAAGAAGCAAGTGGTGGCGTACGCCTATGGCACCAGTGGCAGCAGCACCGGACACGTCATCAGCATGACGTATCCGAGCAATAGTGTCATTGGGTACAGCTACGATGTAGGCGGCCGCATCGCGGGCCTGACGCTGACCACGGCCAATGGCAGTACCCCACTGCTGTCCAACATCCAATACCAGCCCTTCGGAAAACCAACGGGATGGACTTGGGGAAACGGCACAGCCTATACGCGTAGCTTCGACCTGAGCGGTCGGCTGACCCAGTTCCCGCTGGGCGCGACCAGCGGCACCGGCGCCACGCCGAAGGGCCTGTCGCGCACGGTGAACTACGACGCGGCCTCGCGCATCACGGCGTACACGCACGCGGACACGAGCGGCAGCACTGGCAGCAGCACGGCGACCGCAGCGAACCAGACCTTCGGGTATGACGACCAGGACCGGCTGATCAGCTACCTGCCGGCCAACAGCAGTCAGAGCTACAGCTACGACGCCAACGGCAACCGCACGGGGCAGACGGTCGGTGGCAACAGCTACACGCAGACCGTCGATCCGGCGAGCAACCGGCAGACGGCGAGCACAGGGCCGACACCGGCCACGAACAGCTATGACGCAGCGGGGAACCAGACCGGCGACGGTACGACCACGTATCGCTACAGTGATCGGGGTCGGCTGGCCAGCGTTACCAAGAACGGCATCACCACCAGCTACCTGTATAACGGGCTAGAACAACGGGTGGTCAAGAGCGGAACGAATGTGCCTACTGGCGCCACCCGGTACGTCTACGACGAAGCGGGCCACCTGATCGGGGAATACGACCAGTCGGGCAACGCGATCCAGGAGACGGTGTACCTGGGCGACACGCCCATCGCGACGGTCAAGAACGGCACGCCGTACTACATCTACGCGGATCAGATCGACACGCCGCGGGTGATCACGGACACCAACAACCTGATGGTGTGGCGGTGGGATCAGACTGATCCGTTTGGGGCCACGCTGCCGGATGAGAATCCGACCGGCCTGGGCGTGTTCACGTACAACCTGCGCTTCCCCGGTCAGGTCTATGACGCGGAGACGGGCAAGCACTACAACGCGAATCGGGACTATGATCCGGCAAGCGGGCGGTACGTGCAGTCGGACCCGATCGGACTCAATGGCGGGCAGTGGTCCACATACGCATATGTCGGTGGCAACCCTCTGGCTAACGTCGATCCGACAGGGTTGCAGGCCTTTCCGATCCCGGCTCCTGGTGGTTCGATTCTGGGGTCCACCAATCCCGATGGGAAGTCGCTAGCGGACAGGTTGGCAACTGTGACAACGCAATGGCTAGATGAGCTTAATCGCGAAAAAACCTATCAAACTTACACCCGATATAATCCTAAAACTCGGCAGTGCTATAGCGGGAGAACTTCCGGCTATGACGACCCATTGACGAATATTAAGAATCGAGCTTTCGGGCAAGCGCTGCTAAATGCGGAGGGGTTTTTGCCGCCTGTGCTTGATAAGTCGTCGACGAGCTACTCAGCAATTAGAGGCCGAGAACAGCAACTTATCGATGTGAACGGTGGGGCACAGAGTACAGGGGGGGATTCTCGGAATATGATTAATGGGATCAGCCTCTACAATCCGCGCCGACCGCTCTACATGGGGGCTGCGACACTCGAATTTGGGACGCCTGTTCCTTATGGGAATTGTACTTGCCGCTAAAATGTCGACATTATCCGATGATGAGTATGAGGGTCTGAAGAGGTTTATGGGCCTCTTTTATGAGTGGTTTGAGGCTAAGCCTCACTACTTGCCCGAGATGAATCCTATTTATGTATTGGAGGATTTGGAGAAAAAATCTCGTGCACAGGCAAAGCGCGGTCTAAAAATGGCCATTAATGATTGTCTGGAGATGTCTAGTGATTGGACGCCTAAACAAGTTTCTGACGCGGATGGGCGGTTTTTAGAGCATGGGGCACCTTCTCTTTCGGAGCTGAGAAGGAGTCAATCTAAGAAATATCTATCGCTGTTGAAGCGAGGTCGAGTCAGTTCGTTGGTGGATTACTATTTTTTAAAAGGCGTTGTGGACGGGGGTGTCGTGGATATCAGTTCTGAAGAAGGCCAAAAACTGGTTTCCATGCTCTCGACGTATGAGCAAAGCGCACCCAAAGAATAAGGGCAAGTGACCCTTCTGGCGCCTACCTACACGGTGGGTGTTCTCGTTAGCAAAGACCCGGCTTCGGCCGGGTCTTTGCTTTAGGGCAATTGCTGCGCGTTGCGCCAGGTGCGGCCGGCGGCGAGGGCTTCGTCGCGCGTGGCAAAGGTCTCGCTGGGGCCGCTGGTGAAATGCACATCGGCATCGCACGCGACGGTCACCACATCGCGCGTCCAAAGCTCCCACCGCCCATCGTTGCGCCAGCTCGGCACGGCGGCATAGCTGTTCGCTTCCAGTTCCGACTCGACGGCCTCGACCTCGGGGCGCGGCACGAGCTGCCCGCTCATCACCAGCATGGTGCCGCAGAGGTTGTTGTGCTGACGATCCGTTGGCATCTCGTTGCCTCTTGTTGCTGGGTCGGTGCTTGTTGTTGGCATTCTGTTATCTCTTGTTGCGTCCTGTTGCCTCTTGCTTCCGAGCGGCAAAAGCCGCCGCTGGCAGAGGCACGATGAGTGTGTATGACAACGCGCTACGCGCCTCGCCTACCCACTTCGTGCCAAAGGGCGAGGCCCTTTGCAACCCGACACTGCCTGCGCGCAGCGCGTCAGTCCGCTGCTCCCGATTGCACGTCGTCATCCACGACATGTTCGCCGGCCAGATCGAACCGAACGAGCTGGCGCCGTCGTCATGCGCGAGGGCTGCCAGGAGCGCCTCCAGTTCAGCCGGCGTCTGCCATCGAACTGGGTCAGAGGCATCTTGGAGGGGGCGCAAAAGCAACCTAAACCGAACACAAAAGGTCCATCGGTCTGCCGTAAAACATCACCAACAGGGTGGGCGGCTTCTACGGCGCGATGCGGCATAGCGCCGTGGCTTGGCCCCTCGCCATGGTGGCGCTCAGTTACCAGTCGTATGGGGAATTATTCCACTCGCGCCGGGCTTCTCTTTGCCGATCGACCGTACTTTTTGCTATGCGGTCCATCGACTTGGAGGTGTAGCTGCTGTCACCGTAGCGAGTGCTTGGATCTGCGGCCGAGGTTTTTGTGTTGAAAAACTTGTTGGTATCGACGTATTCAGTAATGTAATCAAGCAGTTCAGGGCCGATGTGAGGGCGGCTGTATTCGGCGAGGTATTGATTGACATCCTCCGTCATGACATGCCGAACGTTTTGCAGATTGGCGTCCGGGTCCGGACGACTGTTTCGGCTTCGTTGGAAAGGGGTGGGAGTCGGCCGCAGACCATCGGACTCTGCCAAGGTAAAAGCCGAAGGATGTGTCACCCAGGCATCCACAACGACAGTATCTCTTTCACCCCAATCCGGGTCGCGTGGGTCACCGATCAGCACATACGCATGGTCGTCGTCGGCGTCGCTTACCCGCAGCAAGGGGGCGTTTAGTTGACAGCCCGCCAGCAGTGTGTAGCTCACATTGGCGTGTTCGGCGCAGTTGCCCGCTTGGTAACGAACAACTTCTTTGGCGTGCTGAATCGGATTCTGGCAATACGTTTCATCACGGAGCATGCTCCGACGTGCCCAAGATTCGCCTTCGGTATAGGTGACGTCAGGCTTCTGATTTCCCCCGCCGTAAGGCAGCATCCGCTTGACTTGCTGGACGGTCTTTTCGGCAATCTTGAGATTGTCCATTGTGTCCGAATCCACTCGCACTTTGCGTGAGCGAAACGAACTCAGGCCGAATAGGCTTGGATCGACGGATTTGTGAAGTTTAACGACCGACTCGTGGTGGAAATCGTCCAGGGGATCCGTAGGACCTCTGCTGGTGAAATACCTGTCATGCGATCTGATTCGAGGCATGCTCAATCCTGTACGTTTTTTTGAGGGGCGTAAATTCTCCATGTTCGCCACCAAGAGCTCGGCGCAAAAATGCGTAGGGTTGTGCGTGAAGCCGAACGGGATGTCCGCAGGGCAGTTGTAATCATCGGTGTCGTAGTTGCTGTGGTTACGGATAGCGTTGCTGATGTCCATGCTTGTGTCCTCGTTGTTGATGTCGTTGCGACACGTGTATGAATGCGCTGTTCCGGCCACAAGCCAAGCGCTGTTTGCAGCCTCAGCGGGGCCGCTGCCATCGCAGTCGGCCCCGCGCGACATCAGGCGGACGGGTCGGCAGCCTCTGCTGCGATTCGATAGACGCGCTCGCTGTCGACCGACTTCTCGGAAACGATGGTCAGGCCCAGCCGCTTCTTGAAAGTGCCGGCAAACGCGCCGCGCACCGTGTGCGCCTGCCAGCCGGTCGCCTTGCAGATTTCGTTGATCGTTGCCCCGTCCGGGTGGCGCAGCATCGCGATCACCTGGGCCTGCTTGCTGTTCTCGCGCGTGCGGGCCACCTTGCGCGGCTGCTCGGCCTCTGCGGCGGGCTGCGGCGCGTCAAGCCCCAGTGCGTTGTAGCCTGCGGCCGTGACCAGCCAGTCGTCGCCGCTGGCGGTAATCAGGGTGCGCTTGGCGAGCCCTTCGAGCACCTTCTTGCGCGCGCCGCCTTTGATGTTGTCGGGGAACCATTCGATCTTGCCGCCGGTGTGCGAAATGGCGTAGGCGAGGATCGCGTGCTGTGCCGGGGTCAGTTGTTGCGTGGTCATGTGTTGCTCCTTCGAGGTGGTTTGAACGTGGTGTGATGAACGCGCTGCTCGGCAGAGAAGCCAAGCGCTTTGTGCTGGACGTGGCCGGCCGGGCACCGCTGCCCGGCGCGTCATGTCAGGCGTTGTCGTCTTCCTCGTCTTCCTCGTCTTCGTCTTCGCCGCGCTCGATTTCTTCGATGGTGTCCTGCAGCGTGCATCCCGACCCGCCGAGGTAGCCGCATCGTCTTATACATAACTCTTGCCTCATTTTTGAGCGCACCCTCCTGGAACCCCTTGAAATAAGGCGCTGCGGGTTGTCGACCGCTGAATGATGGCGGTTCGGCGCTCACAAGCCGGCTCCAGTAAGTCATTGATTTTTAAGGGGTGCGGCGAGATGTGTATAAGACGATGAGGTAGCCGTGGTCGTGGGAGATCGCGCAGGTGAGGTGTGCCATCCAGTAGTCCTCGGCGCGATCCAGCGCGCTGCGGAATCCGCCGGCTTTCAGCACGCCGCGCACGTTTTCGATCAGGTCGAGCATCTGCGCCTTGATCTCGATTAGCTCTTCGACCACGTCGTTTTGGCTCAGGGTGTTGCGCATCGTTTGCTCCGGTTGATGTGTCGTGTTGGTGAGCACATGAACGCGCTGTGCCGCACAGAAGCCAAGCGCTATCCGCAAGAATTCAAATCAGATGGGAATTTCAATTCGAGCCTATGCACGGCACCGAGGCGTGTCCGACGCCGCCGTGCGCAAGGCCATTGCCGCGGGCCGCATCACGCCCGAGGCGGACGGCACCATTGACTCGGACCGGGCCGACGCCGAGTGGGCGCGCAACACCGAAGCACCGCGCCACGGAACCCGCTCCAGGCCCGTCAGGGTGGCCGTGCCGCAGGAGGGCGGTCACGCCCCAGACGGGGCCGCATCGGCGCCCACAGGCGGCACGTCGCTGCTGCAGGCCCGCACCGTCAACGAGGTGGTCAAGGCGCAGACCAACAAGGTGCGCTTGGCGAGGCTCAAAGGGGAACTGGTCGACCGCTCGCAGGCCATCGCGCATGTCTTTAAGCTGGCGCGCGCCGAGCGCGATGCGTGGCTGAACTGGCCGGCGCGCGTGTCCGCCCAGATGGCCGCAGCGCTGGCTGTCGATCCGCACACGATGCACGTCGCGCTGGAGTCCGCCGTGCGTGGTCACCTGCAGGAGCTGGGCGAGCTGCGCCCGCGCGTGGATTGATGCTGGTAGCGGATTACGAAGGCGCTGCCGAGATCGAGCGCGCCTGGCGTGAAGGACTGACGCCCGATCCGCTGCTGACCGTCTCCGAATGGGCCGACCGCCACCGCATGCTGTCGAGCAAGGCGTCGGCCGAGCCTGGGCGTTGGCGTACCAGCCGCACGCCGTACTTGCGCGCGATCATGGATTGTCTGTCGCCGACCTCGGCCATCGAGCGGGTGGTCTTCATGAAGGCGGCCCAGGTTGGAGCGCCACTGGCACTGAATACGCCGGTACCGACGCCGGGCGGCTGGACCAGCATGGGTGAACTGCAAGCAGGCGACTACGTTTTCGATGAAGCTGGCTGGCCATGCCGTGTGCTTGGCGTCTCGCCAGTTCTGTACGACCGTCCATGTTACGAAATCGAGTTCGAGGACGGTGAGACGGTTGTCGCGGATGCCGACCATCGGTGGCCGGTGTTTGAGTGCACCCACGGTGGAACCCTCGAACGGACCGTGCGGACCGCCGAGTTGGTCGGACGCGAGCGCTTCGTCAATGGCAAGCGCTGGCGCTTCTCGATCGCGACCTGCGCACCGGCCCGGATGCCAGAGCGTGACCTCCCGATCGACCCATACGTGCTGGGGCTGTGGCTGGGTGACGGTTCTGCCTGGATGAACCACATCAGCGTGCACGAGGATGATGCGGACATCGTTGACATCCTCGCGCGCTGTGGCGTGTCCGCCATCTTTCGCCGTCCCCGCTGGAGCAAGGGCAAATGTACCAACGTGGTGATCGATCCGACCTTCAAGACGGTCGATGGCGATGGTGAACCGTCCAGCGCTTGCGGCACATCGCTGTTCTCCGTTCGCTTGCGCCAGCTCGATCTGCTCGTCAACAAGCACGTGCCGATGGCCTACAAGCGCGCCAGCCATACGCAGCGGCTCGCCTTGGTGCAGGGCCTGATGGACAGCGATGGCAGCGTGACACCGGATGGCAAGTCCTGCGAGTTCAGCAACGCGGACCGACGCTTGATCGACGAGCTGGTTGAGCTCTTGCGCAGCCTGGGCTACCGGCCGGCCGTCTACGAAGTGGCATCGCGCCGCAGGGCGTTCCAAGGACAGCAGCACCAGTGCCAGCGGTATTGGCGTATTCGGTGGACCGCCTACCGTGAGGAGCCGATGTTCCGACTGGCACGCAAGGCCGACAGGCTGCGTTCTGTTGCCAGCGGACGGCCTGGGCGATCGCGCCGCCGCGTGATCGTCGCGGTACGCCCAGTGCCCTCGGTCCCGGTACGTTGCATCGAGGTCGATTCTCCACGGCACCTGTTTCTCTGTGGGAAGGGGTGGATCCCGACCCACAACACCGAGATGGGCTCGAACTGGATCGGCTACGTCATCCACCACGCGCCCGGCCCCATGATGGCCGTCTGGCCCACCGTGGAGATGGCCAAGCGCAACTCCAAGCAACGGATCGATCCGTTGATCGAGGAGTCATCCGCACTCGCCGAGCGCATCGCGCCAGCCCGCTCGCGGGACTCGGGCAACACGATTCTGGCCAAAGAGTTTCGCGGTGGCGTGCTGGTCATGACCGGCGCCAACAGCGCCGTGGGTTTGCGTTCGATGCCGGTGCGATACCTGTTTCTCGATGAGGTGGACGGCTACCCGCTGGACGTCGAGGGCGAAGGCGATGCGATTTCGCTGGCCGAGGCCCGGACGCGCACGTTCGCGCGCCGCAAAATTTTCATCGTGTCGACGCCGACGATTGCCGGTGCCAGCACCATCGAACGCGAATACGACGCCTCCGACCAGCGTCGCTACTTCGTGCCATGCCCGCACTGCGACCATCGGCAATGGCTGCGCTTTGAGCAACTGCGCTGGACCCAGGGCGAGCCGGACACGGCAGCTTACCTCTGCGAAACCTGCGAGGAGCCCATCCACGAGCACCACAAGGCGTGGATGCTGGAGCAGGGTGAATGGCGGGCGATGACGGAGGCGGTCGGCCGCACGGCGGGCTTTCACCTGTCCTCGCTCTACAGCCCGGTGGGTTGGCGCAGCTGGCGCGACATTGCCGCGGCCTGGGAGAGTGCGGTGAGCAAGGAATCAGGTTCGGCGGCGGCGATCAAGACCTTCCGCAACACCGAGCTCGGCGAGACCTGGGTCGAAGAGGGCGAGGCACCCGACTGGCAGCGCCTGCTGGAGCGCCGCGAGGACTATCCGATCGGCACCGTGCCGGTGGGCGGCCTGCTGCTCTCGGCGGGCGCCGACGTGCAGAAGGACCGGATCGAAGTCTCGGTCTGGGCGTTCGGGCGCGGCAAGGCGTCGTGGTTGGTGGAGCACCGCGTATTGATGGGCGACACCGCCCGCGACGGGGTGTGGAAGCGCCTCGCTGAAATGATTGACGAGCAGTGGACCCACGCCACCGGCGCGTCGATGCCGCTGGCGCGCATCGCGCTCGACACCGGTTTTGCCACGCAGGAAGCCTACGCCTTCGTGCGCGCCTGCCGTGACGCCCGTGTGATGGCAGTCAAGGGCGTGGCGCGCGGCGCCGCGCTGATCGGCTCGCCCACGGCGGTCGACGTCTTGCGCAATGGCAAGAAATTGCGCCGGGGTATCAAGCTCTTCACGGTGGCGGTCGGCATCGCGAAGCTCGAGCTCTACAACAACCTGCGCAAAGCGGCCGACGTGGCCGAGGACGGCGCGACCATCGCGTTCCCATCGGGGTTTGTCCATCTGCCCAAGGTGGATGCGGAATTCCTGCAGCAGCTGTGCGCCGAGCAACTGGTCACGCGGCGCGATCGCAACGGCTTCCCGATCCGCGAGTGGCAAAAGATGCGCGAGCGTAACGAAGCGCTCGACTGCTACGTGTACGCGCGGGCAGCCGCCAGTTCAGCGGGCTTGGATCGCTTCGAAGAGCGCCACTGGCGCGAACTGGAGCGGCAACTGGGCTTGGCGCCGCCGCCTGATGTACCACCCACAACCGAATCGCTTTCCCCCACAGATGCCACCGCTCGCGGTGGCATCGCCGTTTCTGGGCCCCGTCCTGGGGGCCGCAAATCCAGCCGGCGCGTGATCAAGAGCCGCTGGCTGTCCTGAGCACCTCGGTGCCCGCTTTTCTGATACCCGGAGTTCATCCCCCATGAGTTTGCAGACCCGCATCGAATCCCTGATCCAGCGCCTCGCGTCGGAGTTCAAGACCATCCACGAGCAGGTGGGCACGCTTGCCCGCCTGTCGACCACGGACAAGACCAGCCTCGTCGCGGCGATCAACGAGCTGCGCGCGCAGTTCGACAAGATCGCCAGCGCCGCGCTGATCGATGACGCCAACGCGGCTGGCACCACCACCACGTTCTCCGCCTCGCGCATCACCGGCCTGCTGGACGCGCTGAAGGCCGACCTGCTCGGCGGTGCGGACGCGGCCTTCGACACCCTGAAGGAGTTGCAGGAGGCGATCCTCAAGGACCAGACCGGCATCGCCGCGCTGCTGGCCGCCGTGGATCGCCGCGTGCGCTTCGATGCCGCGCAGGCACTGACCGCCGACGAGCAGGCCCAGGCCCGCCAGAACATCGGCGCGGTGGCCGCAAGCGCCATCGGCGACCCCGAGACCGACTTCGTGCCGGTCTTCGAAGCGGCGCTGTCGGGCGCCTGACGCGCCGCCGATGTCGCTGACCGGAAACATCGCCGAGCTCGCCGCCGCCATCGCCCAGGAGGTGCGCGCGCGCATCACGGCGGACCACCCGGGCTTGGCCCGCGCCTGGGTGTGCTTCGGCACCGTCGGCGACCAGGCGGTGATCCGGTCGGCCTTCAACGTCGACCGCGTGATCCGCGTCGGCACCGGTAAGTACCGCGTGCTCTTCACCGAGCCGATGCCCGACGACGGCTACTGCTGGACGGCCTTGGCCCGCAATGCCGGGCGCCAGTCCGCCATGAAGGTCGCCGGCGCCCGCGCGCGCGCCGAGGCCAAGACCGCGGCGTTCGTGGAGGTCATCTGCACGACCGCCGCCGGGACGCTGACCGACACCTCCGAACTCAACCTGATCGTATTCCGCTGATGGCCTATACCGAAGCGCAGCTGCAAGCGCTGGAGGCCGCGCTCGCCCGTGGCGAGCGTCGCGTCACCTTCCAAGACAAAACGGTCGAGTACCGCTCGGTCGATGAGCTCAAGCTCGCGATCCGCGAGGTGCGGCGTGGCCTGTTCGAGCAAGCCGCCGAAACCGGCCTGTGGCCGGGTGCCCCGCGCCAGATCCGCGTGACGACCGGCAAAGGGTTCTGATGGCCAGCACCGGACCCCGAACCCAGTCCGGCTGGTTTGCCCGGATCCGCAGCCTGTTCGGCCAAACACCGGTCCACGAGGCTGCCGGCCGGGGCCGGCGCGCCCTCGCCTGGATGCCCAGCAACCCGGGCGCGGTGGCGGCGCTGCTCGCCAGCGGCGAGGATCTGCGCATCAAGAGCCGCGACCTCGTGCGGCGCAATGCCTGGGCGCAGGCCGGCATCGAGGCCTTTGTCGCCAATGCGGTCGGCACCGGCATCAAGCCGCAGAGCCTATCCACGGACGACGCTTTCAAGGCGGATGTGCAGGCGCTGTGGCGCGACTGGACCGAGGAGGCGGATGCCGCCGGCCAGACCGACTTCTACGGCCTGCAGGCGCTCGCTTGCCGCGCCATGCTGGAAGGCGGGGAATGCCTGATCCGGCTGCGCCCGCGCCGTCCCGAGGATGGCTTGTCCGTGCCGCTGCAGCTTCAACTGCTGGAGGCCGAGCACCTGCCGATGACCCTGAACGTCGACCTGCCGTCTGGCAACGTGGTCCGCTCGGGCATCGAGTTCGACAACCTGGGCCGGCGTGTGGCCTACCACCTGTACCGCTCGCATCCGGACGACGGCAGGCTTGCGCCGATGTCGGGGCAGGGCGGGCTCGATACCGTGCGGGTCGATGCGAGCGAGGTGATCCACCTGTTCCGCGTGCTGCGGCCTGGCCAGATCCGGGGCGAGCCGTGGCTGTCGCGCGCGCTGGTCAAGTTGAACGAACTCGACCAGTACGACGACGCGGAACTGGTGCGCAAGAAAACCGCCGCCATGTTCGCGGGATTCGTGACGCGCCAGAGCCCCGAGGACAACCTGATGGGCGAGGGCTTGCCGGACGAGGCTGGTATCTCGCTGCTCGGGCTGGAGCCGGGGACGCTGCAGATTCTGGAGCCGGGCGAGGACATCAAGTTTTCCGATCCGGCCGATGTCGGCGGCTCCTACGGCGAGTTCCTGCGCACGCAGTTCCGCGCCGTGGCGGCGGCACTCGGCATCACCTATGAGCAACTGACCGGGGACCTCACGGGCGTGAACTACTCGTCCATCCGGGCGGGTCTGCTGGAGTTCCGCCGCCGCTGCGAGATGGTGCAGCACAGCGTGCTGGTGCATCAGATGTGTCGCCCGGTGTGGGCCGCCTGGATGAAGCAGGCGGTGCTTTCCGGCGCGCTGGTGGCCCCCGGCTTCGCGCGCGGCGGGGCGGCCCGCCGCCGCCAGTACCTGCAGGCGAAGTGGATCCCGCAGGGCTGGCAGTGGGTCGACCCGGAGAAAGAATTCAAAGCGATGTTGTTAGCCATCCGTGCCGGCCTGATGAGCCGTTCGGAAGCCATCTCGACGTTCGGCTACGACGCCGAGGACATCGACCGCGAGATCGCCGCCGATAACGCCCGCGCCGACGCGCTCGGCCTGGTCTTCGATTCCGACCCGCGCCATACCGCCAAGGACGGCGCAGCCGCTACACCCCGCGCCAACACGAACGCGGACGCCGGCGAACCCGTCGCCGCCTGAAGGATTTCCATGACCCTGTTGCCTCATCTGGCGACACGCCTGTTCGGCGTGCCGCTGGCGATTGATCGCCCCAAACTCGACGTGATCCTGTCGGTGCTGGGGCCACGCGTGGGCCTGGCCGGCCTGGCGCCACCGGGCGACTACACGCCGCCCCCGCGCGGCCCGGCCCGCGGCCACGCCCAGATCGCCGTGATCCCGATCCACGGCACGCTGGTGCGGCGCACCGTGGGCCTGGAGGCCGAATCGGGGCTGGCGAGCTACACCGCCATCGGCGACCAACTGGACGCCGCGCTGGCCGATCCCGGCGTGGCCGCGATCCTGCTCGACGTCGACAGCCCGGGCGGCGAGTCGGGCGGGGTGTTCGATCTGGCCGACCGCATCCGCGCCGCTGCCGCCGTCAAACCGGTCTGGGCAGTGGCCAACGACATGGCGTTCTCGGCGGCGTACGCGCTGGCCAGCGCCGCGTCGCGGGTCTTCGTCTCGCGCACGGGCGGCGTCGGCTCGATCGGCGTCATCGCCATGCACGTCGACCAGTCCGTCAAGGACCAGCAGGACGGCATCCGCTACACGGCGGTCTTCGCCGGTGCCCGCAAGAACGACCTGAACCCGCATGAGCCGATCACCGATGCCGCGCAAGCGCAGCTGCAGGCCGAGGTGGATCGGCTCTATGGGCTCTTCGTCGCGACCGTGGCGAACAACCGCGGCATCGCCGCAGAGGCGGTGACCGCCACCGAAGCGGGCCTGTTCTTCGGACAGGACGCGCTCGCCGCCGGGCTCGCCGACGCCGTTGGCACCTTCGATGACGCGCTCGCCCAGCTCACGGCATCGCTTTCTCCCGCCGCGCCGGCCATAGCTGCGTGCAGGCCCTCTCTCAACCTCCAGATGGACTGTTCCATGACCACTCAACCTGATCCCGCTGCAGTCAGCGCACCGGCTGCGGATGTACTCGGCGTTACCGCCCAACCCCCGGTTGTGGCCGCGCCGTCGGTACCGCAGGCAGCCCCCGTTGCCAGCCACACCGATGCCGTGGAGATCGCCCAGCTGTGCACGCTGGCCGGTCGCACCGACCTGATCGCCGGGTTCCTCGAAGCGCGCGCTACGCCCGAGCGCGTGCGCAGCCAACTGCTCGCCGCGCGGGCCGAGGCATCGCCCGAAATCGCCAGCCGCATCGATCCGCAGGCACCGGCCGTGTCCGCCAGCGCCGGCCATCCCGCATCCCCCCACAACCCGTTGCTCCAGGCCGTCAAGAAGCGCCTGGGCATTCAGTAATCACGATCCATGGCTGTTCTTCAAGAACCACTGAACCTGGGTGACCTCCTGAAATACGAGGCGCCCAACCTGTATTCGCGCGAACGCGTGACCGTGGCCGCCGGCCAGACCCTGTCGCTGGGCACCGTGGTCGGCATGGTGACCGCCACGGGCAAGGTCAAGCAGCTTGACCCGTCCGCCACCGATGGCAGCCAGTACGCCGCCGGCGTGCTGATGCAGGCGTGCGACGCCCACCTGGCCGACCGCGACGACGGCCTCCTCATCGCGCGCCACGCCATCGTCGCCAGCCACGCGCTGCAGTGGCCTGCCGGCATCGCTGCCGTCGAGCAGCTCGCCGCGATCGCTCAACTCAAGGCACTGGGTGTCCTGGTGCGCGTCGGAGCCTGATTGACCATGCAGAATCCATTTAGCAATCCCGCCTTCTCGATGGCGTCGATGACGGCGGCCATCAACCTGATCCCGAACCGGTACGGCAAGTTGGAGGCGATGAACCTCTTCGCACCCAAGCCGGTGCGCACGCGCCAGATCATCGTGGAGCAGCGCGAGGGCGTGCTGACCCTGCTGCCGACGCTGCCTCCCGGCTCGCCCGGTACGGTCGGCACGCGCGGCCGGCGCAACGTGCGCTCGTTCGTCATCCCCCACATCCCGCACGATGACGTGGTGCTGCCCGAGTCGGTGCAAGGGCTGCGCGCGTTCGGCTCGGACACCGAACTGGAATCCGTGTCGGCCGTGATGGCCGAGCGCCTGGAGACGATGCGCAACAAGCACGCCATCACGCTGGAACATCTGCGTATGGGCGCGCTCAAGGGCGAGATCCTCGACGCCGACGGTTCCACCCTCTACAACCTGTTCGAGGAGTTCCGCATTCAGCAGAAGGTGGTCAGTTTCGAGCTGGGCGCCGACAAAACCGAGGTCCGCAACAAATGCACGGATGTGCTTGGCATGATCGAGGACGCCCTGCTCGGCGAAGTCACGACCGGCGCGCATTGCCTGTGCTCGACCGATTTCTTCAAGGCGCTGGTCAGCCAGAAAACCGTCAAGGAGGCCTATTCGCGCTGGCGAGAAGGAGTGATGCTGATCAACGATGTCCGGAACGGCTTCGAGTTCGGCGGCATCACCTTCGAGGAGTATCGGGGCAAGGCGTCCGACGCGGAGGGCAAGGTGCGCAACTTCATCGAACCAGGCGAGGCACACATCTTCCCAACGGGCACCATCGACACCTTCAGCACGTATTTCGCGCCGGCGGACTTCAACGAGACGGTCAACACGCTGGGCCAGCCGATGTACGCCAAGCAGGAGCCGCGCAAGTTCGATCGCGGCACCGACGTGCACACTCAGGCCAACCCGCTGCCGATGTGCCTGCGGCCCGGCGTGCTGGTCAAGCTGACGATGGGGTGACCATGGATATCGTGGAAACCCTTTACGAAGCGGCCGCCAATGCCGGGTTGCTGAAAGAGTGCGTCTGGCGGCCGTCCGACGGCAGCCCGCCGCGCACCAACCTGGTGGGCTTCGCCGCGCCTGACGAGACGCTGCTCGACGGCCTGACGGTCAGCACCGAGTATGTGATGTCCTACCCCGGCCGCGTCTTTGCGGGGCTTGCGCCCCGCGAGACCGTCGAGATCGCGGGCGCCGTCTTCCACGTACGTGATTTGCGCGCGATCGGCGACGGCTCCGAGATCCGCGCCAAGCTCACGCGCCTGTAATCCCGCCTGTAATCCCCCATGGCAGTCAACTCTGTTCGCGAGCGGATCCTGCTCGCGGTGATGGCGGCCGTCCGCCCGCCGGTGCAGGCGCTCGGCGCCACGCTGCACCGCTCACCAGCGGTTGCTATCGCGCACGAACAGTGTCCGGCGCTGGTGGTGGTTCCGGAGAGCGATGCCATCGCCAGCCGGGCCAATGAACGTGTCACCCGCGAACTGACCGTGCGGATGACAGCGCTGGCTCGCGCGGTGCCGCCCGCCACGCCGGAGACCGAGGCCGACCGGTTGCTCGTCGCCGCCCACGCCGCGCTGATGGCCGATGTGAATGTCGGCGGCCTGGCGCTCGGCATCCACGAGCTCGATTGCGAGTGGGACGTCGAGGACGCCGACGCCGTGGCGGCGGCCATTCCCGCGCGCTACCGGATCACCTACCGGACCCTGGCCGCCGACCTGGCGACGCCAGCCTGATGTCGTTCTGACAGCCGTTCTGACCGCCGATTCCGGCGGCCACCCGTACGTCCAAGCGCCCCCGTTCGGGCAGCGCTTACCCCCGTACCCATTTCTGCGTCACGCAAGGATTTTCTATGAGTACCTACGCCTCCTTCCAGGGGCGCGTCTTCCTCGGCAAGCGAGATGCCCTGGGCATGCCCTATGAGGTGCGCTCGCCCGGCAACGTGGCCGAGCTGAAGCTGTCCCTCAAAACAGATGTGCTGGAGCACGTGTGACGTGAAAGTCGTCCGAGTAATGGTCTCAGCCCGTATGGGCAAGTGAGACCGACTGTTTCCTCAGTCGTAGCCTACCGGCACATGCGGGACTGGTAACGGACCCGTTTGAAGCTGCCGGAACAACGTAACCCCTTCGGAAATGAAGAAGAACAAACCGCGAGGCAAGTTCAACTGCTGCGAGCATGATGCGGCAGGGGTGCAAGGCTGGGCAGTATGGCTAACAGATGTGAACCGCTATCTAAACCTCGTTAGAACGAACAAGCTAAACATGCTGACAAGCTTGAACCAAAAGGTAAGTGGCCGGATGCCGGGCTGTGTTCTCCTGGCACAGGAACGAAGCGCCACCGGGGAAAAGGCGGAGCCTAACCTGCCCGTGTTACCCGGTCGGAACACGGTAAGCCCGAATCGTCGCTTGGAGTGCGCGCTGTTGCGCGCCTCCGAGCAAGCCGACCGCAAGGAACGCTGATGGCGGTGCGGGTAGAGGAAAGCCGGAGAAAGCGAACGCCGGGCTGTAATGGCCCGGATAGGGGTTTCAATGTTACTCCGCGCGAAAGCGAGCCCACTTCCGGCGGGTCTTTCATGGCGAGAGAGTCTGACAAATCGCCCAACGACGCAAAGCAGATGAACGCAAATCAAGCGTGTGCAGCGTCGCACACCAAACTCGAATGGCACGGTCTCGACTGGCGCCAGATCGAATCGAACGTGAAGCGACTTCAGGCGCGTATCGCCAAGGCAGTAGCGCAGGGCCGGTGGAACAAGGTGAAAGCCTTGCAACGCCTGCTCAGCGCCTCGTTTCACGGCAAAGCAGTCGCCGTGAAGCGAGTCACGGACAACCGTGGCAAAAACACCCCCGGCGTGGATGGCACGCTGTGGTCAACACCGGAACATAAAGCACAAGCCGTCACCACCCTCTGTCGGCGTGGCTACAGGGCACAACCCTTGCGCCGCGTCCACATCCCGAAGGCCAACGGCAAGCTGCGCCCGCTGGGCATCCCAACCATGCGCGACCGTGCCATCCAGGCTTTGCACCTGTTGGCACTGGAACCCGTGGCGGAAACCACGGCGGATGGGGACTCCTATGGGTTCCGCCCCGAGCGCAGCACCGCCGATGCCATCGAGGCCATCTTTAACGTACTGGCGAAAAAGGGAGCGGTGACATGGGTACTCGAAGCGGATATCAAAGGCTGCTTCGACAACATCAGCCACGAGTGGCTGATGGCACATGTGCCTACGGATCGACTCGTACTGAAGCAGTGGCTCAAGGCCGGCTACTGCGAGCGCGGACAACTGCATGACACCCACGCCGGGACGCCGCAAGGCGGCATCATCTCCCCGGTGTTGGCGAACATGACGCTGGACGGCTTGCAGGCGCTGGTCGAGGGCAGTTTCCTGAAAGCGAACAAGCAACCGCGTTTCCGCGTCATTCGGTATGCCGACGACTTCATCGTCACCGGCGACTCGAAAGAGATGTTGGAACACACGATCCGCCCGATGATCGAGAACTTCCTCGCTGAGCGCGGGCTGGTCCTGTCACCCGACAAGACCCGCATCACGCACATCGACGAGGGGTTCGACTTCCTCGGACAGAACGTTCGCAAGTACGGCGGCAAGCTACTGATCAAGCCTTCGCTGAAGAACTACACGGCCTTCATCGAGGACATCCGCGAGACGATCAGTGCCCACAAGCAAGCGAAGACGGAAAGTCTGATCGCTGCACTCAATCCGAAGATTCGGGGCTGGGCTAACTACCACCGGCACGTGGTATCCACTGAGGTGTTCCACAAGGCTGACCACGAAATCTTCTGCGCCCTCTGGAAATGGACGCAGAGACGTCATCCGCACAAGTCCAAAGGGTGGATTCGTCAGAAGTATTTCCGACGCATGAACGGCCGAAGCTGGGTCTTCGCGGCCGACACGCTCGACAGGCGTGGACGGCTGGTCGTGATGCGAATCACCTTCGCCAACGACGTGAAGATCAAGCGGCACGTGAAGATCCGTCGCGAGGCCAACCCTCACGCGACGGAGTTCCGCGACTACTTTGCCGAGCGCCGCCAATACAAGGCGGCGCAACGCAAGAGCATGCAGCACCGGCAAGTCGATCTGTGGTTCCAGCAGCAGGGCACCTGCCCTGTGTGCGGGCAACCCATCGACCTCGGTGCGGACTTCGACGAACACCATATCCAGCCGCGGCAGCGCGGAGGCAGCGACGACTGGGACAACCTGGTCTTGCTGCACCCGAATTGCCACCGGCAGGTACACCATGCCATGAACAACGTGAAACTACCGGCCTTCCTGATGGATGGCTTAGCAAAGGCTTGAGCCGTATGCGGAGAAATTCGCACGTACGGTTCTTAGGGGGCGGCGGCGCAGTGATGCGCACGCTGCTACCCGACTACGAGAGTCAGAGCGGCCAGCGCACGCTGGACCACCGGATGGTCAAGCAGAAGTCAGCCACGATCAACCTGACCATCGAGGAGTTCACCCGCGACAACCTCGCGCTGGCCCTGTACGGCAACCATGTCACCAGCGACGGCGGCCTGGTCAACGACGAGCCGGTCGGCGGCGAGCAGCCGCTGGTGGGCGACCGCTACTTCCTGGCCCACCCCAAGGTGTCCAAGCTCGTGATCAAGGACAGCAGCGCCAAGCCTGTCACGCTGGCGGCCGGTGTCGATTACACCGCTGATGTGGACTTTGGGTCGATCCAGTTCCTGCGCCTGGATGACGGTGCCACGCCACCGGTGCCTTACGTGCGGCCGTTCAAGGCGAGCTACGCCTTCGGCACGGTCACCGAGATCGGCATCTTTACGCAGCCGCTACCCGAGCGCTACCTGCGCCTGGAGGGCCTGAACACGGCCCAGGGCAATGCCAAGGTGCTGGTGGAGCTGTACCGCGTCGCCTTCGATCCACTCAAGGAGCTCGCCCTCATCTCGGACGACTACAACAAGTTCGAGATGGAGGGCTCGCTGCTGGCCGATGCCACCAAGCCGGTCGACGCGGTGCTCGGTCAGTTCGGCCGCATCGTGCAGCTGTGAGGGCGGCCATGGATGATCTGGACAAGCTCATTCCGCAGCCGGCCGAACTCACCGTGGGCGGCGAGTCGCTCGTCATCCTGCCGCTGAAGGTCGGGCGGCTGCCGGATTTCCTGCGCGCGATCTCGCCGGTTCTGCAGCAACTCAACGCGCCGCAGATCGACTGGCTCGGGCTCTTCATCGAGCACGGCGACGATCTGCTGCAGGCTGTCGCGATCGCAGTGGGCAAGCCCCGAACCTGGGTCGATGACCTGGCCGCTGACGAAGCCATCCTGCTGGCGGCCAAGGTGGTCGAGGTGAACGCGGATTTTTTTACCCGGACGGTGCTGCCAAGACTCAACGTTCTGATCGACCAGGTGGCGAGAGGGCCGGCGCCATCTGGTTCGATGCCGTCCAGCGCTTGATCGATCACGGCCACCGGCTGCCCGACGTGCTCGGCTACACCCTGGCCCAGGTGCACGCGTTCTTGGATGCCACCGCCCGCGCAGAGGCCGCACGCGATGCACGGCTGCTATCGCTGATCGCCATCGGCACGCGGGGCGATGCGCGCAACCTGGAACGCACGCTCGATCAGCTTACCGACAAGACCAACAGTCATGCGCGTTTCCGTTCGAATCGATAGTGCGGCCGCGCAGGCCCAACTGCGCCGCTGGGCGGGCGAATTCCGTCCGAAGGTGAAGAAGGCCGTCGCGCAGGCCATGGCCAGCGAGGCGGCCGAGCTCAAGCAGCAGGTGCGCGATCACGTGGCCGGCCAGATGCGAGTGGTGAAGCGCTCGTTCCTCAAGGGCTTCACAGCCAAGGTGCTGGACAAGGATCCGAAGCGCTTACCGGCGCTCTACGTGGGCTCGCGTGTGCCGTGGGCCGCCATTCACGAGCGGGGTGGCGTGATCGCGGGCCGGCTGCTGATTCCGCTGTATGGCCGCGTTGGCAGGAAGCGCTTCAAGGCGCAGATCGCCGAGCTGATGCGCGGGGGGAATGCTTATTTCGTGAAGAACGACCGGGGGAACGTGGTGCTGATGGCCGAGAACATCGGGGAGCACGACCGGCCGCTGGCCGGCTTCAAGCGCCGCTACCGCAAGGCCGAAGGCGTCAAGCGCATCAAGCGCGGGGCGGATGTGCCGATTGCGGTGCTGGTGCCGCGTGTCGTGCTCAGGAAGCGGCTCGACATGGATCAACTGGTGACGCGGCGCATTCCGCGCCTGTCCGCCGCTATCGAGGCGCGCATCCGGCAGTTGGGCTGACCGGTGTGCGCCTCGTGGTGGCAGGCGGTGCCTGCCGGTGAATCAGGCGATCAGGAACTTGTCACGGTTCTTGCCGATCCAGGCCGGGGCGCGGCCACGGCCGGTCCACGTGGCGCCGGTCTTGGGGTCGCGGTACTTGGGGGCGGCGGCCGTTTTGGGGCCACGCTTGGCACCGCGCTTCGGCGCCAGGCCGATGTCCTCAGCGGTCAGGCCGTATTCCAGCACGACTTGACGCACCTGCTCGGTGACGGTTGCCAGCTCTTTCTGGCGCGCGGCTTCGAGTTGCTCTTCAAGCTTGTTCTTTTGAGCAAGCAGGTCTTTGTAAGTTGCCATGTGAACTCCCCATGAGGATTGTTGTTGTGGGAATGACCGGGTCAGCGTTTGTTGCAACTGGTCGCAACAGATGGAGACGAATCGCATCGACCCGAATCCGGAATTCTAATACCACGACAGCAAATCCGAGGTCATCCACGCATGCAGTGTTTGGCAACAAATTCTGCGTCTCCATCCAAATCGAAAGTCGATTTCAATCGCCATTCAATATGGAATCCTGCAGCAGTTTTGCCATACGCATCACAATAGGCGGCGGCGCGGAACCTACATAGGAAATGGCTCGGCTAAGCATCGCAATCCGCTTCTGCTCGATGGAGTTGCTAAATGTGATTTGCTTGGTTTCCCCGCCCGTCACTTGGCCTTCGGAGTTGGCACGGTTGCGGACTTCGCGCTCGACGAGATGGCGAATAGTGCGAGCGCTCAATGTTTCGTTGCGTTTGTTGACAGGTGCGCCCGCTTGTTCAGGATGCTGATCAAGGTACCGGGTGACCGAGCTGCGAGCTTGGCTATGTTTCATCATGCGAGCATCGACCAGCGGCGCGCCATCGAGCACGAGCAGTGCTCCTAATTGCTCCGTGCGTTCGGCACGAGACACGCTGTGTGAGGGATCGCCACCATTCCGCAAGGTGTCGTGGAGCGTCGCAAAGGCATCACCTTTGTCCTGCATCTTGAGAGCGAGTGACAGGGACAGCGTCCGGCAGTCAAAGAATGACTTCTGAATGTTGATTTGCACGGAATCCTGACCCAGGATTTGCATCGAAAACTGACCCACCCCAAAGGCTGTTAGGTGTCGCTTTGTGCGGGTTGTTTGGCGGTGCGTTTCTCCTTCTTGGGCTGGGTGGTGCTGTGCTTGAAACGATAGCTATCGTTGCCGGTTTCAACAATGTGGCAGTGGTGCGTGAGGCGGTCCAATAGCGCGGTGGTCATCTTGGCGTCCCCGAAGACGCTGGACCATTCGCCGAAGCTCAGATTGGTGGTGATGACGAGGCTGGTGCGCTCGTAGAGCTTGCTGATGAGATGGAATAGCAATGCGCCGCCGGTCTGGCTGAACGGCAGATAGCCCAGCTCATCGAGGATCACCAAGTCGGCATACATGAGTCGCGTGGCCAGATGGCCTGGCTTACCGGAGGTCTTCTCCAATTCCAACGCGTTGACCAACTCCACAGTCGAGAAGAAGCGCACCCGGCGGTGATGGTGCTCCACGGCTTGCACGCCGATGGCGGTGCCGAGGTGGGTCTTGCCGGTACCTGGGCCGCCGACCAGCACGATGTTGTGTGCCGACTCCAGGAACTCGCAGCGGTGCAACTGCCGCACCAGTGCCTCGTTGGCCTCACTGCAACTGAAGTCGAAGCCGGTCAGGTCTCGATAGGCCGGGAAGCGCGCCACCTTCATCTGATAGGCCAGCGAGCGCACCTCGCGCTCGGTGAGCTCTGCCTTGAGCAAACGCGACAGGATGGCCACGGCCGACTGGTAGGCCGGCGAGTCCTGCGCCGCCAGGTCGCCCAGCGCCTGCGCCATGCCGTGCAGCTTCAATGACTTCAGCATCTCCAACATGACCTCATGCTGCATGATGCACCTCCCGGTCGCGCAGTCGGTCATAGCGGCCGACGTTGGCCTGCGGTTCGACGTGCAGTGCCAACGCCTGCGGTGAAGTGATTGGCGCCACGGGCTCGCCTTCCAGGAGGCGACTGAGGATGTTCAGGATGGTTTGTTTGGACGGGGCACCGGCCTCTAGCGCGAGCTCCACTGCAGTCAGCACAGCCTGCTCGTCGTGCAACAGCACCAGCGCCAGGATCTCGACCATCTCGCGATCGCCACCGGGTCGCTTGAGCAATGTGGATTGGAGGCGCCGGAAGCCCTCGGGCAGTTCGGCGAACGGTGCACCGTTGCGCAGTGCGCCGGGCTTGCGCTGCAGCACCGCGAGGTAGTGGTGCCAGTCATAGATCGTGCGCCCCGGATGATGGCTGCGGTCGATGTGCCGCACGTGCTCGGCAATCACTTGGCTCTCGGCGACGAACACGAGCCGATTGGCATAGACGCGCAGGCTGATGGGCCGGTTGGCAAACGAGGCCGGCACGCTGTAGCGGTTGCGCTCGAAGGTCACCAGACAGGTTGGTGAGACGCGTTTGGTGTGCTCCACAAAGCCATCGAACGGCTGCCCGACCGGCATCAGGTGTGGCCGCTCCAGCGACCAGGCCTCCCAGAGGGTCATGTCCAGTTCAGGATGGCGGGTCTGCTGCCACAGGCACACACACTGGTCAGCCAGCCAGTCATTGAGCGCAGCCAGCGAACCGAATGCCGGCAGGCGCTGCCAGATGCGGTGACGGCTGTCCTGCACGTTCTTCTCGATCTGCCCCTTCTCCCAGCCCGAGGCCGGGTTGCAGAACTCGGCGTCGAACAGGTAGTGGCTGACCATGGTGCTGAAGCGCAGGTTGACGTCACGCAACTTGCCTTGGCGCACGCGATCCACGGCGGTCTTCATGTTGTCGTAGATGCCACGGCGCGGGATGCCGCCCCAGGCCACAAAGGCGTGGTGATGGGCATCGAACAGCATCTCGTGGGTCTGCAGCAGATACGCGCGTAGGAAGAAGGCGCGGCTGTGGCTCAGCTTGAACTGGGCCACCTGCAGCTTGGTGCGCTCGCCGGCGATGATCGCCCAGTCCTCGCTCCAGTCGAACTGGAAGGCCTCACCTTCTGCGAAGCGCAGCGGGATAAAGGTGCCGCGCCCCGACGTGCGGGCTTGCTCCTGTTGTTCCTGGCGCCAGCGGCGAGCGAATGCGGCAACGCGATCGTAGGAGCCGGTGAAGCCCAAGGCACACAGATCAGTGTGGATCTGCTTGAGTGTGCGCCGTTGCTTGCGTGGCTTGTTAGCCTCGGTCTTGAGCCAGGCGGAGAGCTTGGCGGCATGGCCGTCGAGCTTGCTCGGACTGTGCCGAGCAGGATAGGCCGGTGCTGTGACGTCAGCGCGCAGATAGCGCCTGACGGTGTTCCTGGAGATGCCCAGGCGCCTGGCGATCTCGCGCAGCGGGATCTGGTCGCGAAGGTGCCAGCGTCGAATGATGCTCAATATGGCCACGTCGATCACTCCGATCTCCCGCTCGTTGCCGAGCGGGACAGTGTTCTACACGTGGGTCAACATTCGATGCAAAAACCTACCTCGGGTGGGTCAGGATTCGGTGCAAATCAACATTCTGAATATCGACCGGGATGAACGCGCATTTCGCTTCCTCGCCGAATTCGCTATTCACATTATCGGCGTAATCTACGTACGCGCTTTCATTCCTCTCCTTGCGCAACGGATCCACCACGATGACGCTCGTGCCGGAAGCATCCTTGCGAATATCCGCAGCCCGTGTGTGGGAGCCATCGTCGATGACGGCCCGGTACCGCCCAGGTCGTGCCGACGCAACGAATTCGGCGATGTGCCGTGAGCCCGCCATCGGCGGTTGCGTACGCACCTCCTCGTCCTCGGCTGTATCCATATGCAGGGGCACGAGATTGAGCCCCGGATTGCGAGCGTTTTCAGTGACTATCAGCAGTGGCGTGATCGCGCGGTCTACGTCCAGGATGCGGAATTCAGCCAACTCCGGATCCATGTTCCTTGCGTTCAGATCTTGCAATCTTCCCAGCGCGCCGCTGAGAAAAGCCGTGACTTGCGTCCGCATTCGCTCGACGGTCGCTTGCTGGGCAGCAGATAGGCGTGTGGGCTGAGGCTTCGCGGCTGCTGCGGGATCTGCACTCCGTGAAGAGCTGCCAGCCCGAGGCGCAAGCGTGGCAGAAACGCGATCCGGCGAGATGGTGGTGTGTGCAGCTTCGTACCACGTGTGCCCCGGCAATGGATGATCCACACCCATGCGTTCGAGCGTTGGTCGATTGTCGAGGAGCTGTACACGGTCGGGAGAGGCCGGGGATGGTTGGCGCGAAGTGATGCCTGCCCGGCGGAACATGGTTTGCGCGGAGTCTTCGGGGGCGTCCTGTCGCTGCCGGCGAGCGGGTGGGCTACCCGGTGCATCTGCCGGCGCTTTGCGGCGACGCCCCGATGCGGACGTACCGGCGCTCGTCGGCGATGGTGGGGCGTTCGTGTTGCCCGTTGAGTTGGCAGGCACGCCTGCGCTCGTGCTGCTGACTTTCATATCGTCTCGAATCGTCGTAGGTGTGCGCTACGTTTGCCGCGCACCGGCGCAGGGAGCTGCGACGCAATTCCCCATTTCTGCGGACAGCATAGGCTAGGCTGAGTATCGGCTTTGCGCGGGGCGCGAAGGTTTCGCAATCAACCCGAAACAATGCCGTAGCAAGGCATCTCAACCCAGGTCGCATGACTGTTTGCCGGCTCTTTTCCGGCCGAGGATATCAACCACAGACAAGAGCGGCGGGGGGAATGTGATGCTGATGGCCGAGAACATCGGGGAGCACGACCGGCCGCTGACCGGCTTCAAGCGCCGCTACCGCAAGGCCGAAGGCGTCAAGCGCATCAAGCGCGGGGCGGATGTGCCGATTGCGGTGCTGGTGCCGCGTGTCGTGCTCAGGAAGCGGCTCGACATGGATCAACTGGTGACGCGGCGCATTCCGCGCCTGTCCGCCGCTATCGAGGCGCGCATCCGGCAATTGGGCTGACCGGTGTGCCCCGTGGCGGCAGGCGCCGCCTGCTGGTGACTCTGCGTCCTCGATGGTATGAAATGGATGGCAGGCGAAACGAGTTGTTCAGGACACGGCATCGCGCCTTTGTCCCTCTTGTTAGTCCTCCGCGGCCACTATCTGTGTCACGAACTGAACCGAATGGTCATCTCGAATAACGGCGCCGAGCGGCGTGTTCGTCGCTCGCCTTTCGCAGGTTTCGTCGAATTCCAGGGCGACGTCCAGTTGCCATAACAGGTTCCGGAGTGCTACCGCCGTACTAATCGACATATCACCCTGTGTGTCACCGCCGTGCATAGCAGCCCGGACTGTCAGCCCCTCCCGCATTGTTTCCTCAAGGTAGTTTCTGATGGACATCAAGACTTCATCCGGCATCAACTCCTCATGGGCAAATGGGAGGAGGTGAAATACGCGTACCTTGGCGCCGGGCAGGCGGTCCCCCGTGGCCGGTTCGATGTTCTCAGCGGCACAAGCGATTGCAATGCACGCCGTCATGTTGTCGGTGACGACGAGTGTGTTTGGTTGGCTCGTTCCGGTGCTGTAAAGGTGGCTGGTGTTCTGGGTGTTGGGTGTGAGGCCATTGAACCCGGCTACCTTCACAGTCGCAGTCCGATCCAGTTCAAAGCGGTAGGGGTGGTAGGCGGCCTGGTCCATCGCGCGTTCAATCCGGACGCGCGGGAAGAGGGACCCGCTGCGGTCCTTGATGAAGTGGTCTTGGTGAGTCCGTGCCGACTGGTACTCTTCCAGAGGCTGCATTCTGAGTGTGAGCTGTGCGCCGCGGCGTGCCAGGCCATGATGCGAGACATTGACTGGCGTGGACAGTGTGCGCAAGCCTTCCAGAACACCTCGGCTCGAGCGCGTTGGCCTCTCAGTCCGGTTCCCGGCTGAGGTCAAATCGGTCGCATCGGTTGTCGAATATCTTTGCGAATCGACTTCTGAGGACGAGTTTCTCGACGATGAAACACATAAGCCCATGGCAGTCCTTGCTAGCGAAACGGTGGCAAGACTAAATGTAACTGCACACGGTTACTGATGTTGCGACCGTCCCGAATCGATGCGCGTTCTTGCGAATCCGTCCCGACGTAGGAATTTGATGGGAGGTCTTGCACGGCGGGGGCAGCGAGTTCGCCGTATGTGCTCATTTCGGTTTGCCGCGCATCAGAAAAAGGGGGCAATGGGCACAACTCCACATTTCCACGGGCAGCATAGGCGAGACCAAGTGACGGCTCTTTTGGCCAAGCACAAAGGTCTCACGTTGCGCCTGAAATAACGATGTCACAACGAATTTCCATCCTCGTCGCCCTTGATGGCGCAGACGAAGGGCTCAAACGCGCCATCACTTCCGCCGAGCGCAGCCTCGGTAAACTGGCCGCGTCCGCCAAAGCTGCCGCCGGCATCGCCCAGCGCATCGGCGTGCCGATTCAGGAGACGTCCACGCTGTACGGCAAGCTGCAGCAGGCGGTGCGCATGCTCGGCGGTGAACAGCAGCAGGCGCTCACCAGTGGTGGTCAATGCGCTGCTGTCGCAGAAGGACAAGCTTGCCACCGAGTACGCGCAACTGCCAGCAACGGTCAGCCAAGCGTTCGAGCAACTGGTGACGCGGCACATTCCGCGCCTGTCCGTCGCCATCGAGGTTGCCATTCGGCGTGTGCAGTGAAGGCTCACGTTTCCCACGGGTTGATGAGCGGGACATCGAGTCCGACGAAATCCTTCGTGTTACGCGTGACCAGGATGAGGTCGTGCTGCAGGGCTGTTGCAGCGAGCAGGCCATCGATCGCCGGCAGCGGTCGGTTGGCGCTCGACATCAGCCGGCCCCAGCGGTCGGCGGTATGCGCGTCGATATCGAGCAAGCGGCCGAGGAAGTAGTTCGGCAGTTCCGTTTCGAGCCAGTCGATCAGCTGCTGGCGGCGTGCCGCGTCGTCCAGCCGCTCGATGCCTTTGCGGATTTCGCCCAGGGTCAGCACGCTCAGGTAGAGCGACTGGCGCGGCCGGTCTTGCATCCAGGCGAGCACGCGCGCATCGGGCTGCTTGCGGCGTAGCTCGGACAGGACATTGGTGTCGATCAGGTAACTCAAAACTCGACCTCGCGCGGCAGGCTGCGTTCGCGCTCGAAGACGACGTCGTCCAGGCCAGCCAACGGAGACTGGCGCATGAAGTCGACCAGCGACTCACCGCCGCCACTCAGGCGATCGAACAGTGCGCGTGAGATCACAACTGCGACCGGGCGGCCATGCACCGTGATTTCCTGCGGACCATCATCCGCTGCGCGCTTGACGACGTCGGAAAACCGCGCCTTGGCGGTTTGCAACTGCCAGCTTTGCATGGGAGCCTCCTTTTACGGGCAATTCTAACCAGACTGGTCAGATGTGGCCGCCACTATAAACGAAACCCAGCACCATGTCTCAGCGGATTTCTATCCTCGTCGCGCTCGATGGCGCAGACGACGGACTCAAACGCGCCATCACCTCCGCCGAGCGCAGCCTCGGTGAGCTGGCCACATCCGCCAAGACCGCAGGCGACAGGGCCACCGCAGGCCTCGCCCAAGTCAAGGCCGGAGTCACCGTCCTCAACGAGCAGATCACCACCGCCAGGACGCAGTTGCTCGCCTTCCTGTCGATCAACTGGGCAGTCAGCAAGGCCCAGGAGATCGTACAGATCGGCGACGCCTGGAACATGATGGCCGCGCGGCTGAAGCTGGCGACCGCCGGCCAGCGCGAGTTCACGGCGGCGCAGACCGCACTCTTCGACATCGCCCAGCGTATCGGCGTGCCGATCCAGGAGACGGCCACGCTGTACGGCAAGCTGCAGCAGGCGGTGCGCATGCTCGGCGGCGAACAACAGCAGGCGCTCACCATTACCGAGAGCATCTCGCAGGCGCTGCGCATCTCGGGCGCGTCGGCCAACGAGACGCAATCGGCGCTGCTGCAGTTCGGACAGGCGTTGTCGGCGGGCGTGATGCGCGGCGAGGAGTTCAACTCCGTCGTCGAGAACAGCCCCCGGCTCGCGCAGGCCCTGGCCGACGGCCTGAACGTGCCGATCGGCCGGCTGCGCAAGATGGCGGAGGAGGGGCGGCTGACCGCCGACGTGGTGGTCAATGCGCTGCTATCGCAGAAGAACAAGCTCGCCAACGAGTACGCGCAACTGCCGGCAACCGTCTCACAGGCGTTCGAGCGATTGCGCAACGCCCTCGGGCAGTACGTCAACCAGGTCGACCAGGCCACCGGCTTCACCAGCAAGCTGGCAGGGGCGCTGACCTGGCTCGCGCAGAACCTCGACGCGGTGATGCAGTGGCTCAAGCGCATCGCCGAAGTGGGGCTGACGGTGCTGGTCTACCGGCTGCTCCCGGCGCTGATCACCGCGTGGCAGACGGCAGGCGCCGCCGCCGTCACGGCCGCCAGCGCCACCGCCGCCGCCTGGGCCACGGCCAACCTGTCGGTGTCGGCGGCCATCGCGAGTGTCGGCCTGCTCCGGACCAGCTTCGCCACGCTGGGTGCCTTCCTTGTCGGCTGGGAGATCGGCACGTGGCTGTCGGAGCAGTTCGAGACCGTGCGCCGCGCCGGCATCTTCATGGTCGAGGTGTTGATCAAATCCGTCGAGGAGTTGCGCTTTCACTGGGAGGTGTTCGCCGCCATCTTCACGTCCGACACCATCGCCGAGGCGACCAAACGCCATCAGGCACGGCTGGGCGACATGAACCGGATCTTCGCGCAGATGGTTGCCGACGCCGGCCGGGGCACGGACGCCGCCAAGGGCGCCATGAACGCGGCTGCCAGTGCCGCCGAGGAGGTTGCCCGCCGTCTGGAGGCTGTTCGCCAGGGCACACAGGAAGCGGTTGGGCGTGGCGTCGAAGCGGTCCACACGGCGCTGGAGAAACTCAAATCGCGGCTCGGCGAGGTTGAATCGGCGGTTTCCAAGGCCAGCCAGACCGTGAACGACGCCACCGCCAAAATGGCCGAGGCGTACAAGGGACTCGGCTCGATTGTCGAAGCCAACCTGCAGCGCCAGGTTGAGGCGGTCAAAGCGCGCTACCAGCAGGAACAGGCGGCACTGGACGTCTCCGGCCAGGCCCAGGCGGTGCAGATCGCCCGGTCGACGCAATTGCTGGCCGACGCGCTGACCCAGCAGACCGCACTGCGCCGGCAGGCCGCCGCCGACGCGCTCAAACTGATCGATGACGAGTCCCGTGCCCGCCTCGACGCGGCAGCACGCGATGGCAAGACCGAAGCCGAACGTGTGGCCAACGTGCAGCGGGTCGAGAACGAGATCCTGGCCACCCGCCGGCAGACGCTGACCCAGGCCGCCGCAGAGTACCGCCAGCACATCGATGCGCTCAACACCGAGGCCAACCGGCACCTGGCCGAGGCCCGGCGCATCGAGGACGAGAAGCGCCAACTGTCGATGTCGACGGAGGAGCGCATCCGCGACATCCGCCGCGCGGGGCTATCGGACTTCGAGGCGCAGGAGGATCGCAAACGCCAGATCACCGAATACCAGGCCGCCGCCCGCGCGGCGCTGGCCGATGGCGAGTTCGATCAGGCCCGGCAGCGCGCCAGCAAGGCGGTCGATTTGGCCGCCCAGGTGGCGAGCGCGCAGTCCAGCGAAGCCAAGCGCGCGGAGGATGCGCGCCGGCAGTCCGAACAGGCGGTCACGCAGGCGGTTCAGTTGGAAGCCCAGGCGCGCGAGGCGCGGGGCCGGCAGGAATACGCCCAGGCCGAGGCCCTGCAACGGCAAGCGGACGAGCTGCGCGCCCAATCGGCCCAACGGGCGGCGACTGCCGACGCGCAGGCCGTGCAGGGCAAGGCCGCCGTCAACGAAGCCATCAACCGCATCCGCGACTCCGAGGCGATCCTCAACCAGACCCTGGATGCGGAAGCCCGGGCGCACCAGCGTGCAGCACAGGCTGCGGTGTCGGCCCGCCAGGACGTCCAACAGACGCTGGCTCAGACCGACAACCAGGTCGCCCAGCTGACGGCCAAGCTGCAGCAGGGGCTCAGGCTCACCATCGATGCGGACACCCAGCGCTTCGACAAGGCCATCGCCGACCTCGACAAGGCCCTGGCCGAGCGGGCGCGGCTGGTGGTCATCCAGGCCGATCTGCAGCAGGCCGAGAAGACGCTGCAGGACTACGAGCAGCGCTTGAAGGAAGGCAAGACGCTGCCGGTCGACGCTGACGTGTCCAAGGCGCTCGCGTCGCTGGACCGGCTCAACGCCTATGCCCGCGAGAACTCGCAGCTCGAGCTCCGGGTTGCCACCGAGAAGGCGCGCGCGGCCATCGCCAACGTCGAGGGCATGCTGCGGGCGCTGGATCGTGTGCAGACCGAGTCGCGCCACCGCGTGGCCAGCAACGTCGATGCGGTGCGCGCCGAGGTGCAGAGCCTGAACGGCATGAACACCTCCAGCACACACACCATTGCCGTGCGCCGGGTGGAGGCCAACGCCGCGGGCGGGGTGGTCGGTGCCGGTGTACGACAGTTCGCGGATGGCGGTGCGGTGACGCCCACCTTCCCGCGCATGCAGGACGGTTCGGTGCCGGGCACGGGCGACCAGGACACGGTGCCGCGCACGCTCGATGCAGGTGCCTTCGTACTCCGCAAGGCCGCCGTGCGCAAGTACGGTGCGGGGACGCTCGCCCAGCTGGCCAACGGCGTGGCCCGCTTTGCAACCGGCGGGGCGGTGCTGTTCGCAGGCCGCGGCGCCAGCCCCTCGGGCGGGACGAAGCGCAACCGAGACGTGGTCGAGGCCCGCAGGATGATCGATCTCGGCCTGCAGGGTATGAGCGACTACACCTCGTGGGCACAGCACAACGGCGGCGCCTGGGTCAGTTCGGACATGCGCTCGCGCACCATGACCACCTACGGCCGGCAGGCTGAGCGCGACCGGCAGGCGCTCGATGCTTTGGCCGACCGCAAACAGTTGACTGCTGCGGAGCGCCAGACCCTCGAGCGCGTCAAGACCACGTGGCGCCAGGCGATGGCCCAGCCGATGCTGTGGGGCCAGGATCTGGAGCGCGACCTGCTCGACTACATGGAGCAGCACCAGGGGGAGTTCTACCGCGATGGCGGTGTAGCGCCGTCGGACACGGTGCCCGCCATGCTGACGCCCGGCGAGTACGTGGTGAACCGGCAGGCGGTCGCGCGCCACGGCGTGGCGTTCTTCGACGCCATCAACAACCTCGCGCTGCCGGCCCGGGCGCTGGCGACCAAGGTGCGTGGCTACGCCACGGGCGGGCTCGTCCAGCCGCTGGCAAGCATGGCGGCCAGGGCGTCTCAGGCCGTGGCGGGCGGGTGGAGTGGGGCGGATCCCGCCGCAGCCCTGTCCCAGGTGCTGACCACGTCCATGCGCGTGCCGGTGCCCGCCTACGCGGCAGACGTCGCGCCCGCCAGGACCATCCGCGTGGAACTGGCCTCCGGCGGCCGGACTGTGGCCGCCACCATCGACGCCCGCGACGAAGCGCGTCTGCTCGAACTGTTGAAGGAAGCCCAGTCTCGGGCGCTGTAACCCATGCAACTCAAGAACCTTGCGGACAGTGCCGTGCTGGCGCTGCCCGACGACCTGCTATGGACGGACGAACACGCCTGGACGCCCGCCGTGGCGGCGGTGTCGTACCTGCTGACCGGTGCACTGCTGGTCGAGTCGGCCGCGCGCCAGAAGGGCCGGCCCATCACGCTGGTGGGCGCCGCCGACATGGCCTGGGTGAGCCGCGCGAGCGTGAATCGGTTGTACGCGTGGGCCACCGATCCAGGCCGGCAGTTCGAACTGACGCTGACCGATGGCAGGACCTTCACTGTGGCCTTCCGGCACCACGAGACCGCCATCGAGGCCGAGCCGGTGATGGGCTTCCCGGCTCGGCACGACGCCGATTTCTACCGATTGACCCTCCGTCTGATGGAGATCTGAATGCCGATTCTTTCCGGCGATGTGAAGCTGCTCGCCGCCGAGCGCCTGCTCGACACCCCCGACGGCGGCGGTCGCATGACCGGCCACGTCGTGGTCGACGGCCAGTCGAACAACCTGTTCCCCGACATCTCCGAGCTCGACCGCACCTACGGGCGCGTCGCGCTGCGCAAAACATTCGTCGGCGTGCTGACCGATTCGACCGACTCCTACTACGGCGCGCACGCCATCGTGGCCGAGGCGCCGTCCGACCCGCGCGTCTCCGTCACCCTATTCACCACCCGCTCATGGACCGACCGGCGCGATGCGGCCAAGGACCGCGTCGAGCGCTACCTCGCCCGTGGCGTCAAATGGCCCGGCCAACTGCTGGAGCGGCAATTGACGGGCCAGCGCGCCATCACGCTGCTGCTCAAGCCCGCCGACCCGCTGCCGCGCGTGGGCCAAGCGCTGGTGCTGGTGCAGGACGAGGCCAAGCCCACCGAGCTCGAGCAATACGTCCGCGTCACGCGCATCACCACGACCGAGCGCGAGTTCACGGTGAGCGAGGGCAGCGGCACCGTCAAGTTCACCGCCATCGTGGCGACCTGCGAGATCTCCGATCCGCTGCGCTACGACTTCGAGGGTCCGTCGCCGTCCAACCGCGACGACGTGTCGGCCAAGGCGGTACTGCGCGACACGATTGTCGCCAACGCGGCCGTCTACTACGGCATCGCGCCGACTGTGGCCGAGGCCAAGGTGGGCGACCTGCGCGTGCAGGTGCCTGGGCTCTTCGGGCAACTGGTGCCGTCCGCGCAATCGGAGACGCCGCTGGTGGACCTGAACGCCGCCGGCCAGGCGGTACCGTTGCTGGAGAGTGGCAGCGGCGTGCTGACCTACACGGCCACCGGCCAGGTCGCCAGCGGTCGCAATCTGTACCTGGGCAACCCGCTGGTGCCGGGCAGCCTGCGCATCGCGGGAGCCGGCTACACCTTCACCGATGCGGCGGGCCAGCTCAAGTCCGGCACGAGCACCATCGGCACGGTCGACTATGCCCGAGGGCTGGTGGCCTTCAAGGACGGCACGCCCGGCTACGGCGGCGACTTTCAGGTGAGCTTCCGCCCGGCGGGCGCGCCCGTGCGCGTGGCCGACACCGCCGCGATCGCCATCGCCCAGGAGAACCGGGGCTACGCCTACACCATCACCCTGTTACCGCCGCCCAAGCCGGGCGCGCTCATCGTGTCCTACATGGCGCAGGGCAAGTGGTACGACCTGCGCGACCAGGGCGACGGCGCGATCCGCGGCACCGACTCGTCTTTCGGCGCCGGGACGCTCGACTACGTGACCGGCTCCGTGATCCTGACGACCGGTGCGCTGCCCGATGCCAACACGGCGATCCTGTTGTCCTGGGGGACGGGCGCGAGCTACTTCAACCGTGTCGGCGCGCCGGTGGAGCCCCCGACCGTGCGCCATACCGTGGCGCATCCGGGCATCGCACCGGGCACGCTGCGCATCACGTGGACGGATGGTGCGCATCAACGCGTCGCCACCGACGACGGGCACGGGGTGATCACGGGGGACGGTTCCGGCGCCGTGCGCTATGCGCGCGGCGAGCTGGTGTTCCGGCCCGCCGTGCTGCCCGCCGGCGGCGCGGAACTGACCATCGACTACCAGTGGGGGCCGCCGCAGGAGGCCACTTTTGCGCACCCGCTGCGCAACGCCGATGGCACCGTCACGGTCCGGCTACCGCAGACCGATATCCGCCCGAACACGGTCGAGCTCGAGTTCAACCTGCTGATCGAGAACTACGCGGCGATCTCGGGCACACCGGCCGAGATGCAGGTGGTGCAGCGTGTCGACCCGATCAAGATCGCGCGCGACACCGGCGGCGGGGCCTTCGACAGCGCCGTGGTTGGCGGCATCGACTACGCCACTGGCACGCTCACCTTCCGGCCCGATACCACGGTGAACGTCCCGTTCGCGCGCTACAGCGTGCAGCAGCTGGGCTGGACGGTGGAGGGCAGCGAGCGCCGCCCGGTCTACCGCAATACGTTCAGCCACTGGGAATACAAGCCCGCCGGTGCGGCGATGCCAATCGATGAGTCGGGCTACGTCAAGGTGCGCTACCGCAGCACCGATGCGGCGAACGCGGCCACCGAGACCGTGACGCTCGCCCAGTTGGAGGTCGACCTGACCGACCGCTACGCCGAGGCCATCGTGCCCGGCAGCGTGCGCTTCGGTCTTGGCGGCAAGGTGTACGTGGACCGCCTCGGCACATTGGTCACCGACATCAACGCCAATACCGGCGCGGGCACCCAAGCCGGCACCATCGACTACGCCTCGGGCCGGGCGTTGCTAACCGTGTGGCAACCTGGCGCCGGCAGCGTGGTGTCGATGCAGTCGCTGCTGACGGAGCTCGGCGGACAGCCGGTCGATGAGGTGACCTTCCGCGTGCCGGCGGCGCCCGTGCGGCCAGGGAGCCTGCAGATTCGCGCGGTACCGCTCACGGGCGGCCAGATCACGGCCACCGCCAACGGAGACGGCACCATCGCCGCCGTGGGCATGCTCGGTACGGTGGACTACCAGACGGGTGTCGTGCGCATCCGGTTCGGACGCTTCGTGCCGGCAGCCGGGCGGGAGGGAGAAATCTGGTACAGCGCCGACGCCGTGCGCAATGGCCAGATTTTCCAGCCGCTGCCGGTGCTGGCCGATACGCTGCGCTTCAACGCGGTCGCCTTCACCTACCTGCCGCTGTCGGCCGACGTGCTTGGGCTCGACCCGGTGCGCCTGCCGCTGGATGGGCGCGTGCCGATCTTCCGGCCAGGGGATGTGGCGGTGGTGCACCACACCGCAGCCACACCGTTCCCCGACAACGCGCGCCAGGGGCACAGGCTCGATGTCGGCCGCGTGCGCCTCTCAGCTTTGCGGGTGCTGGACGCCAGTGGAAAGCCGATCTCCACAGATCTGTACGCCACCGACCTCGACGCCGGCACCGTGACGCTGCGAGCGGTGCCCGCCGGTCTCGCGCTGCCCTTGGTGGCCGAGCACCGCATCGAGGACATGGGCCTGGTCTCGGACACCCAGATCAACGGCGTGCTGACCCTGACCCGCCCGTTGACCCACGACTATCCCGCGCGCGAATCGCGGGTGTCGTCGGCGCTGATCATCGGCGACCTGCAGGCACGCGCCCACACGCTGTTCGCACAACAGACGTGGACGGGGGAGTGGAGGGACGTCCGCATCGGCGCCAACACCATCGCCCAGTACAACGAGACGGTGTACCCCGTCGAGGTCACCAATCGCGGGGCCATCGAGGAGCGCTGGGCGCTCATTTTTACCAACACCAACGAGTTTCGCGTGATCGGCGAATCGGTCGGGCAGATCGCCGTCGGCAACACCGCCACCGATCTTGCACCGGTCAATCCCGAGACGCACGCGCCGTACTTCACGCTGCGCGCGGGCGGCTGGGGCTCGGGCTGGGCCGCCGGCAACGTGCTGCGCCTGTCCACGGCCGGAGCGAACTTCCCCGTCTGGGTTGCCCGTACGACGCTGCAGGGGCCCGCCACGCAGACCAACGACGCGTTCCAGATCCAGATTCGCGGCGACATCGATCGCTGACCTTGCGTATTGCTATGACCATCCATTTTTTTCAGTCCAACCAGACCGGTGCGCCGCAGTTGAGCGGCCAGCGGGGAACCCTGATCGCGGTACTCAACGCCTGTCTCGGCAATGGCTTCAACTTGCGCACGCTGACCGCGATCACCCGCGAGGGGGCGGTCGCCACCGCCACGGCGGATGCCGGCCACGGTTTCCGTGAGGACGACATCGTGCTGATCGCGAACGCGAACGAAGCCGCCTACAACGGCGAGCACCGCATCCGCAGGGTGACTACGAACACCTTCCAATTCGACGTCGCGGCCGATGCGGCGACGCCCGCGACCGGGATCATCACGGCGAAGGTGGCGCCGCTGGGGTGGGAGATGCCGTTCTCGGGCGAAGACAAAGCGGTCTACCGCTCCCGTGACATCACCAGCAATCGCCTGTTCCTGCGCATCGACGAGACGCCGCTCGCCGGTGACGGCAACTATGGACGCGGCCCGCGCACGGCGCTGGCGCAGATGTGGGAGGTGCTCAACGACATCGACAACGGCACCGGCAAAGCCGAGACCTGGTGGCGCAAGGCGCAGAACGACAACGCGACGACGCGCCCCTGGGTACTGGTGGGCGACAGCAAGCGATTCTGGCTGGCGGTGAACTGGAGCGAGAGCTATCCGAACCGCTACGTGCCGTACTTCTTCGGGGACTTCCCCTCCTTCAAGGCGGGCGATGCCTATGGCGCGATGGTGGCGGGCTACTTCGACCTGAATGGCAACTGGGTCGAGCCTGTCAGCAACCTGAACACGGACAGCGTCTACGCGGTCGGAACGGGTGTCGGCAACACGGGCATCTGGCTCGCGCGCGGGTATTCGCAGCTGGGCGGCCGGATCAATGCCCAGTGGGTCGGCGCTCCGGCGGGCAATGGCGGCACCGGTCTGGGCGCGACCAGCGTGCCCTACCCGAACCCCGCCGACAACGGCATCTACGTGATGCCGTTGATCATTCAGGAGCAGACCGGCCCGTCGCTGCGCGGACGCCTGCCGGGCATGCTCTGTCCGCTGCATACGATCCCGGCGCCGGAGCCCTGGCGCTTCCCTGGCTTCGTGATCGACGGTACGCAGCGCGAGCTGCTGGTCGTGGCGGGCGCCGCCAACGGCGGCAATGCGCGCCTGGCCTTCGATCTGACCGGCCCGTGGGATTAATCCATGGCCGGTGAAATCCCACGGGTCGTCGGCCCACCCAGCCGGGTATCGCCCGGTGCCATCGCCGGGGTGCCCACCCGCCACGTTCTGCACAACGAGACACCCCGCATCGAGACCGGCGACGCGGGGCCGCCGAGCCCCCAGGTGCCGGACGGCGTGTCGCTCAGCGCGCCCGCGCCGCATGAGGGTATCTCGCCGACGCGGCATGGCGAACTGCCCGCCTCGCGCCGATTCGACTTCTGGGGCAATGGGCGGATCGAAGGGCGGGTCCGGATCGAAGGTGTCCCGGCCGCGCGCAAGGTGCGCCTGTTCGAGGCGCTGACCGGCCTGCTGGTCGCCGAAGCCTGGTCGCGCCCGGACGGCTTCTACCGCTTTGACTACCTCGACCCCAGTCGCGACTTCTTCCTGCTGGCCCACGACCATGTACGCCAGTTCAACGCCGTCATCGCCGACTGGGTTCGTCCCGAACCGACCCTCTATCCATGATCACCCTGTCCGTACCGGTGCGGAACAGCCGTCTCGCCGTGATCGGCCTGGCGCTCGATGCCGGCGCTGCAGGCGGCCTGCTGCGCCTGTATTCCGCACCACGTCCCGACATCGGGCAGGCGTTGACCGAGCAGGTCCTGCTGGCCGAGGTCCGCCTGCCGCAGCCGTGCACGGGGAGCCTGGAGGGTGGCCGGCTGGTCTTTGCGCCGATCGGGCAGGCGCTGTGCCGGCGCTCCGGCATCGCCGCCTGGGCGCGTCTGTGCGACAGCGACGGGCGCTGGGTGGCGGATCTGGATGTTGGGCTGCAGGGCAGTGGGGCGGAGGTCGAGCTGTCGAAGCTGCAGGTTTTCGCGGGCGGCGCGGTCAATGTGGAACTGGCTGAACTGATCGAGTAGCGCAGTGACGGTCGATCTCGAATTCCGGGGGGCGTGGAAACCCCCGAACGGTGGAAATGCCGACCTCGACTTCGGGGACACGTGGCAAGTCGTTTCCGAGGCGGCCAGCGCCACGCTCCGGATCCGGCTGGGCGCGCCCAAGGCTCGCATCCTGGCCGCCTACGACAACCTGGTGAGCCGCAAGCTGGAAGGCGGCGGCCTGGTGCCGTGGCAGCCCGCGCAGCGTCATGGGGCTGGCCTGCAGGACGGCTGGGACGACAGCGCACGCGACCGCGTCGCCTCGGCGATGGCCTGGCAACCGGGCGAGCCGGTGGCCACCGCCGTCGGGTTGACCGGTGGTGACAACCAGCGCGCCCGCAGCGCCGGCAGCCTGCGGTGGCAGGGCGCCGCCCCCGTGATGTCCTCGTCAGGGGACCGCTTCGATCCGCTGGAGCCGCAGCGTGGCGAACTCGTCGTGCCGTGGGGTGAGGGGGGCGCGCTGTCCGGTGGCGTGACGAGTGCGTTCATCTGGCTGGTGCCGCGTCCGCGTGGGCAGGCGCAGGCGTGGCAGCCCGCCGTGCCGCTGGCATGTCGGCAGGGCTTCGGCTTCTCGCCGGGACGTGGGCACACCGGCCGTTGGTCAGCGCCGTGGGAGATCGGGCGGCAGCCGCGCCCAGGCGAGGCGCACCTGCCGGTCGAACCGCCGCCTACCCAACTTGAACCCCGCTACCACCCCGATCTCAACTTCCTCTGTCCCGCGACCCGCTCGGGGCTCGCGTGGCGCCCCGCGCTGTGGTTGGACTTCGGTACGCACCCGTGCGGGCAACCGGACGCCGGTGTCTTCAGCGTCCCCATCCTCAAGGTCTACTTTGTGAGCAACTCCATCGATGTCGTGCGCCTGCCCGGCCGCGAGCCCATTCCCGTCAAGAGCCTGCGGCTGTCCGTCGATGAAGGTTCGTGGGCATGGGGCCTCTCGGCGAGCCTGCCTTACCCGGCGCTGGAAATGGTCGAGCCGACCGCGTCCGGGCCGGTGGAGATCGAGATCGCCATCAACGGCGTGACCTGGGTGATGCTGGTCGAGGGCTTCGACGTGCGGCGCGCGTTCGGTCAGGCGAGCCTCGACATCCGGGGACGATCAACCGTCGCCTACCTGGCCGCGCCCTATGCACCCAAGCGGTCGTTCATCCCAGCCGCACCCTTCACAGCGCGCCAGTTTGCCGAGCAGGAACTGACGCGCGCGGGGCTGGTGACCGGCTTCGCGCTCGACTGGCGCTTGCCGGACTGGCTGGTGCCCGAGGGCAGTTGGGGCTATCAGACGCTGAGCCCGATGGAGGTGATCGGCCGCATCACCGAGGCCGTGGGCGGCTACGTCAACGCCCATCCACGCCTGCGCACGCTGGTGGCGAAGCCGCGCTATCCGGTGCTGCCCTGGAACTGGGCAACCGCGCCCGCCGACCGGATCCTGCCCATCGATGTGGTCAAGACCTTGAACCTGCGCTGGGAGGAGAAGCCCACCTTCAACGCGGTGTACGTCTGCGGTGAGCGCCAGGGCGTGACCGGCCACGTGGTCCGCGCCGGCACGGCGGGCGATCTGTTGGCCCCCACCGTGGTCGATGGTCTGATCACGCATGCGGATGCCGCGCGCGAACGGGGCGGTGCGATCCTGGCCGACGTGGGCCGGCAGGCCAGGGTGACCCTGGAGCTGCCGATGCTCAATACGCTCGGCCTGCTGGATCCGGGCTTGTTGCTTACCGTGGGTGAGCGTGGCGACAACTGGCGCGGCCTGGTGCGCGCCACCAGCGTTGCCGCCGAATGGAATGAATCCCTCACCGTGCGCCAGACCATCGAGGTCGAGCGCCACTACCTGTAGCCGCCCCTGTGCTCAGGGATTCGATTGCATTCGGCGTTGTTTGGAACGCTGATGCGGCGTCAGATTTTGATCGTGTTCTCTTCGCCAGTACGGCTCACGAACCGAATCGGAGTCTGACGCCGCAACGGGCTCGAACGCAGGAGCCCCCGGAAGGGATCAATTCCGGCCTTGCTTCCGTGCGTAGGCTTCCCAGTCGAACGGGGGCGCGTTCTCAGGAATAAATGGGCTGAGGTTACTGAAAAAGTCTGCTGCCGGGGGGCCGGCTGTTCGTGGGCAGGTGGGGAGTACGCGGGAGGCTGCGAGGCGCCATAGCCATGCACCGGCGGTGCGTTGTCGGGAACCCACGGCGAGAGGTTGTGGAAGAAATCCGCAGATGGAGGAGCCCATTGCTCGTGGGCAGACGAAGACTGCGTGGAGCCATGTCGCGCCTCCCAATTCACCGCCGGCGCATTCTCCGGAATCCATTGGTTGAGATTGTGGAAGAAGTCCGCTGGCGGCAAGGAAGCCGCCGTAGGCGAGGAGGGCGCGGAGTGTTCCGGCGAAGACGGCCACGAATCGTCAGAGGTGGCTTCGCGTATGGTTATGGCCCGCTTGGGCAATGCTTGCCGCATGCTCTCGGGCGCGGACGTCTTGCGCCGCTCGCGCGAGGAACTGGACGATCCATCCGACTGGTGGATCGGGTTCAATTTATGGGCCATGCTATGGAGCTTGCTGCTAATACGTTTCATGTAGTTATTTCGGCTATTGCCAGGGGATTTGGTTTAAAAAATGATTTCTCGGGACGGCAATCGAAACTACCCATGATTTCTTTATTCGTCTTTTTGAGGTGGCGAAGGTTTTTGTTTGTTTACGAATGTCTGCCGACCTCGCTTTGCGCACCAAAATTGGGCGTGTTAAATAAATAGTTGGATACTCCGTGAATGGCGGCGAGCTGATCCCTTGTGGAAAGACGTTTGGCTGGAGCTATTGGGGCGGCATCCTGATTTGGGGCGAAGCCGTCTCAAAGAAGGTCTTCTTGCGATCAGAGGCAGGACGACTCTGTGCGCTGAATTTTGTTCCCCGAAAAATATACCTTCTTTTGTTTAAGCATTTATTTAAAAAATATTGTGCGACAGGGCTCACCATTTTTCTCGGTAGGACCTGGTTCCATTGGTGCGGCGGCGACGTGCAGCATTGCAATGTCCCTTTTTCACGACTGTAGGAGAAGACAAGTGCCCAACCTGTGGCGGCAGTTCGAGGAACTGCTGCCAAATTCCCCTTTGCTGGTCGGCACGGTAGTGACCCGCCACCTCGACGGCACGGTCACCGTCCAACTGCTCGGCGGCGGACTCGTGCGTGCCGCCGGCACCGGGGAGCCCGACCAACGCCTGTTCGTTCGGGGCACCGAGGTCATCGGCCCCGCGCCGACGCTGCCGAGCGTCGATATCGAAGTCTGAATTTCCCCTTTCCCTTTGCAACTGGAACCCGCCCTTGAGGCGGGTTTTGTTTTTTTGGAGCACGTCAATGAACGCACCGATGGTGGCCGACGGCATGGTGACCATGCCGCGGGCCGAATTCGAGGAATTGCTGGAGCGGGTCGCCGAGAGCGGCGCACGCGCGGCGCTGGCCGAAGTGGGCCTCGATGGCGAGAACGCAGCGAACGACATCCGCGAGTTGCGCGGCCTGCTGGATGCCTTCAACGAGGCCAAGCGCACCGCCTGGCAAACCATGGTCCGGATGATCACCACCGGCCTGGTGCTGGCGCTGGTGGCAGGGGCGGTCATCAAGTTCGAACTGTTCAAGGGGGCGCGATGATCGAGACCCTCCTGGGCGGTCTGCTGGGCGGCACCTTCCGCCTGGCACCCGAGATCCTGAAGTGGCTTGATCGCAAGGGCGAGCGCGGCCACGAGCTCGCCATGCAGGACAAGGCGCTGGAGTTCGAGAAGGTACGCGGCGCGCAGCGCATGGCCGAGATCGGTGCGAGTGCCGATGCGGCCTGGAATACGGGCGCCATCGAGGCGCTGCGGGACTCCATCACGGCGCAGGGACAGACCTCCGGTGTGCCGTGGGCCGATGCGCTGTCGATCACTGTGCGACCGGTGATCACCTACTCCTTCATGGCGTTGTACTGCGCTGCGAAGGCGGCCGTATTCACGGGAGCGGCCACTGCCGGGGCGGGTTGGATCACGGCGACGGTACACGCGTGGTCCGAGGCTGATCAGGCGCTGTGGGCGGGCGTACTGAACTTCTGGTTCTTGGGTCGCACGCTGGACAAGATGAACCGGGGGCAGTGATGGCGCGTACTGGAGTAGTTCCACAGTCCGCAATCGACCTAGCCAAGCGCTTCGAGGGATTCCACCGTGTGCCCAAATACGATCCGCTCAAGCACGCTCACCCCTACATTTGTCCAGCAGGATTTTGGACAGTTGGCTATGGCCATCTCTGCGCTCCCGCGCACCCGCCCATCACGCAGGCGCAGGCCGAAGCCTATCTGGCGGCGGATCTCGTGACGGCGTTGAACGCGACGCTGCGCTGCTGTCCCGTGCTCGCGACCGAGCCAGAAGGACGGCTCGCCGCCATCGTGGATTTCACTTTCAACCTGGGAGCAGGGCGGCTGCAGACCTCGACGTTGCGGCGGCGGATCAATCAGCGGGACTGGTCTGGCGCCGCGACTGAGCTGCGCCGCTGGGTCTATGGAGGCGGCAAGGTGTTGCCGGGGCTGGCCGCGCGCCGCGAGGCCGAAGTGGCTCTATTGCGAGCGAACTGACGCCGCGCTTGGCTTCTGCGGGGAACAGCGCGTTCATGTCATCACACCAACCACGCCGGAGTTCAAGATGTTCAGGTCCATGCGATTCAAAACCCCCGTGATCGATGACGTGCTGTCCAGCAACATAGACGCCATGCTGGAGGACAAACTGCTCGATCTCTTTAAGTACGCTATGCGGTCCGTAGCCGCGACCTTGGCGCGCGCAGCGCAATTCGACGCCAGCGATTTCGCAAATACGGCAGTGAGCGGCTGCGATGGTTTCACGCTGGCCATCCGGCAGGTCTTCCCCGGCGAGCGCGAAGCATGGCTCGGCGTCTTCGAGAGTGGGGAGCAGCAGCTTGAAGTGGTTGGGCACCTCGAATAAGCGCCAATGTGGCCGGGTGGACCGGCCACTGATCCATTTGGGTGCTGAGCGCTACAGCATCTTCTGTATGTCGCTCAGCGCGCCATCCAGCTCCAGCTTGAGCGGGAGCAGCAGGCAGTGCAGGCAGCGACATTCCCAAGCCTGGTCGCTCCACACGTCGAGCAATTGCAGGATGCCGATGAGCCCATAGCTGACATTCAACAGTCGGGCGCAGGCTTCTTCCGTCGTTGTGTAGATCAGCGTGCTGGTCACCTCCAACTGGCGCAGCGTTGCCGCTGTGGCGCGCACGGTGCGCTTGCTGCCGCGCCCCGCTTGTGGCGCAAGGCGGCGCGTTTGCTCGCATAACCGGGCCAGGGCGAGGGCCTGAGGAAGGTGGTTTTGCTCACGCATGCCATGCCTCCGTCCGGACAGTGGGCGCAGGAAAGGCTCGGCCGGCATGGCAAAGCGCAAGGTGTGGCAACACCGTACGACCGACGATGGCGAATCTAATGGGAAAAGCTGGCTGCTCAGGACGAGCACGGACATCAGGCATAGCGACCTCAGTGTGTGTAGAGGCCCGCTGCTCATTCTCACATGAGGGGGGCGGGCCAGACGGCGGGGGTGAGAAACCGGCACACACTGAAACCGGCCAGCCCGAAGGCTGCCCCGCCCGGCCCGCGATGCGCATTGTAAGCGCGCATGCTTGCTACGGATAGGGCGACGGCCGGTTACCGCGCGTTGTTCGGGGTATCACTCCCGGTCACCGCTGTATCGGCGACACGGACAGTCTTGGTGAACCCGCGCAGAGAGTCAATATGGATGCGCGGCCGGAAACTTTGACCGGCCACCTCGGTTCAGGTGCTCAGAAGTCAAGCGGCGCCTTCGGGACATCCCAGTCCGATGCGCGCGCTTCGCCCGTCTGGTATAGCTGCTTGACGAGCTTGAGGTAGTCGAGGAAATCCTTGTTTTCGGCCGCCAGCCGGTTGGCCGACTCCCAATCGATTTCCGGCCGCTCGCGAGCCGGGATGAGGATCGCGCTCTCGGAGGGGTTGGTGGTGTCCAGCCGGATGAGCCCGATGCCGTGCACGCCTGACAGCATTCGCAATTCCTTCATCGCGTCGGTCTGTACTTCGCCGGCGACGAGGTAACCAAAGTTGGCCCAGGACGAGTTCGATACCGCTTGGAAGAAGTCGCGCCGCACGTTCGAGCGGTTGAGCAGCAGTTTGACCTCGAAGGACCACAGCTTGGTCCGCTTGCCCGCGTACTGTTTGACGCAATCCTGGACTTCGTGGTGCCATTCTCTGCCCAAGTCTTCCATGCCGACCAGGTCCGGGAACAGCCAGCGGTTGCCATCGGGGCCACGCTTGTTGGACGAGCGCTTCTCATCGATACGCTTGGTATAGATGTCCAGCCCTTCCCATAGGTACCGGGTCAGCAGGGGGTAGAGCGCATGTTCGCCTTTTAAGCCAGGCTCTGTCGCAGTTGTGGCGACGTTGGCATCCTCGGCCTGCATCACCTCATCGGCATCGGATTGCTCGGAATAGTAGTACCGGTGAGGGTTCCCCTCGGTGACTTTCAATTCGGGATGCTTCTTCTGCAGCCGTGGCCGTTGTGAGCCGATTTCGGCTGCCAGTTGCTGCAGGAGTGCTGCGTCCGTTGTCAGCGTTTGGCTGCGTGCCTTTTTGGCTTGGCATTCCACGGGGAAGGTCTCGAACACCCACTCGGCGATCTGCCGAGTGGTGAACTTTTCCCCAGCGTGGGTCTTCAGGAAGGCAAGGACTGTCTTGCCCAGGTTCAGCTTTTCGCTTGCCACATCCAATCCTGTTTTGCGATGGCGGCGACAGCATGGTGTCGCCGTTGAAAAATCGATCGACCGTACCGGGCGGTCAATTGCCGTCAGCGGCGGGCCGCGATGGTATCCGGTTTCGGCCGCTGCGGCCTTGCCCCGCAAAGCGAATCAAAAGGGGAGTGGCTGGGCCAGCTCAACGGCAATCCAGGGTGCGATCCACCTGATGCCGGAACTGCTCTGGCGAGTCGCGCTGATGAGTTTTGTTGAGGATTTGGCTGGAGATGTGCCTAATTTCCGCAACGTTGCCGTACGAATACCCCATATTGAGTAGCATTCTCCACTTTGTGGAGCTGTTTTCGCTTAGAATCCGGGCCTCGTAAAAATTACAAAGCCCGGGTTGTCATGAACGCCAAGTGTTACCGAACCGTTTTCAACGCCGTGCGCGGCATGCTGGTGGCCGTGGAGGAATCGGCGAGGAGCACGGGCAAGGGGCGTCGGTCAGGCGGGCAGGCGGGCTCGCCGGTGGCGGGGGCCGTCACGACACGCTTTGCCGTGCTGCCGGTGGTGTTCGGAGCGTGGTGTACCTTGGGCCTGCCCTACACCGTGCACGCCCAGGTGGTCGCGGCGCCGGGTTCGGGCGCACAGGTCATCCAGACGCAGAACGGATTGCAGCAAGTCAACGTCGCACGTCCGAACGGCAGCGGTGTTTCGCTGAACACCTACACGCAGTTCAACGTTCCCGGTCAAGGCACCATCCTCAATAACGCCCCCGGCATCACGCAAACGCAGCAGGCGGGCTACGTCAACGGCAACCCGAACCTGCTGCCCGGCGGCTCGGCACGCATCATCGTCAACCAGGTCACCAGCACGCAGCCGTCGACGCTGCGGGGGTACCTGGAAGTGGCCGGGCCCCGCGCGGAAGTGGTGATCGCTAATCCGAACGGCATCCTGGTCAACGGCGGGGGCTTTATCAATACGAGCCGGGCGACGCTGACGACGGGCGTTCCGGTGTTCGGCGGCAGCGGCAGCCTGGACGCGTACCGCGTGACCGGCGGCCAGATCACGGTGCAGGGCGCGGGCCTGAACGCCAGCAACGTCGACCAGGTGGACCTGATTGCGCGGGCGGTGTCGGTCAATGCCTCGGTGTATGCCAATCAGCTCAACGTGGTGGCCGGGGCGAACCAGGTCGATCGTGGCACGCTCAACGCGACACCGATCGTCGGCGACGGCGCCGGCCCCGCCAACGGCATCGACGTAAGCCAACTGGGCGGCATGTATGCCAACAAGATCCTGCTGGCCTCGACGGAGAAGGGCGTCGGGGTGTCGCTGCGCGGTGTGGCGGCGGCCCAGGCCGGTGATCTGACGCTGACCGCCCAGGGCAAACTGGTGCTCGCCGGCCAGACCAATGCGAGCGGCAACCTGTCCGTATCGGCGCAAGGCGGCATCGACAACACCGGCACTACCTATGGCCGGCAATCCGCCGCCCTCAGCACGTCCGGCGACCTGACGAACAGCGGCACGCTGGCCGCGCAGCAGGACCTGCGTGTCAACGTGAACAACGTCGCCTCCAGCGGGACGCTGGGGGCCGGCGTCAACAGCGACGGCTCGCTCGCGCATGCGGGTGACCTCTCCGTGGTGGCCGGCGGCACGCTGTCCGCGACCGGCCAGAACGTGGCCGGCGGCACCGCGACCCTGCAGGGCGCGAGCGTCAATCTGGCCGGCAGCCAGACCTCGGCCAAAGGTGACCTGACCCTGAACGCCCAGGCCGGCAACCTGGATATGACCGGGGCGACAGTGAGCGCGGGCGCGACACTGCATGCCAACGCTCAGGGAGCGCTGATCAACGACCGCGGCCACCTCTCCAGCCAAGGCGCCGCGACGGTGAGCGCCGGCAGCCTGTCCAACCAGGGCGGCCAGATCGTCTCGCAGAATGCCCTGTCGGCCAACGTCGCGGGCGCGCTCTCCAACCAGGGCGGCACCTTGCAAGCCGCCGGCGCGCTCAATGCGAGCGCCGGCAGCCTGGACAACACCGCCGGCCATATCGCGTCGCTCAATACCGATGGCCTGAACCTGACGATGGCCGGGCGGCTCACCAACGCCCAGGGCGGCACGATCGGCGGCAACGGCAACGTGGCCGTGCAGGCCGGCCAGTTGAACAACACCGGCACCATCAGCGCCGTGCAGAACCTGGGCGTCAGCACCGCCCAGACCCTGGCCAATGCCGGCACGCTCGCCGCCAACGGCAATACCACGGTCTCCGCCGGGACGACGCTGACCAACGCCGGCGGCACGATCGCAGCCGGCAAGCAGACAAACGTTTCCGCCGCCACGCTCGACAACAGCGCAGGCACCCTCACCGGCAACCAGCTTGCGCTCGCCGCGGCGGCTCTCGTCAACCGTGGCGGCACCATCACGCAGACCGGAACGGGGCCGATCGCAATCGGCGTGTCCGGCACGCTCGACAACACCGGCGGCGCGATCCGGACGAACAGTGCGGACCTGACCCTGGCGCCCGCAACGCTGATCAACGACCACGGCACCATCACCGATTCCGGCACCGGCACGCTGTCCGTGACGGCCGGCAGCCTGTCCAACAACGGCGGCACGATCGCGACGAACGGTGCGCTGGACGTCCAGGCCGGTGCCGTATCGAACCAGGGTGGCAAGCTTTCGGCGCAGTCGCAGGCCACGCTCAACGTCGCGTCGCTCGACAATAGCGCGGGCGGTTTCGTGGGCGCGCAGAGCGTCGGCATCACCGACCAGGGCGGACTGGACAACGCGGGCGGCACCGTCGCGGCGAGCGGCGCGCTGACCGTGTCGGCGGGTTCCATCGCCAATGCCGGCGGGGCCATCAAGAATGCCGGCACGCAGGCCACCCGCGTGAGCGCGTCCCAAGCGCTCGACAACACGCAGAGCGGGCTGATCGGCGGCAACGGCGAGGTGTCGGTCTCAGTGTCGTCGTCGGGCGGCAGCGTGGACAATTCCGGCGGGACCGTGGTCGCGGGCGGCAATGCGGTCGTTCAATCGGGCGGTACCCTGCGCAATGCGGCCGGGCGGGTCCAGGCCAAGGGCAGTGCCGCCGTCACGGCCGCCGGCGCCATCACGAACACTGGCGGCCAGATCGAAGCGGACGGCGCGGCGGCAACGCTCCAGGTCACGGGCGCGAGCCTCGACAACACGAACGGCCGGATCGCCAACGCCGGCAGCGGCGCGACCACGGTCGGCGCGGCCTCGATCACCAATGCCAACACCGGCGGCGTTGCCGGGGCGGGCACCATCGGCGGCAACGGCGATGTGACCGTCTCCGGTCAGACGCTGTCGAACACCCAGGGCGGGCAGATCGTCGCCGGCCACGACCTGACGCTGGGCACCACCCGGTCGGTGAACAACGGCGGCGGCACGCTGTCGGCTACCAACAATGTCACGGTCAACGCAGCGGGCGCTGCCGTCGTCAACCAGGGCGGTTCGATCCGCGGCAACGGCGCGGTGAGCCTCAATGTCGCCTCGCTCGACAACACCGCGGGCAAGATCGGCAACGACGCCGGCAGCGGCGGCAGTGTCGCGATGACGACCGGTTCGCTGGCGAACCAGGGCGGCGCCATCGGCAGCGACCGGAACCTGAGCGTCACGACCGGCCAACTGAGCGGCGACGGCCGGATCATCGCGGGTGGCGACGGCGCCATCACGATCAACGGCAACTACACCCACTCGGCCGCCAACCAGATCCAGGCCAACCACAACCTGACCTTCACCACCACCGGCGCCCTGACCAACCAGGGCACGCTGGCCGCCGTCAATGCGCTGACGGTCAATGCGGCGAGCATCGACAACCGCGCCGGGGCCGACCTGAACTCGGCGTCCACCTCGGTCAACGCCGGCGGCGCGATCACCAACGCCGGCCGGATCGAAGGCGATACGGTCTCCACGCAAAGCGCGTCGTTGGCCAATACGGGCACCGTGATCGGCAACAACGTGACGCTGAACGCCCGGGGCATCAGCAACACGGGGGCCTCGGCGGCGCTGGCCGCGGCAACGCAGCTGAACCTGTACGCGTCCGACGGCCTGTCCAACACGGGCGGCGCCACGATCTTCAGCCTGGGCGACGTCAACATCGCCGCCAACGGCGTGCGCGATGGAAACGGCCTGCTGGCCAACCGTTCGAACCTGGTCACCAACGATCAGTCGACCATCGAGGCGCAGGGCAACCTGGAGATCGCCACCCAGACGCTGAACAATGTGCGGCCGGCGCCGAACGTGCAGACCGTGACGACGGGCTCCACCTCGACGCACGAAACCAAGCGCGGCAAGTACATCGCGTGCGCGACCATGAACGCCGCGCCGCACGGCGGTTGCACGCAGGCGGTCTGGAACAGCGGCTACAAGACGCCGATCGATGCGACCTTCTCTGCGTCGCAGATCGTGTCGCAGAGTTCGGGGCCGAACCCGGTCGACAACGTGCTGGTGGTCAACGTCAACGGCCAGAACCAGGCGATCTACTACAACACGCTCACCCGCAACGGCGACGGCACGGTGAGCGTCAACTACTGGGACGCCTACGACCCGCATACCAACTACGTGCCCTCCACGGAGTATGCGACGCGCAGCGACGGCCACAACGGCTACCAGCGTGTCGAAATCGCCCGCGACACGACCACCGTGACCCAGCAGGACCAGGTGAGCGGCGGCAGCGCACCGCAGGCCAGGCTGCTGTCCGGCCGCAACATGACGCTGGCCAACGTCGGGACCATCAACAACAACTACAGCGCCATCGCGGCCGGCGGCTCGATCCGGATCGGCAGCTCCCAGCAGGGCGGCGCGGTCGGCAGCGGCAACTACGGCGGCACCACGGTCAACAACGTCGGCCGGACGCTCTATCAGTACCAGACGCAGACCATCGTCTCGACCTATGCGTGGAACGAGGGGACGAACCAGGATGTCGGCGCGGTGGCGCAGGCGCCGGCGGTGTTGCCGCCGGTGGCGATCGGCGGCACGGGCGGCACCCTCATCGCCAACAACGCGGTCCAGATCAACGCGACGAACCTGAACAACACCAACGTGGCTGCCGCCAGCTCGTCGACGGGGGCGACCGGCGGCACGCTGGGCGCCAACCAGTCCGCGGCCGGCGTCGCCGCCTCCGGTCAGCAGGCGGTGGGCGCGGCCAGCGCCCAGCAGCCCGCGGTGAATGCGCCCCAGTCGGTGGCCGGCAGCAACGGCGCGCTCAGCATCAGCCTGCCGACCAGCGGCCTGTTCTCGTTGCGTACCGCGCCGGGCCAGCCCTACCTGATCGCCACCGATCCGCGCCTGACCAGCTATACGAAGTTCATCTCCAGCGACTACATGCTGAGCGCGCTGAACCTGAACCCGCAGTTGGTCCAGAAGCGCCTGGGCGACGGCTTCTACGAAGAGAAGCTGGTGCGCGACCAGATCACGCAGCTCACCGGGCGCGTCTATCTGCAGGGCTACGGCAACAACGAGGACCAGTACCGCGCGCTGATGGGCTCGGGCGTCAACGCGGCCAAGCAGTTCGGCCTGGTGCCGGGCATCGCGCTGACGGCGGCCCAGATGGACGCGCTGACGAGCGACATCGTCTGGCTGGTCAACCAGACCGTGACGCTGCCGGACGGCTCGAAGCAGCAGGTGCTGGCGCCGGTGGTCTACCTGGCGCACACGCATGCGAACGACCTGCAGCCCACCGGCGCCCTGATCGCCGCGGATGACGTGCAGATCCATGCCGTGGGCAGCGCGACCAACTCGGGCGTGATCAAGGGCGGCACGCAGACCGTCATCACCGCCACCGACATCATCAACCGGGGCGGCACCATCTCGAGCGACAAGACGCGCGGCACGACCGTGGTTTCCGCGTCGCACGACATCCTCAATGCGTCGGGCGAGATCAGCGGCAACCGGGTCGCGGCGCAGGCCGGCCACGACATCGTCAACACGACCCTGGTGGATACCGTCGGCGCGACGACGGTGGCCGGCAACAGCAAGGCCAGCGTGAGCCTGGTCGGCCGGCAGGGTTCGATCGCCTCGACGGGCGACCTGCTGGTGCGGGCGGGCAACGATCTGACCGTGCACGGGGCGAACCTCACTGCCGGCGGCAACGCCCAGGTGACGGCGGGCCATGACATCGTGGTCGACGCCGTGCAGTCGGTCGGTTCGCAATCGGTTACCCAGAACAGCCAGCATCACTGGGAAGCCGACAGCACGACGCACCAGGGCAGCACGATCTCGGCGGGCGGCAGCCTGGCCATGCAGAGCGGTAACGACACCACCTTCAAGGGGGCGAAGGTTAGTGCCGGGCAGGATCTGGTCGTTGTCGCCGGGGGCGACCTGACGGCGACGACGGTTACCGACACGTCGAAGTACAACAACGTCGCGGCTGACGGCAAGGCGCGCAAGGAGAGCAGCCGGACCTACGACGAGACGGTCATCGGGACCACCTTCTCCGCGGGGCACGACGCCACCTTCGCCGCCGTGAACGCGAACGCAGGCGGGCAGGCGCGGACCGACGGCAAGGGGAATGTGACCTTCATCGGGTCGTCGGTCACGGCCGGCACGGCGCAGCAGGACAGCCCGTCGGCGACTGCCGCCGCGGGTAACCCCGACCACATGACCACCGGCCGTATCGACCCGACGCGCAGCAAGTCCACGGCATCGGGCAAGGCCGGCGGTGTCACCATCGTGGCCGATCGCGACGTGACGCTGGCCGAGGCGCGCGAGGTGCATGACAGCACGCGCGCCGTCTCCAGCGAGGGCGGGAGCCCGTTGTCGTCCAAGTCGGCCTCGTCCAGCGATGCGATGCACCTGGATGTGGGCGCGGGGAGTTCGGTGTCGGGCCATGCCGTGCATGTGCAGGCCGGCAATGACCTGACCGTGCGCAACAGTGCCGTGGTGGGCTCGGGCGATGTCAGCCTGAACGCCGTGGGCGGCAATGTACTCATCACGGCCGGCCAGAATGTCCGTGACGAATCGCACAGCTTCGAGCAGAAGCAGTCGGGGTTCTCCGGCACCGGGGGCATCGGGATTGCCTATGGCCACAGCGGCGCCAAGGGCCATTCCGAACTGCACGAGGTCACGCAGAGCGATGCGCGCAGCACGGTCGGCAGCACCGGCGGCAACGTATTGATCTCGGCCGGCAAGGACGCGGCCATCATCGGCAGCGACGTGATGGCGGGCTCGGCCGGCGGCGCCGCCGGCAACATCGATGTGCGCGCGCAGAACATCCGGATCGAAGCGGGGCAGGATCACGCGTGGTCCAGCTCGTCCGAGGAGGCGCACAGCAGCGGCATTTCCGTCGGGCTGGTGGGCACGCCGCTGGACACCTTGCGCAACCAGCGCGAGGCGCAGCGCGACCCCAGCAAGGTCAACCGCGTGCGCAACACGCTCAACGAGGTGGGGGCAGGGGCGCTGGACACGCCGCAGCTGGCGATCGGGTTCAACTCCCGCGGCAGCCGCAGCCAGACGTCGAGCGAATCGCTGACGCACAGCGCCAGCCAGCTGACCGCGTCGGGCGACATCCGCTTGCGCGCCACGGGCAACGGCACCACCGATGCCAACGGACGCGCCACCAGCGGCGACATCACCGTCACCGGCAGCACCCTGAGCGCCGGCGGCACGGCGGCGCTGGATGCGCAGCGCCACGTGGTGCTGCAGGCGTCTACCGATACCTATCAGGAGTCGAACTCGGCCAGCACTTCGGGTTCGCACTTCACCACGGCTGCCACGACCCTGGGCGACCTCGGCCGCAATGTCGGCGGCGGGCCGAACAGCAGCGGCGTGGGGCTTGCCCCCTACGGCTCCGCTCACAGCGCAGACAACGCCGCCGCCAGCAGCAGCCGCCAGAACGCGTCGGTCGTCATCGGCAAGAGCGTGCAGGTGCAGGCGCGCACGGGCGACATCACCGTCTCGGGCAGCGGCATTTCAGCGCTGTCGGATGTGGACCTGCTGGCCAGGCAGGGCAAGGTCGACATCGTGGCGGGCACCGACACCTCCAATCGACACGAAGACCATTCCGACCGCACGATCGGCGACCTGGGCGGCAACGGTTATTCCGGCACGGTGGGTGTGCGCAGCACCAGCCGGACGCTGGATACGGCCAAGAGCCAGCAGAGCACGGTCCGCAGCCAGGTCGGCAGCGCCGCGGGCAACGTCACCATCGTCGCGGGTGACAATGTCACGGTGCACGGCGCCGATGTGTCGGCCGGTGGCGACCTCAAGGTGACCGGCCGCAACGTGCTGCTCGACGCGGGGCAGGATGCCGAGCGCAGCCATCAGGCGGAATCGTCGAGCCAGTACGGCGTGACGCTGGCGATGTCGGGCTACGCGGTCAGCATTGCGCAGTCGGTCGAGCAGGCCGGCCGTGCCATCGAGCAGCACAAGGATCCGCGCGTCGCGGCGCTGTATCTGGCGCAGGCGGCGGCGATGGCCTACAACGCAACACAGTCGGGGGCCAATTCGAACAATGCGGGCGCAGGGGCTTCGAATGTGCCGAGCGCGCAGACGCAAACGCAGGCCCAGTCGTCCACCATCATCAAGGCTACGGTCAGCATCGGTGGCAGCTCATCGTCGAGCGAGTCGAACGCCAGCGCGGCTCTTAACCAGGGCGCCACGCTGCGCGCCGGGCAGAACGTCTCGATCACGGCTACGGGCAAGGATGCGTCGGGGCACGTGGTGGACGGCGACATTGTTGCGCGTGGTTCCAGCATCTCGGGGCGCAACGTCTCGCTCGACGCGGCACGCGATATCACGCTGGAAAGCCGGCAGGACAACACCCACCAGGACAGCAAGAACAGCGGCTCGAACGCGAGCATCGGCGTGGGTCTGGGCGTGGGTGGCAACCAGACCGGTTTCACGCTGGAACTGGCTGCAGGCTTCAACCGGGCACACGCGGATGGGGATGCGGTCACCCACGTCAACTCGTCGGTCACCGCTGCCGATACGCTGACGCTCAACGCCGGGCGGGATGCCAACCTGCGCGGCGCGCAGGCATCGGGCAACACGGTGAACGCCACAGTGGGCCGCAACCTGAACGTGGAGAGCCGGCAGGATACCGACAACTACGCCAGCCGCTCGGAAAGCGGTGGCGCCCAGGTGAGCTTGTGCATTCCGCCGATCTGCTATGGGTCGGCCGTCAGCGGCAGCGCCAATGTGGCCGAAGGCCGCACGGACAGCACGTATGCGTCGGTGGTGCATCAGAGCGGCATCGCTGCCGGCACGGGCGGCTACAACATCAACGTCAAGGGCAATACGGACCTGGTGGGCGGGGTGATCTCGTCCACGGCGGACCCCAGCAAGAACACGTTGCGCACGGGCACGCTGACCACGCGCGATGTTGAGAACCACGCGGCGTATTCGAGCGAGCAGAGCAGCGTCAGCGTGAGCTATACCAGCGGCAATCCGCTCAATCCTGACGGGGTACCGACCCCGCTGCAGCAGGGGGTGAGCAACCTGGCGAGCAATGCCGTGGGCAACGCGCAGGGGCCGATTGCAGGGAATGCCTCAGGCACGACGCGCTCGGCCATCTCGGCGGGCACGGTTGTGATTACCGACAACGCCGGGCAACAGGCGAAGACCGGCAAGGACGCCGACGCCACCATCGAGGGGCTGAACCGCGACACGGCACATGCCAACGACGGGGCCATCGGCAAGATCTTTGACAAGCAGAAGATCGAGGAGCAGCAGGAGATTGCGCGGTTGCAGGCGCAGGTGGTGCAGCAGGTCGCGCCGCTGCTGTACAAGCAGGTGGGCAACTTCCTGGAGAAGCAGCCGACGGAGGTGCGGGTGGCGGTGCACGCGCTCGTCGGCGGGTTGCTCAGTCGGGCGATGGGTGGGGAGTTTGCGGCCGGGGCGATAGGGGCTGGCGCGGCGACGTTGGCGGTGGAGACTTTTGGCAAGCAACTGCTGGCGATCGATGGGTTGTCGGAAGGGGATCGCAAGGCGCTTGTGCAACTGGTTGGGATGGCGGTCAGTGGTGTGGCGGCCGGGGCGGCGGGTGGGTCGTCAGCTGGTGTGGCTGCGGCTGTCGGGACGGCTCAGAGTGCCATTCAGAATAACTATCTGAAACACGTAGACCGAGCAGCCTACGATAAAGCCAAGGCTGCGTGCGGACAGAGTAATGCCAAGGCTTGTGCTGAAGCGGAAATCTACGCTGAACAAGATCGGACCAACAACAAGAACCTAGCCAATGCTGTGAATCGATGCGCTCCGGGCGATGACTGCCAAGGGGTATCGAACTTCATTCTCGAACAGATGAAGGCAGCAGGTTGCGGGAGCAATCCCTCCAGCATTGACTGCACTACGCTCGGCAGTGCTTGGCTTGCTGCGCAGTCAAAGGCGCAGGGCTTGGAAACGCCACTTATTGGTCCCGATGATCTCATTCCCTACAAGGGGATCACATCGGTAGCGCTTGCTGGCATTAGGGGAGCCGGTGCCCTTTTGGCAAGGGCTGGACTGCTTGGTATGATTAAACGGGCTGAGCCCGAAGTGGTCGAAACTGTTGTTCAAGAAATCGGTCAGGAAGCAACAAAAAAGGCAGTTCAAGACGCTGGCGCAGCACGTACCGTAAGTGGTGATGCACAAGCCGTCAACCGCCAGGCAACCGCTGCGGACACCACTGGTGGAATGGCGCATTCAGGTGATGCTGCTGATGCATTGAAGCAGGGCAGCGATAATCTAAGCAGTGCCGGGACGAATTCGATTCCATCTTCAGGGGCAAATGCCGCAGAGAATTCCTCTGGTAGGTTAAGAGCCGGGGGCACAGTAGAGCTTTTCACTGACGCTAGTGGACCCAAGATTCCTGGTGCTGTCGGTGTCGGGCCGACCGATCCTACAGCTATAGCCTCGGATGCGATGAGGATGCCTAATATTCCGAGTGGTAGTCAGGCAAGGGTGGTGGCTAACAATCCATTTATTCCTCCTTCCGCTGGTGGCACGTCTTCGATGATGAACTATCTTCCCGAGGCGGCACGAATTACCCAGCCTGGAGGGGAAATTGTGATTAATGGAAATTTGATGAATAAATATTTCACAAATAGGCCAACTCTTGAGCAACTCGACGCCATGGGGCTCGCGATTAAGTATGATGGCCCTCTGTTAAGCGAATTTGGTGGGATGAAATTTGCTCGCACTGATGGTTCCGCTATTGATGTAAGCTCAATGAGGTCTATCGTTTTTGTAAAGAAAGGTGGGTGAAATGAAGATTGTTAAGGATTGCTGGGATGATATTGATACTTTCAATTGTCAATATGGGGCCCATGTTTTTGACGGGGTTACAGCAAAAATTTACGTTAATCATTGGCTTGCCACCAATTCAGAGATTAGGGGTGATTTTTGTAGGGTAAATGACGAGGGATTTGTTGGGCATTGCCTTTTGGTTTTTGATGGCGTTAAGACTTTCGATTTTTCAATTCGCCAGTGGATTGAGAAGGATGGGGTGGTGGTGTGGCGAGACCCTGTTGTATTTCACTACGAGGCTGAAGTGAAGGGGGGGGCTAGGCGATATGAATTTGAAGGGAGTTTGCAAGGATTCCCCTCTTCCGTTAGCATTTGTGTAGAAGCTCAACGATTCTCGCTGCACATATTGGGTAAAGATGAGCCGGCAAGAGAGTCTTGAACGGCGGATTTGGGTTGGAGCGCTAATTTGATTGAAATGGATAACTTGTTAGGTAATATGGCCGTGGCTGGTGGGGTGGTGGTTCTGTGAATCAATAATTGAGCGGTTAATTTGGTCGAGGTTTAATTAAGAAGAATCAGTTTATGGGGGCATAATGCCGACCGAAGTTATTTGGGTGCAGGCCAATGATGCTGAGCGTGGGGGATACTCAGGCACTTCCGTTGAGTGCCCTGTTTGGTCTCGTGTGGAGGCATGTATTGAGCGTGCATTCAGATTTGGTGGGCAGGTAAAGTTGTATTCTGGAACTCGTGGAGCCGACGAGAGAGTTACGCTGGGAACGTTTATAGGTATGGAATCTAATCTGGGGGAATTCAGGTTAATTTACTCACCCGAAACCAGGCCAGACGAAAAAACGAAGCAGCGCGAGTGGTGGGAGCCCGGTGATACAGCGTTTCGAGGAACCACTGTTTTCCACGGCCATGAATGGGATGATCGAACTGTGTGTCGCGACATTTCAGTGGCTATGCACATGTTTCGGGATTTTTTTGAGCATGGAGACCTAACGGAGGTGAGTCTCAGTCAAACTCGCTCAGTCTGGGATCGTAAACCACGTGGTTGATTTGAGGTGAAAGAAATTGAATTATTCGGATTCGACACCATATTGAGTTTCAGGTCACCTCGTTATACACAAATCCGCAAAGCCTTGCGGGCAGAGGGTTGACGGCTGGTTTGAGGCGTGCCTTGGGGTTGCAAGCCAAAGCGAATCAGCGTTTACTCTCGCGATTTGCGGCGGCGGCAGATGGAGCGAGAGTCGGACGGCTGGGCACAGAAGGAACTGGAAGGCATGAATTTGGGAGACGCGAGGCGTAATGAACGCGCGAAGACACTGCTGACGAGGCTTGCCGAGAAACCGACGGCGAGCATTCCGCATGCATGCCATGGCTGGTCGGAGACGATGGGCGCCTATCCGATATCACCAACCCAGAGCAACTGATACCAGTTACTGAACAAGTCGCTATATCTCGTAAGTCAAATTGACCGGGGGCGAGGGAGGTGTCGCCAAGGATCTGGCGTCGATCTGAGTCTCCATCAACGCTTGCTATCCTGTGAGCGTTCAAGAACATGAAACACAAGAAAAAATCACTGCCGATCGCACTCGGTGCGATCGGTTTTCTGATGTCGTCTCTTCCAGGCGGCGTCTCCGCACAATCCACCCCCACCCAATCAGCAGCCACCGCAGCCGCCAACACGGAACAAGAACAACGCCTGCGCCAACAACAACAAGCCCGCGAACGCGAGCAAGCCGTGCAGGCCCCAGCAGTACGCGCCCAACAAGTCGCCCCGGCCGAGTACCCCGAACTCCCCACCGAAACCCCATGCTTCCGCATCGACCGTTTCGCACTGGAGGTCCCACAGGACTTGCCCGAAGCCGCCCGCACCAAGGGCGCCTCCGCGTTGCCGCAAGACCCTTTCGCCTTCGCCCAGACATGGCTTGACCACTACAACGGCACCTGCATCGGCAAGCAGGGCGTGGAGGTGCTCACCAAGAGCATCTCGCAAGCCATCCTGAGCCGAGGCTACGTGACCACGCGCGTGCTGCTGCCCCAGCAGGATCTGAGCACCGGTACGATGCGCTTCGTCCTGGTGCCCGGCATGATCGGGCAGATCCGCTCCAGCAGAAATCGCTGCCGGAAAATTTGACTATTTATTCGGCGCCGTTGAAAGTAACTCCCACAACGCTGCGCGATCGAATCAGCTGGCGCTAGAAATGAAGTGGCTTGGCTTGTCCGATACACCAGCCGGCCGCGGCATTTTGACGGAGCACTTCGCGCAGGTTACGCAAACACCGGATAACATAGTGAGGTCATTTGCAAATCAGTATGGAAATTTTGAGGTGCGAGAATCACTCTTCGTTGGGCCGTCTGGGAAGGCAGTTAAATTGCAAACAACCTATCAGGTTCTTCAGGATGGAACCAGACGCTTTAGCACAACCATTCCGTTTAGGTTAGGAAATTAAGATGATCTTCCCTGAGCAATTCGAATTTCTAGAGAAATTTGGCATTGAGCCCACTTACTTTGATCCAAGTTTCGTCAGTTTTTCCTACAGAAAGGAGGACTCAATCTCTGGTCTATCAATTGAGATTTCATTCTCTGATGTCGAGGAATCTTTTCAGGTGCGACTGTTTCGTGGGGAGGGGGATGTTGCGGTAATTTCCTCGGAAAGAGTTAAGTCGATAAGCGTATTTGATGACGATTCTGGAAAGGGGGTTCGCGTCGCCTTTGATTTCCATGGATTAGCGTCAGAGGCCAATATTTGTCTGGAACCAAGAATTAATGTGCGTTGGTGGACATTACGTTCCGATTGAGCGAAGGAGGAAAACTGATCGATTGTGCTGGATGTCAGGAAGTGGTGGAAAATTAATGTTTATTTGTGAGAATGGTGTTATGTGATTTGATTTAATTAAATTTAATGTATTTTGGTAATTTGGTGGCAGTTTAATCATGATGTGAGTTTTTCATCAAATATATATTTGATGGGCAAGTAAGCAGGCTGCGCTAGCGACCGAGCAGAAGAAAGCCCCCCGCGCATCGCCGCGCTGTATCTGACACAGGTGGCGCTGATGAGCTACAACGGTGTACGCAGTCCGGGGCAAGACGAACGTGTTCTTTGTCATTCCCCAGGCTTGGCAAACGTTTCGTTAGGTTGCTGGTCGTAAGAATTCGGCGCAAGGATTTAGCGCCTAGTGTGGAATATGGAATACAAGAAAAAATCATTGCCGATCGCATTCGGTGCGATCGGTTTGCTGATGTCGTCTCTTCCAGGCGGCGCCTTCGCCCAAACAACCCCCACCCAATCGGCAGCCACCGCAGCCGCCAACACAGAACAAGAACAACGCCTGCGCCAACAACAACAAGCCCGCGAACGCGAGCAAGCCGTGCAGGCCCCAGCAGTACACGCCCAGCAGGCCGCCCCGGCCGAGTTCCCCGAACTCCCCACCGAAACACCATGCTTCCGCATCGACCGTTTCGCACTGGAGGTCCCGCAGGACGTGCCCGAAGCCGCCCGCACCAAGGGCGCCTCCGCCTTGCCCCAAGACCCCTTCGCCTTCGCCCAGGCATGGCTTGACCACTACAACGGCGCCTGCATCGGCAAGCAGGGCGTGGAGGTGCTCACCAAGAGCATTTCGCAAGCTATCCTGAGCCGTGGCTACGTGACCACGCGCGTGCTGCTTCCTCAGCAGGACCTGAGCACCGGCACGATGCGCTTCGTCCTGGTGCCCGGCATGATCGGGCAGATCCGCTTCGCGCAGGCCGACGTATGGGGCACCTGGAAGTCCGCCTTCCCCTCACGCCCCGGTGATCTCCTGAACCTGCGCGACCTCGAACAAGGCCTGGAGCAGATGAAGCGCGTCGCCAGCCAGGACGTCGACATGCAGATCGTCCCCACGGACGTGCCGGGCATGAGCGACGTGGTGATCTCGGTCAAGCGCGCCAAGCCTTGGACGGTCGTGGCAGCGGTGGACAACTCTGGCACGCGTTCGACCGGCAAGCTGCAAGGCAACCTGAGCCTCAGCCTCGACAACCCGCTGGGCCTGAACGACCTGTTCAACGTGGGCTACAGCCAGGATCTGGATTTCGGCAACAAGGAGCACGGCACGCATGGTTGGAACGGCTTCTACTCCGTGCCTTGGGGGTACTGGACGGCAACGGTCTCGGCGTATTCGAGCACCTATTTCCAGCAGATCGCCGGCGTCAACCAGACCTTCGTATCGAGCGGCAATTCGCAGAACTTCGACGTCAAGCTGCAGCGTGTGATCGAGCGCTCGCAGAACGATGTGCTGGGCGCGCAGTTCCGACTGTCTAAGCGGTTCGGCAAGAACTTCGTCGATGACACGGAGATTCCCCAGCAGCGGCGCAACAACACGGTCGTGGAAACCGGCCTGACGGACCGCCATTACTTCGGGGCCGCGCAGTTCGACGGCAGCCTGATGCTGCGCCACGGCGTGGGCGACCTGGGCGCGCAGGAAGACACGCTCGCCGACGGCGGCGGCCCGACCTGGCACTACCGCATGCTGGTGGCGGACGCCAATCTGTCGGTGCCGTTCAAGGTGGGGGCGCAACCGCTGCGGTATGTGACCACGTTCCACGGGCAGTTCACCAACGACCACCTGTACTCGATCGACGCGATCACCATCGGCAGCCGCTACACCGTGCGGGGCTTCGACGGCGAGATGTCGCTGATTGGCGACCGGGGCTTCTACTGGCGCAATGAACTGCAAGCGCCGATCGGGAACACCGGCCTGTCGCTCTATGGTGGTCTCGACTACGGCCATGTGTATGGTCCGTCGACCGTGGGCCTAGCCGGCACCCAACTGGCGGGCGCCGTGATCGGGCTGCGCGGCGGATGGGGGACGCGGGCCGGGTCGATTTCCTACGACCTGTTCGCCGGTACGCCAGTCTACAAGCCTGCGGCGTTCCAGACCGCCAGGGTGACCGCTGGCTTCCAGATGGTCTATCAATATTGAGCGACCAACACGCGCTGCACGAGATGACGAGTCAATCTGGTCCCCACCGCAACTTCGATGCGACGCTACCGCTGAGCGCCGCGCACCACAGTTACCCGGACAGCGAAGATCCCCAACTGACGGCCTACGTGCAAGGGTTGCTGGCGGAATACCATTCAAAGCACAGCACACCGGTTCCGCCGTGCCCGGGTTGCGGCTCGTACGACACGCGATACCACTGCCGACCCAACCGGTTTGTGCCATTGCCTCTGTTCCGATGCCGCGCCTGCAAGCGGACCTATAGTCGCGTGACAGGCTCACCTTTGGCCAGGCTGCGCCACGTGGGCAAGATGCCGGCCTTCATCCGGCTGTTGTCCCAGCAGATTTCGCTGGAAGAGGCATCCTTCCGGCTGGGCCTGGATGTTGAGTGCATTTCCAACTGGCTTGCACGCTTCCGGCAACTGATCTTGTTGCACGATCCATCAGGGCAATGGGAATCGCGCGTGCGGTTGGGCATCAAGTTTCAGTTCGCCGGCACCTGTTCGCGCTGTGGATACATCGGTCCCTTCCGGCACGGCGGTACCGCATTGACGGGCGAACGACGGGTGATCTGCCCGTCGTGTCGCGGCGTATTCCCCGTGGACCAACTGGGGCCGCCAGGCGAGGCGCCCGAGGTGGTGGTCGTGCATGATCCGATGCCCGCCGCGTTGCGCCGGCGAGGCAGAGCCCGCCAGGAACACATGACGCCGGTTCCCGCTCAGGCCGCGGCCGTAGCAAAGCTGCCAACGCGCAAGGCGGCGGCCGGCGAAACAATGGAGTCGCCTGCGCTGCCCGACGTGCAGCCGGAGCGCTTTGACATCCATCTGCCGGTCAGGCGGCGCAGTGCCCACGAACGGGTCGTCGAAGAGACGCCGGAGTTGACCGCATTTCTGGAAGTGGCGATCACGCGGGCATTCAGTCTTGACCACGAACCACCCGCTTGCCCCCGCTGCGGTAGCAGCAACACCCGCTTTGCCTCGAAGCCGCGATCGAATCGCGACGTGCCGAAGTTTGCGTGCCACGGTTGTGGACGCCACTTCAACCGATTGGTCGGCACGCCGCTGGCGCGGCTCACGCGTAAGGATGCGCTGCCCGGCTTCATTCGCCTGCTGTCGCAGCAGCGCCCCCTGAGCGATGCAAGCGATGCGCTCAGGTTGGACGAGCGCGTTACCCAGCAATGGGTCAGAAAATTCCGCAGTTGGCTCCTGCAACTGGACCCCAGCGGTCACTATGAGGCGATGGTTCGGCTGGGGCTCAAGCCGGCAGCGCCCACCTTGTTTTGTCCGGGCTGCCAGGACGTGCGCCAAGTCGCCTTCTTTGGCTACGCTCAGGGTTCGACGCACTTGCCGTACGAGAAACGTATACGGAAGTTCCGTTGCCAAACCTGTCAGACCATCTTGAGCAGTGTGCCGGAAGCCGAATCATCGGAACGGTCCTGACGCCGACGAGGGTGCGTGCGGTCATGCGTTGCACAGCACACAGAATGCACTGACGAAGGGCACTCTCATCGCGGGGCGGAGCGTGTTCTCGCCCATACCCGGGAGGTATGGGAAACCTGGACTATTGCGCAAACTGACGGACACTGGTTCAGAGATCAGACGCGAGTTCGGTCCCCGACTGCACCACCAAAGATTCAGAAAAAAGCCTTGGAAACACAACGTGTTCCAAGGCTTTGAGTGCACTGAATTTCCGGTTGCGTCAGGCGCGATGCGGTCCACGGGCCAAGCGGCATTTCGGTAGTTGGCGGGACGTTCGCTTAGCCGCGGATAACCTTAAGGGCCCAAGCTCTTACAGTTCCTCCATGCTTCGTACAACCCGTGTCGGAATCCCGACGACGTCGATCTGCTGTCCCACGTCGCCACGCTGAGGGTTGATGATGACCCCATCGACGTGACGCCCCTGTTCGGCCAGCGTCTGCAACTGTTTGACGTCAGAGGCTTGGTCGCCGTAAGACGTGACAGGAACGTCGGGTGGCACCGAGAGGTGCTCCAAGCTCTGCAGCAGTCGGGTGGCCCCGGGTTTCTTATCGCCACGATCAATGACGGTCGTGTCCGGATGGGCAAAGGTGGATGCCTCGCCAAGCACTTGACGCAAGGCTTCGTCATTGTCGCCTCGCAGCGCCTCGGTCAAACGTTTCTGCAGCGTTTCCGGCATCTCCTCATGCTGTGCGCCGGGTTTGGGTCGCATGATGATCGGGGTACCGGAGACCGCGTCGAAGTAGTGCATCATCCCGAGATGATTCACCTCGTCTTCCAAATCGGCATGGCCCCGGTTGCTGATGAGAATCACGCGTGCATCGGCGGTGCGGCATTTGTCCAGCAATTCTTGCGCGCCCGGCATCAGTTCGAAGCGCACGTTCGGGAACGGCACGTCGCGGAGCGCTTCCTTCTGCGGCTGTGTCATCCGTTTGTAACCCCTCGTGAACTGTGTGTACACGGCGTTGACGGTCGACTTGGTTTTCTGGGGATCTAGACCCGGCAACATTGTCCGGACAAAGTCTTCGACGATGTGGCGCTTGAAGATACTCGGATTGGCCATCAGGTGGCTGGTGAAATCTTCCCGGCTCTTCATCAGCAGTGGTGCCTTTTCACCTGGGGGTTGCCCACTTTCCATCTGGCTGCGCAGGGTCGACACCGCGCTGCTGAGTTCGGGCAGCGTCTCGGCGTGCTCCCTGGCCGCGATCGTCAGGGCGTTGTGCATGAGCTGGTAGTTCAGGCCCTTTTCGTCGCGCAGGCAATCGTCCCAATCGAGCACCACCACTTGCTTGACATCCGATGCACCGACGGACGCGCGGCTCGTGCGGCTCACTTCGTTGAGTTCCTGCACGATCTCACGGGGGGATTTCGGCGTCTCGTTCAGGACCGGATTCAGCGAATCGTGTTCGCCCTCCAGCACGCGAGCGCTGTCGATGAACGCACGCGCCGACTCCGTGTTCGCCGCGTTTTGCCGTGCATGCAGTTGACGTAGCTGCTCGGCAGCGTCGTGTGCATCGGGGTTGATACCGGCGTTGTGCAGGTGGGCACGCTCGAAGAAATTGGCCTGCATGGCCTGGAACTTCTCCACGGCGGATGTATCGCTGGGGTCGGTTGCATAAGCGATTAGGATCATCGCTTCGCTGTTGGTCAGCCTGTCGCGTGGCATGCCCAATTGCGCCAGACGATCGGAAACGAGGTGCTCGGGATCCCAGGTGGCCAGGGTCTGGTCCAAGAAGGCACGGACTTCGGCAGACATGGTCAGTTGCGGTGAGAACGGATGGGTGCTCAGCGTAGCGAAGGCCAGCACATCGGCACCCGCACTCCGGGCCGCCGACTCCATGGCCAGGATGGACCCGCCGGCCTGGATGTGGTCATCGGCGAGCACCACCTTGTCTCCGGCGCGAAGCTCTGACGTGACAAAGAAGGGCTGCTGCACCAGACGGCCAATGGGACTGGCTTCCGTGCGCGATGTCCGTGACAGGCCGATCAGGGACTTGTTATCCGTGAACGTAATCGGTGAGCGTTTGTCCTGCTTTGCAGCCTTCGCCTCCAGCGCGTTCAGGGAGCTCGCCAATTCGGCCTGTTCGCAGAACGTGAAGAAGTTCAGCGTGCTGTCCTCCACATAGGGGTCACGGGACGGTCTTACCAGATGCACGACGCCGCCTTCGCCGCCCAGCATCTGGACGACATGCTGATGCAGCCTGCCGATGTATTCACCGCGAGCCTGGTCAATGGTGGCTGTCGCAGCAAAGCCGCGGATGGCGCGGGTACCGGCACTCTGGGTACTGAGCTGTGGGCTGGTTTTCAGTTGACCGATCTTGCTGTCGCTGCCCTCGATAGGCGCGTCGGCGAACAAGTCCCGGCCGCGTTTGCCCACGTGTCGCACGGCGTAGTAGTCCTGTTTGCTTTGATGCAAATCCTGGACCATCGAGAGGGCCGGTTTCTCCGTGGCGAATTCGCTGAAAAATACCGGAGCTTCGGTTGCGGCGCGCTGGTGGTAAGCCTGCGTTTCCATCCGGGCAGCGGACCCCAACTGTTGAGGAGACAAGCGGAATGCTCCCGTGCCTGGCGGCAGTTCCCGGTTCTTGGCGATCATTTGATCCAACTGCTGGCGGTTCTCGGTCGGCCCAGCGGGTCCCGTCTTGAGGGGGGCTTTGGGAAGGCCCTGGCGTGCCGCACTTGATGCGGCCCGAGGAATCGGGCTGTTCTTGCCCACGGGAAGCTGTGGCTGTTGCTGCGAATTGTCGGCGGAGGTATTCGGGACGGTGCGGGTGGTGCTGACGGACGGTACGGGTCTCATGGTCTTTCTGAATAGATCTTCGATATCTACTAGAGCGAGTTTTGCTTTCGGTACTGGATGGCAATGCGTTGAGGTCATTAACTGACATCAACGTTTTTCAGTCGCCAAATAGTCGAGAAATATCGCGCATGGATTTGCACTCCAGCGGACACCGGATTGGTGCGCAGCGAAAATAATATGAAGTGGCCTGGACTGGAAGCGGGCAGAGACCGAGCGAGGTTCTACGGATATTCCGTAGTTCCGCAGAGCCGTTACTCAAAATCCATTGAGTCGAATTAGCCGACGGTCAGTCATGCCGCGCTTCGTTGCTCATGTCGCGAACAAGCCAATAGCGTGCACCCTTGGTGGTTGCTGGATTTTCTGGGGAGGTATTTTGGCGTCTGTTGCGACTCCTTGAGATAATGTGGAGTATTTATTTGATAATTTATTGATATTTTGCGCTTTTGTGCGATGCGAAGTTTTGTTTTCAAATCGGAAGTGGTGGGGTTTGTGTTTTTGCTATCTGGGCTTATTGGTGTTTATTTTGTTTTGCTGATGGCTGGGATTAATTCTGCGATGATCAATGGGCCGATCTATTCATGTGAGTGCGGCAAAGTCGCCATTCCGGCAAGAGTGGTTGTCTGGAAGCCGTTATCCGTTGCGCCCCCCTAGTACTACTGTGTTAAAAAATAAGGCACTATTCGCGTGTCTTCCACTGCGTTATGAGGAGAGCGATGGAAATTTCTGCGAAGCGGTTCGAGGAGTACGTGTCTCTGATGGCCCAGTCGCTTGGACACGCTGACCGTGTCGAGCCGTTTCGTGGCTACTGCACGGGGTTGATGCTGCCGGTTAAGCGTAAGAGCGTTGAGCCCATGGCGGCGCATTTGTCGCCAGAGCGGGTGCGTTCGGAACACCAACGTCTGCATCACTTTGTGGCCGATGCGCCGTGGTCGGACGACTTGGTGCTTGATGCGGTGCGCAGTTACGTACTTGAGCGAATTAGCCGGCGCGCGGGTTCGCCTGAGGCGCTGATTATTGACGATACCGGTTTTCCGAAGAAGGGTAAGCACTCGGTCGGGGTCGCTCGGCAGTACTGCGGCCAATTGGGTAAGCAGGACAACTGCCAGGTCGCGGTCAGCATCTCGCTTGCCAATGAACACTTCAGTCTGCCGGTGCGCTACCAACTGTATTTGCCACAAAGCTGGGCAGATGACCCACAACGGCGTAAGCATGCCAAAGTGCCCGAGGCGCTGGAGTTCGTCACCAAGCCGATGCTCGCGCTGCAACTGCTTGAGAACCTCGGCGAAGTGGGATCGCTGCCCGAACTGGTTCTGGCTGACGCCGGTTACGGGGCGAGCACGGAGTTCCGCGAGCAACTCACGGCGATGGGCTTCACTTATATGGTCGGGGTGACCGGGACGGTCAGCTTGCAGTCGCAAGCGCTGGCGCCGCTGCAAGCAAAGGAGCTGGCCATGCAATTGCCGTCGCGACGCTTTCGCACTGTCACGTGGCGCGAAGGCACCAACTGCGCCTTGTCGTCGCGTTTTGCGGCGGTACGGGTGCATTGCGCCTCCCGTGCAGCCCGGCCAGGCGAGGCCAGCGCGGAGCAATGGTTGCTCATCGAGTGGCCCAAGGCAGAAGTCGAACCGACCAAGTATTTCCTCAGTACGTTGCCGGCTGATACGCCAATCAAGGAACTCGTGCGACTCGCAAAACTGCGCTGGCGTATTGAGCGCGATTACCAGGAGCTCAAGCAGGAACTCGGCTTGGGGCATTTCGAGGGACGCAGCTGGCGCGGCTTTCACCACCACGCGACGCTGTGCATAGCGGCTTACGGCTTTCTCGTCACTGAACGTTTGGTGGTGCAAAAAAAAACTCCAGCTCATCGGTTACTCGGCGAGGTGTCTTCCTTACCCGAAGGCTTCCGGCCCCGGGGCGCCACTGCGTAAGCAGCGACACGTGGCGCATTCCATCACAACGTTGCGACTGGAGCTTGCTGCCGCGCTACTTGCTTGTCTTGAACGGTGCCCGTGCTGCGGCCGGAAAAACGAGTAATTGTTAACACAGTAGTACTAGGGCATCGTCTTATACATAACTCTTGCCTCATTTTTGAGCGCACCTCCTGGAACCCCTTGAAATAAGGCGCTGCGGGTTGTCGACCGCTGAATGATGGCGGTTCGGCGCTCACAAGCCGGCTCCAGTAAGTCATTCGATTTTTAAGGGGTGCGGCGAGATGTGTATAAGACGATGCCTATGACGGCGTGGCCGATGCTCGCATGTCGCGGCGTGAGCCCTGCGCGCGAAACGTTTCATCAAGCAAAAATGGCCGCCAGAAAAGCGCTGCAGATTGAACCTGATCTGGGTGAGGTCTATGCGTCGCTGGCGCACGTGCGTTTGCACGATTGGGATTGAGTCGGTCTGGAACAGGATTTCCTGCGCGCCATTGAACTGAATCCGGGGCACGCGATCGCCTATTACTGGTACGCGGAATATCTGATGGCGGCGGGCAGAGCCGAAGAAGCCATCGCCAGAGTCAGGCAATCCCGACAGATGGATCCGTTGAATTCCGTGCTGAATTCATCTGTTGCCATCATCCTGTACCTGGCTCGGCGATACGACCAGGCACGGGAAGAACTCCATCAAGCCCTGGAAATCGATCCAAGCCACTTTCTGCTTCACTTCAGGCTGGGATTGGTTTGCCAGCAACAGAAGTTGTTCGATAACGCAATCGCGGAGATGCAGACGGCTGTCACGCTTTCCGGGAGGAGCACGGAGGCGCTGACCGGGCTGGCCCAGACCTACGCTGCCGCCGACATGAGAGCGGCCATGCAGCAGATCGTGGATGCGTTGGAGAATGCATCCGAAAAGCACTACGTCCACCCCTACAACATGGCGCGGGTGTTTGGTTCGCTCGGGGATCAAGAGCAGACCTTCGGCTGGCTGGAAAAAGCCTACGATGAGCACAGTCCCGACTTTATCGAGCTCAGGACTGAACCGACCTTCGACAGCGTTCGCTCCGATCCCAGATTCTCTGCACTGCTGTCCCGCGTCGGGTTCAACCAGATCTGAGGGGTGGCGCTCTGTGGCCAGTGATCTTCGTCAGCTCATGCCTCGGGAAGATCGTGGTGTGCCATCGAGCCAGCCACAAGCAACGCCATGGTCGCGGCCACACATTCGGCCACGGACTGTGTCCCTGTGTCGAACCGCAGATCGGGGTGCTGCGGCGCTTCATAGACATCGCTGATGCCGGTGAAATGTGCGATCTCTCCCGCACGGGCACGGCGATACAACCCTTTCGGGTCGCGCCGTTCGCACACGGTGAGTGGGGTGGCCAGATGGATTTCGAAGAATCGGGGTTCTCCGACGGTTTGGCGCGCCCGTTCGCGGTCTTCCCGATAGGGCGAAATCACGGCGGCAATGGCCCATGACCCGACCTCGTTGAGCTGCCGGCACCGATCAGCCACACGCTGGATGTTCTGGCTGCGGTCGGCCCTGGAGAAGCCGAGGTCGCGGCTCAATGCCTGGCGCACCGCGTCGCCATCAAGAATCCGGCAGGCGGCGCCGGCGGCGGTCAGCGCCTGCGCGAGTGCATGCGCGAGAGTCGTCTTGCCGGCTGCGCTCAGGCCCGTCAGCCACAGCGTGGAAGGGGAGGGCGTCATTCCTTTGTCCGGTGTGCCGGGGGGATCCCGGACGGTTCGCTGCAGACGGGCGCCACGCCCAACAGCCGGGGCCACAAGCGGCTCCAGTCGCCGCCGTGCGTGATGCCGGGAACCGTGTGTGCCTGGGCACATCGCTTGCCCGTGGCATCGACAAAACGCTGCGCGACGATGGGCGGCACCACGGTATCGTCTGCGCCGCTGAAATGCACCTGCGCAATGGAGGCGACCTGCTTCGCGAAATCGATGGCGTTTTCCGATTGCGGCATCGATGAAACATCGTGCAGGCGATTGACCAACGCATGGTCAAGATTGCCCGCGACCGTGCGGATCGATGCGATGCCGGTGCGACGTGCCGCCACGAGCACGGCCAGTGCACCGCCGCCTGAATAGCCGATCAGATGGATGCGCTGCCCCGGCACCCTTGCCGCGAAGTGGCTCACGGCCTGGTCGATCGACGCCACGACCTCGGGCGCAAAGCGCTTGCCGGTCCAGTACGGCACGCTGCAACGCGGATTCATCGCCATCGGCGTGAACTGGCAGGGGCGCGCCACGTACACGACGTTCGGCGCCGGGTCCGCGGCCGCCAGCGCCAGGCCGACGGCCTCGCGCGGTGTCGGATCCAGTGACGGCTCACTGCGCGAAATCCAGGCCAGCCCGTCGCCCTCGATATAGAGGTCGAGCGGAGCATCGGGCCGGGTCATGCGCGCATAGGCGGTCAGCACAAAGCCACCGGCATCCAGCTGTTCGCGGTGCAGGCCGGCGGCGGCGGCCTGCGCATCGGCATGGGCGTTCCTGTCGAGCGCCGTACAACCGCTCATCAGGCCGGTCAGCAGCAGCATGCCCGACAGCCCGACGGCAACGCCCCTGGATCCGGATCGCATCGACATGGGTTTCAGCATGGCTGTGCGCCCTCACCCGACAAGGCGGGCAAGCTCGCACGCCATGGCCGATAGCGCACCGTCCCAGTTCCCGCGCGCATGCTGGCGGAACAGGCGCATGCCCGGATACCACGGCGTATCGGTGCGCTCCAGTAGCCAGCGCCAGTCCGGTACGAACGGCAGCATGACCCAGACCGGGCGCCCCAGCGCGCCGGCGAGATGCACCGGCGCCGAATCGACCGAGATCAGGCGGTCGGCGATGGAGAGAATCGCCGCTGTGTCCTCGAAATCGCGGATCTCGTCGCTCAACGGCACGAGCGACATGCCCGGCGGCGGGTCGGCCGACTGCGCCGCCGCCGGACCTTTCTGGATCGACAGGAACGTGATGCCCGGGTGCGCCAGTGGCGCGAGCCGGGCCAGCGTCAGCGAACGGTTCACGTCGTTGCAGTGCGTCGGCCGGCCGGCCCAGACCAGGGCGACGAGCGGTCGCGGCAGGCCAGCCAGCCGCTGCCGCCATTGGGCGATGCGCAGCGGGTCGGCCGACAGGTAGGGAGCCGGTCGGGGAAGATCCGACAGCGTCAGCCCCATGGCCATCGGCAGGCTCATCAACTCGCAATGCACATCGAACGCAGGCGGCAGGCTGCCGCGCGCGACGATGTGGTCGAAACCGGTACTGCGCTGCGCGAGCGACAGGGTTTCCGCGTTGACCTCCAGGATCACGCGCGCGCCGCTGCGTGCCTTGGCCCACGGCACCATCCGCAAGAACTGGAAGGTATCGCCGAAACCCTGCTCATCGTGGATCAACAGGGTCTGGCCGGGGATGGGCCGGCCGTTCCAGCGCGGGCGCTGCACCTTGCGTTCGATGGCCGTCGTGTGCGCGAGACTGTAGCGGTAGTGGTATTCACGCCAGCCGCGCTCGAACTCGCCCAGCAGCAGCAGCGTTTCGGACAGATCGAATCGCGCCGGAAAGTCGCCCGGCGCGTGCGCCACCAGCATCTCCTGGATGGCCCGTGTTTCCGCGATGCGTCCCTGCGGGCGGAGCGCCGCCGCCAGCAGTTTCCATAACGCGAGCGGCCCGCTGCCCGAGGCGAGCGGCGGGCGCACCAGCGCTTCGGCTTCCTCGAAGCGTCCGGCCGCGAGCAGTGGGCGGACCTGGTGCTCGATCGCCTGGATTGCCGACAGCGCGCCGGACATCATGGGGCGTCGCCCCCAAGTGCCTCCAGCAGCGGGCCGAGATAGTCGGCATACGCGTGCCAGCGGCCCTTCGAGGTGGTGTAGATCGGCTGGCGCACCTGGTTGAGGCTGGCGGTGCGCACCACCCGGCGGTTGTCATGGAAATTCAGGCAGGCCGGGTCCCATGGCAGGTCCAGGAAATCGATCAAGCGCCGCGCCTCGCCTTCCAGGTCATCCACCACGGCCTCGTAGTCAACCTCGATGAAGCGCTCGGGTGGCAGCACGGTGCGCCAATGCGCCATCAGGCGTGCGTAGCTGCGGTAGAGCGCTCCCAGTTCGGCCTGGTCGTAGGCGAACGGCTGCTCGCCGGCGAAGCGCTTGGTATAGCAGGACAGGCAGGTATCCACCGGGTCGCGGCGGGCATGGATGATGCGCGCGCCCGGCAGAATCAGCGGGATCAGCCCGGCGTACAGGAAGTTGCTCGGCATCTTGTCGACGAGGCGCGCCCGTCCCTGGGCGAGCGGCGTGACGCGCGACAGATACGCTTGCCCGAGCTGCCGGAACAGCGCGCCGCGCGCCTCGCCCGCCAGCCCTTGCATGCCGTCCGGGAACAGGCCGCTGCCTTCGACCACCAGGCGCAGGGCCGACAGTTCGCCGGCGCCCGTGACCTGCGGGTGCGACGACACGATCTGCTCGATCAGCGTGGTGCCCGAGCGCGGCATGCCGACGATGAACACCGGCAACGCTGAAGGCTCGCCGGTGGCATGCAGCCGGTCATGCGGCTCCGGGGGAAAGGCGTCGGCGATGCGCGCCATCCACCGGCTGCTCGCGGCGCCGTCATAGGTGAAAGTCGAGCGTTTCTGCCGGTTACCCGTATCGAAATGATGAAAGGCCCGTGCCGGATCCTGGAGATCGAGGTAGGCCTTGCCGAGCGCGAAATGCGCCGAGATCCGGTCGCGCAGCGAGCGACGCTCGCCGTCAGCCAGGCACGCTTGGAGCGCCGCGATGTCGGGATCGCCGGCCTTGAAGGTCCGCGCATCGGCGCGGCCGGCCAGTGCCTGTACCGAACCCGGGAACTGCTCCAGCGCCTGGTCAAAGGCGGCGAGTGCCGCATCCCGGCGGCCCGCTTCCATCAACAGGATGGCGCGCCCGACCAGCGCGTCCTCGGCCACCGCGCCGGGCAGCCGCGCCGCCTGCTCGAAATGCGGCAGCGCCTCGTCGGTTTGCCCGAGCGCCTGGAGCGCCATTGCGAGCGCATGGTGCGTTTCGGCGCTGCGGGGGGCCAGCGCCACCGCCTGGCGCGCGACGGCGAGCGCCTCATCGGGGCGTTCGATGCGCCTGAGCACGGTCGCGCGTGCCGTCAGCGCGGCCGGATGCTGCGGGGCGAAGGGCGAAAGCCGATCCAGCACCCGCAGGGCGGCCTCGTGGCGGTGGCGGCCGATTTCCGCCTCCGCCAGGTTCAGATAGGCATCCACCAGGCGCGGGCTGAGTTCGATGGCGTGCTGGGCCGCGGCGGCCGCTTCGTCGTAGCGGCCCTGGGCGGACAGCAGGAACGCCAGGTTGCTGTGTGCCTCGGCATAGGCCGGATCCAGTTCCAGCGCCTGCCGGTAATGCGACTCCGCACGCTCCAGGTGCTCCAGGCGCCTCAACGTATTGGCGAGATTGTTGTGCGCCTGCGCCCCGTCGGGCTGGAGCGCGATCACACGCTCCAGGCAGTCGAGGCTTTCCGCGAACTTGCCCGCCTCTTGCAGCACGATGCCCAGGTTGTTCCAGCCCGACACCAGCGCCGGGTCCATTGCCACCGCGCGGCGGGCGGCGTCTTCCGCCTCGGCGAGCCGCCCCTTCTGCCGGTACATCTCGGCCAGATTGCTGGAATAGGCCGCCGGGGCGCGCGGTGCCAGGCAAGCCTGGCGCAGGTGAGCGATGGCGAGATCGAGATGGCCGTAGGCATGCGCCATCAGGCCCAGCAGGTGCAGCGCATCGGCCTGGCCGGGCCAGGCGGCCAGCACGCGCTGGCACAGCAGCTCCGCCTGGGCGGCCTGACCGGCGCTCCAGTGGGCGTGGGCGCGGTTGAGCGCTTCCGGGATGCTGAGGGTTTCCGGGCGACTGGGCGGGAGTGACATGGCGGCGCGCTGGAGCCTGCGGGAAAGACAAAGGTGGAGAGGCTAGGCGTCCACGGTAGCGGTAGGCGCCATGCAAATCGCCGGACCGGCTACGCGCACTGTCGGGAGACAGGCGCGCAGACGATCCGGCGGTCCTTGAAACTGCAATTGCAATCGTTCAGCGTCGATGCATCAGAACAGTTGCCGCAGGCGCACGCTCCCGGTCTGCGAGACAAAGCCGCGGCCGGCCTGCAGTTCGTAACGCGCGGACAGGCTCAGGTTGTTCGCCCGCAGCAGCGTCGCGCCCAGCGAGATGTCCGCGAGGTCCGACACCGGTGTCATGCCCACTGTCGTGAACGCCGTCTGGCCCGTTGCGTCCGCCGCAAAGCTTGCGCTCGTCACCTGTCGGGCATGATCGTACTCGTGGATCCACTGTGCCCGCGCTTCCAGCACGATCTGGCCGTAGCGGGTCGCGAAGCCCTTCTCCAGCTTGGCACCCAGGCCGCTCTTGACCGAGCCGACATGCGTGGCGCCCACCGACAGGGCGGTCCCGTTGCCGCCGTTCTCGGTATAGCTGTCCTGGGTCAGGTAGCTGTACGTCAGGCTCGCCAGCGGCGTCAGCGTCGCGCTGCCCACCGGCAGCGGATACCCGGCCTCGGTGCGTGCCACGTACTGCTGGCCGCTGAAATGCCCGCTGGCCGTACCCGAGAAACCTTGCATGCTCACCGCACGGCTCGTGTCGTATCGCTGCTGCACTGCCGCGCCCGAGAGGTTCACGTACCACGGGTTGCCGGTATAGCTCGCGTAGCCGATCAGCCCATAGCCATTGACGCGGGCGAAGCTGCCCGAGGTATCGCCGGTGTTGTCGATCGAGGTGTTGCTGTAGCTGAAGACGCCGCCGGCGCGCCAGCGGTCGTTGATCTCACGGTCCGCACCGATCAGCAAGCCGCCGTAGTTCGCGCGGTAGCCATCGGTCTGGTCGCGTTCGCTCTGCTGTGCGTGGCCGCCGAACGCCTGGCCCCACACGCCCCACTGCGCCGGGCTGTCGCCGGTCGCCACCCCCGTTGTGCCTGCCGCCTGCGCCAGGCGCAGTGTGTTGACGTGCGCACCCACCACGTTCAGCGCGTCGAATGTCGGCGCGGCGGGAGCCCACCCGGTCTGGGTCGCGCCCAGTTGCTTGCCGATCTGGTTGGCGCCTGCCGCCGAGCCCTCGCTCAGCGAGCCCAGCGTGGCGTTGTACAGGTTCAGCAGATTGGCGTTACCGATGCCGGTGTAGCCCAACAGGCCATTGAGCGAGGCAACCGCGTTCGGCACGGTGGCCATCGATGCCGGATTCGATGTTGTGGTCTGGCTTGACGTGGTGGGGCTTGGCGTTGTGACCGCCGACAGCGACCTCGCACTGACCACGGTCAGCACCAGGTCACTGTTGCTGCCGTTGGCCACGGCCGCGCCCGTCACGGTGGAGGTATAGCCGTTGATCGCATACCGCAGGCTGCCCGCGTTGTAAGTCGCCGTGCCGGCCGTGTCGACCACCACGTAGCGCTGTCCGGCAGCGAAGGCGTAGCCGTTGGACTGCAGCGTGATCGACGAACCCTGCGCAATCGTCGTATTGCCGGTCACCACCAGCCGGCCATAGCCGGCGTCCGTGCCGAGCGAGCCTTGCGTGGTGGCGCCGCTGGCAACGCCGATCTGCAACGTCGCACCGCTGCCCTGGTTGTAGTTGCCGGTGATGCTCACCGGCTGGTTGACCTGCACCACCGCTGAACCGGTGTTGTTCACCGCGTTATTGGTGCCGCTGCCGAGGTTGATGTTGTCGTTGAGCAACAGGTTGCCCGAGACGAACGCCACGCTCGCATTGGGATTGTCGATGGTGCCGAGGGTGCCGCCGCCGCCGTAGCCGGTGAGGGTGCCGAAGGTGGTGCCCGTGCCTCCGCTGATGCTCAGGTCGCGGCTCGACAGGTTGCCGATGTTGCCGGCGATCACACCCGCATTGGTGACGGGGCCGAGCGTGCCGCCCGTATCGTTGAACACCGCGTAGGTGCCGCCGGTGATCAGGCCGCTGTTGGTGACCGAGCCGATCGTGCCGCTGTTGAAGATGCCGTAAGCGGTGCCGCTGCCGCTCACCGTGCCGCTGATCGTGCCGGTACCGGTGTTGGTCAGCGTGCCGATCGTGCCCCCGTTATTGACGCCGAAGCCCTCGTTGCCGCTGTAGCTGTTGGAACCGGTGATGGTGCCGGTGTTGGTCAGCGTACCGATGCTGCCGTTATTGGCCACGCCGGCACTGTAGCCGCCGATGATGGCGCCATGGTTGGTCAGCGTGCCGATCGTGTCGCTGTTGTAGAGGCCGGTGTACTTGCCGACGATGGTGCCGCCGCTGTCGTTGGTCAGCGTGGTGATCGTGCCGCTGTTATCGATGCCGTTGCCGTAGCCGGTGCCGCCGGTGCCGCCCGTGACGCCGATGAAGCCGCTGTTGGAGAGCGTGCCGATCAAGCCGCTGTTGTCGATACCGTGGCCGAAACCGGAGCCGCTGTGGCTGATGGTGCCGCCGCTGTTGTTGATCAGCGTGGTGATCGTGCCGCTGTTGATGATGCCGCGCGTGCTGGCGGTGATCAGGCCGCTGTTGGACAGCGTGTCGATCACATACGTGTTGTACACGCCGAAAACGCCGCCGGCAGTGCTGATGGTGCCCGTGCTGGTGTTGGTCAGCGTGCCGATCGAACCGGCGTTGTCGATGCCGGCCCAGCTGCCGCCGCTGGTGCCGCCGCCCGTGATGGCACCGCTGTTCGTCAGCGTACCGATCGTCGCGGCGTAGTAATTGAGAATGCCGAAGTGGGTGCCGTTGATGGCCCCATCGTTGGTCAGCGTCCCGATGCTGCTGGCGTTGAAGACGCCATCGTTGCCGGTGGCGCTGATGCTGCCGCCGATCGTGTTGTTCAGCGCGGCCATCCCGCTGGAATTCTGGACACCGTAGCCACCGCTGATCAAGCCGCTGTTGGTCAGCGTACCGACGGCGCTCCCGGAGAAGGAGAAGGACAGCACGCCGATCGGCCCACCCGAAATGGTCGATGTGACGGAAAGATCGCCGGCGCCCCACATGTAGAGCCCCACGAATGGGCTGCTTACGGTCGCGGCCATGGCCGTCTGCATCTGCGTCATCGCAGCCAGGGCCGCGACGGCCAGCGTCACGGCCGTCTGCCTGGGACGATGATGGGCGTGCTGATTCATGCTGAAAATTCCCCGTTCCTGGTTGCGGTGCGCGATGGCGCACCTGCTTTTTTTCGTATTGCCTTTTTACGAGCGCGCCGAGTATATTGGCGGCGCTTGATCCCATCTGTCGCACAAACGCGCTACACGGGCCGTCCCCCCGCCGCCCTCACAACGACGGTCCATGTGTCTCTCCAGTACCGCTGCGGAACTGCCCTCTATACACGTCGCGATCGTCGAGGACGATCCCGGCTTTCTCGATGCCTTGACCCAGGCCCTGGCGTGCTCGCCGGATATGCGCTTGACGGGCGTCGCCGGCTCCCGCGCCGAAGGACTGCGTCTGCTGGATGGCACGCCGGCGGATGTGCTGCTGGTCGACCTCGGGTTGCCTGACGGCTCGGGCATCGACGTGATCGAAGCGGCCGCCCGGAAATGGAGCGCGTGCAGCATCATGGTCAGCACCCATTTCGGCGACGAAACCCACGTGATGCGTTCGATCGAGGCCGGCGCGGCCGGCTATCTGCTCAAGGACAGTTCAGCGGCCAGGATCCTCGACGAAATCCGCAGCCTCGCCGGCGGCGGCAGTCCGATCAGCCCGATCATCGCCCGGCAGATCCTGGCACGCTTCCGACAAGGCGGCGCCCGTGGCGCGGCGGACGAGGCGCCGCCGGCTTCGGCATCTCCGCCCCTGTTGTCGGCCCGTGAAAAAGAGGTGCTGGACCTGATCACCAAGGGCTTCACGACGCAGGAGATCGCCAAGCTGATGGCGTTGTCCCATTTCACGGTGCGGACCTTCGTGCGGCGCATCTACAGCAAGCTCAAGGTCACCTCCAAGGCCGAAGCCATCTACGAGGCCAGGACGCTGGGGCTGCTGGCCGACTAGGCCGGGCTCGCCTGCATCGCATTCGCATTTCCTACTGAACAGCCAGCTTCAAGCATGGCGATATCGGCGCCGCATGAGATACCGCCCCACGCACCTTTCCGCCTACGCCATCTTTGTCTTTTCCGTGGCGCTGCTCGTCATTGTGGGCGCCATCTACCTGGACGCCGATGGCGCATCGCCCCCCGCCGCAAACGTGCATCTGACGCAGGCCGAGTGGCAAGTGACCGATGCGCGGGGTTTCACTGCGCCGCCAGCGATGCTGGACAGCAACAGCCTGCCGAACGCATGGCGGCAGGTCGCGCTGCCCCTGGACTTGCCCATCGCGTTGTTGCGCCAGGCCAACGCCAATGCAGTCACCACGGCCGGGCAGACCACTTGGCTCAAGCTCGCCGTCCCCTCATTGCCCCCGCATTCCGGCCCGCTGGCGTTGTATGGCGTTCGCGTCAAGACGGACGGCACCATCGCGGTGTATGCCGACGGCGAGCTGGTGCACCGGGCGCAGCAGCAGGGGCCCTTGTGGAACAGTACCCGGACCCCGCTGTGGGTCGTGCTGGAGCGGCGCGCGGACGACGCGCCGCTGCGTGAGATCCTCATCCGCCTGGAGCACACCGAGCGCACCCAGGTGGCCTTGTCCTCGCTGTGGGTGGGCCCCGTCGAGACGCTGCGGGGACGCTACCACGTACGCCAATGGCTGCAGCAGGACCTCCCGAGAATGCTCAGCGCGGCGTTTCTGGCGGTGGGCATTTTTGCCCTGTTCGTCTGGTTCAAGCGCCGCCGTGAAACGGGCTATCTCCTGTTTTTCAACCTGGCGGTCACCTCGTTTTTACGGGGGCTGCATTTCTACGCCAGCTTGCCGATCGCCAATGACTGGTTCGCCTGGCTGACGGTCAATTCCCTGCTGTGGCTGGTCACCGTGGTGCACTTTTTTCTGTGCCAATTGCATGGCCGCAAGCTCACCTGGTTTACGCGGGCGCTGGTCGGGGTGACCGGCCTGATCGGCGTCCTGACGCTGCCGGGGCTGGCGGTGCTGCCCAATACGCCGAAGGTCACCCCGCTGATTTATCCGATGGCCGCGCTCATGGGGGCGGCCGTCGGGCTGGTGGGCGGCCTCAGCGCCTGGCGCCGTTCCAACGAAGGCGTACTGGTGGCGATCGGCGTCAGCGTCTGTACGTTGCTGGGGGTGTCCGATTGGCTGCTGCAGAATAACTTCGTCAGCCCGGAAGGCTGGTATTTCGGGGCCTACACCAACGCCATCACGTTCGGCATTTTCGGCATCCTGATGTGCCGGCGCTATGTCAATGCCATCAACGAGGTCGAGCTGGCCAACGCGAACCTCGCGCAGCGCCTCCAGCAACGCGAAGCCGAACTCGAACGCAGCCATCAGCGGCTGCTTGAAGTGGAGCGGCAGCAGACGATCAGCGCGGAACGGCAGCGCCTGATGCAGGACATGCACGACGGTCTCGGTGCGTCCCTGATCAGCGCGATCCGCTCGGTCGAGCGCGGCGCTGTCAGCGAGGCCAAGGTCTCGCAAATCCTCAAGAGCTGCCTTGACGATCTGAAGCTGACCATCGACTCGATGGAACCGGTGGAGGCCGACCTGCTGCTGTTGCTGGCCACGCTGCGCTTCCGGCTGGAACCGCGCCTGGAAGGCACGGGCATCGCCTTGCTGTGGGAAATCCAGAAGCTGCCGACGCTCGCCTGGCTGGACCCCTCCAGTGCACTGCACATCCTGCGCATCGTGCAGGAGAGCATTGCCAACATCCTGCACCACACGCAGGCGAGCGAGATCCGGGTAGGAACGGCGACGGAATCGACCGGTGTGCAGGTCACGATCGTCGACAACGGCCAGGGCTTCGACCTGGAAAAAACCCTCGCCGCGGGCAAGGGCAACGGCCTGCGCAACCAGCAACGCCGCGCCCAAGCCATCGATGGCAAGGTCAATTGGGTGTCGGGGCCGGCCGGAACCCGATTCACGCTCTGGCTGCCGTTGGAGCGGCGTGCCTAGCCGCTGTGCATCGATTCAGCAGCTCGCGACGGCGGCGCCAACGGTTGGATGGATGAAGACGAGCTGAGGACGCATGACGCATCTCGACCGGAGCAGGTCAGGCGGGCGCACCGTCCCCTTCGGTCCAGCACGTCAAAGCGTCTGCCGCGCACGCGCATGACCCACAAGATCATGCGACCACCGCGATCGAACCGCGCAAAAGATCGCGCCGGCACCCGATCCGCGCAAAAGAGCGGTATCGTGTCGCCGACAACCCGTGTGATGCGCTTCCGATCGCGCGCCATGGCTCTCCCGCTTTTCGCTACTCACCCCCGTGACCGATCACCCCATCCTCAGTTGGACCGACGCCAGCTCTGAACCCCCCGGCGCCACCGCCCACACCGCCCTTTGGCGCTCCGAAGCGGGCACCCCGCCGCCCAAGCGCGTCATGGTGGCCGATGACCGTATCACGGCCGACGCCGCCTACCGCCAAGCGTGCGAGGGCACCGCGATACTCTGGCGCGGCGACTTCCAGAACGCGCGTCAACTGCTGCAAGCGATGTCCCGCCGCGTGGATCGCAAGCCGCGCAAGGCGGCCACCTCGCCCATCGACGCGTTCAACCTCCACCGCCAGGCCCAATCGCAGCGCGCCCGCACGCTCGGCATGCTGCTGATTCCGCTCGACGCCGACTACACGATCCCGTTGCGCCGCGCGCCCGACGTGCGTGAAGCCTGCACCGAAGCGTACGGCGCCGGCGAAGCCGCGTCGGTCGTATCGCTCAGGGAACTGCTCGGCCTGATCGGCGCGCATGAATGGCGCAAGAAGGGGGTCGACATTCCAGCGCTGGGCGGTGCGCGCATTCACCCGCATTACGGTGTCTTTTCACCGGTTCGCGGCGAATATGTCGACCTGGTCGCGAACGCGACCTTGCCGTCGCAAGCGCTGGCATTCGACATCGGCACCGGCACCGGCGTGCTCGCGGCCGTTCTGGCGAAACGCGGCGTGAAGCGCGTGGTCGGCACCGATCAGGACGCACGCGCACTCGCCTGTGCCCGCGAAAACCTGGCGCGCCTCGGGCTCCAATCCCAGGTCGAAGTCATCGATGCCGATCTCTTTCCCGAGGGCCGCGCGCCGCTCATCGTGTGCAATCCGCCGTGGCTTCCGGCACGGCCAAGCTCGCCGATCGAACGGGCCGTCTACGATCCGGATAGCCGGATGCTGCGAGGCTTTCTGGGCGGTCTCGCCGCGCATCTCGAGCCGAACGGCGAGGGCTGGCTGATCTTGTCGGATTTCGCCGAGCATCTCGGTTTGCGCACGCGGGAGGCACTGCTTGCGATGATCGATGCGGCGGGTCTGCAGGTCATCGGCCGCGATGACATCAAGCCCAAGCATCCGAAGGCGTCGGATGCGGATGATCCGCTCTATCAGGCACGCGCCGCCGAGGTCACGTCGTTGTGGCGGCTGAAAGCGCGCTAGGGCAATCGATGCGTCTTGCCGGCCGGCCTGAGCAAGCGCTTCATCCGCGCGCCGCCGCCGTTGCCAGGTACGCGAGCACGCCGTGCCCGGCGGCGGCGCCGCTCGCAAAGCACGCCGTCAGCAGGTAGCCGCCCGTCGGGGCGTCCCAATCGAGCATCTCGCCCGCGCAGAACACGCCGGGCAAGCCCGCGATCATCAGATTCGCATCCAGCGCTTCGAACGCGACGCCGCCCGCGCTGCTGATCGCTTCGTCGATCGGCCGAGCGCGCGCGAGCCGCAGCGGCAGTGCCTTGATCGCAAGCGCGAGCTGCGCGAGATCGGCGAAAGCCTCTTTCGACAGGCATTCGCGCAGCAGCCCGAGTTTCACGCCGGTGATGTTCAGCTTGCTCTGCAGATGGCTCGACATCGAGCGCGCGCCGCGCGGCCGCATCAGCTCATTGGCGACGCGTTGCGCGCCCCAGCCGGGCGCCAGGTCGAGCCGGATCGTGACTTCGCCGCCGGCCTCCAGTGCATCGCGGATCGGCGCCGACAACGCATACACCAGGCTGCCCTCGATGCCGGTCTGCGTGACGAGGAACTCGCCCTGGCGGAAGTGCAGCACGCCATCGTCGCCGGACGCGATGCCGATCGCGACGGACTTCACCGGCTGCCCCGCGAAGCGCTCCCGGAAATGCGCGCTCCAGTCCGCATCGAACCCGCAGTTGGCCGGCCGCAGCGGCAGCACCTGCACGCCACGTGCTTCCAGGCGCGGCACCCAGGCGCCATCGGAACCGAGGCGCGGCCAACTGCCGCCGCCCATCGCAAGCACAACGGCGTCGGCGTGCACGAGGCGCTCCCCGTCAGGGGTTTCGAAGCGCAGCGCCTCGGGTTGAGCGGGCTGATCAGCCTGATCGGACGGTGCGCCGCTCCAGCCGACCCACCGGTGCCGCATCTGCAACTTCACGCCGGCCTCGCGCAGCCGATGCAGCCACGCGCGCAGCAACGGCGCCGCTTTCATGTCGGTCGGAAACACGCGGCCCGAACTGCCGATGAAGGTCTCGATCCCGAGCCCATGCACCCAGTCGCGCAGCGCGTCGGGGCTGAAGCAGCCGATGAGCGGCGCGAGCTGCTCGCGGCGCGCACGATAACGTCCGAGAAACGCGTCCAACGGTTCCGAGTGCGTGATGTTCATCCCGCCGATGCCCGCCAGCAGAAACTTGCGACCGGCCGACGGCATGGCGTCGAATACCTCGACACGCACACCTGCGCGAGACAGGACTTCGGCGGCCATCAGCCCGGCAGGGCCGGCGCCAATCACGGCGACCAGGGGAGCGTTGTGCGGTTCGGACATGCGGCGGCGGATCGGAGTGGAACGCTGTGACGCCCGCCACGAGCGTCATGATGCGCAACGGGTGACGCTTGGGACGCACGGGCGGGGCGCTATTGTCCCATCCCGGCCTGGCTCGGGCAAACGAACGACGCGGGTTTCAAGTTGGGCCATACCACCCATTGCGTTCACCCGCGGCGACCGGGCGCGGCCCGACACGCTTTTCGGTAAACTGACGCCATTGTTTCCGTTCTCTCACAGGCTGCCGCCCGTATCGGCGCGACTTGCCGCGAAGCGGCCTTGACGATGTCCAATAAAACCCACGAAATCCGCCCCAACCAGTCGATCGAGTTGCTGAAGGAGCTGCACATCCTGACGCGCGACGGCAAGATGAATCAGGACAGCCGCCGCAAGCTCAAGCAGGTCTATCACCTGTTCCAGTTCATCGAGCCGCTGCTCGACGACGTGCAGAAAGCGAAAGGGCACGTATCGCTCGTCGACCACGGCGCGGGCAAGTCGTACCTCGGCTTCATCCTCTACGACCTGTTCTTCAAAGAGCAACCCGGCGACGGTGCTTCGCACATCTATGGCATCGAAACGCGCGAAGAACTCGTGGCCAAGTCGACCGAGCTTGCGGCACGGCTCGGCTTCAAGGGGATGTCGTTCCTGAACTTGTCGGTGGCGGAATCGATCACGTCGGAGCGTCTGCCGCCTGCCGTCGACGTCGTGACCGCGCTGCACGCGTGCAACACCGCCACCGACGACGCGATCCGCTTCGCGCTCGAAAAGCATGCGCAGTACATCGTGCTCGTGCCATGCTGCCAGGCGGAGGTCGCCGGCGTGCTGCGCAAGAACAAGGGCAAGTCGCTCGGCCATGCGTTGACGGAAATCTGGCGTCATCCGCTGCATACGCGCGAATTCGGCAGCCAGGTCACCAACGTGCTGCGCTGCCTCCAGCTCGAAGCCCACGGCTACCAGGTGAGCGTAACAGAGCTCGTCGGCTGGGAGCATTCGATGAAAAACGAGCTGATCGTCGCGCAGTACAAAGACTTGCCTCGGCGGCGTCCGACCGAGCGGCTGGCCGAAGTGCTCAGCACGCTTGGCCTCGAAGAACTGCACGCGCGCTTCTTTGCGCCGGCTTGATGGAGCCGAACCGGGCGACCCGTGTCATGCGGTGCGCTGCGCGTTGCGCCTGCCATCGCAAGACTGACTCAATCCAGGACTGAACATGACCATGCAATCCCTGCGCACATTGCCCATGATTGCGGCTGCAGCCTTGAGCACGCTAGCCGTTACCGCGTATGCCGCTGAACCGAAATGTGTGTCTCAAGCACTCAATGGGCACACCAGCGAACTCTGTGTGACTGCCGTGCCTTTCCAGCACGACTACTACACGCTCAAAGTGGATCGCGCATTGATCTTCACGTTGCCAGACGACTACGTTGAGGATGTCGCACTGACGCATACGGTTCCGAAGGATGCTGCAATCGAGTTTGCCCTTTCGATGCAAGGCACGCCCACCGTCAAGATTACCGGCGGATGTGTTCCGGTCAGTGAAGAGCAGACACACGGTGGGGCGACGGTCGGGATTGAGACGGGCCGCCGCTGTTCGTTCAAGTGGGGACAGGTGGAGATCCTGAATAACCTCATCGTCAGCTTCTGACACCCGGGAGCAATGGCTTGATAGGCTTCAGTCATAGACCAACTCGCTGCAAAACACTTTCCTAAACCATGCGTATTCTGTTCTCCCATTTTCTTGTCGCGTGCGCGGGACTTGCGACTCATGCATCGTGCTTCGCCTACGATTGCAATGACTCGGACCTTTACCAGAACGGACGGCACGAACTCGCGCTTGTGCGGCAGACCAATAGCGCGCAATTGGCTAGGGCGGTGGAGTTCGTGCAGAAAGCAAAGGGCGTTGACTTCAACGCGGCGTTACAAGAAGTGATGCAGACCGCGGGTTCACCCTCGCAGACGCGTATCTACGACGATCAGCTCAACGAGCTTGGCGCCAAAATCAAGGAGGCAAAACACGATTCACCGCAAGCGTGTGAAGAGCTACTCAAGTTGCAGCGCCAACACGCCCATGTAGGCCAAGAGAAGATCGGCTTCATTGTGAAGCTCGTCACCGGCGAAGACAGCGCGGCCCGCTGACCCAAGTTGGATTGTGGTAGCGCGTTGGATCGATACCGTGATGCGACCCAACGCCGTGCAACGCCGCCAGGCGAGTTTGGCCAATCGTACCTATCGCAATGGGCCAATGCGGTGAAGAACCGCTCCATCTATACGCATGAGCGCGGCGACCGTGGCCCGATGGCCGAGTCGCCTCGTTTCGCATCCTGCTTCGCACTCAAGCACCACGTCTTCGCCCGGCATGAAGCCGCATAGCGGGCGTGTCGGGACAATGTTGCCTGTAATCAGTCATTGAAGACAGCACGCAAGCCGCTGTGCCGTCTCATACGGTGGAGTGGCTGCGATGGATCGTTCGCGCCCGATATTTCCGTGATCGCCGTGCGCCCCCCCGGGACGTGGTCCGCGATCGGAACGCTGCCCGCCGCAACTGCGGCACCGTGCGCCTCTCCGTCCGATGCCCGCATACCGTTCTGCGATCATGTGTCGGAGGCCTGTCGCCTCAGGCCTCGATGGCTGTCGATCCCGCGTTATCACAAGGAGCTACATGATGAAACACATGCTGTGCCTGGCCGCGCCGGCCATTGTGGGGGCCGCCCTGTTCTGCCTGCCGGGCCAGGCCTTGGCCACCACGAATACGGTGGCCGCCCATGCCGCGATCGGCGAATTCGCTACGCCGTCCGCCTCCAGTTCGCCGCAGGGCGTGGACGTCGCCAGCGATGGCAGCGTGTGGTACTCGGAGACCACGGCGGGGAAAATCGCCGTGCTGCACCCGGATCGCTCTTCGTCCGAATTCCTCGTGCCCAACGGCGGCCAGCCCTTCATCCTCAAGGCGGCGGATGACGGCATCTGGTTCACCGACAGCAAGACACGCGCCATCGGGCACCTGGACCCGTCGACCGGGACGATCGAGATGCGTGCGATTCCCTCCGGCGCATCGCCGTTCTTTCTCCAGATCGCCCCGGATGGCAGCAAATGGTTTACCGAGACCGCGGGCATCGGTCGCCTCTCGCCGAGCGGCGAGTTCACCGAGTGGGCGGTGACGCTGGAGCACCCCGACGACAACATGGAGCAGTTGAGCCTGGACCCGTGGGGCAATGTCTGGTTCGTCGAGCGCAACTTCGATGGTGTTGGCGCGGCCGGTACCAACAAGGTGCGCCGCCTCAATCCCTATTCCAACGTGATCAGCACCTATCGGGTGCCGACGCTGGGCGGCACGCCATCGGGCGTGGTGGCCAATGCCAACGGCTCGGTCTGGGTGTCCGAGTACTACGCCAATGCGATTGCATTGCTCAACCCCTTCGCCGCGCCGCACAGCGATGAAGTGGTGCAACCCAATACGCTGAAAGCCGACAGCCAGGCGGCATCGGTGCCGCCCGTCAGGGCAGGGCGCACGCCTGGCACGAAGACACAGGTCGCGCCCCGCTCCAGCACGGTCAAGCCGTCCGTCACGCTGGGCTGGGTCGAATATCCCCTCCCGACCGCCAACGCCGAGCCGGAAGACATGCGCGTGGATAGCCATGGCCGTGTCTGGTTCGAGGAGGACGTGGGCTTCCTCGGCCGCCTCGATCCCCTCGAGGCGCGCATCATTGAATACGCGATTCCTTCGGCCAACAGCGGCTACTACAACATCGCGCTGGATAAGCGCAACGGCTTGCTCTGGTTCACCGAGGCCGGTGTCTTCGCGCCGGTGACGACCAAGATCGGGTATCTGGATACGCGGCACTGAGCGCCGCCGGCGAAACCCGGTGATGTTTCAACGCTCCATGCCGGCGGCGAGCGGGCCGCGTCGATGACACGACCCTCCGGGCTGCGAACCGGGGAGACCGGCCCGCAGCTCCGGTTCACATGGTGCGCACCGTGACGGGCGCCACGCGCCATTCAGTTCCAGCCATAGACTTGAATGGTGCCGCCACTGAAGGTGTCGGTATTTTGGGGGACATTGCCGCCGAAAAGGGCAAACGCAAATTGAATGCTGGATGCCTGTCCGGTAATTTTTTGGCAACACCCCCCGACATTGGCGTAGCCAGGCTGGCTCTTGTAAGCGGTCGGGGCAAACAGGTCGGAGATCACGGAGGGAACGGCATTGCTCTGATTGAGGTTCATGAGCTTGCAGGTCCCATAAATACCCGTCTTGCTATTGGGGCCGCTACGATTCGCCGGCCACAGGCACATCCATTTGGCGTCCGAGTAGCCATAAAACCCGCCGCCGCCCAGATCGTTCCCCCAACCCGAGCCGGAATAGTTGCTGCCGTAGACCCCGCCGGACTGCGGGGCCATCTGCGCCACCAGAACCGAGCCCGAAGTGCTCGGGCTGACGTTTTCGAATACCAGGTCGAAGAAGCGGTACTGGGCTGGCAACTGGATGGCCACCCATGTTTCGCCATTGGAAATGTTGACGGTCTGCACCAGGGTTTGGACCGCATCCGGTGCTGCCAAGTTGTCCTGCGTCATGTCTGTATCTCCTATCACGTCATTGTGGTGAGGCAGGAAACGGGGCGCGAGGGTGACGATTAGCGACGCGTCGCTCATAGCACCCGGCATGGCCAGCAACGGCATGGAACATCCTGCGCCACAGCGTTTCGCATGCGCTAGCAAGCGTCGCGCAATACGCTGAAGCCGATCGCAACGCTCAGCAAAATGCTAGAAGGAACCCAACCGGACTTATCCTGAATGATGTTTCGATCAGATATTCGTGTGGTTGCGGGTTTTTGCGGCGTTGTCACCGGCACCTAAGTTCGGTCATCTGCATCGTCTGATGCACATGTTTGCTGCCGCTGCGCGCAATCGTGCATCCTTGAATTGCCCGACCGGTGCCTGCTACCCCTTCGCCCGCGACGATGCGCCCCGGGCTGCCAGCACCATCGGCAAGTTGGTTTCAATCCAGTTGGTCAAGCCTTCGACCCGCTGGCTGACCTCTTCCCCCATCGCGGTCAGCGAATACTCCACGTGCGGTGGAACGACGGGCAAGGACACGCGTTTGACAAAACCATCCAGCTCGAGCACCTGAAGCGTCTGGGCCAGCATTTTCTCGCTCACGCCGCCAATCCTGCGTCGCAGCTCGCTGTATCTGAATGTCCCGCTGCGCAGTGCAATCAGCACCAGCACACCCCATCGGCTCGTGACGTCGCTGAGCACCTCGCGGGCCGGGCAGGCCGCCGACAAGACATCGCCACGTGACAGCCTGGCAGCCAAGCCGTCTTTGTTATCTCGTGTCGGCGCATTTGAATTCATGACTTACTTTTTTGTGCGTACTTGCGAAAAGTCAGTTTAACCAGAATGATAGGCGCGCTGCTTTCAACACAAGAACAGCAGACGATCGTCGCGAATGGCGAAAACAGCCAACCGGGGGATTCGCGCTTCTGTGCGAAAACCCTGTCTCCAGGAATGTTCCTCTCTCGATCTGATCCATGAAAACGCTTCGTCACACATTCACTGCCCTGGTCCTGTCGATGGCAGGCTTTACCTCCGCTCACGCTCAGGAAGCCGTGCTGCCCGCCCCGAACGCCGAGGCCCTGTTCACCAGCAACGACCCCAAACTTCACGCCAACAAGCAGGTGGTCTACCAGATCATCCGGGAGTTGCTTGAGGCGGGGCATTGGGAGCGGGCGGATCGATACCTGACGCCGCGCTACATCCAGCACAACCCCAACGCCCAGTCCGGCCGGGAGGCCGTGGTCCGCTTCTTCACCGAGGTGCTGAAGGTCAAACCGCGTCCGGTTCCCTTGACCATCAAGACACCCATCGTGGCGGTGATGGCGGAGGGTGACCTGGTCACCGTGCTCTATCCGAGGACGGTCAATACGGCGCAAGGGCACTACACGACCACCTGGTTCGACACCTGGCGGATCGTGGACGGCAAGGCGGATGAACACTGGGATCCCGCCCTGAAAAACGAAACCGCGCAGATCGGGTCCCGATAGCGCTAGCCTCGCCAGAGCCCCGCGTGGCGGCGCAGCGCGCGGACGCCGCCGGCCACCTGGCTTACAGTCCATCTGCACGGACAGCCAGTCCGATCCGCGCGATCTCGGACGCATGGCCGCCGGCCCGTGGCGCGCCCCCTGCGGGAACCGCCACGGACAGCACCAACCGGCTCACTCACGCAACGCGATCTCCCGTTCGCCGCTGACGCACGCGGCAAGCAACTGCCCCATCCGCGCGAGCCCGAGTTCAAGCTCAGCAGGCGACACGCCGCCCGCGCCGAGCCGCACATGCTGCGGGCACGCATAAGCGGCGCCGGACATCACGAACGTGTTGTACGGCGGCGCGAGGAGCTGCTCGGCGAAACTGTCGGCCGTGATCGGCAGATCGAGGCGGGCGAGCCCGAGCAGCCCGGCGGCCGGCCGATGCCAGTGCAGGGCCGGCTGCCCGGCGACGAACCGGTCGAGCAGATCGATGCGCGCGCGGCCGGTTGCGCGCGAGCGCTCGACCGCGGCGGCGAACCGCTCGGGACGCAGGGCAACCTCGGCGATGCGCTCACCCATCACGTTCATGATCTCGCTGGTGTTCTCGCGCAGGACCATCGCGTCCGCGATGAGCTTGCGATCGCGCGTCACCATCCAGCCCGTGCGCAGCCCCTGCAGGCCGAGCAGTTTCGAAACGCTTCCCGTGCTCACGCCCCGCTCGTACATCGTGGCGACGCGCGGCGTTTCCACCTCGGTCCATTCAAGCCCGCGATACACCTCGTCGGACAAGACGTATGCGCCCACGCGATCGGCGGCGGCGATGATCCGGCGCAGCGTGGCCTCATCCTCCACGCGTCCGGTGGGATTGTTCGGATTGCAGATAAAGATGACCTTGGTCTTCGGCGTGACGAGCGCTTCGAGCTGGTCGATGTCGAGCGCCCAGCCCGACGCCTCCGAGCGCGGCACGCGCTTGACTGTCGCCCCGATCTGCCGGGCAAGGACGAGCGGCTGCTGCCATCCGGGCGTGTCGATGACAAGCTCGTCTCCCGGGCTCAGGAGCTGCGTGAGGGCCAGATAGTTCGCCTCCTGCGCGCCCGCCGTGATCAACACGTCGTTCACGCCGCACGCGCTGCGGTAGCCATAGCGATCGAGGACTTGTTCACGCAGCCCCGGCACACCCTGGTAGTCCTCGCTCGACCAGTCGAGCGGAATACCGGGGTCAAGCTCAGCGATGAATTCCTGCAGCAGCGGAGACGGCGAGAGCGAGAAGGTGACGCAGGCTTCGGGTTTGGCCCGATGCGCGGTGAGCCATTGTTCCCAGAAGCTGTTCGATGGTACGGGCATGCAGCGGCTCCTTATGCCATGACGGCCGGGCAGACGCCCAGCCCGAGAGAAGCGTCGATGACGGCGCCGCGCAGGATGCGGGCTTCGTCACGACAGAGGTAAAAGCAGAGGTCCGCGATTTCGCGGGGTTCGATCAGGCGGCCGCCGGGGAGGGAGTCTTCGAGGGCCTGTCGCTGCTCCGGCGAGAGCGCCTGCAGCGTGCTGGCCTGGAACATCGGCGTATCGGTCGCGCCGGGGCACACGGTGAAGACGTCGATCCCGGTGCGCGCGAGCGTGGCCGCGAGCTGCCGGCCGAGGAACGCCACCGCGGCCTTGCTCATGCCGTCCGCGGCGCGAAAGCGCGGGAAATGCGTGATGCCGCCATCGACGGAGCTGACGAAGAGAATCTTGCCCCGCCCCCGTTCCTGCATGCGCGGAAGAATGTCCTCGCTCAGCCACAGCGGACCGATGGCGTTGACCCGGAAGAACGCCTCGTCCTGCCCCTTGTAGGTCGGCGATGCGCGCTCCACCGTTTTCGTGCCGACGCCGGCGTTGTGGATCACGATGTCGATCGGCCCGGTCAGCGCTTGCATGAGCTGCCGGTGGCTTTCCGGATCGCCGACGTCCAGGGGAAGCGCGTCCACCCGGTAATCGCGGAAGGTCTCGACCAGGTCGAGCGCGCGCCGGCGGCTGTCTTCACCGGGCCGATAGGTGAAGGTCACATGGTCGGACGCCTCGGCGAAGACGCGGATCAGCTCGATGCCGATCCCGCCATTGCCGCCGGTGATGAGGATGCGTTTTCCTGCTTCGTTGTTCGGTTTCATGATGCATTGCTCCAGGCAGGGGTGCGCGTCGCTGCGTTGGTGTCCCGCGGGTGGGCGGGAGCGCCGCGCAGTGCGGCACCCAGTCGAATGAAATCGTCGATCGTGTTGTAGATCTGCGCCGAGACGCGAAGCACGCGGCGCTGGGCGGCCGGCCAGGCGCCGACGGCGACGTCGATCCGGTGCGCGTCATAGAGCCAGCGCTGCAGCAATGCCGCATCGTCCGACGCCGGCCCAGGAAGGTCGTCGGGCAGTTGGAAGGCGACCATGCTGCCCACCATCGAATCGGGCGCGAGCCGCGTGAGCGGCAGATCCGCCGCCAACCGCCGCGCGCCGTCGACCACGAGGGCGTGGTTGTGCGCCATGAGCGCCGGCAAGCCGCCGGGCAGCAGCCCGCCCAGGAAGCGGATCGCGTGCGGAATGCAGAGCAGCGGTGTCGGATCGGCCGTGCCGAGCCAGTCGAATTCCAGGTGCAGGCGCGGCCGGTCCGCGCTCGTGGCACCGTAGCCGCGACTGATCACCGTCGGGTGCAGGCCGTCCTGGCGGTCGCGCCGCACATGGAGGAAGCCGGCGCCCCGTGGGCTGCACAGCCACTTGTGGCAGTTGCCCGCGTAATACGCGGCGCCGATGGCCCGGACATCGAGCGCAAGCATCCCCGGCGCATGCGCCCCGTCGACGACCGTGTCGACGCCCCTGGCATCGAGGCGCTCGACCAGCGCCGCGATCGGGAAGACGATCCCGGTGGGACTGGTGACGTGGTCAAGGACGGCCAGCCGCGTGCGCGGCGTGACGCGGGCGAGCACGGCATCGACGATGGCGTCCGGGCCCGTCACCGGTGTCGGCACCGTCGCGGTCACTACCCGCGCCCCCGTTTCGCGTGCCACGAAATCGAGCAGGTTCGAACACGAAAGGTAGGCGTGGTCGGTCGTGAGGATTTCGTCGCCCGGCGCGAAGGCACGCGAGCGGAGCACCGCGCTCAGCGCCGTCGTGACGTTGGGAAGCAGGGCCAGGTCCGCCGTGTCGGCCGAGATCACACCGGCCAGTGCCTGCCGCGCTTCGTCGAGCAGGCCCGGAAGCTCGTTCAGGACAAACGCAGCGGGCTGGCGCTCGATCCGCGCGCGAAGCGCGTTCTGCCGCTCGAACACGTCCGCTGGACAGGCTCCCAGCATGCCGTGATTGAGGCACGCCACACTCATATCGAGCAGGAAGCGGCTTTGAACATCCTTTGAAGGCATATCGGACTCCATCTCAGAACAGGGCGGGCTGCGATTGCACGTCGCAGTGCGCGTCGATGACTTGCAGGAGGTCGTCCCTCGACGGTCCTGGCGGCGGATGCGCGGGACGCTGCGCGAGCACGCTCCGGACACGGGCCAGCACGTCCGCGTGCGCGAAGATCGCGTCCGGTTCGTCCAGCATTCCCGAGCGCCGCGCGAGCGCGTGCCAGACCACGTCATCGTGCCGCGCGGCGGCCGCGATCTGCTGCAGCGTGAGGCCGTTCTGCGGCGTCTGCGGGTGGGGCGTGCCGCTCCAGAGGGCGTTGCGCGCGCGATCCTGGGCGATGCTGTCATCGAACCACGGACGCAGCGTGCGCTGGGCGAGCGCGTCCACGCCGAGCGCGAGACGATGCGGGTCGCCAAGGCCCTCGCTGGCGACGAGGTCCGCGACCGCGAACGCATGCCGGGCCGCGAGCGACATCCCGCGCGTGTAGGTCGGGTTGGTAGCGCAGACCGAATCGCCGACCCCGATCCACCCGAGGGCGATCGGCTCGCCATCCACGACGAAGCGTCGGAACCGGTTCTCGCAATGCGGCCAGCGCAGCACGGTCGACAGGGGCTCGCAGACGCCGGGTTCGAGCCAGGCCGCGATCCCGGCGTGCAGGCGCGCGGCAGCGGTGAACGCGCGCTCTTCGGCGAGCGGATACAGCGCCGTATCGCCATGCGGCGTCATCATCGTGATCGACACGTAGCCGTTGTCGGCGGGGCACGCGATGCACCCGCTCGATGCCCCATAGGCGCCCGCGGAGAGGCCCGCGTTGAGCGGCACGGCGGGCCGGTGGCGGATGCGGTACCAGCGTGTCAGATAGACGAGCCCGCAGCTTTCGGCGGTCTCTTCCGGTGCGCGTGCGCCGAGCGCACCCAGCCACTTACCGAACGGAGATGCCCGCCCGAGCGCGTCGATGGTCAAGTCGGCCCGGACATCCCCAGCCGAAGTGCGCACGCCCTCGACGACGGGGATCGCTCCCGGGCGGACGAGCAGGCCGGTGGCGGTGATGGGCTCCCGGACCTGGACGTTCGGCTCCGCGAGCACGATGCGCCGGAGCACGTCTTCGACGAGCGGGCGGCGGGCCGACAGGCCGAACAGCTCGGGGTCGTTGCCGCGCGGCAGGGCCGCGGCCGCTTCTAGGCGGCCCCCGAACGGCATCTCGACGGCGCCGGCATCGAGCAGCGCCGCCCAGACATCGGGCGCCCGCTCCCGGAGCACCCGGCGCCCCAGCGCCGCGCAGGCGTGCGTGTGCCTTGCCTGCGGGACGCCTTTCCGCCACCCGGCCTCGATCGCGGTGTCCGTTGCGCCGGGATGCGGCGGGCGCACGGCTAAGGGATCGCGATCCAGGAGTTCGACTTCAGCACCGCCGCGCGCGAACGCGAGGGCGCTCATCAAGCCGGCCACGCTTGCACCGACGACGACAATACGCGTGCCTTTCATCGGCTGGCTCCGCCGACGCAGGACAACACACATGAGCGCGGCGCAAGGTATCGCTGCGATTCAACGCGCTTGGGCGCGCATGCAGGCTGCGGCATCACTGGAGGCCCTCCATCGCGAATGCGTCATGGGTGCGCTGCCGGACAGCGGGGAGGCTCGCCTTGCGCAGAAGCAGCGAGCGGACCGTCCAGAGATCGGAGAACACGCGGTAGCGCAGCGCGGTCTGGTCCAGGTAGTCGACCCCGGCGGAGCCACCCGTGCCGACACGCCGCCCGATCATCCGCTCCACCATGCGCGCGTGCCGCTGCCGCCAGATCAGCATCGCCTGCTCCAGCTCGATGACGCTCTCGAGCATCTCGCGCGGCCAGGTGAGATGGGGCAGCTCGCGGTAGCTCTCGATGAAGACCATCGCGGCGCGCACGGCGCGGCGCTTCTCGCGGGTGGCGGCATCCGCCCCGGGATCGTCCTCGGCGAGCAGGTAGGCTTCGGCATTCGCGTCCTGGGCTTGATACCGTGCGCGCAGCCGCTCGACCTCCTCGGCAGCGAGGCCCCTGTCGATCGCGATCTGCAGACGGTGCCGGCTTTCGTCGCGCATCGAACGGAGGTAATCGTGCAGGAAGCGCTCCGCCGCCGCCGGTTCATGCGAACCGTCGATGGGCAAGCGCGACAGCCATTCATAGAGACACTGCTTGAAGCTCGGGCCGTGCGCGATGCGTGCCTCGACGCGATGCGTGGCCGCGGACGCCGCCCCGTTCGGGAGCTTGAGCGCATCCTTGAAGGAGCACGCGTGGCCGATCGCGATCCGCTCCTCATCCTCCAGGCCGAGCAGGATCTCGATCTCGCGCAGCTGCGCCGACTGGAAGCCGCTTGCCGGGGCCAAGCGTTCGCGAAAATCCAGGAAATCGCGCGTCGTCATCGTTTCCATCACGCGGAAATGCTGATTCGCCTGCTCGAACACCGCGATGGCCCGGCGCAGCGACCGCACCCCGGCGGTGATCTGGTGGCCGGGCACAGGGTCCTGGCGAAGCAGGTCGCGCGCCGACGTCAGCTCGCGCAGGATGAGCTTGAACCAGAGCTCGTAGATCTGATGCACGATGATGAAGAGCACCTCGTCGTTGCCGACCTGCGTCTCATCCTCGTCGGAGCCGTTCTGCAGCGAGAGCAATGCCTCGACTTTGATGTAATCCCAGTAGTTCATGGCCTTCACGGCTTCACCTCAATCCAGTTGCATCGCTGTTGTGACATCGAACCCGGCCAGGCGACCCGCGCCGGAAGCCGACGGGATCAGCCGGCGGCGCGCTGCTTCAGTTCCACCCACTTGGCGAGGTCGTCGTAGGCCGATGCCCTGAAGTTGTCCCAGATGGCGGTCGGCGCCACCGCGGGCTTCACGATCAGCTCCATCCGATGGCCGCTCGGATCGTTGAAGTACCAGGAGCGCGCCAGTTCGCCGTGAACCACTGGGCCCGACACGTCCACCCCGCGAGCGCGCAATCGCGCACTGATCTCTTCGGCACGCGCCTCGTCGCAGACTTCGAGCGCCAGATGCTGCGCCCAGTCGTTCTCGACCGGGACCACCGGCTCGTTGCTGCCGAGGATTTCGAAGAAGCAGATGTAGCTGCCGTCTTCCATCTCGAAGAAGACGTTGTTATTGGTGGCCTTGAGGCCGGTCGACGGCACGTGGTTGATCATCGTGGCCGCGAATTTCAGGCCGATGCCGTTTGCGTAGAAATCCACGGTCTCCGCGGCATCCCGGCATCGATACGCGGCATGGTGGAGTTTTTTCAACATGATGTTTCTCCTTGGAGTCGACGGCCGGCGGGATTGCAATGCAGCCGTAACAGACTTCTGAAATATGGGTTTCGATGCCGGTGCGATGGATAAAACCGATGAAAGCCGCCCATTGCATTGCCCTCATCCGGCGCTTCCCTTGCCTGCGCTCTGTGCAGTGAGGCAATCGGCATAGGTATCGTTGCCCGGCGATTCTTCATGTCGCCGATTCAATTTTTTATTTTTACGGCGAAGAATTGGGCGGCCAAACGAAATATCACGTGTTTATTTTTATTTTCAACTGATCGCGAATTAAATAAATAGAAAGGCTTATTGAATCATTCCGGATCAATAAAAATTTGACGCACGGCGCCCTCGTTGCTTGAACACCCCGTCCGACTTGGAAGACGCCGCCTGGCCTCACACCGGCCCGGTTGCGTTCCCCAACCGCCTTTGCCGGGCAAGGCTGCAGACGCTTTGCGGAATCCCCCGCCCGATTTGCCCTCGGATTCCAATTGCAGAATACTGGTTCGATCCATCTGTTCCGGAAATGCAGGAGGATCGAATGAGCACGTCATTTCCTGCCGTTGGCCATCGCTACCTCGTCGATTTCGGCGCGTTTCGCGTCGAGTTGTACTTCGCTTCCGAGACCTCACTCACCTACACGAGCGTCAAATCGGATGGCTCCAGGGGCGGTTCCGAGACCGTCGCCATCCGCGTCGAGCCGATCGCGCACCTGATCTATCTGGTGACGTGGCAGGAGTCGGACAAGACGACGGTCGTGCATGTCGAAAACTACGAGAAGCACACCATCGTGACCAACATCACCAATCCGGATCTCTCGTTCGAGCAGTATCACGGCACCTTCAAACAACTTTCCTGACAAGCACACGCCATGAAAATCGATGAGTCTGGCCTCCAGTCGGAGGGCCGGCGCAGGTTCCTGCATGCCGGCGTCGCGACCGCCGGCGCCGCGTGGTTGCCCGCAACCGGTGCGATCGGACAAACGAGCGCGAAGTACCGGCGGGTCAACGTCAACGATCCGGTGCGCGGCCCGCAGGTGCTCGCGAGCTACAAGAAGGCCATCAAGGCGATGCTGGCACTGCCGCCGACCGATCCGCGCAACTGGTACCGCATTGCACTGACGCATACCCTTGATTGCCCGCACGGCAACTGCTCGGCACCGTATCGCCGTACGGCGTTCCCCCGGGCCCAGTTCTGCCCTCTACACCATCCCCCTGCCAAAGACGGCTGTCGTGAACGGCGTGGTGCGAATCCGCATTGACGTCGAAACACCGGGGCGCCCTTCGAGAGCGGCCACCTCCGTCGAGGTGCAAGAGGCCAGGTTGATTCTGGTTCCCATCAGCGTTCGATAGCCCCGGAGCCCGGGGCAAACCACACTCGACCAGCGTCGTCCATCGCGCCCATCCGACGGCTTCAGACGCTGGCGCGTTCGCGGCACTTCACCGACCGTGTCGCCCCAGGGCATGCACACGGCACGACCGGCGAGGCGCCTTGCATGGCAACCACGCGAGCCGTGGCGAACTGCAATACCGCTTCCACGTCAGAACATGCCGTCTTCGAAGCAGGACAGCAACAGGGCGTGCCGACCGACCGATGCGCGGACTCCGCTGCAGCCCGCGCATCGCTGCTCCGAACCACTCAGGTCATCCTCATTCAGCGGCCCGCGGCACGATCCGCTGCAACCCCGTGACCACGGGGCGTGCCGCGTCACTCAACGCCGCCGTCTCGCCGCGATTCGCTGCCACGATGAGGCCGGAAACCGCATTGATGGCACTCATGAACGCGCCTTCCAGCCAGCCACCGAGGTGGCTGTAGCTGTCGCTGGCGAGGAAGAAGCGGTTCCCGAGCTCGGGATTGCGCGCGTGCGTGTGGTAGCGGAAGCAGAGATTGCTCTGGTGGTGATCGCCGGTGCTGTCGAGCTTGAAGCCCCCGGCCGTACCGTTGGTACTCCAATCGAACACGAAACGATCGTCTTCGCGAACCGCGCTCAGCAATCGCGAAAACCACCAGACCGACGGTGCAGCCTTCGGGTTGGCCGGGTCCAGGACATTGCGCGCGGCCCGGTTGATCATCGTCCGGAACATGCCGGACGCGGTTCCGCTGCTGGTCGGCGGATTCTGCGGGTAATCGCCGAAATCGGGCTGAAGCCGCGTCGAGTCGTCGCCCCACGTATAGCTGGCGAGGAAGCTCGAAAAGCGCGGCTGCGCGTCTGATTCAGTCTCAGTATCAGGATCAGTCGGGCTGGGCACCACATAGCTGGCGGCGAGGCCGGAGTCCGATACCACCGCCTTGATCGGCTGGCCGTTGAATCTCGGCACGAGCGATGCATCATCCAGCTTCGCCGTTTCGATCGTTCCGAAGACCTTGGATGAGCGGACCATGTGGAGCTGGTTCAGCGCCGTCACGATGCGCGCGTTCGGCGCCGAGCTGGTATTGCTGAGCAACAGTGGGGGGAGGCCGTCCCGGAATGTGGCCGTCTCCCGCCCCAGCGCGCTGTCGCCCAGCGTGAGCGTGGCCGGCATGGCCGAGTATCCGGATCGGCTGACCGCCAGTGCGAGCTGGTTCTGCGGGGCGGCCAGAATGGCGTAATCGTAGGAGTGCACCGACAGCTTTCCGCCCCGATCGTATGAAACGATGAAGGGGCGCCGGCTACTCTCGGCGTGGCAGGCATCGGAGACCTGTTCGAGGCGCACCTTGACCTTCAGGCGCGCGCCGCCCGTCTCGAGCGCCTTGTCATACAGGCCGGAGATGAATTGGACATTCTCCTCGACGGGCAGCGTGTATTCGTTCGAGTAATCCCACAGGATCAGCCGCATCATCTCGACGAGCGACATGTTGAACAGCGGCTTGAAGCCACCCGTGCCGAAACCGAAGCGGCCGAAGAGCTCGACGTAGTAATTGATCGTTTCCGCCTGGTCGAGGCCGTCGATCGGCCGCAGGCTGCTCGCGCCCCCCTTGCCGATCTCGCGCGTCACGATGCGCCGGACGGCCGCTTCGAGCGTCGTGCCGTCATGTGCCGCGATGAATGCCGGCCAGTCCTGGTACTGAATGGCCTGCAGCTCTTCAAGCTTGGGCTCTTTGGATTTCAGCCGCTTTGCGACCAGCGCCGGATCGCGCCCGCCGATCGGGAAGAGCGAAATGGGCGTAGTACCTTCTTCGGGCGTGCCGGCGAGTCCGGCCGCAACCGTGAGAAACACTTTGCGCGCGGGCGATTCCGGGTCCAGCCACTCCTCGGCCGCGGCGCCGCTGTAGCGATCGATCCGATCGCCGAACATGAATTCGGTCGCGACCTTGCCGGGATTCGGAAACACCTTGATCGGCTTGTCGTCGCCGTACACGACGCTTGCGTAATGCCACGTCAGCCCGGCGATTTCCGGAAAGCGCATCGCGCCGACTTCATACACCGTGTCATTCTGGTTGACGCGGGCGGCAGACACGCGGCCGGCCTTGAGCCCCAGCACATCGATGGTCTCGATGGCGCTCTCATGCTTTCTGGTGAGGAAACTGTCCGGATCGGATTCGTAAAGCGTGACGGTGATCGTCCCGCCCGTGAGCTGCTCCGCGAGCCGCGACAGTTCGTATAGCGATGCGATCCCTGCCGCACCGCCGCCGACGATCGCAATGTAGTAGTGGCCATCCGGCAGCACACCCAGCGCATTGTCGGCCGCGACGGGATAGGAAACCAATGCGGAATCAGGATGACGATAGAAGCGGCCGTTCTCCCTGGCTTGGCCGATCGTTGTCGAAATCTGCTGGGTGCGCATATCGCTTTCCATGCTGGTGAGGCCCGGCATGACGGTAATACCCATGACACGTCTCCATCGTGAGTGTTGCTGTGAATGAAGCGGGATACGGCGTTTGCGGCAGGCGCGGGGCATCCTGCAGGTGGTGACGCGATGACAAGCGGGGCGCCCAGGGCCGCTTCACTATATGAAGCGGGCCGTCGGGCGACAACTTGGCTTGGGGGCTTGTGGTGAGCCGGGCAAGGCGTCTTGCAACGTTCTGCAAAAGCTTGCCTCGGGAGGGCAGCGGTCGGACCGGCAGGAGACAGCGCCACCAGAATCGGAGCGCCCGGTAGCGCAGCCAAAAGAGGTGAGCGGGAGCGCCTTCGCAGCCCGCCGTTAAAAATCAGCGCCCAGATGGCCCACGCCGCATTGACGGATGGGCCTGCAGGACTTCATCGCCATTGGACTGGTCGCGAATGGCTTGCTTGACTGTGTGGTGAATATTTTTCCACTCGCTAGCTACGGTTTCGGCGTTGTGCAAAGCGTAGTTGATTTGGCGATCGGGAGATCCCTCAAACGAAATGGAACTGTTCGGAGCCAGAGCATTCCGGTATTCCGTCAGGTTGGACTCGATAGTCGTTGTACGTTGTTCCAGCGTACGAACAATCTCATTGCGCCGGTATTGCGCCATGGTGGTCGGAATGTCGACGTGTCCGAGCTTTCTCGTGCCTTTCGCTCGGGCCTCCCGCAGCGAAGTCAGCGCATCACCGAGTTCGGAGTGGCGATGGCGGGGGACGCGTGGGGACGAACTGGAGTCATCGTCACGATCGGCAGACGCATTCGTCCGATAGACATCATTGTGGGTAACCGCCTGACGGCTACTGCTACTACTACGAAACCAGGTTTTCATATCGATTTCAGAGAACGGGCTTGGAAGCGAATCTTAGTAATCACGATCGCTCCATCCTCGGTCCTGAAAAGAAATGTCCTCCGGCTTGGCGAAAGCGCAGCCACGCCTGTGTTCGTGATCCGTTTCCGGGTACGGCAAACTCGGGCAACCATTTGCTGAACCGAAAATCGCCGACGCCGTGTTCAACCGGAGCGCATCTTGACGCGCCGCATCGAAGAGACACCGCACGCCTACCAACCGATACCGATTCAACCGGTCTTTCAGGCACAGGAAGAGGCCGGGCTCATTCGAAGTGCGGTCCGGCTCAGGCCCTGGATCACGTTCAAGGCCTGATTGGCGTGGCTGGCGCGTTCCGCTGTCAGTGCCGATGGACGGCTGTCACGCCGTTACGAATCTTGTGTGCCAGCCGCTTGCGTTGCCGGTTTTAGGAAGGCCCCTTCGCTGCACGCAAGGCCTGCCTTCCCGGCCGGCAAGGCGATGGCCCGGTCACGACGCATCGTTCATCGCGCGCGATCGCGCCGACGCGTCAGCATGCCGGGCCAGCCCATCAGTGCCGGTGATGGTGCTTGCCGTGCTTGCGATAGCCGCGGTCGGATCCCTCTTGCTCGGCGTTCGAGCTGCGCTGGATATGGCCGCCCAGTGCCGCGCCCACGCCACCGCCGGCGGCCGCGCCGACGATGCCGCCCGTGCGGCCGCCCATCGCATTGCCGGCGGCAGTGCCGACGCCGCCACCGATCGCGCCGCCGATGATCGCGCCCTTGCGGTCGCGGCTGTTCGAGGTCAGTGCGCCACCGGCACCGCCGCCGATCGCGCCACCGATCACAGCACCCGTCTGCCCGCCGAGCGCACCGCCCACCGCCGCGCCGCCGGCGCCGCCCAGGGCACCGCCGAGCGCGTTGCTCAGGTCACCGGCCGCAGCCGGCAAGGCCGTCATACCGGCAAATGCCGCCACGATCAGGGCTGGGGCAAATTTGTTCCACATGGTTTGATTCTCCTGGTTCCCAAAAAAATGCATGATTCCGCGTCCACTGTTGGATCATGGGCGGAATCTCGTTTATCGATTGAACCGCCCGCCGCTTCGAGGCGGGGTCGGGTCAACCGGCTCGCGGCGAAGAATACATCGCTCGTGAGGTGCACGGTTAAACAACCCGGTCAGTCTGGTAACAGAATGTGTACGGGCCTGCGACGCGTGCTGCCCGGCGGCTCCCGCGCGCAAGCGGGCTGTGCCAACGCATGCCGAATCCAGCGGTTCGCGGACAGGCCTGGATGAAACTGGACAGGCGATCACCGCCGGGCAGGCGTTGCAACCGGAGGGATCGCCCGGAAAAGGGGAATGCTCTGGAACCGTCCCTGCAGCGGTATTCCGATGTGGATAACTTGGCCCGCCACTGTGGAGAACTATCCGAAAAGCCTGTTTGCCGTCTGTGGTCCGCTTGTCGATGGTGCCGGAACAACTTGCGCGCCTGTCGACAGGCGGTGGATGAGGCGGACGGATCCATCCACGCGACGGCACATGCTGTCCGATGGGTTTTGCTTTCGGCAAGTCCTTGAAGGCAAAGCGCTTTTCAAGGTTACCCACAGAAATGGCGCGCCGTTATCTACTGCTACTATTTGTATACATAAAAGTTAAATCAGAAACAGAAACACAGGGAAGCACCGGCGTATCTCACAGCGATGTGAAAGCGCGGGAACCCTCCCTGTCCTTTCATGTACGCTGCCACCTGGTCGCAACCAGCGGGGATGCCGATTGCGGCAGCCGTCCTGGGCATGACATGCCCTTGCATGCCCGAAGATTCGGGCGATCTTTCTTTCTCCATGGAGTCGATATGAAGGCGTGGTTCGCAAGATGGGTGGGCTGGCTTGGTTGCACGATGGCGTTGCTTGCCGTCGCGCCGTGTTTCGCGGACACGGCCGTGCTGACCATCGCCGCCGGCGCGCAGCAGCGCACGTGGACACGCGACGAGCTGTTGCACGATCAACGCCTGATCGCCGTGACGGTGGAAGACGACAACCTCAAGCGTCGGCTGACGTTCCAGGCCATTCCCGTGTCGGCCCTGCTGCGCGGCCTGCCGGTGACGCCCGATTCGACAGCGACCACCGCTGCCAGCGACGGCTATGTCTCGCATTTGCCGATGCGCATGCTGCTGGCCGATCGCGCCGAGACGCCGCGCGCCTGGCTGGCCGTCGAGAACCCCGCCGCGCCGTGGCCGACGCTGAAGGGCCAGGACATCGGGCCGTTCCGCCTGATCTGGACCGTGCCGCCGTCCGGCCAGGGTGCCGCCGTCAACGAAAGCCTGTGGACCTACAGCATCGTGCGCATCGATATCGCGGCTTCGCCCGCTGAGCGCTTCGCGGCCATCCGGCCCGCGCCGGGCTTACCGGTGGATGGGCCGGTCATGCGAGGTTTTGCGACGTTCCAGCGCGTCTGCTTTTCGTGCCACTCCCTCAACCGGGTGGGCGATGCGAACCTGGGGCCGGACCTGAATGTGCCGCACAGTGCGGTCGAGTATCTGGGCGACGCGCGGCTCGCCGAGCTGATCCGGGATCCCCAGTCATTGCGCTGGTGGCCGAACGCGCGCATGCCGGCGATCGGTGGAACGACACTGACGGACGCACAGCTGAAGGACCTGCTCGCGTATCTGCACCACATGGCCGGCCGCAAGGCGGCGGCGCCTGCCAAGGGTTCGTGATCCTGTGCGGGCGGCCGACCCCGGGGTGGGGCCGCCGCATGCTGTTGCTGCGCAAAGGGCGGTTGCCGGCCGGGGGCCCGTAAGCCGGGGCCTTATCGCAACCGATTGCGCTTGAGGTCCGGCGGTGTCGCCGCGTTGATGCGCCGGGTGCCGGTAGGCTCGAGCGACACGCCGTCCAGCGGTCCGAACAGCTCGGCGAGGGTGACGTTCAGCGCGTAGCAGAGGTTGGCCAGCGTTTCGATCGACGGGTTGGCGATGCCGCGCTCGATCGACGAGATGTAGGTCCGGTCGACATGCGCTTCGAAGGCGAGGGTTTCCTGCGACTTGTCGGCGGCATGCCGGCACTGCTTGATGCGCTCGCCCAGGGCGGTCAAGATCGGTGCGGGGCGGCTGGTCGAGGGATCGGGACGCTTGGCGGTCATGCCGGGCAGCATGCCCGGACGACGACTCATTCTCGACGTTATATATTCAACAAAAACTGTAGCTTGTATTCTACAATAAACGGTCGGCCTGGGGTGAATGCCTCGGCCGGTCTTTATTTTGTCCTGCATTGTTGAGTCAATACTACAGGGAGGATGCCATGCCGTGCCAAGCCAGCACGACACCAGGAAAGGCCGTGTTGCAACCGGCCGATGCGGTACGCCGCGCAAACGCTGCCCGGGGTCGCCCGTTATCCACCGGATGCGATGCCGACCCACCGGAGGAGCCGGCGCGGCCGCGCGATGACCCGATGTCCGCGCCGGCGGCAGCGGACCGTCCGCGCGCGTTGGGTGGCCTGGGCCACTGGTCCGCGGAGCATCGCGCGTTCGGCATTCTGCTGCTGATTCATTCGGCCCTGATGGCCGTCGTCATGCTCACAAAGAAACATCCGGCCTCGGCCGAATGCGCGCTCGAAGCCTCGCTCACGCTGATGCAGGACTGGCGCACGTGGGCCGCGGCTGTGGCGGTGATGCTGCCGATCGGGATGATCGTGAGGTGGATCGTTGTGCGCCGGCGCCGGCGTTCCGGCGCGTGATGGCGGCGGTCCGTCCGCGCCTGACCGTGCTGATGGCCGCGGCGACGCTGCTCATGCCCCGGTCGGGCTGCGCCGATGTGGTGACGGTGGCACAGGTGCTGCCGTTCACCGGATCCGCCGGGTTGCCGACGCGTGCGGCGGTCGATGCGGCGGCGCTCTATCTGCGCAAGGTCGGCCAAGGCCGTGGCGTCAATGGTCACGTCATCCAGGTCGTGACCGTCAATGCGCCGCGCGGGCCGGATGCCGCGTTCCGGCGGACAGCGGAAACGCTGCGCCAGTATCGGCCGGTCGCGCTGCTGAACGTCGACGGTGCCGCGCGCACGCTTGCGCTGCTCGAGCGCGGTGTCCTGGAGGCGAGCCGCATCCCGGTGATCGGCGCGCTGGTGTCGGCGACACCGGTGCGCGCTTTCGCCGGCAACCGCTGGGTCTTCTACATCCGCCCGGGCCTGAAGGCGGAAGCCGACCACATGGCGCGCGAGGGTACAACGGCGGGCCGCAGGCGTGTTGCGATCCTGTACCGGGACGACGCCTCGGGCGAGGACGGCATGGACATGGCCACGGCGGCCCTGCAGGCGCTCGGTGTGCGGCCCGTCCTGCGTCTGCCGCTGGCGGTCGGCATGATGGACGCGCCGTCGCTGGACCGCCTGGCGGAGACCGTACTCGGCGCCGACGCCGACGTGATCCTGTGCTTTGCCGACAGCCTCAACATCGGCGGCTTCCTGCGCGCCTACCGCGAGCGCGGCGGCCACGCGCTGATCATGACCGATTCCACGCCATCGGCGCAGGCGCTGGTACGTGCCTCGAGCACCGCGCTGGCCCGCGGCGTGCGCATCGCCCAGCCACTGCCCGCACCCGACGGGCAGCGGCTGCAACTGACGCGGGCTTTTGCGGCGGACATGCGCGCGGGCGGCCGCCCCGATCTGGCGGCCTCGGCCGAAGCGCTGGAGGGCTACGTCTCGGCCCGGCTGTTCGTAGAGGTCCTGCGCAGGATGCGCGGGCCGGTCACGGGCGAGGCGGTGCGGACCGTGCTGCAGACCCGGGGGCCGTTCGACCTGGGTGGTTTCGAGGTGGACTATGGCCCGTCGCAATACGAGGGATCCCAAACGGTCGGGATCGGCGTGGTGGGGCGCGAGGGCCGGTTGTTCAATTCACTTAACAATTGACGCGCGACAAACGGAGCCGGAAGTTCATACACTGGGTCTCCGCCAGAGCATTTTTACGTCAATACATTTTCACGGCCGGATTCAACTTGATGTGCCGGTATGGATAAAGGCGGGCATGACATGTCGCAGGTGACAACCAGGACCATCCTGATCAGAACGCGCGTGCTGGACGATAACTGGGAGCGGATTTTCGAGGCGGATACCCGCATCAATGCGGAACGGCTCATTCAAATCGCCAGATCCCGCGAGCCGCTGGCCCGGCGCAAGGGCATGGAGTGGACCGCCGGTGCGGTCCCGTTCTTCGGGACGGAACTGATCCGGGCCATGAAGGCCGAGGAACTCGGCCCGGCCATCGACGACGCTGCGATCCAGGTTGCGATGGCTGCCTGGCTGCTCGACTCCATTTATGGCGGTCTTGATGCGCACACCTTCATGGGCTGCACCTTGCAGTTCACGATGCTGCCCGGGGGCGCGGTCGAATACACCCGGTTGCCGGCGGGGCAGGATTGAGGGTGCCCACCGGCGGCCACCTGTTTCGTGTCCGTTTCGACCTTAACAAAATCAACGTCTTTTGTTTTCATGTGATCGAAGCGCTACCTGTAAAATCACATGAATTTCGTGCGACTAATATCTGACTTCGTAAAAATAAAGCGATTCCGGATATTAAATGACGTGCGTGGAAATTGTTTTTGACGTGACGCCTATTTAAAATCATGCGCCGCGCGAATCGGGGCACGCTGCCACCGATTTCAACGACATGCAGCGCGAATGCCTTTCACGCAATGCCGTGCGGAGCGTTCCCGCTTTTTTGCGGGTCAGCATGATTGATCAGGTGTCCCCATGTATTTTGCTGTCGAATCCCATGATCCAGCATCCTGGCTGGATGGCCTGCTGCAGACCGTTCTCGGTGCGCCGCAGGTCCATTGGTTCGCCCTGGTCGATGGGGCTTTCGACCTGGGCGGCAAGCCGTTCGTCCCGCCCGGCCCGTGTGTGCCGCTCTATGGGCGCTCCAGCGCACTGTACGATCTGCTGCCGGCACCGCCTTATCTGGTGCCGCTGGATCACCGTACAGGCGCCGGTCTGCGCGCCATGGTGACGGCGCTTGGCACGCATTGCCAGGGGCGGCCCATGCTGAGTTTCCTGGCCTCGTGGAAACCCGCCTACGAGCTGGTGCACCTGTGGCAGCCCTGCCTGCAGCCGGTGGTGGCGGCCGAGGGCGCGCGCCATCTGCTGCGTTTTGCCGACACGCGCGTGCTCTCGGCGCTGCCCGGGGCCCTGGACCCCGCCGCGTGGGTCCGGTTGACCGCGCCGCTGATGCACTGGTGCTACGTGGGCAGGGCCGGCACGCTCGAGCCTCTCTGGCTGGCGGAGCCGCGGGCGGAACCCCCGACGTATTCCACGCAGCCGCTGGTCCTGTCCCAGTCCGATGTGGACCGCCTGGTCGAGGCCGCCTTGCCCGACGCCATTCTCGACCTGATCGAACGCCAGGCGCCAGGCAGCCTGCCCGAGGTCGGCAGGGCGACGGCCTATCGTCTTGTCGCCCGGGCGCGCGCGTTGGCCAGGGCCCACCGGGTCGAGGCGGCGCCGGATATTGTGCTGTTGGCTTCCCATGCGCTCGCCACCGACGGGGCCGGGCTGCAGGCGCCGGAACTGCTGGCCGTGCTGGGCGAGCCGCGGCGTTCGCCGGGTGCGCTGCGTGCCTATCTGCTGTCGGCGCGAAGCGTGGATGCGCGGCGTGCCGGATAGCCGCGGCTTGCTTTGCGCGGGCGTGGCTCGCCTCGAGCGTCGGGACCGGCGGCGTCCGGCCGCGCGGTCTCCTCAGGCCAGCCTGGCTGGCCGCAGCGTCTCGGCGGGGACGACCAGGTTGCGGCCGGCGGCCTTGGCGCGGTAGAGCGTCGCGTCGGCGGCCTCGATCAATGCCTCCAGCGATGTCGAAGCCTCGGGCATGGCGGTGGCGCAGCCCGCGCTGATGGTCACGTAGCGGGGGGGCGTGGGCGCCTCGATGCGCAGGTGCAGCACCGCTTCGCGGGCGCTTTCGGCCAGCAGCAGGGCATCGCGCGGGGTGGCATCGGGCAAGACCACGGCGAATTCCTCGCCGCCGTAGCGGGCGATGAAGCCGGCGCGCTGGCGCAGCACACCCTCCAGGGCGGCGGCGATCGTCACCAGGCAGCCATCGCCCTTGAGATGGCCGAATGTGTCGTTGTAGCGCTTGAAGTGGTCGACATCGATCATCAGCAGCGAGAAGGGCTGTTTTTTGCGCCGGGCTTCGGCGAACGCGCGCGGGAATTGCTCGTTGAAATAGCTCCGGTTGTAGATGCCGGTCAGGGCGTCGTGGGTCGATGCCTGCTGCAGCGAGACGTTCGCCTCGAACAGCCGACGGTACAGCGTCGTGACTTCCCATACCAGCAGGCACACCAGCACGCCCGGCGCCAGCATGCTGAAGATGCGGGCCACATACCAGCCGACCGTGAAGCGATCCGGGCTCAGCAGGTTCAGGCTGGTGTCGGTGAAGCAGGCCAGCGCGGCGATCGCCAACCACAGGTCGAGCACCGAGCGCAGGCGCCCCCCGGCCAGCACCAGCAGCAGCGCGACGACATTCAGCGCCCACAGGATCAGCGCGGTCGCATGGCCTGCGCCGCCGTCCGTCCGGCCCAGCGCCGGAGGCAGGTCGATGGCGAGAACGAGGCCGCACAGCAGCAGCCCGACGGCCATCGGCCCGCCGACCAGCAGCCACGTCCAGCGCGCGATGTGCGTGGCGTCCACCGCCTCGGGCTTGAAGCGATCCCGCACCAGCAGGGCCAGGGTCACGAAGAAGGGGAAGCCGCCGTGCCAGAACACCCACATCCAGCCGGCGCTGGCCGGATGGGCGCCGAACAGGCCGGTGGACGTGAAGACGCCGGGAAACATCAGCAACTGCAGCGCCACGGCCAGCGCGGTGAAGGCATAGGCGCCGCCCAGCGCGCCCAGCATCGGCTGCCGCGTGACGATGAACTGCGCGCCCAGCAGGAAGGCGGCGATGCCGGCGGTGGTGAACACCGTCAGCGCGCACATCGGCATGAATGGACTGACGGCCGGCAGCGGATGGGCCGCCTGCGGTGCGGCCGCCGCCAGGGCCAGGACGATGGCGAAGGCGGTGCTCCCGGCGAAGACCGCCTGCTTGTGCGTGGCCCGCTGTATCAGGAAACTGTCCATCCCGCCCCCGGTGTGCTGTTTTCGTGGCACGCGCGGCCGCTTCGCCTGGGATGGCGATCTGCGCGCGGTCGTTTGCTGCTGTGTGCATCCATCATAGGTACGGCAAACGGATCCCGGAAGCCCGGCGCCGTGCAAGAGCGTTGCCTGGATCACATGCGGCGTGCCTGAGCGGCTGTGCTCCCGCTAAGTCTGTCGCCCTATCCTGGCCGGACATGGATAGCCGATCGCGGCTTTGGCGGGAACGTCCGCACTGTCCGCCGGACAAACGGCCATCGCCCCCAACCAACGAAAACCCGCCCGCGCCTGCCACGGGCGGCCGCCGGAATCACGATGGAAGCCCTCAACCGCGCCCTGTTCTTGTGGATCAACGCCCCGGCCCAGCCGGCCACCGGTGCCGTCCCGCTGGCGATGTTCTTTGCCGAATACGCCATCTGGCTGGCACCGCTGGCGCTGGTGGCCGGCTGGCTGTGGGGCGAACCGTCGACGCGCCGGCACGCGCTGCAGGCGGCTGTTGCGGCTGTCCTGGCGCTGCTGATCAATGTGGGCCTCGGCTTGGCGTGGGATCACCCGCGGCCGTTCGCCATCGGCCTGGGCCACAACCTGCTGGCACACGTGGCCGATTCCTCGTTCCCCAGCGATCACCTGACGCTGCTGTGGGCGGTGGCTTTCAGCCTGCTCGGGCATCCGCGCCTGTGCCGGGCGGGCGTGGCACTGGCGCTGCTGGGCCTGCCGATGGCGTGGGCGCGCATCTACCTGGGTGTGCACTATCCGTTCGACATGGTCGGCGCGGCGGCGGTGGCGGCGTTCAGCGCCTGGTTGTGCAGCGGCCGGGTTGCCCACACGTTGTCCGAGCCGCTGCACCGGCTGGGGCTGGCGGTGCACGCGGTGGCACTGGCGCCGTGCTTGCGGCGCGGCTGGGTGCGCAAGTAGCCGTTGCCGAGGTGCGCCGGCGCTGGCTTCGTTGAGCCGCTCGGCCAGCCGGCGGGCGCGTGCCGGGACCGATTCGACTGCGTGGCGCGGCTAGGCGTGGGGCCGTCGGCGCCGCACCACCCGGGGCTGGGCCCTTCGCGAGCACGCGGTTCTTCGCCGTTGCCTGGATGGCTGGGCCGTTACCGATATCGCGGACCCGTTCGCGCGCAGCATGCGGACCGTCGGCTCGCAGATGCGGTCCGCTTTCCACAAGCGGGACATCCGCTCCGCTTCCGCTACCGGGCCATGCAGGATCCGGTCCGCGCCGCAGTGACGCGCAGGCGTCGTCCTGCCGGTTGTTTTCGGCGCGGCGCCACGCGACAGCGCCCGCCGGTCGGAATGGCGGGCGGGGCAGGGCGCAGTGCCGGTCAACCGGTCCGCGCCGGCTCCGACCCGGCGGCGCTCGGCGCAACCGGGTCCGGTGCCCGCATCGGGTTCGCCCCACGCGCGGGGCGCTCGCCCTATGCGTTATGCAGCATGCGCAGCAGCAGGTTTTCCAACTGCTTGACCTCGACCTGCGAGAACCCGCGCAGCAGGTGGTTCAGCACGTCGACGATCAGCGGGCGGATCTCCGGATAGAGCGTGCGGCCCTGCTCGGTGAGCGTGACCACCACCGAGCGCCGGTCGGCGTCGCTGGGGGCGCGCTTGACGATGTTTTTCTTCTCCAGCCGGTCGATCAGCCGCGTCATCGCGCCCGGATCGTAGTTCAGCAGCCGCGACAGCTCGGCCGGCGTGTTGGCCAGGTCTTCGGCCAGGTAGACGACCACCGTCCACTGCGCGGCGGTCAGGTCGAGCGTGGCCAGGGCGGCATCGATGTGCGTCACCAGCTCATGCCGGGCCCGGTGGACGAGCCGGCCGACGTTGGTGTCGCGATCCATGGTGTCGAGTTGATAGGCGCCCTGGTTGGTCGCCTCGGGCGGTGCTTGGACTTCGGTGTTCATGGTGGTGCTCCCCGTTCTGCGCCGGTGATCCGGCTTATGTGGCCCGCCGCGCGCTCCCCGTCAGCGCATTGCAGGATCCTGAACGGAGGCTAATCGTCGCTTGCCTGGGCCGTCAAGCCAGGGGCGATACCGATCCGGGACCGTCAAACCGCATTGGATGCCGCTCCAAAACGATTGCGGCTGCCATCAGGCCGGGTCGTTCGTATCATGCTTGAAACGCTGCGGGCAGCTTGCGTGCTGCTCTCCTCCATCTTCCTGTTTTTGACGCCATGGACCTCCACCTTCAGAACAAGCTCGCCCTCGTGACCGGTTCGACCAAAGGGATAGGCCACGCCATCGCCGTCGCACTGGCCGCCGAGGGTGCCCGTGTCATCCTCAACGGCCGCACCGACGCCTCGGTGGCCGAGGCCGTGTCCCGCCTGCTGACCGAGGTGCCCGGCGCCCATGTCGAAGCCTTCGCCGGCGACCTGTCCGACCCCGTGCAGGCCGAAGCGCTGGCGGCGCGCTTTCCGCGGGTCGACATCCTGGTCAACAACCTCGGCATCTTCGACCCCAAGCCGTTCGAGGACATCGACGACGCCGAATGGCTGCGCTTCTTCAACGTGAACGTGATGAGCGGCGTGCGCCTGTCGCGCGCCTACCTGCCGGGGATGAAGGCGCAGAACTGGGGCCGCATCATCTTCATCAGCAGCGAGAGCGGGGTGCAGATCCCGGCGGAGATGATCCATTACGGCGTGACCAAGACGGCGCTGCTCGGCCTGTCGCGCGGGCTGGCCGAACTGTGCGCGGGCACCGCGGTCACGGTGAATGCCGTGCTGCCCGGCCCGACGCGCTCCGAAGGCGTCGAGACGTTCACCCGGAAGCTCTCGGGCGGCCAGCGCTTCGAGGCCTTCGAGAAGACCTTCTTCGAGACCGCGCGGCCGACCTCGCTGATCAAGCGCTTCGCCACGCCGCAGGAAGTCGCCAGCCTGGTCGCCTACGTGGCCAGCCCGCTGTCGTCGGCCACCACGGGGGCCGCGCTGCGGGTGGACGGCGGGGTGGTGAAGTCGGCGTTCTGAGCGCCGTTGCGGGAGGGGGCCACCACGCCCCAGCGCGCGGGCTATGCGCTGCGGCCAGCCGCCAGCCGCGTACTGGCCTCGGCTTCTCCGACGTCGGGACGGCCCAGCCCGACCGGGCGCCGCATCGCCGACGCCTGCCGTGATCCCGCCCTGATCGCCCGCCGCCGTCTTTTTCCGGCGGACTGTCGCATCGCCGCAACTCGAGACGTGCCCCACTTGCCGGCAGGCCGGGCCGGCGCCTGCTGCCGGCCGTCTATAGTGGTACCGGGACCGGCGTTCGACCGGCCCCCTCCGATTCCTCGTTTTGTTCACGGGTCAGGCATTGCATTTGCATGAAAGCCGGACACAATTGCGCTCCAAAAAGAACGAGGAAACCAACATGCAGGTGGGGTGGGTGATGGCGGGCGGGCGGCAATGGCGATGGATCGTGTGGTTGGGCACCGCCGCCGCGCTGGCCAGTGCCCCTTGCCCGGCGGCTGAACTGCTCGCCCGGCCGGCGCCGCAGATCGCCGTCTACTACGGCAGCGACGTGCCGGTGCCGGAGTTGCAGGCATTCGACTGGGTGGTGCTGGACCCGGCGCGCGTCGATCGGTTCGATGCGCTGGAGCCGGTGGCCACGCAATGGCTGGCGCGGGTGGACCTGACCCGGCAGGCGGATGCCATGCGCGGCGCCGGCTGGCCGGATACGGCTGTCGACCGATTGTTTGCGCCGCTGCTGGCGCAGGGCTACAAGGGCTTCCTGCTCGATGGGCTCGATGCGCTGCAGCGGTCTGCGCCGCAGACCGCGGACGCCGTCGCGGCGCTGGTGCGGACCCTGCATGCGCGCATGCCCGAGGCCCGGCTGCTGGCCGGCGGCACCGCCTGGCTCGATACGCTCGCGCCGGCACTGGCCGGCGTAGTCACGCCCGGACTGGTGCGCGAACGCACCGACGATATCGGTGGCGGCGGCGGCAGCGGCGGGGGCCTGAGCGAGGTGTCCGAAGCGGACCGCGCCGCGCGCATTGCCACCCTGCACCGGATCGACGAGCAGTACCATCTGCCCGCCATCGCGCTCGACTACTGCGCCAGCTACAACCGCGCCTGCCTGCGCGACACGGCCAACGTGGCGCGCGCGGCCGGCGTGACCAGCTACGCCACCACGCCGGCCGCCGACATGATCGGTATCGGTCGCCTGGAAGTGATGCCGCGCCGTGTGCTGCTGGTCGAGCCGCAGCAGCCCGGCACCAGTGCCAACACCATGCCGGCCGTGCTGTACCTGGCCATGCCGATCAACTACCTCGGCTATCGCGTCGAATTCGCCGATGCCTACAAGCCGCTGCCCACGGTCACGCCCGACCGCTATGCCGGTGTCGTCACCTGGTTCGACGGCAACGCGCCGCGGCCCGGTGCCTGGGCGACGTGGCTCAAGCGCACGATGGGGGCAGGCGTGCGCGTGGCGATGTTCAACCAGTTCGGTATGGCCATGGACGCGCCGACGGCGCAGTCGCTGGGGCTGAAGACCGTGCCGGGCATGCCGTCCGGGGCGTTGACGATCGTCTCGCGCGACCCCATGGTCGGCTTCGAATTGCAGCCGCATCCCGATCGCCGCGACGTGGTGGGCGTGCGGGTGGACCCGAACGTGCCGCAGGCGCAGTCGCTGCTGCGGCTGTCCGCGGGCAGCTATACCTATGACGCGGCCGCCATCCTGCCGTGGGGCGGCTATGTGCTGCGTCCGTTCGGCGTGTTCCGCATGCCGGAGGTGGACCAGGCGCGCTGGGTGATCCAGCCGATGGACTTCCTGCGCCGCGCGCTGGCGCTGCCCGCCATGCCGGTGCCCGACACCACCACCGAAAACGGCCGCCGCCTGATGACCGTGCATGTCGACGGCGACGGCTTTGCCTCGCGCACGGAATTCCCGCCCGGCGAGTTCGCCGGCCAGTCGCTGCTGCGCGAGATCTGGGCGCGCTACAAGGTGCCGACCACCGTGTCCGTCATCGAAGGCGAGGTCTCGGCCGAAGGGATGTACCCCAAGCTGGCGCCGCAGCTGGAGCCGATTGCCCGCACCATCTTCGCCGAGCCCTATGTGGAGGTGGCCAGCCACACGTTCTCGCACCCGTTCAACTGGCTGCGCACCGTCGGTGTGCAGTCCTCGGACGAGAGCGTCGACGACCATCGCGCCGATACGGTTAGCCACACCGTCGCGCCCGCCTTCAACGGTTCGCTTGCGCCCGATCCGACGGCGCCACCGGCACCGCCTGAGCCATTGGCACCGCCGAAACCGCCGGCGCCGCAGCCGCTGGAATCGCTGGAGTCGTTGCGAGCGCTGCAGGCGCTGCAAGCATCGCAGCCGCCGGCGGAGGATGTGGGCAGCGATGTCTTCGGCCTGAACATCCCGCACTACCACTTCAGCTTCGACCGCGAGATCGCCGGGTCCATCCACTACATCAATACCCGGCTGGCGCCGCCGGGCAAGCCCGTGCGCGTGCTGCTGTGGAGCGGCAACGGCCAAGTGCCGCCGGTGGCCGTGCGCAAGACGGTCGAGGCCGGCGTGCTCAACATGAACGGCGGCGATACCTACATCACGCGCACCAACCCGAGCTGGACCGCGGTGGCGCCGCTGGGCGTGGACAAGGGGGATAACCTGTTCCAGGTGTTCGCGCCGGCGCAGAACGAGAACATCTACACCAACCTGTGGCACGGTCCGTATTACGGCTTCTCGCGCGCCATCGAGACCTTCGAGCTGACCGATCGGCCGCTGCGCCTCAAGCCGCTCGGCATCTACTACCACATGTACTCCGGCACCAAGGTGGCCTCGCTTTCCGCCCTGCGGCAGGTGTACGACTGGGCGCTGACGCAGCCCGTCATGCCGGTCTACGCATCGGACTACATTCGCAAGGTGCTGGATTTCCGCAACTTCGCCGTGGCGCGCGATGGCGATGCCTGGGTGGTGCGCGGCGACGGCGATCTGCGCACCGTGCGCTGGAGCGGTGCCGGCGTGCCGCGCCTGGCCGATGCGCGCGGCGTGGCCGGCTTTGCCCCGGCGGCGGGCGGCGGCACCTACATCCACCTGGCCAGCGGTTCGGCCCGCTTTGCGATCGGGGAGGGGCCGGAGGTTCTGCCCTACGTGCGCGAGGCCGGCGGCCGCCTGTCCCGCTGGCAGCGCAGCGCGGACGGCCGCACGCTGTCGGCGGACGTGGCGGGCTACGTGCGGCCGTTCATCCGCTTCGCCAATGCCGCGCGCTGCCGCGCCACCGTCGATGGCCGCGAGGTGTCCGGCGCGCATGGCGACGACTGGCGGATCGACCTGGGGCCGGGCAACCCTGCCAGGCTGGTCGCGCAGCACGTGGAACTGGTGTGCGGGAGATGAAGTCCGGAGTGCGGGAGATCCGGAAGATCAACAAAGTTTGAGGATTAAAAACGTTTGCGCTCAAGCTTTTCGCTGGTGATCCGTTGTTAATGCGGCCGACGATCATCAGGAAACCGCCCCATGCGAACGTCCGTCCCGCAGCAAAACTTCCAACCTGCCGCCAGCCTGGGCTCCCGGCTGGCCATCGCCGGCCTGGCCGCCCTGGTCCTGGTATTCGGCGCTTTTGCGCTGGCGATCTCGCAAGCCAGCCTGCGCACGCTGGAAGGCCATGCGCAATCGGCCATGCGCGACCAGGAAGCCGCCATGCGCGACATGATCGCCCTGTTCGACGGCACCATGCGCACCGAGGCCGACCGCTTCCTGACTGCCTTCGCGGATGCGGTGCCCGGCCCGTACAGCGTGGACCCGGCGCAGACCGTGGAGGTGGCCGGCAAGCCCACGCCGGCCTTCAAGAGCGGCGACGCGGTGATGAACCTCAACTTCACCGTCCCCGACCAGTTCTTTGCCCGCACCGGCGGCACCATCGCCACCGTGTTCGCCCGCACCGGCGACGACTTCGTGCGCGTGACCACCTCGCTCAAGAAAGAGCGCGGCGAACGGGCCATCGGCACGCTGCTCGACCGCGCTCACCCGAGCTACAAGGCGCTGATGGCGGGCGAGTCGTTCCGCGGGCTGGCGTGGCTGTTCGGCGTGCCCTACATGAGCAAGTACGAGCCGGTGCGCGACGCCGCCGGCAAGGTGGTCGGCGCGCTGTACGTGGGCGTGGACGTGCGCGCCGAACTGGCGCTGCTCAAGGACAAGATCCGCGCGCACGGCATCGGCAAGACCGGCGGCTATTTCGTCGTCGACGGCAAGGCGGGCGCCGATCAGGGCAAGGTGCTGATCGACCGCGACCAGGGCCGCGAAGGCAAGAACCTGCTGGACGCCAAGGACGCCGACGGCCTGGCCTGGGTGCGCGAGATGATCGAGCGCAAGGACGGCATCCTGCGTCACACGCTGGCCGACACCGACGGCGGCCCGGCGCGCGAGCGCTTCACCGTGTTCACGCAGTATCCGGACTGGACGCTGGTGATTGCCGGCACCGCCTATGTGGATGAGCTGGAGGCCGACCTGGTCTCGGCACGCAACCGCTTCCTGCTGCTGGGGCTGGCGCTGGGCCTGCTGCTGGCGGGCGGCCTGTACGGGATGCTGCGTCGCGCGGTCAGCACGCCACTGGCCGAGGTGGTGAGCGTGGCCCGGCGCGTGGCCGCCGGCGACCTGACGCACCGCTTCGCGGCCACCCGCCGCGACGAGATCGGTCAGTTGATGCACGCCATCAACGGCGTGGGCGACGGCCTGAGCGGCATCGTCGACAAGGTGCGCGCGAGCGCCTCGACCATCGCCTCGAGCACCGGCCAGATCGCGGCCGGCAATGCCGACCTGTCGGCGCGCACCGAGGCGCAGGCCGGCAACCTGGAGCGCACCGCCTCCAGCATCGAGCAACTGGCCGCCACCGTGCGCCAGAACGCCGACAGCGCCCAGCACGCGCACGACATGGTGCAGTCCGCCAGCCAGGCCGCCAACGCGGGCGGCGAGACGGTCGAACGGCTGGTCGGCACCATGTCGGGCATCCACGCGACGGCGCAGAAGATCGCCCACATCACCGGCATCATCGACGGCATCGCTTTCCAGACCAACATCCTGGCGCTGAACGCCGCGGTGGAAGCGGCCCGCGCCGGCGAACAGGGCCGCGGCTTCGCGGTGGTGGCCGGCGAGGTGCGCAGCCTCGCGCAGCGCAGCGCGGCGGCCGCCAAGGAGATCAAAGAGCTGATCAGCCGCTCGGTGCAGGAAGTGCAGGCCGGCAACGAGGCGGCACGCGGCGCGGGCGAGGCCATGCAGGACATCGTCACGCGCGTCGAACGCATCGCCGGCATCATGGGCGAGATCAGCCACGCCTCGCGCGAGCAGTCGCAGGGCATCGAGGAAGTCAACCGCGCGGTGACCTCGATGGACGAAGTGACGCAGCAGAACGCCGCGCTGGTGGAAGAGGCCGCCGCCGCGGCCGAGAGCCTGCGCCAGCAGGCCCAGGCGCTGCGCGGCGCGGTGGATGTGTTCCGGCTTGCTTGAGCCGTTGCGCGGCGCCGGTCGCGTCGCGCCCCCAGCGCCGGGGGCGTTTTCTCTTCTCAGGCTGCAGACGAAAAAAAGGGTCGCCCGCCGGCGGCCGGCCCCTTCACTGCGGTTGGTCCCGCCAGAGCTTGCGCCGCTCCAGCAGGAAAAATCCGATCGTGGCCAACTGGTAGGCCGCCGTGAGGACGAGGTTCGGAGCGTGCCCCATGAATGGACTTCCGGGCCGTTGAACACGCAGCCAGTGTTCTGTTACGACTTCGTGCGGTCCACCGGTTGCGGGCATTCTCCTGCCCGTCCAACTTGGGGCATCCACCCCATGCGATTGCTCAGCTCTGCCTCGCCAGCCAATCCCGCATGCAGGCCAGGACGCGTTGGGCGCCCGCTTCCGACTCCAACAGGTTGAGCGGTAGCTGGCCGTCCAGGTGCTCGCATGGCGCATCCAACCACTGGAACGCTTTGGAACGGCTGCCGCGCACCTCGATCGCCAGGCGTAGCGCCTCCTGGAACAGCCCGGGATGGGGATACCAGGAGTCTGGCTTGACGGTGGGCGTCTTGCCGCCAGGCACCACGCGCGGCAGTTGCGCGGCGGCCAGCTCGGCATCGGTCAGGTGGCGGCGGACCCAATGGGCGTATTTGGCCAAGTCTTCATTTGGCCGGCGCTCGCTGTCCCGCGTGGGAATCACCAGGCCGACCGTTACCGACGTATGTTCGCGAATCATGCGCAGCGCTGGCACCAGGTCAGTGTCGTTGGAGGCGATCACGACGTGGTCGACCTGCGCCGTCATGGCATCGTGATAGGCGTGCAGCGCCAGATTGACGTCGGTCTGCTTCTCCTCGAGGCGCCAGATCGGCACTCGCTCGCAGTCACGCGGCCAAGCGTCGGGCTTGGCCGCATCGATGCGCGGCGCGCGGGCCTTGGTTACGGAGTAATACCCCTCGACGATGCGGATTCGGCCGTCGTGGCGCTTGCGCAGCGCAGTGTGGTAACGCGCCTGGGAGGACACCGAATCGTGCGCCTTGGCAGCACGTTCGATGATGGTGGCAGTGAAGAACTGGACGGCTTCAGTGAGCAGTTCGCTGCGAACGTATTGTCCGTCGCGTTCAATCAGCGCCGAGGGCAGCACATGCTCCTGAAAAAGCTTGTAGAGGTCGAGCCACTTGTGGTGGGTCCCTTTCAGACAGCCATAGTAGAAGTTGTAGCCGTCGACGTAGACCCGCGTGCGCAGACTGCGCGGCTGCCTTGCCCCCTCCTGTATTGACGCGCCTCCAGAAACGAAAAAACCGGCTTGCGCCGGCTTTTTCCCCCTCGCATCAGATGGACAAGCCACGCCGATCTCGAGGGTTAGTTGTTAGGCCCGATCATATTTGAGCGATTCACGCGTGTCAATAAAGCGTTCATAACGAATAACGGTTCAACGCCTCCTGCTCTGCGCCCATCTGAGCTCAGATCGCAATGGTGTCCCCAAGTGGGACACATGCCTGCCGCCCTCCCAACGCGCCACTAGTGCAGCATCACGCGCCGCACCAGCGCCACCAGCGGAGGCCGGATCGAGCGCTCGATGCCCGGCTGCAGCCGCAGCGGTTTGAGCAGCATCTTGGCGGCCATGTCGATGGGCAGGTGGGCGCGCACCAGCGCGCTCACCCGTGAGTTGAGCGCGCGCACGTCGGCTTCGGGCACGTCGTCCTGGCCGCGCTCGATGCGCAGTACGTTGCGCAGGGCGATGGCCGCATCTTCGTTCTTGATTTCGCGCAGGCGCGAGGCCAGCGCCTTGAGCACGCGTGCCCGGCCCACGCTTTCGCGCGCGTTGCACTCGTGGAAGAAGCGGTAGAAGTGCTTGTAGTGCCGCACCTCGTCGGCCGAGATGCGGCTGGCGAGGTCGCGCAGCACCGGCTCGTCGGCATCGGCGGCGGCCTGAGCGATGGCGCGGTAGAACGTGGCGGTGCCGGTCTCGACCACGCAGCGCGCCACCATTTCCAGCGCCTGCGTCGGCTCGAACTGGTCGATCGCGCAGGTCACGGAATATTCCGCGAAGAAGCGTGCGTAGCCGCGCTCCCAGTCGAACTCGGGCCAGACGGTCTCGACGTAGCGCCGCAGCGCCCGGCCGTGCTGGAGTTCTTCGCGCTCCCAGTGGTGGATCAGCCAGTGGGCGGTCTCGGGACGATCCGCGTAGTACTGGGCCAGGTTGCCCGCATAGAGGTCGGAACCGCTTTCGATGAACGATGCGCTCGCCACCAGATAGAACAGCGTGCGGTGGTTGCGCACGCGCGCGATGTCGATGCTGCCGTAGGCGATGTCGTCCATTGTCCAGGGCAGGTGCGCGGTTGCCGGCGGGGTATCCGAATGAACTTGTGACACGGCGTGTCCTCCGTTCGCGGTGTCGCAAGAAACGCGCCTCGCGGGGCTGCGGTGCGGCATCCGCCTTTAACATGAGAATGAGACATCACCTCTCATGTTTCAAGACACATTGGCACCGGTAAAGGTTCCTAACCGCCCGCTTCTGCCGCGAAAGCGGCGGGATCGTCACAGCGCCTGCGTCACATGCTGACGTTCGGCATCCGCGTGCGCCGTGCTCGCCCGGGCGTGCCGCAGGCCATGGGCGAAGGCCGCCAGGGCGACCAGGGCGGCACTCACCATCGCCCATTCCACCGTCGCGTAGCCGCCGGTGGCTTTCCACAGCAGGGCGCCCAACCACGGCCCGCCGGCCTGGGCCAGCAGCACGGGCGTCATCATCAGGCCGTTGAGCGTGGCGTACTGGGCCCGCGACACCAGTTCCGGCATGGCGATGGCGCGCAGCATGGTGTTGATGCCATTGGCCGCGCCGTACAGCACGGCCGAGACCAGCAGCAGCGGCCCGCTGGAGAGCGCCAGCATTGCCAGCGCCGCCGCCATGGCCGTGTAGGTGAACGGCGCGATGCGCACCGGATGCGCAAAGCGCAGGCGCATCATCGCCAGCCGGCCCAGCACCTGGGCCGGGCCGATCAGCGCGGCGATCAGCAACTGCCGGGCGGTCGGCACGCCTTTCTCGCTCAGCAGCGGGATCAGGTGCGCACCCAGCATCGACGCGACCAGGTTGACGGCGACAAAGGCCAGCACCACCGCCCAGAACACCGGCATGCGCAGGGCCATGCGCCATGCGGCGGGCGTGACCGGCGCGGCGGCGGCGGGCCCGGCCATCGCCTGGGCCGGCGGGCGAACCCGCAGCCGCGCGTGGATCGGCAGGCAGACCAGCAGGTGCAGCAGCGCGAACGCCTGCAGGGTGTGGCGCCATCCGATGTGCTCCACGCCCCATTGCGCCAGCGGAATGCAGATCGTGCTGGCGAACCCGGCGATCAGCGTGAGCCCGATGATCGGGCGCTGGTAGCTATCGCCGAAGGTCTGGCGCAGCACCACGAAGGCGGGGTCGTACAGCGTGGTCGCCATGGCCATGCCCATCGGCAGCCACAGCAGCAGGAAGGCGGTCTTGTTGTCGATCAGCGACCAGGCCAGCAGGCTGGCCGCCGCCAGCGCCGAACCGGCGCCCATCACCCGGCGCGCCGGCCAGCGATCCAGCGTGCGGCCCACCAGGAATGAGCACAGCGCCCACACCAGCAGCCCCAGCGAGAACCCGCCCGCCAGGAACGGCCGCGCCCAGCCGAGCGTGTCGTGCATCGGCGCGAGGAAGACGGTGAAGGTGAAGTGCAGCGTGCCCCACGAGACCGTTTGCGCGAGGCCGAGCAGCAGCACGAGGCGCCGGCCGTCGGGCGAGTCCGGCGAGAGCAGGGGTGTCATGGCGGACGGTGGGATGCGACGCGGCATGGAGGCGGGCGTGGCCCATTGTACGGTGCGCTCTGCGGTGCGTGCGCGCTCGTCAGCACGGGGCCGAGAGCAGGCCAGCCCTCGGCTGCACCGGACAGCGGAACGATCAGCCGTCCACCGGTTGCGCAGGCGTTTCCAGGTTGAGCTGGTAGAACGCCGCATCCAGCCAGCGGCCAAACTTGAATCCGGCTTCCCGGATGGTCCCGGCGTGAACGAATCCCAGCCGCGTGTGCAGACCGGCGCTCGCGGAATTGGCCGCGTCGATGCAGCCCACCAGGACGTGGAGCTGTGCCTCGCGCGCGCGCCGAATCACTTCGCGCAGCAGGCGTTCGCCGAGTCCCCGGCCGCGGCATTCGTGATGCACGTACACGCTGTGCTCCACCGTGTACTTGTACGCGGGGAACGCGCGGAACGTGCCCCAACTGGCAAAGCCCAGCAGCTTGCCCGTGGCATCCACGGCGCCCACGACCGGAAAGCCGCCCGCGCGCTTCGCGGCGAACCAGGTCGCCATGGCTTGCGGGGGCCGCGGGGTGTAGTCGTACAGGGCCGTCGAATTCACGATGGCCTCGTTCAGGATGTCGAGGATGGCCGCCGCATGCTCGGCCTCGTTGCAGTCGATCAGGCGCACGTCGTCGTGCGGTTCGGGGGCGTTCATACAGGCTCCTCTTCCTATTGGCTGGAAACATGCCCGCAAGCGGGGGCTAAAGCGACGCATCGTGTGGGGCTCCGCATCGTCTGTCAGGGACTCCAGGCACCGGCCGGGGCGGGCGCGTCGCAGATCGCCACGACGTAATGTGCTGCCCGGGACGTGGGGTTGCTGAAAATCAGCGGCTGATCCAGCCGCATGGCCAAGCAGTCGCCCTGGTGAAGTTCGTGGAGCTGGTTTCCCAGCATGATGTCGATGCGCCCCTCGATCACCCAGACCTGCTGCTGCATGACGCGCTCCCGCCCACCCGTCTCGTAGGCCACCCGCGCGCCGGCCGGGAAGTGCACTTCGACCAGATGGATGGGCGACGGCCAGTCGGGCGGAGAGAGGTTGCGCCGCACATACCCGGACTCGGGGTCGCGCCATTGGGTTTGCTGCGCGCGCCGCATCAACGGCTGCGCAGGCACCCCCTCGCGCTCGCCGCCGAACAGGCTGGCCAGTGATACGCCGAGCCCGGCGGCCAGTTTGTCCAGCACGGCCGCCGTCGGGCTGGCTGCGCTGCGCTCGATCAGGGAAATCATGGACCGGCTCACGCCGCAGCGCGCGGCGAGCGCGTCGAGCGTGTAGCCTCGCGCCGCCCGCAATTCGCGTACGCGGCGGGCGATGCGCTCGTTGACACCCGCATCGGTGTCGTCACCGGGGGGCGCTGTGGTTTCCTGCATGATGGATTTATTATCCAGTAAACTGGATTTGGCGGTCAACGCCCGTTTCGGGTCCAGCCCGCAGCTCGCTCACGTGATCGAAGTGCTTCAGCAGGTGAGCGCGCTAAGCCTTCACGGCATTCGCGGGCGTACCGGCGGCCCAGGCCGCCACGTTGGCGAGCGTGGTGTCGGCGATGCCCGCCAGCGCCTCGCGCGTGAAGAAGGCCTGGTGCGCGGTGACGATGACATTGGGGAAGGTCAGCAGGCGCGCCAGCACGTCGTCCTGCAGCACGTCGGCGGAGCGGTCTTCGAAGAACAGGTCGGCCTCTTCTTCGTAGACGTCCAGCCCGAGGTGGCCGAGCTGGCCGGACTTGAGCGCGTCGATCAGCGCGGGGCTGTCGATCAGCCCGCCGCGGCTGGTGTTGATCAGCATCGCGCCCATCTTCATGCTGGCGAGCGCGCCGGCGTCGATCAGGTGGTGCGTGTCGGCGTTGAACGGGCAGTGCAGGCTGACGATGTCGGACTGCGCCAGCAAGGCCGGCAGCGGCACGTAGGTCACGCCCAGCGCCGCGAGCGCTGCCTGCGCAAACGGATCAAACGCCAGCAATTGGCAGCCGAAGCCGGCCATGATGCGCGCGAACACCTGCCCGATCTGCCCGGTGCCGACCACGCCGACGGTCTTGCCGGCCAGGTCGAAGCCGAGCAGCCCGTCCAGCGAGAAGTCGCCCTCGCGGGTGCGGGTGCAGGCACGGTGCAGGCGCCGGTTGAGCGTGAGGATCATGCCGACCGCGTGCTCGGCCACCGCATGCGGCGAGTACGCCGGCACGCGCACCACCGTCAGCCCCAGGCGCTGCGCCGCGGCCAGATCGACATGGTTGAAGCCGGCCGAGCGCAGCGCGATCAGCCGGGTGCCGCCGGCGGCCAGGATGGCGAGTACGCCGGCGTCCAGGCAGTCGTTGACGAACGGGCAGACCACCTCGAAGCCCGCGGCCAGCGAGGCGGTCTGCATGTCCAGGTGGGCGCGCTGGAAGACCAGCTCGAAGCCGTGGGCACCGCGCGCCTGTGCGGCGCGGAAGCTGTCTTCGTCGTACCGGTGGCTGCTGAAGAAGAGGATGCGCATGGAGGGATGAGGGAAGCCGGTGAGGCGGACAGATTACCCGCACCGCATGACGGCGCGCGGCTCAATCCAGCGAGAGGACGATGCGGCCGTCCACCTTGCCGGCCTTCAGGTCGGCGAGGACCTGGTTGATGTTGTCGAGCCGATCGCGGTGGATGTGAGCGCGCACCTGCCCCTCGGCAGCAAACTGCAGCGATTCCTGCAGATCGCGCCGCGTACCGACGATGGAGCCGCGCACCGTGATGCCGTTGAGCACCGTCGAGAAGATCGGCAGCGGAAAGTCGCCCGGCGGCAGCCCGTTGAGCGAGACGGTGCCGCCGCGCCGCACCATGCCCAGGGCCTGGGCGAAGGCGCTGCGCGAGACCGCCGTCACCAGCACGCCGTGCACGCCGCCCACCTCCTTCTGGATGACGGCGGCCGGGTCTTGCTGCGAGGCATCGACGGTCAGCCTGGCGCCCAGTTCGCGCGCCAGCGCCAGCTTCTCGGGGGCGACATCCACCGCCACCACGTGCAGCCCCATGGCGACGGCGTACTGCACCGCCACATGCCCCAGCCCGCCGATGCCCGAGATGGCGATCCACTGGCCGGGCCGGGTGTCGGTCATGCGGATGCCCTTGTAGACCGTCACGCCCGCGCACAGGATGGGCGCGATTTCCTCGAAGCCGACCTGCGCGGGCAGGTGGCCGACATAGTTCGGGTCGGCCAGCACGTATTCGGCATAGCCGCCGTTGACGGAGTAGCCGGTGTTCTGCTGGTCGTGGCACAGGGTTTCCCAGCCGCCGAGGCAATGCTCGCAGTGGCCGCAGGCGGTGTAGAGCCAGGGCACGCCCACGCGGTCGCCTTCCTTGACGGCGCTGACGCCTTCGCCCACCGCCGCCACGAAGCCCACGCCCTCATGTCCCGGGATGAACGGCAGGCGCGGCTTGACGGGCCAGTCGCCGTCGGCGGCGTGCAAATCGGTGTGGCAGACCCCGGAGGCCCGGATGTTGACGAGGATCTGTCCGCGGCCCGGTGTCGGGATGGGGACTTCCTCGATGCGCAGCGGTTCGCCGAACGCGTGCACGACAGCGGCTTTCATTGACCTGGCCATGGCGGGTCTCCGGGGTTGGGGAGCCAACAGTCTTGCCGATGCCCGGCCGGGCCGGGTTGACGTGCGTCAACCGCCGGGGCGTGCGATGCCGTGCTTGCGCAACTTGCGGTACAGCGTGTTGCGGCTGATGCCGAGCGCCTCGGCAGCGTTGGTCATGCGCCATTGCTGCGCCTGCAGCGTGGCGAGCAGCGCGGTCTTCTCGGCACTGTCCAGCGGCGCGGGCGCGGCGGCGGATCCGGCGGCCTGCGGGCACAGTTCGGGCGGCAGGTCGCACAGGCGGATGCGCCCATCGTCGGACAGCGCCACCAGGGTGCGCAGCGCATTGCGCAGCTGCCGCACGTTGCCAGGCCAGGGGTGGGCGAGCAGGGCGTCGCGCGCATCGTCGTCGAGCCGCACCGGTCGGCCGCGCGACTCCTCGGCCAGCACGTGCGCCAGCAGCGCGGCCTTGTCGGCACGCTCGCGCAGCGGCGGCAGCGTGATCCGCAGGCCGTTGAGGCGGTAGTACAAGTCTTCGCGGAAGCGGCCGTCGCGCACGCACGCCTCCATGTCGCGATGGCTGGCGCTGACGATGCGCACGTCCACCGGCTGCGGCTCGCCGCCGATGGGCATTACGGTGCGCTCTTCCAGCACGCGCAGCAGCCGGGTTTGCAGCGCCAGCGGCATGTCGCCGATCTCATCGAGGAACAGCGTGCCGCCGTCGGCCTGCTGCAGCTTGCCGCGCATGCCTTCCCGGCGCGCGCCGGTGAAGCTGCCGCCGCGGTAGCCGAACAGCTCGCTCTCGATCAGGGTCTCGGGAATCGCCGCGCAATTGACCGCGACGAAAGGTTGTGCCGCACGGCGGCTGGCGCGGTGCACGGCGCGGGCGAAGGCTTCCTTGCCGGTGCCGGTCTCGCCGTGCAGCAGCAGCGGCACGTCGTGCTCGAACACGCGCAGGGCGCGGTGGAAGTCGGTGCGCAAGCCCTCGGCCTGCAGGCACAGGCCGGGCGGCGCGGCAGGTACGGGTTGCGATACCGGCGTGGCATCGGTGGCCGGGCGCCGGCGGCGCGCGCGTACCAGGCCGAACAGCAGGCGGCCCGGGTGTGCGCGCAGCGGCCACGCCACCCCGCCGCTCTCTGTGGCGCGCGCGAGCAAGGCATCGGCCGACAGGTCGAACACGGCCTCGACCGGCTGCCCGAGCAGCGATGGGCGCGTGCGGCCCAGCAGGTTCAGCGCGCTCTGGTTCGCCGCGCGGATGCGCCCGTCGCCGCCGACCGCCAGCAGGCCCTCGCTGAACAGCCCGACGTATTCGGGTTGGGCGTGGAAACGCAGCAGCCAGTCGCGCTCGAAATGCTGCAGGAAATACCCGCCCTCGATCGCCTTGGCCGACAGGTTGACCAGCGCGGTGGTGTGGAACTGTCCCTGCCGCGACAGCTCGCGCGGGATGGACGACACGTCCAGCACCGCCAGCAGGCTGCCGTGCGGATCGAACACGGGGCTGGCCGAGCACGACAGTTGGATGTGCCGGCTGCGGAAATGCTCGTCCTGGTAGATGGTCAGCGCCTGCCGCTCGACCACGCAGGTGCCGATGCCGTTGGTGCCCTCGCGGGCTTCGCTCCAGTCGACGCCCGACCACAGGCCCGCCTGCCGGAACAGGGCGCGCTCCGCATGATCGGCGATGCAGTCGAGGATCACGCCGTCGGCATCGGTCAGCACCACCACGTGGCCGCTGCCCGCCAGTTGCCGGTGCAGGCTGTGCATCTCGCCGTCGGCGATGCGCAGCATCGGTTGCAACTGCTTGTGGCGCTCGCGCAGGCGGGCGGCTTCGAGCACGGCGGGGGCGCTGGCATCGGCGGGGTCCAGGCCGTGCTGACGCAGGCAGCGCAACCAGGAGCGGGCGATGAACGGATCGGCGGCCGGGCCGGCGAACGGGCCCGCGACCGGCGCATCGTGCTGCGCGAGGGTCAGCACCTGGCCGGTGTGATGCGACATGCGGTGATCCTGCATGGCTGTTGTCTCCTTCGCCCGCCGTGGTCGGCGGATCGTCGTGTGTCACGAACATAGCACAGTGTCCCGGCACACCGTATCGGCGCCGACACACGCGCTTGGCCCGGCGCAACGGCGCGCCGTCCGGCAAAAAGCGCATCCGCATGCGGGTTTGCCGGCGAGGGACCGGACTTGGCCCGCGCTTTGCAATACCGGTGCGGACGCCAGCGCGACCCACGACGCCGGCGCCGCCGACATCACATCAGGAGACAACCCATGCTTTACGCCCATCCCGGCACGCCCGGCGCCGTGGTCTCGTTCCAGTCCCGCTACGGCAACTACATCGGCGGCCGTTTCGTGCCGCCCGTCCGGGGCGAGTACTTCACCAACACCACGCCGGTGACGGGCGAGGTCATCGCTGAGTTTCCGCGCTCCACCGCCGAGGACATCGACCGCGCGCTCGACGCCGCCCACGCCGCGGCCGATGCCTGGGGCCGCACATCGGTGCAGGACCGCTCGCTGATCCTGCTGAAGATCGCCGACCGCATCGAACAGAACCTCGAGCGGCTGGCCGTGACCGAGACCTGGGACAACGGCAAGCCGATCCGCGAGACGCTCAACGCGGACATCCCGCTCGCGGTGGACCATTTCCGCTACTTCGCCGGCTGCATCCGCGCACAGGAGGGCGCGGCGGCGGAGATCAACGAGCACACCGTAGCGTACCACATCCACGAGCCGCTGGGCGTGGTCGGGCAGATCATCCCGTGGAACTTTCCGCTGCTGATGGCCGCCTGGAAGCTGGCGCCCGCGCTGGCGGCCGGCAACTGCATCGTGCTCAAGCCGGCCGAGCAGACGCCGCTGGGCATCTGCGTGCTGATGGAACTGATCGGCGACCTGCTGCCGCCGGGCGTGCTCAACGTGGTGCACGGCTTCGGCAAGGAAGCCGGCGAGGCGCTGGCCACCAGCAAGCGCATCGCCAAGATCGCCTTCACGGGTTCGACGCCGGTGGGCTCGCACATCCTGAAGTGCGCGGCGCAGAACATCATTCCGTCGACGGTGGAGCTGGGCGGCAAGTCGCCCAACATCTACTTCGAAGACATCATGCAGGCCGAGCCGAGCTTCATCGAGAAGGCGGCCGAAGGGCTGGTGCTGGGCTTCTTCAACCAGGGCGAGGTCTGCACGTGCCCGTCGCGCGCGCTGGTGCAGGAGTCGATCTACGGCAGCTTCATGGATGCGGTGATGGCCAAGGTGGCCGCCATCAAGCGCGGCGACCCGCTCGATACCGGGACCATGGTCGGCGCGCAGGCGTCCGAGCAGCAGTTCAACAAGATCCGCACCTACCTGGAGATCGCGCAGGAAGAGGGCGCCGAATGCCTGGTCGGCGGCGAGGCCGAGGTCATGTCGGGCAGGCTGGCCAAGGGCTACTACATCAAGCCGACGCTGCTCAAGGGCCACAACAGCATGCGTGTGTTCCAGGAGGAGATCTTCGGCCCGGTGATCGCGGTGGCGACCTTCCAGGACGAGGCGCAGGCCATCCAGATCGCCAACGACACCGAGTACGGCCTGGGCGCCGGCGTGTGGACGCGCGACATCAATCGCGCCTATCGCGTCGGCCGCGCTATCAAGGCCGGGCGCGTGTGGACCAACTGCTACCACCTGTACCCGGCGCACGCGGCCTTCGGCGGCTACAAGAAATCGGGCGTGGGCCGCGAGACCCACAAGATGATGCTCGACCACTATCAGCAGACCAAGAACCTGCTGGTGAGCTACGACACCCGGCCGCTCGGCTTTTTCTGATTGTGCGGTGCCGGGGCCATGCCGGCCGACGCTTCCCGTGCCAACGGTGTTAGCCTGCTAACCCTGGTCGGCACATCGGTGGAGGCCTGGCATGGCCCGTTTCTCCCACACCCTCGGTAGCGAGACCTACCGCTTCGACAGTCTGCGCGACGTGCTGGCCAAGGCCAGCCCGGCCCGTTCCGGCGATGCGCTGGCCGGCATCGCCGCGGCCAGCGCGGCCGAGCGCGTGGCGGCGCAGATGGCGCTGGCGGAGATCCCGCTCAAGCACTTCCTGGATGAAGCGGTCGTTCCGTACGAGGCGGACGAGGTCACCCGGCTGATCGTCGACACGCACGATGCCGACGCCTTCGCACCCGTCCGCCACCTCACCGTCGGCGATTTCCGCGACTGGCTGCTGGGCGATGCGGCGGACGAGTCCGCCCTCGCCGCGCTGGCGCCGGGCCTGACGCCCGAGATGGCGGCGGCGGTGTCCAAGCTGATGCGGGTGCAGGACCTGATCCTCGTCGCCCGGAAGGCGCGCGTGGTCACGCGCTTTCGCAACACCATCGGCCTGCGCGGGCGCATGTCCACGCGCCTGCAGCCCAACCATCCGACCGACGACCCGGCCGGCATCGCCGCCAGCCTGCTCGACGGCCTGATGTACGGCAGCGGCGATGCGGTGATCGGCGTCAATCCGGTCTCCGACAGCCCCGCCGCCATCTGCAGCCTGCTGGAGATGCTCGATGCCGTGATCCAGCGCTACCGGATTCCCACGCAGGCCTGCGTGCTGACGCATGTGACGACCACCCTCGAAGCGATCAACCGCGGCATGCCGGTGGACCTCGTGTTCCAGTCCGTCGCCGGCACCGAGGCGGCCAATGCGGGCTTTGGCGTGAACCTCGCCTTGTTGCGAGAGGCGCACGACGCGGCGCTCGGCCTTGAGCGCGGCACCGTGGGCGACAACGTGATGTATTTCGAGACCGGCCAGGGCAGCGCGCTGTCGGCCAATGCGCACCACGGCGTCGACCAGCAGACCTGCGAGGCGCGCGCCTACGCGGTGGCGCGGCGCTTCCGGCCGTTGCTGGTCAACACCGTGGTCGGCTTCATCGGGCCGGAGTACCTGTACGACGGCAAGCAGATCCTGCGCGCCGGGCTGGAGGACCACTTCTGCGGCAAGCTGCTCGGCGTGCCGATGGGTTGCGACATCTGCTACACCAACCACGCCGAGGCCGACCAGGACGACATGGACACGCTGCTCACGCTGCTGGGCGCGGCCGGCGTCAACTACATCATGGGCGTCCCCGGTTCCGACGACGTGATGCTGAACTACCAGACCACTTCGTTCCATGATGCGCTCTACGTGCGTCGCGTGCTGGGCCTGCGGCCCGCGCCGGAATTCGAAGACTGGCTCGCGCGCATGGGCATCTGCGCAGCGGGCGATGGCCGCGTCGCGCTGGCCGACGCTTTGCCCGACCCCTTCCGCCGGGCCGTGGCGCAACTGCCGTGAGGCGTGCGATGACCGACGAACGCGACGACACGCCCGCCACCGTCACGCCGAACCCCTGGCAGGCGCTGCGAGGCCTGACGCCCGCGCGCATCGCCCTGGGCCGCGCGGGCGTGAGTTTGCCGACCCGGCCGCAGCTCGCCTTCCGGGCCGCGCACGCACAGGCGCGCGATGCGGTGCATCTGCCGTTCGATCACGCTGCCGTGCGGGCGCAACTGCACGCGCAGGGCCACGCAACCCTGCTGCTGCACAGCGCCGCGCACGACCGTGACCAGTACCTGCAGCGGCCCGACCTCGGCCGCCGGTTAGACGCGCCGTCCGCGCAGCGGCTGCGGGATCATGCGAGCGCGCATCCGGGCGGCGCCGACATCGCGCTGGTGGTGGCCGACGGGCTTTCCGCGCTGGCGGTGCATCGGCATGCCGCGCCGCTGACCGCCTGCGTGGTCGACAGCGTGCGCGCGCAGGGCTGGTCGATGGCGCCCATCGCGCTGGTCGAGCAGGGCCGCGTGGCCGTGGCCGACGAGGTGGGCGAACGGTTGGGGGCGCGCATGGTGGTCATGCTGATCGGCGAGCGGCCGGGGTTGAGTTCGCCCGACAGCCTTGGCCTCTATTTCACCTACGCGCCCAGGGTGGGCCTGACCGACGCAGCGCGCAACTGCATCTCCAACGTGCGGCCGGAGGGCCTGGGCTACGCCGCGGCCGCGCACAAGCTGTTGTACCTGATGCGCGAGGCGTGGCGGCGCCAGGTGTCCGGCGTCCAGCTTAAGGAAGCGGCCGAGGTGCCGCTGGTGCAGGGCGGCCGGCGCAACTTCCTGCTCGATTAGACGGATGCGGCCGGCAGGGCTGTTAGCATGCCGGCATCTTTGCGATGCCCAACCCGCCTGACCGTGACTCACACCTTCCTTTGGCACGACTACGAAACCTTCGGCGCCGTGCCGCGCCGCGACCGCCCGGCCCAGTTTGCCGGCATCCGTACCGACGCCGAGCTTAACGAGATCGGCGAGCCGGTCGAGCTGTTCTGCCAGCCGTCCAGCGACTGGCTGCCCGACCCGGTGTCCTGCCTGATCACCGGCATCACGCCGCAGCAGTGCCGCCGGCAGGGCATTCCCGAATATCGTTTTGCGCAGGCCATCGAGCGTGAGCTGGCCACGCCCGGCACCATCGGCGTCGGCTACAACTCCATCCGCTTCGACGACGAGGTCACGCGCCACCTGTTCTGGCGCAACCTGATCGACCCGTATGCGCGCGAATGGCAGAACGAATGCGGCCGCTGGGATCTGCTCGATGTCGTGCGCACCACCTGGGCGCTGCGCCCGGACGGTGTCGAATGGCCCAAGAACGGCGACGGCAAGCCCAGCTTCAAGCTGGAGCACCTGTCGCAGGCCAACGGCCTGCTGCACGAAGCCGCGCACGATGCGCTGTCGGACGTGCGCGCCACCATTGCGCTGGCGCGGCGGGTCCGTGACGCGCAGCCGCGCCTGTTCGACTTCTGCTTCGCGCTGCGCAAGAAGGAGCGCGTGCTGGCCGAGATCGGCGAGACGCCGCGGCCGCTGCTGCATGTCTCGGGCATGTACGGCGTGGAGCGGGGCTGCATGGCGGTGGTGTGGCCGCTGGGCTGGCACCCGACCAACAAGAACGAGCTGCTGGTGTGGGACCTCGCTTGCGATCCGGCCGAGCTGTTCGATCTCGGCGTCGACACCATCCGCGAGCGCCTGTTCACGCGCAGCGCGGAACTGGCCGAAGGCACCACGCGCCTGCCCGTCAAGTCGATCCATATCAACAAGGCGCCCATCGTGATCGGCAACCTGAAGACGCTGCAGCCGGCGCAGGCCGAGCGCTGGGGCGTCGACTTCGCCGCCATCGAGCGGCACGCCGCCGCCGCGCAGGGCGCCCCCGACATGCGTGAGACCTGGCGCCAGGTCTACGCCCGCGAACTCGATCCGATCGAGGACGTGGACCAGAACCTCTACGGCGGCTTCGTCGCTAACGGCGATCGCCGCACGCTCAACGAACTGCGCACGCTCTCGGGCGAACAGCTCGCGCGCCTGCACCCGGATTTCGCCGATGCCCGCCTGCCCGAACTGCTGTTTCGCTATCGCGCGCGCAACTTCCCCGACACACTTACGGAAGACGAGTCCGAGCAGTGGGAGCAGTTGCGTGCCGAGCGCCTGTTCGAGGGACGCGATGGTTACCTGACGCTGGATGGCTATACCGAGCGCATCGAGCAACTGGCGGCCGAGGCCGCAGACAAGGGCGATGCACGCGCCGAAGGCATCCTTGCGGCGTTGTACGACTACGCTGAGATGGTGACGCCGGAATAACAGGACGTTGCGGTTGCGTTGATTGTCGACAATGATTTGTCCGGACACGCTGCGCGTGTCGGTCCACTGTTTATTGTGAACAATCCAGGGGAAGGGACAAGCATGAATCGACCGTCTTTTTCGGCTGCGTGGACGGCTTCACTGCGTATTTACAGTCCTGCGGATTCCGCCGAGCAAGTGGCACAGGTGATAGGCGGCGAAGTGGCCGCCAATATTCGGGATCAACAAAACCCTTGGCGCAACACCTGTGCCGTTCGCATGAGTTATATCTTCAACCAGTCCGGTGTGCCTGTTCCCAAAATCCCGGGGAAGACAAAGAAGGGCGGCGATCATCAGAACTACTTCTATCGGGTCAGGGATGTTATCGCGTTTCTGAAGAACCGCTGGGGAGCGGCAGAAGTCGTTGCATATCCGCCGGCTGGAGGCGGCGATCTCGCAGGGAAGAAAGGCGTCATCCTCTTTGAAGTGCAGGGTTGGAGCGACGCCGCCGGACATGCGACGCTATTCAAAGGCAGTACTTGCTACGATCATTGCTACTTCAACGAGCCCAGGGTGACGTACCGTACCAACAAGGCCAATTTCTGGGCACTCAAATGATGAGCGCCCGCCTATGCCTCTTCGCCGTGCTGTGCTCGTCGCTGGCCGCCTTCGCAGCCGATTCCATTACGGCCATTCGCCGGACCAATGCGGAAAACTATAAGGACAGAGCGCTGGCCGCCTGCCTGTCGGCGGCCTACCGGGGATCCGAAGCGGGAGCAGACTCGGACGCCACCAAAAGCGTGTTTCTGGAATGGACGTATTACGACGAAGACCAGGGCAACCGGGCGATCGATCTGCTGGCGGAGAAATATCTGCGTCGAGACTACGGCAACCCGACGGAAGGGTATGCGGGCGCCCAATTCAAGCTCTTGAAATGCCTGGACATGTATCACAGCCAAGAGCTCGATGCGCAGGTTCGCAAGTTTGTTCCGCATCCGAACTGGGTTGGAGACAAGCCGCCCAGGCAGAAGTAAGGCGGTTGCATGACATTCACGGGCGTGGCGCTGCAGAAAGACGGCAGATTTTTCGACGAACCTGGGTAACCCTGGTCCGGTTTGGGTGGGAATGACCATAAAAAACCGGAGACCTCGGCCTCCGGTTTTCGCTTGGACCACGGCGCCGCTCAAGCCGCGCGTTGTGCCCCCGCCGGCTCCTGCCACTGCGCCAGCAGCTTGCCCCACCGCACCCGCGCCGCGGCCAGGTTGGCCGCCTTCACATGCCCGAAGCCGCGGATGTCTTCCGGCAGGCGTGCCAGTTCCACGGCCTGGGCCAGCTTCTGGGCCGACAGCCCGCTCACCAGTTCATCCACCAGCGCGCGGTATTCGCCGATCAGCGCGCGCTCGGTGCGGCGCTCCTCGGTCTTGCCGAAGACGTCGAACGCCGTGCCGCGCAGGCCCTTGAGCTTGGCGAGCAGCTTGAACAGATGCATCGTGTTCGGGCCATAACGGCGCTTGACCGGTCGGCCCTCGTCGTCGTGCTTGGCCGAGGTCGGCGGCGCGAGCCAGAAGTTGAGCTGGTAGTCGCGGCCGGGCTCGCCCTCGAACTGGGCGCGCAGCTTGTCGAGGAAGGCCGGGTCGGTGTACAGGCGGGCGACTTCGTATTCGTCCTTGTACGCCATCAGCTTGGACAGGTTGCGCGCCACCGCTTCGGTCAACGCCAGCGGCTGGCCGGCACCGACCACGGCGGCTTCGGCCGCGCGCACGCGTTCGACCACGGCGCGGAACCCGGCTGCGTAGGCGGCGTTCTGGTACGCGGTCAGCAGGTCGATGCGGCGGGCGATCAGCGTATCCAGCGTGGCGGGCAGGGCGATCACATCCGCCTTGGCGCGGGGGGCTTCGCCGGCCAGCTTCAGCACGGTCTCGCGGTCATGCGCCAGGTGGCGGCCCCATTCGAAGGCGGTCTTGTTCTTGTCGACGGCGACGCCGTTGAGTTCGATGGCGCGGACCAGCGCATCGTACGTCAGCGGAATCCAGCCCTTCTGCCAGGCAAAGCCCAGCACCAGCGGGTTGGTGTAGATCGCATCGCCCAGCAGGCGCACGGCCAGCGCGCTGGCGTCTTCAAAGGCGCAGGCATCGCCCACCGCCGCGCGGATGTCGGCCTCGGCCGAGCTGCCCGGGAAGCGCCAGTTCGGGTTCTTGATGAAATCGGCCGTCGGCGTCTGCGCGCTGTTGACGATGGCGCGCGTCTGGCCGAACTGCACCTTGGACAGCACCTCGTCGGAGGCCGAGACGATGGCGTCGCAGCCGATCACGAGGTCCGCCTCGCCCATGGCGATGCGCGTGGCGTGGATGGTGTCCGGCCGCTCGCCGATCTGCACGTGCGACAGCACCGCGCCGCCTTTCTGCGCCAGGCCCGCCATGTCGAGCACGGTCACGCCCTTGCCCTCGATGTGCGCGGCCATGCCCAGCAGCCCGCCGATGGTCACCACGCCGGTGCCGCCCACGCCGGTCACCAGCACGCCGTAGGCGCGCTGGATGCCGGGCAGCTCGGGATGCGGCAGCAGCGGCAGGCTGTCGATCGACACGCCGCTCGATTCCGGCTTGCGCACCTGCGCGCCCTCGGCCGTCACGAAGCTCGGGCAGAAACCGTTCACGCAGGAGAAATCCTTGTTGCACGACGACTGGTTGATCTTGCGCTTGGTGCCCAGCTCCGTCTCGAGCGGCTCGACCGACAGGCAGTTCGACTTGACCGAGCAATCGCCGCAGCCTTCGCACACCGCATCGTTGATGAAGGCGCGGCGGGCCGGATCGGCCATGGTGCCGCGCTTGCGGCGGCGGCGTTTCTCGGTGGCGCAGGTCTGATCGTAGATCAGCACGCTGGTGCCCTTGACCTCGCGCAGCTCGCGCTGGATCGCGTCGAGCCGGTCGCGGTGATGCACCGTCACGCCTTCGGGCAGTTCGATTTTGGCCGATCCTGCCGCGTTGTACTTCTCGGGCTCGTCCGTGACGATGACGATGCGCGACGTGCCTTCCGCATGCACCTGCGCGGCAATCCGCGGCACCGACAGCGGGCCGTCCACCGGCTGGCCGCCGGTCATGGCCACGGCATCGTTGTAGAGCAGTTTGTAGGTGATATTGACCTTGGCCGCGATCGACGCACGGATCGCCAGCAGGCCAGAGTGATAGTACGTGCCGTCACCCAGGTTGGCGAACACGTGCTGGTCGCCCGAGAACGGCATCTGGCCGATCCACGCCACGCCTTCGCCGCCCATCTGGCTGAAGGTGCTGGTGCTGCGGTCCATCCACACCGTCATGTAGTGGCAGCCGATGCCGGCCAGCGCGCGCGAGCCTTCGGGCACGTTGGTCGACGTGTTGTGCGGGCAGCCCGAGCAGAACCACGGCTTGCGCTCGGCGGTGATGCGGGGCTTGGCCAGCGCCTTCTCCTTGGCATCGATGATGGCGATGCGCGCTTCGATGCGGGCGCGCACGTCTGACGGCAGTTCGAACTTCTCCAGCCGCGTGGCGATGGCGCGTGCGATCAGCGCCGGAGAGAGTTCGTAGTGCGCTGGCAGCAGCCAGTTGCCCATCGGCACCGACCATTCGCCGCCGGCGTTGTCCTTCTCGTCGAACTTGCCGTATACGCGCGGACGCACGTCGTCGCGGTAGTTGTACAGCTCTTCCTTGAGCTGGTATTCGAGAATCTGGCGCTTCTCCTCCACCACCAGGATTTCCTGCAGCCCTTCGGCGAAGGCGCGCGCACCGTGCGCCTCCAGCGGCCACACGCAGCCGACCTTGTACAGGCGGATGCCGATGCGGCGGCAGGTCTCGTCGTCCAGGCCCAGGTCGACCAGTGCCTGGCGTACGTCCAGGTAGGCCTTGCCGGCGGTCATGATGCCGAAGCGCGCCTGCGGCGCATCGAGCACCACGCGGTCGAGCTTGTTGGCGCGCACATAGGCCAGGCCCGCGTACCACTTGTAGTCGAGCAGGCGGGCTTCCTGCACCAGCGGCGGATCGGGCCAGCGGATGTTCAGGCCGCCCGCCGGCACGATGAAGTCTTCGGGCAGCACGATCTCGGCGCGGTGCGGATCGACATCGACCGAGGCCGACGATTCCACCACGTCCGTTACGCACTTCATCGCCACCCACAGGCCGGAGTAGCGGCTCATCGCCCAGCCGTGCAGGCCGTAATCGAGGTATTCCTGCACGTTGGACGGGTACAGCACCGGAATGCCGGCCGCCTTGAAGACGTGCTCGGACTGGTGCGCCAGCGTCGAGGACTTGCACGCATGATCGTCGCCCGCCAGCACCAGCACCCCGCCGTGCGCGGACGAGCCGGCCGAGTTGGCATGCTTGAACACGTCGATGGTGCGGTCCACGCCCGGGCCCTTGCCGTACCACATGCCGAACACGCCGTCGAACTTGGCCGACGGATACAGGTTGACCTGCTGCGAGCCCCAGACCGATGTGGCGGCCAGGTCTTCATTGAGCCCCGCCTGGAAGACGATGCTGTGGGCGGACAGGTGCTTCTTGGCCTTCCACAAGGCCTGGTCCAGCGCACCCAGCGGCGAGCCGCGGTAGCCCGAGATGAAGCCCGCCGTATTGAGCCCGGCCGCGCGATCGCGCTCCTGCTGCAGCATCGGCAGCCGCACCAGCGCCTGCGTGCCGCTGATATAGATGCGGCCGCGCTCCAGCGTGTATTTGTCGTCCAGGGAAACGGTTTCGAGCGCGCGGCGTAGCGCGTCGTTCAGGGGGGCATTCATGCGTGCTCCGTGGGGTATGTGTGCCGGGATCGCCGACAACAGGTCGCTTTTGGTGCCGCCAGCGCCGCTTCTTGTGGAAGCCGGCCGACAGCGATGGGGTAGCGGGCATCCTAGCATCGCGTGCTATTCCCAACACCGTGCAACGCAGCAACTTTGGGGGCGGGTTTTCCCTGGGTTGATGCGCGGAAAGCACGGGGGTGGCAATGGGTGTTGGAGGGAGCGCGGTGGTGCGGTGCGAGCAAGGGTGAGGGGGGCAGCGCCTTGGCGTTGCCGGGGCGGACCTGGCGTGCGCGGGGCCGGGGGCCATGAAGTCGACGAAGGTGTCGAGCGCGGCGGCCTTGGCGGTGCCTTCCACGACCTCGAATGCCTACAGATCACGGCCGAGCGATGCTGCATCGAATAGTGGAACGCGGATCGCGTCAGCACCAGGGCCGTCCAGGTGCGTGATGGTCACGCAGACCTGCGCCCGACGGCTGCCGGCTTCAGCATGCGGCTGCCGTTGGGCCGTGGATGTGAAGATGATCGCCTTCGCGTCTGCACGCGGTGGGATGCAGTGCGTGCCCCGCGCATCGGCAAAGGCAAGATGGCTCACACGGGTCGCGTTGACGATGGCGTAGGGCGTGGTGCCGTCGTAGCAGCCGCGCTGGGCGATGCGGCGCGCGCGTGGCTTCGGGCCGGGTCATGGCGGGGCTCCTCGCGTGCAATGGAATCCGCCAACGATAAGAAAACCATGGCACCATGCATGGACTAACACAACGATCCTTCTATGGAGCCACGATGGACTACGGCGTCCTGCTGTCGACCTATGAGCGCGAGATCGGTCGCGAGGCGGCTGCCCGGATGCCTCAGCAGCACCGGCTGTACGCCTGCCTGCGCGCGGCCATCCTGAGCGGCAAGATCGAAGAGGGCACGCAGTTGCTGGCTTCGCGCACGCTGGCCGAAGAACTGTGCATGGCCCGCAACTCGGTGCTGTACGCCTACGAGCGGTTGGCGTCCGAAGGCTTCGTCGTCGGGCGGCGGCAGGGCACGGTGGTTGCCCGCGTGGGCGTGCCGCGGGCGCCCGCCGTCGTGCCCGGCGATGCGCCGGTCCTGTCGCGGCGCGTCGCCCATATCGAACGCCCGGGTGAGGGCATGGACGATCCGCTGCCCTTCCTGCCCGGCACGCCCGCGCTGAATGCCTTTCCGCTCGCGCAATGGCGCCGCAGCGTGGAGCGTGCCTGGCGCAACATCGGCCCGGCGCAGCTCGGCTACATGCCGGTCGAAGGCAACGCCGCCCTGCGCCAGGCGATTGCCGAATACCTGCGCGTCTCGCGCGGCGTGCGCTGCGAAGCCGGGCAGGTCTTCGTCACCGACGGCACGCAGAACAGCCTGGACCTGTGCGCCCGCATCCTGGCCGACGCCGGCGACACCGCCTGGCTCGAAAACCCCGGCTACCTCGGCGCGCGCCACGCTTTCCAGGCCGCCGACCTGCGGCTGGTGCCGATCCCCATCGATGCCGATGGCCTCGCGCCGCGTCCGGAGGACTGGCGCGATCGTCCGCCCAGGCTGATCTACATCACGCCGTCGCACCAGTACCCGCTCGGCGCCGTGATGAGCCTGGAGCGGCGGCTGGCGCTGCTGGCCCAGGCACGCGCGGCCGGCGCATGGATCATCGAAGACGACTACGACAGCGAATTCCGTCACCAGGGCGCGCCGCTCTCCGCGGTGCAGGGGCTGGCCGAAGACGCGCCGGTGATCTATCTGGGCACCTTCAGCAAGGTGATGTTCCCGGCGCTGCGGCTCGGCTTCATGGTGGTGCCGCCCGCGCTGGCGCCGGTGCTGCGCCGCACGGCCGGCGCGCTCATGCTGCGCGGGCGGGTGGCCGAACAGCTGGCGCTGGCGGACTTCATCGACGCGGGGCATTTCACGCGGCACCTGCGCCGCATGCGGCGGCTGTACGCGGAGCGCCGCGCCGCGCTGCAAGGCGCGCTTGAAGCTCGGCTGAGCGGCCTGCTGACCGTGTCCGGCGGCGCCGGCGGCATGCACCTGTCGGCGCGGCTCGACGTGCCGGTGCGGGACACGGAGGTCAGCCGCGCCGGCCGCGCGCGCGGGCTGGTGCTGCGGCCGCTGTCGCGGTTCTGCCTGCCCGGCACGGAAGGTTCCTATAACGGGCTGGTGCTGGGGTATGGTGGGGTGGACGCCGGACAGATGGACGGGCTCGTCCAGCGGCTGGGCGAAGTGATCGAGACCGTGCCGGCCGAATGATGCCGCCGTCGGTGCCTGGGGCCGTGATTCGTCAATGCACCAACTGATTGATCTCAATCATCGGCATCAGCACCGCCAGCACGATCAGCAGCACCACCACGCCCATCGTCAGGATCAGCGCGGGCTCGAGCAGCCCGGTCAGGAACAGCGTGCGCCGCTCCAGTTCCTGCGCCTCGCGCTCCGGCATGGTGGAGGAATCAATGGGAGCCGCTCTTCCCTGGGCTTATTTGCGGTCAAGCATAAACGTCCAATCGGGGCCGGCGGGCCATGCCTGGACTTGGCATGGGCGACGCCCCTCGCATGCGGCTACCTGGTCACTCCACGACGGACCGTCAAGCATATAGATCCTCCAAGCACCATGGCGCGCTTGGTAGAGGCCCGCACACAGCGCCATCAGCAGTAACGCCATGGCTGGCAGCCGAACAACAGGCGATGCCCTATTGGCCGCTATCCCGAGCAGTGTGATAAAGCACACCACGCCAATGAAAAAATAGCGCCCATGCAACCAGCCTGAAATAAGCTTATGGGTATCTCCCAGCGCGCCAAGACTCTGAATGATGGGAACGAAAATCCAGACCAGCGCGAGCACGATTACGGTGATTTTTTCCTTCGCTTCCCGATAACTCGCCACCAGCGCGAATGCTGCAATCGACAGGAGCACAGCATACGCCAATGCCAGAGCGGCGCCGCTTTGCAGCCAGTGCAGAAAGAAAACGAGGAACTCAGTCAGGCCTCCAGAAAAAATCGGTGAAGCGACTGTCTGCAGAAGCCATGGCGCGGTCACGGTCAGCGCAGTCGGAGAAAGTAAGCGATCGGGGTGTGGATGCAGGACGATGATGGTCACCTGGATCGCGGTACCGACAGCCAGTATGAGCCCAAGGCGGAAATGGATCGCCGATCGGAAGAAGGTCCCCTTTATCAGGAACAGCGGTGCCATGATTGCCGATGGCACTCCACTGAGCGCGCAAGTAGCCACCCACGCATATAGAAGTGCTTTCCGAATGCCTCGCAAATTAACCCATGAGGCGATACCGATGAACAGCAAGGACAATGCGCAGAGCCACTGAACGTTGGTGGTGTTGAGATAGACCTCGTAACCCTGAGCGCATAGTGCAAAGATGGCAACGGCCATCGCAGTTGTGGTCAGCGGCCAACCATTGTCGATTGAGAACCGGCTGAAAAGAATGATGCACCACAACGCAACAAGCAGGCTGCTATAGGTCGTGACATGTGCGGCCCACTCTGTCGGCACCAAGGTTGCGACATAACAGATCAGGTTGGTGATGAGCTGATAGTTGCCCCTCATGACAAGGGTCAGGGGCGAAGTGCCGTTTTGCAGTGTGCTGTAATAAAACTGTCCCTCTTCCGCCCAGAAACGAGGGTGGAGGAAAAGATTCGGCGATCGCCACAGCAGCAATCCAATGAAGAGTATTCCGAGCAGGAGCGTCCTGTGCTCATCCAGCCTTGGCTTCGGTTTCTCAGCGCCGGCAGTGGTCGCGTCAAGGTGCATTGCTTATTCGCAAAGAAGAAGGAGGGGGATTATAAGCATGGCTAGTCGCACCACGACTTCCATCATCAGGGTCAGCGCGGTCCAGGCAGCCAGGTCAGCAAAAGCGTGAGCCGCTCCGGTTTCGGTGTCTCGCCCTGCGCTACGTTTCAGCACGGCGAGCGCGTCAATCTGTGGTGGCGGATTCTTCCTGTGGTCTATCTGTGGTGAAGTATGAATGTCCACTCGGAACTGATGGGCCATGGCTGGACCGCGCATGGACGGCGACCCTTGCACGCGGCAACTTCGCTGCTCCACGATGGGCCGTATAGCATGGTTGCTTCCCACCCGCCGTGATCCATTTGATAGATGCCGGCGCAGAGCATCATTACCAACAGTGCGGAGGCCGTCCGCCGGGCAATGGACGGCGCCTTTTCTGCCGTGATCCCGAGCAACATGACGAAACACACCGCACCGATGAAGAAGTAGCGTCCATTTTTCCAGCCGGAAACGAGTTCATCGGAGTTGCCTAATACACCAAAAATCTGGATGCTGGGAACAAAAATCCATACCACCGCTAGTACGACTGCGACCGCTTTCTCTTTCGCTCTCCGATAACTTGTCGCCAGTGTAAATGCCGCGATAGACGACAGTACGATATACGCCAATGCTACGGCGTACGGGTTTTTCAGCCCTTTCAGGAAAGCAAGGAGGTATTCAGTCCCTTCCGCCGTGAAAAGCGGTGACGCAACGGTCTGCAGAAGCCAAGGTGCTGTCATCAACAGCATTGTCGGAGAGAACAATCGGTCCGTGTGCGGGTGCAGGGCGATAATGATCGCCTGAATTGCGGTGCCGGCTGCCAGCACGAGTCCGAAGCGCAAATGGGCAGTCGACCGGAAGATGGTCCCTCTGACCAGAAACACTGGCGTCATGATCGATGAAGGAACCCCACTGAGCGCGCAGACAGCTACCCATGCATAGAGGAGCGTACCGCGAGGGCCTCGCAGGGTATTCCAGTGCCCAATGCAGATAAAGAGCAGGGACCACGCGCAGAGCCACTGACTGTTGGTGCCGCTGAGATAGATTTCATAACCCGGAGCGAGCAAGGCAAGGATCGCAACGATCGTTGCGGATCGAGTCAGCGGCCAACCGCTTTCGACCGAGAACCTGCTGAATAGGATGATGCACCACAGCGCAACAAGCAGGCTGCAATAGGTCGTGACATGCGCGGCCCATTCTGCTGGTACCAGGGTTGCGAGATAACCGATCAGATTGGTAATGAGCTGATAATTGCCCCTGATAATAAGGGTGAAAGGTGAGGCGCCGTTTTGCAGTGCGTTGTAATAAAACCGGCCTTCTTCCGCCCAGAGACGGGGATGGATTAGAAGATCGGGCGATCTCCATAGCATCAATCCAACAAAGAGTGCCGTGAGTGCGAGGGCTCGGTGAACCTGTTTCAGCTCCGATGGGCCGGTGTCAATGGCGGTGGCGCTACGATACATTATTAATCGATGCGGACAAGAGGTGAGCGGTCCACAAATCCGTCCCGATTTAGAAGTGCGATCAACGCGGGTGTCCACAGAATCCAGAGCAGTCAGAACTGAAATTGAATTGCTGAGTTCGACGTCTCAATGGGGTGGCGAAATGGTTTTGCGCGGCACGTCTCAAGTGCGGCTGCAGTTCGTACTTGAACGGTGCGGACAGCTGTGGGGCCCTCGCGGGGTGCGAGCATAATGCACGTCCCTGCGCATCCGCACATGTCGGGAACGGCATGATATCGCTGAACATTCCGGCTGCGTCCAATTTTTTGGTGCGACCCGTTTAAAGCATCCCGGCGGCGTGCGCTGAGACGGCCGCGAGGTTCGGGGCCCGGACGCCGCACCCCATCAATGTACCAACTGATTGATCTCAATAATCGGCATCAGCACCGCCAGCACGATCAGCAGCACCACCACGCCCATCGTCAGGATCAGCGCGGGCTCGAGCAGCCCGGTCAGGAACAGCGTGCGCCGCTCCAGCTCCTGCGCCTCGCCCTGCGCCGCGCGTTCCAGCATGGCCGGCAGGTTGCCGGTCGCCTCGCCCGAGCGGATCAGGTGCACCAGCACCGGCGGAAACTGGTTCTGTGCCGCCAGCGCCCGCGCCAGTGACGTGCCTTCCCGCACGCGCGTGGCCGCATCCTCGACGTTGGCCTTGAGCGCGACGTTATTGAGCGTCTCCCCGGCCGCCTGCAGGCCGCGCAGGATCGGCACGCCGGCGCTGCTCAGGATGGCCAGCGTGCTGGCAAAGCGCGCGGTGTTGTAGCCGCGGATCAGCTTGCCGAACAGCGGCGCGGTCAACTGCCAGCGATGCCACGACAACTGCAGCGCCGGTTGCTGGAGCAGCTTGCGCACCAGCAGCCCCAGCGCCACCAGCACGATCGCCGCCAGCCAGCCCCAGTTGCGCACGAAATCCGACAGCCACAGCATGATGATGGTGAGCGTCGGCAGCTTCTGCTTGGTGTTGGCGAACACGCTCACCACCTGCGGCACCACGTACGACAGCAGGAAAATCACGATGGCGAACGCCACCACCGTGACGATGGCCGGGTAGGTGAAGGCCAGCTTGATCTTGGAGGTCAGGGCGTTGCGGCTCTCGATGTAGTCGGCCAGGCGCGACAGCACCAGCCCGAGGTTGCCCGAATGCTCGCCGGCCGAGACCAGCGCGCGGTAGATGTCGGGAAAGTCGCGCGGATGCTGCGCCAGCGCCACCGACAGCGAACTGCCGCCCACCACCTCGGCGCGGATCGCGGCCAGCAACTCGTGCACATAGGCGCGTTCGGCCTGGTCGGCCAGCGCGGCCAGTGCCTCATCCAGTGGCAGGCCGGCGACCAGCAGGCTGGCGAGCTGGCGCGTCACCAGCGCGTTCTCCTGCGGCGAGAGCCGCTTGGCGAAACTGGAGCCGCTGCGCTTGGCGGCCTGCGCGCCGAGCGCGTCGACCACCAGCGGCGTCAGCCCGCGGGCGCGCAGCACGGTGCGCGCCTGGCGGGCACTGTCGGCTTCGATGACGCCCTTGTCGGTGCGGCCGGAGGCGTCGGCGGCTTCATAGCGGAAGGCTGGCATGGCGGTTCGTGATTCGTCAGGGCGTCTTGGCGGTGGGGCAATCGGCGGACAGGTCGGGGACGACGACCCAGCGGTGCTTGCCGATCATCACATCCTTCCACAGCGGGGCCACGGTGATTGCGGTGGCAGCGTCTGTGCCGGTATCGGCGCTGTCGTGGTGGCAGCGGTGTTCGGTCGCCTCCAGGTAGCCGATCGCTTTCCAGCCCGCCGCCGTGCGGCTGTAGAGTTCCGGCCGGTATTGCGGCACCGCCGGCAGGATCTCGATCTGCCCGTCGCCGTTCAGGTCGAGCATGATCAGGCCGCAGGCGCCCGAACCGCCCACCTCGCAAGTGAGCGATTTGAAGGCGCCCTGGTGCGCGCGGGCAAAGTCGATGAAGTCCGCGGGCAGCGTGGCGCCGGTCGGGTAGATCTTGGTGCCGGCCAACAACGTGTCGAAGTCGATGGCCAGGTCGTTGCCCCAGCGCCGCTGCTTGGCGAGCGCCGCCGTGGCGCGCCGGCCGATCTCCACATGGTTGGCGAGCGCGGTGTCGGCGACCAGCCTGGCCAGCGCATCGCGGCCGGGCCGGCCCATGTCGAAACGCAAGGCGTCATAGTCGAACTTGTCGGCGGCCACCTTGCCGGTGGCCAGGCGCGCCACCTGGCTGTTGGCGGCCAGGCGGTGCTGCTCCAGCAGCGGTCCGGTCAGCAGGGCGATGGCAACGATCAGCCCGAGCGCGACCGCCACGTTGATGCGGCCGATGCCGCCCAGCCACGCGCCGCGCCGCAGGGCCGCCGCCGCATAGCCGAGCGCGTACACGCAGCCGGCCGCGGCCACGAGCATGCCCCAGATGCGTTCGACCGTCAGGCCGTGCTGGCGGATGCGCAACCCCAGGGCCGCGAGCACCAGCCCGCCCAGCACCGGCAGCGCCAGCATGCCCGCCCGCAACGTTGCCGCCAGCCAGCGCGGATAGCCCGGCGGCTCGGTGCCGTCGCCGTACGCCGCATTGATGAAGAGCACGGACACGGCAAGCAGCCACAGCAGCAGCGTCGCTGCGTAGCGCGTCGCCCACAGCGCCTCGAGGCCGGTGAACGGCAGCGCCAGCACAAAACCGGCTGCAATCAGCAGGGTCAGCGGTAGCAGCCACTTGCAGGCCGACAGCGCATGCCGCTGGATCGACTCGACCATCACCGCATGGCGTCGGCACAGTTGAACGGCGTAGGCGAAGCACAGCGTGGTGGCCGGCCAGGCAAAGGCGGCTTTTTGAATGATCTCGCGGAAGAGGTGCAGGCCGATCACGTGGAACAACTGCGCCCCCAGGAACAGCACTGACCAGAACACGCCGGTGAAGATGGCCGCGTCGATGACCAGAATGGCATCGCGCCAACTGGCCTGGAACAGCGCGGGGTAATCGGTCAGCGCACGGCCGTCGGCGCGCAATTGGATGAGCGGCAGCGCGAGTCCCCACAGCACGGCCGACACCAGAAGCCCCCGGCCCGGATCGAGCAGGTCTTTGGCCGTTGTTCCACCCATCCAGTGGCTGTAGCCCGCCAGCGCACCGATGAGCAGCGCCGCCAGGGCCAGCAGGCCGAGCAGCCGGCGGGGCGCGGCCGGGCGTTCGCACAGGTAATACGCGGTCGGTCCGAATACGAGCACGGTATGCGCGGCCGCCAGCAGTGCCCGCTGCGCATCCGGCAGCGACGTGCCGGCCAATCGTCCGCACAGGTACAGCCCCGCGCCTTGCGCCAGGGCAATCAGCATCAACCGCAATGACGGCATCGGGGCTCCTCGGGCCCGCATCGACACGTCCGGGCCGGATCAATCAACGGCGCGTCTGCAGGCAGGCGGGCCGGGCGACGACGGATACGTCGCGCATCAGTCACGCGTTACGCGCAGCACTTCTTCCAGCGACGTCGCGCCCGCGTCCAGCCACCGCTGCGCATCCGCGCGCATGGTGTGCATGCCCTGGCCGATGGCGAGCGCCTTGATCTCGGACTCGGGTGCCTGGCGGTGGATCATGGTCTGGATCTCGGGCGTCACCGTCAGCAGCTCATACACGCCGGTCCGGCCCTGGTAGCCCGACTGGCCGCAATGCTCGCAGCCGACGTGATGCCACACCGAGCGGCGCGTCGGCACGGTGGCGGCGGTGCTGTCCACGGGCGGCGTGCCGGCCACGGCCTCGATTTCGGTGGGCGTGAGGTCCAGTACCTCCTCGCGGCGGCAGTGCACGCACAGGCGCCGCACCAGCCGCTGCGCCAGCACGCCCAGCAGCGACGACGACAGCAGGAACGGCTCGATCCCCATGTCGATCAGCCGCGTCACCGCCGAGGCTGAATCGTTGGTGTGCAGCGTGGCCAGCACCAGGTGGCCGGTCAGCGAGGCCTGCACGGCGATCTGCGCGGTCTCCAGGTCGCGGATCTCGCCGATCATCACCACGTCCGGGTCCTGCCGCAGGATGGCGCGCAGGGCCTTGGCGAAGGTCATGTCGATCTTCGGGTTGACCTGGGTCTGGCCGATGCCGTCCAGGTCGTACTCGATCGGGTCCTCCACCGTCATGATGTTGGTGCTGCTGGCATCGAGCCGCGACAGCGCGGCATACAGCGTCGTGGTCTTGCCCGACCCGGTCGGGCCGGTGACGAGCACGATGCCGTGCGGCTGGTTGATCAGGTGATCGAAACGCGCCAGCGTGCCGGCGCCCATGCCGAGCTTGCCGAGATCCAGCCGTCCGGCCTCCTTGTCGAGCAGGCGCAGCACCGCGCGCTCGCCGTGGCCGGTGGGCAGGGTGGAGACGCGCACGTCCACCGGCCGCCCGCCCACGCGCAGCGTGATGCGGCCGTCTTGCGGCAGGCGTTTCTCGGCGATGTCGAGCTGCGCCATGATCTTGATGCGCGAAATCAGCGCGCCGTGCAGCGCTTTCTTCGGGCGCACCACGTCGCGCAGCGTGCCGTCCACCCGGAAGCGCACCACCGAGGCGTTCTCGAACGGCTCGATGTGGATGTCCGAGGCGCCTTCGCGCGCGGCCTGCGTCAGCAGTGCGTTGATCATGCGGATGATCGGCGCGTCGTCTTCCGATTCGAGCAGGTCTTCCACGGCGGGGATGTCCTGCATCAGGCGTGACAGGTCCACCTCGCCTTCCACCTCGCCGACCACCTGGGCGGCGCTGCCGTCCTGTGCGTTGTAGGCCGTCTGCGTGGCGGCGGAGAGCGCGGCGGCGTCCAGGCTGACCAGCCGCAGTGCGCCGAACACGCGGGCCAGTTCGGCCAGCGCGGTGCGCGAGGTCTCGGGGCAGACCCACACCTCGAGCGTGTCGACATCCTGCCGCGCGACCAGCAGCCGGGCGTCGCGCGCAAACACGTACGGCACCAGCCGCACCGCCGAGGGCGAGGGCGAGGGCGGCTCGAGCGTGCGCGCGTCGGGGGAAGAAGCTTGCGTTGCCATGGTGTTCACCGCTTTTCAGGCCGCGTGGATCGTCTCAGCCGCCATTGCGCGGCGCGTTGCTGTCGTACCCGCCGGAGGTGGGCGGCGCGAAGTTCTGCAGGCGCGGCTCGCTGCGCGTGGTCCCCTGCGGCATCGGCGCTCCGGGCGGCACCTGCACGCCGGTCTGGCCCTTGGGCACCACCGAGACGTCGCCGTAATTCTGCGCCGGGCGCATCGATTCGGGCGACGGCAGTACCGGCGTGTCGCGGTCGGAGGTGGTCGGCAGCACGTTGGGCGAGACGAAGCCCTGCTGCGTCTGGCGCATGTAGTTGTAGCGGTTGTCCGACAGCGTGCCGGTCGCCTCGGCCGTGCGCAGGATGTACGGGCGCAGGAAGACCAGCAGGTTGGTCTTCTTGCGCTCCTTGCTCTCGGAGCGGAACAGCGCCCCGAGGATGGGGATATCGCCCAGGCCCGGCACCTTCTGCTCGCTGTCCTGGTAATTGTCTTCCAGCAGGCCGCCCAGCACGATCACCTGGCCGTCGTTGGCGAGCACGTTGGTCTCGATCGAGCGCACGTTGGTGGTCGGGCCCTGCGTCGCGTTCTGCGTGCCATTCACCACCGCCGACGACTCCTGGAAGATCTGCATCTTCACCAGGCCGCCGTCGGTGATCTGCGGCTTGACGCGCAGCGTGATGCCCACGTCCTTGCGGTCGAAGGTCTGGAACGGCGTGACGGACGCCGAGCTGCCGGTCTGCGCATACGAGCCGGTGGTGATCGGCACGTTCTGGCCGATCAGGATCTTGGCCTCTTCGTTGTCCAGCGTGATCAGGTTGGGCGTGGACAGCACGTTGACCGAGCCGTCGGAGCCCAGCGCGGAGAGGATCGCGCCCAGCCCCGTGTTCTTGTTGAACACGCCGAAGTTGCCGCCGTTCAGGCCGCTCACGTTGCTGCCCGTGATGGTGCCCAGGGCCGTCTGCGCGGCCGTGCTGCCGATGCCGCCGCTGCCCACCGTGGCCGCGACCACGCCCAGGTTCAGGATGTTGCCCACGCCGCTGCCGAAGTTGGTGCCGCCGAAACCGTAGGTGTTCGGTCCGCCCGCGCCGACCATCCACTGGATGCCCAACTGCGAAGCCTTGTCGGAGGTCACCTCGACGATCATCGATTCGATGTAGACCTGTGCGCGGCGCGCATCCAGGTCGTCGATCACGGTGCGCAGGTTGCGGTACACCGGCTCGCTGGCCGTGATGATCAGCGCATTGGTGGCCGGGTCGGCCTGGATGATGCCGCCGGTGGTCGGCAGGTTGCTCTGGCCGAACGAGGCGCGGAACGATGAATTGCCGCTGCCCATGCCGCTGCCGCTGCTGCCCGAAGCGCCGCCGCCGTAGCTGCCGGTCTGCGTGCCCTGGCTGGACTGCGTGCCGGTGGTGGCGGGCTGCTGCGCCTGCGCGCCTTGCGCCGCGCTCTGGCCGCCCGGGCCGCTGGACTGCGAGGCCGACAGCGTGGCATCGGCCGCGACGATGGCGCGCAGCGTGGTCGCCAACTGCACCGCGTTGGCGTTCTTCAGCGGCACCACCCAGATGTTGCCCGGGCGCGTGCCCGGCACATCCAGCCTGGCCAGCAACTGCTTGGCCTGCGCCATGCGCGCGGCGCTCGAAGCGCGCACCAGCACGCTGTTCGAGCGCGGCTCGGCCACCACCGAGGTGCGCAGGCTGGGGTCGGCCAGCGCCGCGCCGGCACCCGCGCCGCCGCCCGCCGCGCCGCTCGGGTCCAGCAGTTTCTGCAGCGTGGCGGCCGCGTCGATGGCCACCGCGTTCTTCAGCGGAATCAGCTCGGTCTCGCCGGCCGCCGGGCTGTCGATCGAAGCGATGATGCGGCCGATGCGGCGCAGGTTGTCCGCGTAATCGGTGATGACCAGCGTGTTGTTGGCCGGATAGGCGGTGATGGTGTTGTTCGGCGCGATCATCGGCCGCAGCACCGGCACCAGGTTGTTGGCCGATTCATATTGCAGCCGGAACACCTGCGTCAGCACCTGCTCGCCGCCGCGCGCGCTGCCGGTGCCGGTGCCGACGCTGGTCGGCGAGCCCTGCAGCTTGGCATCGGCCTCGGGCACCACCTTGGTGAAGCCGTTGCCTTCCACGATGGCGTAGCCCTGCATGCGCAGGATCGAGCCCAGCGACTCCAGCGCCTGCGCGCGCGTCACCGGCTTTTCGGTGACGAGGTTGACGGTGCCCTTGACGCGCGGGTCGACGATGAAGTTCTTGCCGGTGGCCTGGCCGATCGCCTTGACCACGGTCTCCAGGTCGGCGTTGACGAAGTTCAACGAGACTTCATCGCCGGGGTTGCTCGCCGCCGGCGCCTGGCTGGCGGGCGGGGCCGCAAGGGCAGGCGTCACGGGCAGCGAACCGGCCACCATCGTTGCGCAGCATGCGAGGACGATGGCGCGGACGGTGTGTCGGGAAGAGGCGTTGTGCATGGTCTCGTCGTTCATGGATGCCGGCGCTGCGTGGCGCGCGCGGCGGGTCAAAAGCGTAAGCGATAGCCCGTGCCGTCGCGCGGGCCCATCAGGCTCAGCAGCCCGATCAGTAGCGGTTCCGACTCCGGCGTGGCACGCGCCACGCCGTCAAAATGTGCACCACGGCCCACCGTCCCCTGGCCTTGCAGTGACAGCGGTCCGGCGAGGGTCGACAGCGTCAGCCGGGCCGGACCGCCCGCCGCGCCGCCGAATGCCAGCTCCGCGCGGTAGCTGCCCAGCGGCCGCACGCGGCTGAGGCTGGATGATACCTGCTCGAGCGTGAGGGTCAGCGCACCCTGCACCGTATCCGGCGCACCCTTGCCGCGCCCGAACTGGCCGGACAGCGGCGTCCATTGCGCGCGCAGTTGGCCATCCAGCCTGAGCGTATTGAACGGCGCGCCGATGCCAGCCAACAGCGAGGCCGGCAGCTTCATCGATCCGGCTTCGGCCTGCCAGCCGCCGCGCGACACCGCCAGCGTGACCGGCTGCGCCATCGCCCGGTCATGCGCCAGGTGGGCCCGCAGCGTGCCTGTCAGCAGCGGCCAGGCATCCAGCGACCACGACAGCCGCCCCGGCAGCACCGTCGCATCGGCGGCGCCGGTGCCCGCGGTCAGCGCCAGCGTGGCGCTGCCCTGCCAGATGCTGCCCTGGGCGTCGGCCAGCAACACGCGGTGGCTGGTGGCCTCGGCCACGCGTTCGGCGGCCCATGCGGCCGGATACTGCGCCACCACTGTCACGGCCGCCGACGCCAGCGCAGCCACGGCCACGGTGATGCGCCAGCCCAGGCCCGCGCGTCCTTCCTGGTCCGGCCCGCGCCGCCGCAGGCGCAGCGGTGGCAGCGATTCGATGCTCACCGGCACGCGTCAGTGCTCACCGGCGCCGGCGGACGGCCCCTGCAGTGTCGCCGTGACGTTCACCAGCGCGGTCGCACCCACATAGCGGATGCCGGCATCGATCACCTTCATGCGTTGTGCCTGCCGCACTTCCTGCAGCCATTCGGCCACCGCGCCGAACGGGACTTTGTCCAGCTGCACCTGCACGCTCTCGCCGGACAGGGCCATGCGCGAGGCCTTCAAGCCGTGCGCGGTCAGGCTGGCGTTGAGCGCGTCCTGCAGGTCGTTGCCGTGCGGCACCGGCGTGGCGGCAATGGCGGACAGCTCGCGTGCCTCCTGGCCGAGCGTTTCCATCTCGGCGAGCTGGCCGCGCATCTCGGGCAGCGCTTTTTCGATGCGCCTGCGGCCTTCGAAGGCGGGTTCCCAGAACAGCAGATAGACGATGACCAGCAGCAGGATCGCACCGCCGCCGGCCAGGATGCGGCGCTCGCGCGGCTCGCGCTGCATCCAGAAAGCGGTTGCGGCGTCGCGCAGCGCGTCGGGCACACCGATGCGGGGCAGCCGGCGACGCGCGGCGGAGGCGTTGGAAGCGTTGGAGGAAGTTGCCATACGAACGATCGATCGTTATTGCGCGATGGAGACCGTCCAGCGCGAGCCGGGCACGGTCGCCTCGCCGCCGCGCGGTGCTTCGGCGGTCTCCATCTTCAGGCCGACGGTGGCGGCGGCCGTGCGCAGCATGGTGGTGTCGGTGCCTTCCTTGAGCGTCACCACCAGCGCGCGGCCGTGGTAGTCGAGCGCCAGCAGGGCATCGGGCGCGAGGCCGGCGGCGGCCTGGGCGAAGCGGTCGGCCAGCGGCAGGAAGTCTTCCGGCGCGGACTTGCCGGCCGCCAGCCGCAACTGCTGGACCTGGCGCCGCATCTGCGCGGGCGGATCGAGGATCACCGGCGTGTTCGGGAAGGCCGTCTGCAATTGCGTGCGCATCGCCGTATCCAGCCGTTTCTGCTCGGCGCGCAGCGTCAGCCATTGCGTGTTCATGCCGATCAGCTGGACGACCACGATCAGCGCGGCCAGCGCCACCGGCCAGCGCCAGGCGCTCCAGTCCATGCTGGCGATGCCGCCGTGCGCAAAGTCGAACTGGCACAGGTCGGCGTCGCCGGCGGACAGCGCGGCACGAGCGCCGGCTGCCCAGACCGCCCAGTCCAGCCGGGCTGCGGCCGGGTCGGTGGACAGTGCCGGCGCCAGATCGCGCAGGGCCGGCGTCACCATCAGCCGCGCGGGCGCCGGGGCGATCGCCAGCCAGTCGGAGATGTGCGCGGGCAGCACGCGCAGGCCGTAGCCATCGGCCGGGCCGCTGCGTACGGTGATGTCGATGGCGGGCGGTGCGTCGGGGTCCGACGGCGGCGCCGCGTCGAGCGCGATGGTGGTGACGGCGGCCGTTGCCGGGCTCGCTGCTTCCGCAGGTGCATCGGCGGAGGCGGCCTCGGCACCCGCCGGTTCAAGCGAGGGCTCGGTGCGCGCCTGCGCGGCTTGGGCATTGCCGACATCGCCGGCGACCGGGGCCGCCGCCTCCGCTTCAAGCGGCAGGCACAGCTGCGCGGGCAGCAGATGGCAGTTGCGGTGCTTGTGTCCGGCCACGCTGTCGAGCACGAAGCGGATCCAGGCGCGGTCGGCGATCATCAACGCACGCGCCTGCGGTTCGCGCGGCGCGCGCCAGCCGTGCGCGGACGCGGCACCCAGGCGCGGGCCGAGCGCGATATGGCATTGCTGTGCGTCCTGCACCAGCCGCTCTTCCACCAGGTTGGGCAGGGCCAGACGCAGCTTGGGCAGCGCCAGCGGCGGTACCGACGCCGGCACCAGCAGCACGTCGGCGGCGGGCAGCAGCAGCACGAGCCGATCGGCGGCGGGCAGTTCGTCGATGCGCGAGGTGCCGTCGCGCAGGATCCGCTGCGGCCCCTGCGCGCCTTCCTCGCGCACCAGCGCGAACGGCACGCACGCGAGCGCATCCTGCGACCAGCGTTCGGGCGATTGAATGGGCCGGTGCGGCAAGCGCACGTACAGGGAGGTCGTCAAACCGCTCCTCGAATCAGAGTCAAAACGCTACCAAGAGGGAATGCCGGACTGCGCAAAAACCCGCGATGCTGAACGATGCGGATGACAATACGGCGAAGGCTGGGAGGGCGCAACGTCCGTGCGGGGGGTATTGTGCCGCCGTCATGACGGAATGCCGTCGATGCGGCGGACCCAGACGATGCGGGTAGCGTTATTGTTGACCGGATCGCCGCGTGAAACAAGAGCCACCTGGCCCACCTGCGCGCGCTCGTGGCGCGCCATGCCGTAGACCAGGAAGTAGTGGGTCTGCACGTCCAGCAGGTTGGCGACCGCCGTGTTGTCCGCCCCGGGGGCGATGCCGCGCAGCTGGTTGGTGATGTCGCCGATGTTGCGGAAATAGGCGCGGTCGCGTGCCTGCACCAGTGCGCGGGCGCGGTCCAGGCTCAGGTTGGGGACCACGGCGGCCAGCACCTCGGCCGGCGCGGTGTTGGCGTTGACCAGGGTGCGGGCAGGCAGCACGATCACGAACGGCCGCAGCACGCGCACGGTATCCGCCGTGTAGCCGGGAATGGCAAGCAGGCTATCGACATCGTCCAGCGGGCGCGGGCCGTTGCCGCCATCGCCGCCGCCGCCCCCACCGCCGCTGTCGCTCTGTCCTCCCTGCGCGCCCTCGGACGACTGGATGCCGCCCAGCATGCGCGCCAGCCAGGTGGCTGTCACATCGGCGAGATTGGGGTCCTGGTTGAGCGATTGCAGCAGCCGGGCGTACGCCTTGATGCCTTCCTTGTCGCGGCCGGTGACCACGGTGCGCGTGCCCAGCGTCTGCAGGGCCAGCAGGTTCATCAGGTTGAAGCGTGCCTGGGCATCGAAGATGCGGCCGGACAGGTAGGAGTCCTCGCCCGCCACGTCGGTGCGCAGCGAACTGCCGAGGAAGTCCGACAGCCGGGTCTCCTGGATCGGCACCGCCCAGATCTCGCCCAGGTGGTCGACCGCGCCGGTGCGCCGCTGGTCGTCGCGCAGGATCAGCCGGGCCCAGTCGATGCCGGCGCGGGCGATCCAGGTGGCCTGCGCTTTCAGGCGCTGGTTCTCCACCGCGCGGATCTCCACCTGCTGGCGCCACAGCATGCCCGAGACGATCACCACCGCCAGCGCCACCACCAGCAGGGCGGTGACCACGGCGGCGCCGCGCGGTTGTCGGGGCAGGGTGGGGCGGGCGCGTCGCATCATGTCAGAGCCCCGTCATGCAGATGCGCGTGAAGCGCTGCGGCGTGCCCTGCGGTGTCATGCGCACCAGCAGCGCCAGTTCCACGGCCCGCACCGTGGCCACCGGGACCACCACGCCGTTGGCCGCGACTGCCGAGGCACTGACCGCGGAGGCCGCCGGCAGCTCCGCCAGCGTGGTGGTATTGCTGCCGCCCGGAAACAGTGCCGCCGACAGGGCACCGGTGTTATCCATCCAGCCACCGGGTTCGATCCAGGCGCGGGCGGCGATGCCGTCCACGGCATCGGCCAGCTTGTAGACGGCCGCGTTGGCGCCGCCCTGGCGCAGGCTGTCGAGCGCGCCGCGCAGATCGCTGCGGTTGGTCAGGGGCGCGCTCTGCAAGCGTTCCAATCGTCCATTGACGGCGCGATACAGCACCACCTGCCAGGCGGGCGGCTGCCCTTCGTCGCGCCGGTCGCGCACCAGCAGCACACGGTCGGCATCGATCTCCACCGGCGAGCGGGACAGCGTGGCCGGATCGGCCAACTGCGTGCAGTCGGCATCGAATTGCGCATAGGCCGTCTTCAGGGCCTCGATGCGTTCGTCGCGCTGGGCCAGTGCTTCGTGCGTGCGCGTCATGCTGTCCAGCCCGCGCCAGGCCAGCACGGCCAGGATCGCCAGCAGCGTGATCGCCACCAGCAGCTCGAGCAGGGTGAAGCCGCGCGTGCGCACGCGGTCAGAAGAGATTGCGTGCATCGTTGGGCAGCAGGGTGACCAGCCAGGCGAGGCGCACGGCGCGGCCGGCATCGGCATAGACGGCAACCTCGACCCGGCGGAACACCGGATTGGGCGTAGGTGCGACCGTCTCTTCGCACCACAACTGAGCGTCGCCCTGCGGACAGGCGAAACCGCGCGTGCCGGGTTCGGGATACGCGTGCGCAAGCCGCAGGCCGGCGAGATGGTTCTCCGCGCTCCAGGTGGCCAGCATGCGCGTCTGCAGCGATTCGCTGGCGGTGGTCATGCTGCCCATCGCGCGCATCGTGGCGGTGAGCGCGACCGCCACGATGGTCAGCGCGACCAGCACTTCGAGCAGGGTAAATCCATGCCGCCGCGCGGCCCGCCTGGCTCGTGTCATGGTGCCTCGGTCAGTACGCGCGGGCCGCCGTCGGACACCACGTCGATGCGCGCGCCACGGGACGACAGCGCCACGCGCCACGGCAGCCCGATCGCCTCGCGGCCGAACACCAGGCGCTGCGGCGCGCCGGCCACCGCGGCGGCGCCGGCGACGATCTGCACGTTGTCCATCGGCTGGCGCCAATGGCCGGGCGCCAGCACATCGCGGGTCATCACGCGCCAGCCGCCGGGCGCCGCCTCCAGGAAGCGCCAGCCCTGTGCGTCGCCTTCCCACGCGACCGGACGCGCGGTCAATTGCGCTTCTTCCTGGGCCAGCTCGATCAGGCGTGCCAGCTTCTGCGCATCGTCGGCGAGCTGCGAACGCGGGTTGGGCGTGGCATTGACGGCCACCACCCCCAGCACGATGCCGATGATGACCACCACGACCAGCAGCTCCAGCAGCGTGAAGCCGCGGCGCATGCGGGCTGTGCGATGTGGAGCGCAGCGGTGTTGCATGACGGATGCGTAGAGGAGACCGGGGGGCCGGCGGGTCAGTCGATCGAGCCGATCAATTGTCCCAGTTGCCGATGTCGGCATCGTTACCGGTGCCGCCGGGCTGGCCGTCGGCGCCGAAGCTGAAGATGTCGACTTCGCCGCGCACGCCCGGGTTCAGGTACTGGTACGGATGGCCCCACGGGTCTTTCGGCAGGCGCTCCAGGTAGCCGCCGCCCTTCCAGTTGTTCGGGACCGGCTCGGTGCTCGGCTTGGTGACCAGCGCGGCGAGGCCCTGCTCGGTGGTCGGGTAGCGGCCGTTGTCCAGCCGGTACAGCTTGAGCGCCTGCGAGATGGAAGCGATGTCCTGCTTGGCGGCGATGATGCGCGCCTCATCGGGCCGGCTCATGATCTTCGGGACCACCAGCGCGGCCAGGATGCCGAGAATCACCACCACCACCATGATCTCGATCAGCGTGAAGCCGCGTGCCGCGCGACGGGCGAGGGCGCGTTGGCGGACGGGGGTGCGAAGTTGGCCTTGCATCATGGGAGAGGGATGGGGGAAAGGGGGGAGCACAGTATAGCCGCGACACCTGACCATAGCTGCCATCGGGCGGTCTTGCCTGCCTGCGATCGGCCGGGCGCGGCCATCCTGTTCACCGATCCAGCATGAAGGGCGGCTAGAATCCAGTCATTCCCACGGTGGATCCGCCCTTCATTCATGACCGTTCAACAGTCGTCCCGTCTGCTCAGCCTGGTGCTGTTCGCTGCCCTCTGCGCGCTGCTGGCCCACTGGGTGCTGACGCTGTCGTCACTGCGTTCGCTGAGCGCGCCGCGCGAGGCACGGGTGGCGCAGATCGAAGCGCTGGAAACCGGCGCCGCCGTCACGCTGTTCGGCGGCGGCCCGCAGAACGGTCCGCGCGACGTGCAGGTCGCCGGCGTGGTGGCCGACCTGGCCGACGGCAGCGGCGCGGCCATCGTGTCGATCGATGGCGGTCCGCCGCAGGCCATCCGCGCGGGCAAGGCGCTGTCGCCCAGCCTGAAGCTGGTGGAGATCAAGGCGCGCTCGGTGGTGATCGAGCGCAACGGCGTGCGCCAGGAGATCGCGCTGCCCGCCAGCGCCGTGGCCGGCATCTCGCCCGCCGGGCGTAACGCGCCGCTGCCGTTGCCGCCGTCCGGCGCCGCCGCGCCGATGGCGACCCCCGCCATGCCGCCGCCGCCCGGCGCCATGGCCGGCAACCCGGCCAACACCGCCATGCCGGGCGCCGGGTTGCCGCTCACGCCGGCGCCGTCCAATACCAACGACATCCTGAACGCGCCCCAGCTCGGCATCACCGGCCCGCGCCATCACGCGGCCGCGGCGGCGCGCAAGGGCGGCAGCGCCGACGACGGCGCGGAGCACTGACACCGCTGACCCGTCCGGCGCCGCCGACCCTCTGCGCCCCGTATTACAGGCGATGTCATGCCGGTAACAGCGTGTAAAACACGGCAACGCGCGTGCATCCTCGGGTTCTAATCCCGTACACAGTCCATGTGACAGGAGCTGAATATGACCAACAAGCGCGTTGTCCAAACCTTCCTCGCCACCTCGGCCCTCTTCCTCGCCATGTCGGGCATGAGTGCCCGCGCGCAGGACACCACCGCACCGGCCGCCGCGGCCCCCTCGGCCACCGCACCGATGCGCCATCACGGCGACGGATTCAAGAAGCTGGACACCAACGGCGACGGCATGGTCTCGCGCGACGAAGCGAAGGGACACCGCTGGCTGGAAGAGCACTTCGACGAGATCGACACCAACCACGACGGCCAGATCAGCAAGGACGAACTCGCTGCCTGGCACAAGGCCCATGCGGGCGAGATGCGCGGCAAGATGCAGGCGCGCCTGAACGCCAAGTTCAAGGCCGCTGACAAGAACGGCGACGGCGCGTTGACCCGGGAAGAAATGCAGGCCGGCCTGCCCAAGCTCGCCAAGCACTTCGACGAGATCGACGCCAACCACGACGGCAAGGTCACCGAAGATGAGATCCGCGCGTTCATGAAGGCGCGCCACGAGGCTCGCCGTGCGCAGCGCAACACCCCGGCCGAGGCGGCCATGCCGGGCGGCCCGTCGGCCACCAAGGGCCAATAAGCGCAGCGTATCCGCCAATGCCCGCAACAAAAAACGCGACCTTCGGGTCGCGTTTTTCGTGGGGGCGTGCCGGTATCCGGCACGGTTCGGCGTCAGGCCGGCTCGTCTGCCTTCAGCACGCCGCGGCGCATCTGGTCGAGCTCGATCGATTCGAACAGCGCCTTGAAGTTGCCCTCGCCGAAGCCCTGGTTGCCCTTGCGCTGGATGAACTCGAAGAAGATCGGGCCCAGCTGGTTCTCCGAGAAGATCTGCAGCAGCAGGTCGCCCGGTGCGCCGTCGACCAGGATCTTGCGCTTCTTCAGTTCCGCCACGCTTTCGCCATGGCCGGGGATGCGCTTGTCGACCAGTTCGTAATACGTGTCGATGGTGTCCAGCAGCTTGATGCCGTTGGCGCGCAGCGCATCCACCGTCCGGTACAGGTCGGTCGAGCCCAGCGCAATGTGCTGGATGCCCTCGCCGTGATACATGTCCAGGTATTCCTGGATCTGGCCGGCCTTCTCCGTCCCCTCTTCGTTGATGGGGATGCGGATGTGGCCGCACGGGCTCGTCATCGCCTTGCTCTTCACGCCGGTGACCTGGCCCTCGATATCGAAATAGCGGACCTCGCGGAAGTTGAAGAAGCGTTCGTAGAACTCGGCCCATTCCTTCATGCGCCCGCGGTAGACGTTGTGCGTCAGGTGGTCGATGTAGGTCAAGCCGTGCCCGGCGGGGTTCGGGTTGGCGCCGGGGATGGGCACGAAGTCGACGTCATAGATGCCGATATCGCCGATGTCGCCGGCCTGCGCGCCGTTCTTGCCGCGCCAGCGGTCCACCAGGTAGATCAGCGAATCGCCGATGCCCTTGATGGCCGGAATGTTCAGCTCCATCGGGCCGCTGTGGGTATCGAAGCCCCATGCGCCCAGCTCCAGCGCGCGCTTGTAGGCCAGGGCGGCATCCTGCACGCGGAAGGCGATGGCGCAGATCGACGGCCCATGCAGGCGCGCAAAGCGCTGCGCGAACGAATCCGGCTCGGCGTTGATGATGAAGTTGATGCCGCCCTGGCGGTACAGCGTCACGTTCTTGTGGCGGTGCTTGGCGATGGCGCTGAAGCCCATGTTCTCGAACAGCTTGCCCATGGCAACGGGGTCCGGCGCGGCGTATTCGATGAATTCGAAGCCGGCGGTGCCCATCGGGTTTTCCCAAGGCGTGAATGGCATGGCGAAGCCTCCTGCGGGGTGCGGCGCTGGGGTCAGCGCTCAGGATTTGGACGATTCCCGCAGTGTAGAAGTGTCAGTCCACGCAAAAATTGCGAAGTTGTGCCATTTTTGCTAAATTTGCGCAAGAAAATTGCCGAACGTTATGTTGCGGAGCAACAAAATGAGCAAGGTGGAGCTGGACAAGATTGACCGCAAGATCCTGGAGGTCCTCCAGAACAACGGCCGTCTCACCAACCTGGAGGTCGCGGAGCGGGTGAATCTGTCGCCCAGCCCCTGCCTGCGCCGCATCCGCCGCCTGGAGGAAAGCGGCGTGATCCGCCAGTACGCCGCGCTGCTCGACCCGGGCAAGATCGGCCTGGGCCTGTCGGCCTACATCAACGTGCGGCTGGAGAAGCAGGGCGGCGCACCCAAGGGCAAGGCGCCGTCGGACATCTTCCGCGCCGCCGTCGCCACCTGGCCTGAGGTGGTCACCTGCTATGCCATGACCGGCGAGATGGACTACCTGCTCAAGGTGTTCGTCGAAGACATGGACCATTTCGCCCGCTTTATCCGCGATCAGTTGCTGGCGCATCCGGCCGTGATCGACGTCAAGAGCAGCTTCGCGCTGGAGCGGATCAAGGATACGACAGCGTTGCCGGTGGTGGTCTGACGCATCGTCTTATACACATCTCGCCGCACCCCTTAAAAATCAATGACTTACTGGAGCCGGCTTGTGAGCGCCGAACCGCCATCATTCAGCGGTCGACAACCCGCAGCGCCTTATTTCAAGGGGTTCCAGGAGGTGCGCTCAAAAATGAGGCAAGAGTTATGTATAAGACGATGGTCTCATCCCGGGACGTCTTGCCACAGCCTTTGACTTAAATCTGAATCAAATTTCTCATTCCGTTTGGTATAGAAGTTGCCGGGCGAAGAATTGGGGCTGAACTTATTGCAACGCTGTGCATAAAAAATATACGACTTTGGGGTTCAATAAAACTCAACTGGCCGATGGTCGGGGTGCCGCTCTCTTATATTGGGATTCCCCAATCCAGGAGAGATCTCAGTGTTAAGTTCAAGAATTTTAAGAACAGCGCTATTGGTTGCATTATCAAGCGGATATTCGGCCGGCCTGATGGCCCAATCGGAGATCTTGCCGTCCAGACCGGCCAGCTCGCCGACTGCGACGCTCGATGGCATTCCATCGGGCCTGTCTCCCAAGGCGAAGGCGGAGCGCAACGCCGCCAAGCTGGACGGGGCCTTGATCCGCCTGCGGCGGAACGCCCCCGCGCGTGCGATGTCCACCCCTGGCAGCAGCCTCGAAAGCTCGGCCGTGGTGGCCCGCCCCGGCAACTGCGTCAACGTCGACATCGTGGTCCAAGGGGACGCCCAGCAGGCCGTCGCCCAACTGGAGCGGCTTGGACTCCAGAATGCCGCGGTGTACCGGAACTACATCAGCGGTTGCCTGCCCGTCGCGAAAATCGACGAGGCTGCGGCCATTCAACAGGTCCGCCGCATCAGCAAGGTGAGCCGGTCCACGCGCTCCGGCGCAGTCCAGGGCCAGGGCGACTACGCCCAGTTGAGCCGCTCGCTGCGGCAAGCGGTGAAAGGCCTGGGCATCGAGCTGACCGGCAAGGGCATTACCATCGGCGTTCTCTCTGATTCGTTCAATTGCAATAGCGAACTCAACCAGAACGCGGGCTACGTTGCGCAGAACGGCCGCCAGGACACGATGGAGGACGATATCGCGCGCGGCGACCTGCCGGGTAACGGCCGCATCCGGATCCTGAAGGAGCTGCGCGATTGCAGCGACGGCACGGACGAAGGCCGCGCCATCACCGAGATCCTCCACGACGTGGCGCCGGGCGCGGACATCGTCTTCTATTCCGGGTACGGGGGGCTGGCCGACTTCGCGCAGGGCATCGAGACGCTGGCGTTGCCGAAGGACAAGAGCAACGCCCAGGGCGTTGCCGGCGGCGGCGCGCAGGTCATCGTCGATGACGTCCAGTATTCCTATGAACCCGCCTTCCAGTCCGGGATCGTCGGCGCGGCGATCGACAACGTGGTCAAGAACCACGGAATCGCATACTTCACAGCCGGCGGCAACGATGGCGTAGGAACGTCCCCTGTTTCTTACGTCAACAATAACGCGCGCTTTGCCGACCAGCCGGTCGATCCGAACGGCACCGGCACGCTTGGTCGTCCGCTGAATTTCGATGCCTCGGGCGCCAGCCAGGTGTTCTCGCTGCCGGTGCGTGCGACGCGCCAGATCGTGGGCTTCTACCGGTTCAGCCTCCAGCTCTACTGGGACCAGCCGTTCGACAACAGCACCAGCTCGCTCCAGGTGTGCCTGGCCGACAAGAACGGCAAGCCGTTCAACGTCATGCTCGACGGCGAGCCATACCCCAGCTGCACCGATGCCTCGGTGATCGGCCAGCAGGCCATTGCATGGGGGACGCTGCTGGGAACCGAGCCGGAGGCCACCCTGAAGGTTCTCCTGGTGGATGGCACGGCGCCGCGGCGTGTCCGCCTGCAGACCAGCCGGGTCGTCATCGACCAGTTCGGCACGGCCGATGCTGCCCTGTTCGGCCATGTGCTTTCGCCCAATGCGATTACGGCCGGCGCAGCCAATTACCTCGCGACGCCGATGTGCGATCCGTCGCTCAAGACCGCACAGCTGGAGCGGTTCTCGTCGCACGGTGGCGGCCTGATGCTGTTCGACAATGACGGCCGCGCGCTGCCGCGCCCCGTACTCGATGGCAAGCCGGACCTGGTCGGGCCGGACGGCGCGAGCTCGGTGTTTTTCGGTATCCGGGCCAAGGATGGCGATCGGGGCTTTGGCGTCTACAACCTGAACTGCCGTTACTACGCCGCGTATCCGTACCAGTTCTACGGCACTTCGGCCGCGGCGCCGCATCTCGCCGGCGTGGCGGCGTTGATGCGCCAGGCGGTGCCCCGGGCCACGCCGGAACAGATCTACAGCGCCTTGCGCAAGACGGCCGTGGACATGGACGTGCCCGGCCACGACAATGCCACCGGCGCCGGCTTCGTCCAGCCCGAGCGCGCGCTGCGCGAATTGATCTGGCAGGTGTTGAACCAGTATCGCGTCCCCGCCCCGTCGGGACGATAAACGTTGTCGTCGGACGCCGGGGGCATTGACCTCCCGGCGTGCCCGGCCCGGTGCACTGGCCTCAGGCCGGCCCCGGGTCGGGCATCACTAGGTTGGCATCCCGCGCCAGCCGCCATTGCCCGTCGGCCTCCTTGCGCAGGATCGACAGGGTCGGGCCCGAACGGTGCATCACGGGGCCGCCGCCCGGCGGCGTGACGGTGATGCGCAGATGGTTGCGCAGGTAGGCCACGTCACCGAACACCTCGATTTCCTGGATGTCGCTCGTCCCCTCGATGCGCGCCGCCTTCATGCCCTCGGACATGGCCGCGAAGGCCGGCTTGCCGAAGGGCGGCTGCCCGGGCACGAGGAAGACCATATCGTCCGTCATCAGGTTCAGGACCGTCTGCAGGTCGCCGGCCTGGCTGGCAGAGAGCCAGTCGGTCACAACGGCCCGGATGGCGCGTTCATCGTCGGTCATGGTGGTTCGGGTGGAGGGTGGAGGCGATGCCTGTCACTGTACTCCGCTGCCATCGGCGACTGTCCGCTCGCACCCTGCCGCGTGACGGACGCCCCGATGCTGGGCCGCCGCCGGCGTTCACTGCTTCGAGGGATCATCCTTCGGATCGACGTAATGGACATCCAGCGGCCCCGTACCATGGATCTGCACCACTGTCGCCGTCCTGGTGAAGGCATAGTGATGCGCGCCGCCCGGCAGGAAGTGGAAGCCGCCGGCCTTGAGCGCATGTGCGGCGCCCATGTCCATGGTGTCGCCGCCGCCCAGGTAGAGCGTGCCGGAGATGACGGTCAGGTTCTCGGATTGTGTGTGCCAGTGCGGCAGCACCTTGTAGCCGGCCGGCGCCTTGATGCGGACGACGAACGGGCCTTCCTTGCCGGGGTCGCCGTACAGCACGGCCAGCTTGGCGCCCTTGGGCAGCGTGGGTGGCGCGTCGCCCCATTTCATGCCGGCGGGATTGATCATCGCCATGTCGCCCATACCGGTGTCCTGGGCAGTGGCGGGCAGGGTGCCCAGCCCCAGCAGCACGGCCGCGGCCAGCAGCGGCAGCCGCACGGATTGCGTGTTCATCGTCGTCTCCTTCTTCCTGCTTTGGCATCGGCTCGCGGGCGACCGAGGTGGCAGCCCCTGGGGGGCAAGCGGTGCCTCGTCATCATCGTAGGGGAGACGCCTGCGCGGCTGACAAGCGCGCAATTGCTCTAGGGCCTGTCATCGAATTCCCGCGATGAGCGTTAGAAGTGTATGACTCGCAGATACGCCCTGACAGACGCGCAATGGGAGCGCATACAAGAATTGCTGGCTGGTAGGCGCGGCCATGTGGGAGCGCCAGCGAAGGACAATCGATTGTTTGTGGATGCCGTGCTCTATCGCTACCGTGCTGGCATTGCCTGGCGCGATCTCCCCGAACGCTTTGGTGACTTTCGGGTAGTGCATTTACGCCATATGCGCTGGAGTCGGCGCGGAGTGTGGCAGCGGGTCTTCGAAGCGCTGGCTCAACACGCAGATAACGAATACGCCATGATTGACGCTACGATCGTGCGAGCCCATCAGCACAGCGCTGGAGGAAAAGGGGGGCCGCTTCACAAGCCATCGGGCGCAGCCGAGGAGGCCTGAGCACCAAGATCCACGCAACCGTGGATGCGCTGGGCAATCCCACGGGCTTGTATCTGACGCCTGGGCAAGCCTCGGATCTGGAGGGTGCCGACGTCTTGCTCAAGGACACCGAAGCGCAGACGGTCATCGCAGACAAGGGCTACGACGCACAACAGCGCGTCGTTGAGCCGTTACTGCAGGCCGGCAAGGCGGTCGTCATCCCCAGCATTCGAACTCGCAAGGTGCAGCGCGAATACGATGCGCACCTGTACAAAGCTCGCCACCTCGTCGAGAACTTCTTCGCCAAGCTCAAGCAATACCGGGCCATTGCCACTCGCTACGATAAGACTGCCGCCGCTTTCCTCGGCGCCATCCATCTGGCCTCCGCTGTGAGCTGGACTATTTGATGACAGACCCTAGGCAAACGACGTGCCGCGCAGACAAAAAAACGCCCGGGCAGGCCGGGCGTCTTGCTTGGCGGCGGCGTGGCGCCGCGGGATCAGATGGTGCGCTTGAGCGGCAGCAGCGAGCGCCAGAAGCGCTGGCCGAAGCGGCGCACGTCGCGCAGGTTGCGCTTGAGCAGGTAGTCGAGGTCGGCGACCTGTCCGTCGATCGCCTCGGTCAGCAGGCTCATGGTGTCGGCCGGCGGCAGCTCCAGGTAGGCATCGGCCTCGCCGTAGGCGTACTGCACGCGCATGCCGGCCTTCTTGGCGATGTGCATCATGGCCGCGTTGCGCGACAGGCAGTGCATGTAAAGCGTGCGCACCTTGGTGTTGCGGCCGTGCATGGCCGCCCGCTGGAACAGTGCGCTGCCGACGCCCTTGCCGCGCGCCGATTCCAGCACCGACACGCCGAACTCCGCCACCCGGCCCTGCGGGTTGTCGCGCAGGTAGGCGAGGTGGCCGACGCCGACCAGGGTCAGGCGGTCGTCGTAGACGCCGAACACCTTGTCATGATCGAAATCGATGCTGTCGACATAGGCTTCGATGACGTGATTGCCCACCACCTGACCGAAGCGCAGCAGGCGGTCTTCCTCGCCCAGGGCGAGCAGGTGCTTGAGCAGGCGCGACCGATGGTGTGCGGCGAGTTCGCGCACCAGCACGGTGGTTCGCGGCGCGCCTTGCGCCGCTTCGGTCTTGTCGATGTCGTCCTGGGTGACGACGCCGATGGCCTTGCTCAGTTCGAGCGGGTTCACGACAAGGTTTCCTTTCAGTGCCGTCCCAACGGGCGGCGGGTCATGACATGAGGCGGGGGTTGCGCCTCCGGCACGCGCAAGCGGGTACGCTTGCGTGTTGTGCAATGCATCATGCTATTTTAGGGCAATCGGGGGTTGCTCGTAAGCGTGGTGTCAGCCTGCCGCCGGTTTTTCCAGCGGAATCATTGATTTATCGCAGCCATGCATGGCTTTCCGGGTTGTCGCTTTCCCGCAACGTAAAATGGTGCGGCGCACAAAAAGCGCTGCGTCGGCCACCTGGAAAAATGCGTGGGACGGTCGCATCACCTGGCCCGGCGCTCAACTGCCCTCACGCCGCGCTTGGACAGCCGTGCGAAGATGCGCGTTCAAGACGCACCGCCTCCCGCCGTTCCCGATCCTCCATGAGCCCACCGCGCATTCTCGTGATCTACGCGCATCCCGCGCAGCGCCGTTCGCGTGCCAACAAGCCGCTGGCGCGCATGCTCGCCGGCCTGCCCGGCGTAGCGATGCACGATCTTTACTGGCGCTACCCCGAGTTCGACATCGATGTCCGCGCCGAGCAGCAGGCGATGGAAGCCGCCGACGTGGTGGTCTTCCAGTTTCCGGTGCAGTGGTATGCCACGCCGTCGCTGCTCAAGGAGTGGCTGGACGTCGTGCTGGAGATGGGCTGGGCCTACGGGCCGGGCGGCGAGGCCCTGCGTGGCAAGCACATGCTGGTGCTGGCGACCACCGGCGGCCGCGCGCACGCCTACAGCCCGGATGGTGTCCACGGCCACCCCTTCGACCTGTTCCTGCTGCCCCTGCAGCAGACCGCCGCGCTGTGCGGCATGCACTGGCTGCCGCCGCACGTGCTGCATGACGCCGACGACGCCTCGCAGCCGGTGCTCGATGCGCATCTCGATCAGGTGCGCGCGACCTTGCAGCCATGGCTGGCGGCCGTCCCCGCCTGAGCCCGGACCGACCTTCTCTTTCCATTCCGATCCATGCAATCGCACGACCTCCTCGCCAACTTCGTCATCTACCTGGCCGCGGCGGTGGCCGTGGTGCCGCTGGCGCGCCGGCTGGGGCTGGGCTCGGTGCTCGGCTACCTGCTGGCCGGTGTGATCGTCGGGCCGTGGGGCTTGCGGCTCATCACCAATGTGCAGTCGATCCTGGATTTCTCCGAGTTCGGCGTCGTGCTGATGATGTTCGTGATCGGGCTGGAGCTGGAGCCCGCGCGGCTATGGTCGCTGCGGCGCAGTATCTTCGGCTACGGCGGGTTGCAGCTCGCGGTGTGCGCCCTGGCGGTCGGACTGGTGGTGATGGCGGTCGGCCACCCGTGGCGCGCGGCCGTGGTGGCCGGGCTCGGGCTGGCGCTGTCGTCCACGGCCATCGCGCTGGCCACGCTCGCCGAGCGCAACCTGATGCGCACGCCGGCCGGCACGGCGGGCTTCGGCATCCTGCTGTTCCAGGACATTGCCGCCATCCCGATGATCGCGCTGCTGCCGCTGCTGGCGTCCGATACCGGCGATGCGGCGGGCGGCTACCACTGGCTGGCGGCGGCCAAGGCGGTGGGCGTGGTGGCGGCGGTCATCTTCGGCGGGCGGACCGTGCTGCGGCCGGTGCTGCGCGTGATCGCCCGCACCAACATGCGCGAGATGTTCACATCGTTCTCGCTGCTGGTGGTGGTGGGCATCGCGCTGCTGATGCACAGCGTCGGCCTGTCGATGGCGCTGGGCGCTTTCATCGCCGGCGTGCTGCTGGCCGATTCCGAATACCGCCACGCGCTGGAGACCGACATCGAGCCGTTCAAGGGGCTGCTGCTCGGGCTGTTTTTCCTCGCGGTCGGCATGTCGATCGACTTTGGCGTGCTGATGCGCCAGCCGCTGGCGGTGGTGCTGCTGGTGGCGGTGTTCCTGGTGGTGAAGATCGGCGCGCTGCGTGTGCTGGCGATGCGCTTCGGTATCGCGCGGGGGCAGGCATGGCTGTTCGCCTTCCTGCTGTCGCAAGGGGGGGAATTCGCCTTCGTGGTGTTCGGCCCCGGCGTGGCGGGCGACGTGCTGGGCGTCGAGACGGCCGCCACGCTGAACCTGGTGGTGGCCCTGTCGATGGCGGCCACGCCCTTGCTGCTGCTGTTCCACGACAAGATCCTGGCGCCGCGCCTGATGGCCGGCAAGACGCGCGCGCCGGACGCCATCGGGCCCCAGGACAACGAGGTCATCATTGCCGGCTTCGGCCGCTTCGGGCAGATCGTCGGCCGCCTGCTATACAGCCAGGGCCATACCGCCACGGTGCTCGACCATGACCCCGACCAGATCGACATCCTGCGCCGCTTCGGCTTCAAGGTGTTCTATGGCGATGCCACGCGCATGGACCTGCTGGAAACGGCTGGCGCCGACAGCGCCCGCATCATGGTGGTCGCCATCGACGACATGGAAACCAGCCTGGAGGTGGTCGATCGCGTGCGCGAGCGCTTCCCGCACCTGAAACTCCATGTGCGTGCCCGCAACGTGTCGCATGTGTACCAGTTGCGCGACCGCGGTGTCGAGGTGATCGAGCGGGAGATGTTCGAGGGCTCGCTGGTGCTGGCCAGGCGCGTGCTTGAGGGCCTGGGCAAGGAACCCTATGAGGCGCTGCGCGTTGCGCAGACTTTCCGACGCCATACGCTGAACGCGATGGACCAGATCTACCCGGTCTACCGCGATCAGAAGAAGCTGGTGTCGCTGGCCCAGCAGGGCCGCGACGAACTGGCCGAGATGTTCCGGCGCGACCGCGTCCAGCGCAAGCGGTTGCGCGAGAGCGGCATGCCCTGGGGCGAAGGCGGTCCGCACACCGCCGGGGCCGATCCGCGGGACGCCAGCGACGACGCCTCCGCCGAGAGCCCGGCCGCGCGCGAGAGCTGACCACCCGCGCGCGCCGGTGCGTCAGCCGTAAACGCTGATGTTGCTGCCCACCGCCATCGACGAGGCCGACTGACCGGCCACGCTCTGCGCCAGTTTTTCCAGGAAATCCGTCAGCGACGGCGTGCTGGAGCTGCTCGACGAAGAGGTGCTGCTGGCGGTACTGGTGCTTGAGCTGGAACTGCCGGAGCTGCTGCTGCCCGACTGGCTCTGCACGTCGCTGACCAGCTTCTGGAAGTCCGACTGCAGCGTCGACAGCGCGCTGCTGCCCGACGACGAGGTGTCGCCGCTCTTGAGCTGCGAGATCAGGTTCTGCAGGCCCGACGCCAAATCGGAGCCGTAGCCCGACGTGCTGCTGGAGCTGCTCGTGCTGGAGCTGGACGACGAACTGGAGCTGCTGGAGCTGCTGGCGCTCTGCAGGGCGGAGAACAGATCGTGCGTCAGCTTCTGCATGTCCTGGCCAATGGTCGAGCTGCTGCTGTCGTCGCTGTCGCCGTCGTCACCGCCGTCAGGGGGCGGCATGCCGCCGGGCGGGGGCGGCGGCGGCGCGGAGGCGCTCGTCGTGCTGCTGGTGCTGTCGGTCGACGACGTGGACGATGCCGACGACGTGGACGAAGTCGACAAACCGAGCTGGCTCAGTGCCTGCTCGATCGCTTGCATGAAACCGCCACCGCCGCCGCCATGATGGCGGCGCACCGGCGTTGTGCTCGATGTATCACTCGTGGAAGACGTCGAACTGGTGCTGGTCGACGACAGGATCGCGCTGGAATAGAGCGAACTGCTGCTGCTGACAGATGAGATGCTCACGATAGGCCCCCCCGGATCGGGATAGTTGGTGTTGCTTCCGGATTGACGGCCGAAGCGGGGCGGCCTGAATGCACACAATAAGGAGAGTCAGTGAAGAATTGGGAAGGGCGTGAAGACGGGCCGGCCGGCCCGCCGGGCCTCTTCCTTCAACGGCCAGAGCCGGCCGGACTTGAACGGGTTCGGCTCAAACGGTGACGCTGACGTTGCGGCGCAGTTCGCAGGTGGTCAGCGAATCGGATTCGCCGCGCAGCAGCAGTTGCCCGTTGCCGACCAGTTCGCGGCAGCGCCAGAAGACGAACCAGTCGCTGGCCAGCAGCCCGTCGATGGCACCCATGATGCTGGCGACCACGTCGCGCGCCGAGGCCCAGTCGGTCGGCACGTGCTCCAGGATCACCTCGTCGACGGTGGCGTACGAGACCGGCACCAGCGTGTTGCCCTTCCACAGCCGCACGTCGGCGTTCTCGCGCACGGTCTGCTGCCATTCGTAGGCCAGCCGGCCGATGCGCAGCACCGACACCGGCGCGATCGTGGAGAAGCGCCGGGCCAGCCGGGCGCCCGGATACATGCCGATGGTCGTGAGCGTGCCCTGGGCGCCGGGGGTATCCAGTTCGCGGACGTCCATGCCGATTTCGTTGATCCGCTGCGGCGCCTGGTGCAGGTGGAACGCCACCCGGCGCAGCATCAGTTGGTCGGACGCGCTCTGTCCGTGCCAGATCGCCACTTCGGTGGCCGATTCGCGCAGCTCGGCCAGCGACGCGAGGGCATCGTGCATTTCGGCGGCGAAATCGATATTGCTGGTGGGCGCCACGCGCTGCCAGAAGCCGGAGCGCGCCATGGACGCGCCGTCGACGTCGGCCAGCGGCCCGACGGCAAGATCGTCGCGCAGAACTACAACGGAATCGGGGCGGCCGGCCTGGGCGAGCGCCTGCTTGAGCGCGGCACCGGCAACATCGCCGTTGACGACATGGATGTATTGCATGGCGGCAATTGTAGCGACTGTGCAGGGGGCCATGCTGTCGTTTTGCTCGGTACTGCCGATATTCCATTTGAGGTGCGTCATTTTTTCGCGCGTCTCCCTGCGAACGGGGATGGCGCCGTCGCCGCCGGCCCGGCCGGCGTGCGAAAATCGGCGTTTTGTTGCAAACCATAACTAAGAGAACAGGTGAGGAATCGTCCATGAGAGCCATGTCGTTCGCACGGGGAGTGCGCCCGGCCGTGCTGTCCTTGCTGATGGCAGCCGGCGTGCTGTTCGCGGGCCAGGCCGCCGCCGTGCCGCCGGCCGAGATCTACAAGCGTGCCCAGCAGGAGAAGCCGGCGCTGATCGACACCATGAAGACACTGGTGTCGATCGAATCGGGCAGCAAGGACCTCGAAGGCCTGGACAAGATCGCCGGCGTCATCGCCGACCGACTGCGCTTGCTGGGCGGCGACGTCAAGCTGGTCGATCCGACCGACCACGCCTACCGCATGGCCGACACCCCCGAGAAGATCGGCAAGATGGTGCTGGCGCGCTTCAAGGGCGAGGGCAAGCGCAACATCATGCTGATCGCGCACATGGACACGGTGTACCTGAAGGGCATGCTGGCGCAGCAGCCGTTCCGCATCGACGGCGATCGCGCCTACGGTCTGGGCATCGCCGACGACAAGAGCGGCGTGGCAGTGATCCTGCACACGGTGTCCATCCTGCAGGCGGTCGGCTTCAGGCAGTACGGCACGCTGACCGTGCTGATCAACGGCGACGAAGAGATCAGCTCGCCCGGTGCGCGCACCCTGCTGGCCAAGCTGGGCGCCGAGCAGGATGCGGTGTTCTCGTGCGAAGGCACGCGTGTCAGTACCGACAAGCTGTCGCTTGCCACCAGCGGCATCGGCGCGATCCTGCTGGATGTGAGGGGAAAGGCATCTCACGCGGGTGGGGCGCCGGAGCACGGCCGCAACGCACTGTATGAACTGTCTCACCAGGTGCTGCAACTGCGCGATCTGTCCAACCCGCAGACGGGGTTGCAGGTCAACTGGACGATGGCCCAGGCCGGCACCAACCGCAATGTGATCCCCGCTACCGCGAGCGCCCAGGCCGACGTACGCCTGCTGCGCACGGCCGATGCCGACAAGCTGGAAGACACCATCAACGAACGCGTCAAGACCAGGCTGATTCCCGATACCCAGGTCGCGGCCCGGTTCGAGCGCCGTCGCCCGCCGCTGGAAGCGACGCCGGCGTCGCACCGTCTGGGCGAGCATGCGCAGAAGATCTATGGTGAGCTCGGCAAGTCGCTGGAGATCGACGACAAGGCCGAGGGCGGCGGCACCGATGCGGCGTTCGCGGCCTCCAAGACGCAGGCGCCGGTCATCGAGCGCTTCGGCCTGGCAGGCTTCGGTGCGCATTCGAACGATGCGGAATATGTCGACCTGAACTCCATCGTGCCGCGCCTGTACCTGCTGTCGCGCATGATCATGGACGTCTCGCGCGACCGCGTGGGCGTCGTCCGGTAACGCGGCGGCAAGACGGCGCGTCGGGCCCGCATCGCGCCACGGACTGGCGTGCACGCAGCCGATCATGCTCGGCGCGCTGCCGTGGCGTGTCGCTCACATGAAAAAGCCTCGCCGGTGCAATGCCGGCAGGGCTCGAGGGGGCGATGGCGGGAAATGGAGGATGCCCTGAAGACCGGCCCTGAGCCGGTAATGCCGTTCAGTTAAGGCAAAAAAGGCCGCCCCGATTGACGTCGGGGCGGCCTTTTTCCTTGTTGTTGACTCAGTTCGCGTTGCTGCGAGCCAGCCAAGTCACGCTTAACTGAACTGCATTAGCCCTGAACCGGGGGATCGGCAGCCGGATCCGGAGCCGGATCAGTTCGGTACCGGGTAGCCGTAGACCGTGCCGCCGGCTTCGCGGGCGCGGCCCGCCGGGTCGCTGCGCATGCCATCGGTATACGGGTCGAAACGGGCGCGGGCGCCTTCAGTGCAGGAATCGAAACGGCCGGTACGCGCACCGTCGCTATCAACATCCGCACGTGCCTCCCGCGCCGCCTGGTCGAACACTTCGAGGCGGGTGGCCTGTGCCCATGCGCCGCCCGCCGCCAAGGCACCCACCGTCAGCAGGGCGGCCATCCCAATCTGCTTGAGTCGCATGGCGGACTCCTTCTTCAACTGATGTTCGATGCTGTCCTGGATACGTGGTCTTGTTGATGTTCTGCCACGGCCTGAAGCGTAGGCCAGGGGAGCCGACGTATCCACGGTGGTGCGACGAACGGTTTGTTGTGGGCGCCGAAATGAAGCGGTCCGGTGTGAATGGCGATCGAATTAAGGGTTTAACAGGATTGCTCCTGCGTCTTTTTGTTTAATTTGCGTTGCGTTTCAAATCCGCTATTAATTTTGTGCACCACAGCAGGGCGTAACGGGGCGGTAAGCCTTACCGGAGGCCATTTTGGTGCGCTGCATTAGGAGCGATGCGCGCTTACCACACTTGGGTGAATGATTCGGTGAATTGCTTTACCGCGCTTAATGCCATTTGCTAAATTTTCCCGGCGTTTCCAACAAGGAAACACGGGAAATCTGGAGGAGCCCGCCTCAGGCACACGGGGCCGGGCGTTTGACACACTTTCTTTTCAACGAGCCCACATGAAAAAGTCTGCCATTCTGGTCGCAGTCGGCGCCCTGTTCGCAGGTTCGGCCTACGCCCAATCGAGCGTGACGCTGTACGGTATTGTCGATGCCACCATTCATTACACCACCAACGCGAACCAAGCCGGCAACAGCTTGCTGCGGATGGATAACGGGGCGGTGTCCAACAGCCGCTGGGGTCTGAAAGGCTCGGAAGATCTGGGCGGCGGCAACAAGGCGCTGTTCGTGCTGGAAAGCGGCTTTGATCCGGATACCGGCCGCGTCAATAGTGGTGGGTTGTTCAACCGTCAATCCTTCGTGGGGCTGTCCAACAAGGACTATGGCACGCTGATGCTGGGTCGCCAGTACAACTTCGGCTTCACGATGGGCGGCAACTTCGACCCGCTGGGCGTGGGCAACTACGACGAAAACTCATGGCTTTACTACGGTGTGACCGGCTTGCGCGTGTCGAACATGCTCAAGTACGAAGGCAAGTGGAACGGCCTGTACGTTGGCCTGGGCTACGGCTTTGGTGAGGTGGCGGGCAGCACGGCTGACAACCGCTTTGTGGGCGGTGCTGTTTCGTATGAGTTCGGCCCGGCCCAGATCGGCGGCTTCTATCAGCAGCAACAAGACGCACCCAATGCCACCACCGGCAACCCGGGCGGCCACAAGCAAAAGGTGTGGGGTATTGGCGGCAACTACACCATTGGACCGGCTAAGCTGTTCGCTGGCTATATTGACAGCAGCGATAACACGGGCTGCGTGAACAGCAGCACCTGCGCTGGCGATCGCAGCACCTTCGGTCTGAACCTGTACGGCAATGCCTCGGGCCCTGGCCTGACCCCGGGCGCCACCAAGCGTCGCGACCACATCGGCCTGGCCGGCCTGACGTACCAAGTCACCCCGGCGCTGGCTCTGACGGGTGCCTTCTACTACGACAGCATCAGCAACGCTGACCTGGATGCCGGCAACGATGGCAAGCGCTACACCGGCGTGCTGCTGGCCGAGTACGCGCTGTCCAAGCGGACCCAGCTGTACGGCACCGTGGCCTACGACAAGGTCAAGAACGCCGCCATTCCGGAACAGCCGGGCGGCACGGGTACGGGCGTCAACGCCAAGACCAGCCAAGTTGGTGTTGGCCTGGGCATCCGCCACATCTTCTGATCGACACAGTCTCTCGATTGGGAACGGAGAAGGCGCCTTTCGGGCGCCTTTTTCTTTGGTGCGCGTCGGCGTGCCCGCCCGGGCTCCGCCTAAAATGCTGGTTTTCCGTTGATCTCTCACCATTGCGCCATGACGTCTGACGCCGTTGCCATTTCCGCTGTCGCTATCCATTCCACCCGCCGCCGCCTGAGCGCGGCCGCCGCGCTGCTGTGCCTGGGCATGCCGTTGCTGTCCGCCACGCCTGCCCTGGCACAGGATTACCCCGCCAAGCCGATCCGCATCATCGTCGCGTATCCGACCGGGGGCATCTCGGACAACGTCGCGCGCGCGCTGGGCGAGAAGCTGGCGACGCAGCTCGGCCAGCCGGTGGTGGTGGAGAACCGCGCCGGCGCCGGCGGCAGCATCGGCATGGACGCGGTGGCCAAGTCGGCCCCCGACGGCTATACGCTGGGTTTTTCCGCGGTGAGCCCGCTCACCCTCAACCCGCATTTCGGCAAGCTGCCGTATGACCCGCAGAAAGACATCGCGCCGGTCATCAACGTCATGTACGCGCCGATGATCCTGCTGGGCACGCCTTCGTTCACGGGCAAGAGCTTCGCCGACATGCTGGCCCAGTCGCGGGCCAAGCCGGGCACGATCCGCTGGTCGACCTCGGGGATGGGCACAGTCGGCCATCTGGCGCTGGAGCAGGTCAAGGTGCAAGCGCACGTCGACATCACGCTGATTCCGTACAAGGGCGGCGGCCAGCAACTGACCGATGCGCTGGGCGGGCAGGTGGAGGTGATGTCGACCAACGTCGGTCCGACCCTGATGCAGCACATCAGCAGCGGCAAGCTGCGGCCATTGGCGGTGGGTGCGCCGCACCGGCTCGATGCGCTGCCCACGGTGCCGACCTTTGCCGAACTGGGTTACGCCAAGGCCAACATGGCCTCGACCTTCGGTGTGTTCGCGCCGGCCAAGACGCCTGCGCCGATCATCGCCCGGCTCAACACCGAGATCAACAAGGCGCTGGCCTCGCCGGACCTGCGTGAGCGGCTCACGCAGGCCTCGGTGGTGCCGGTGGGCGGCACGCCCGAGCAGTTCACCGCCGCCATCCGCGCGGAATACGACAGCAACAGCCGCATCGTGCATGCGGCCGGCATCAAGGAGCAGTAACGCTCAGGCGGCGAAGCGGTAGCCGACGCCGACTTCGGTCAGCAGGTGCTGCGGGCGCGCCGGATCGCGCTCCAGCTTGTGGCGCAGGTGGCCCATGTAGATGCGCAGGTAGTGGCTGCTGTCCGAATGCGCGGGGCCCCAGACTTCGCGCAGCAGCTCGCGGTGGGTCATCACCGCGCCGCGCCGGCCGAGCAGGACTGACAGCAGGCGGTATTCGATCGGCGTCAGGTGCACCGGCTCGCCGTTGCGGCTGACCAGGCGGCGTGCCAGATCGACCTGCACGTCGCCGAAGGCGATGATGCTGCCGCCGTCTTCGCCGCGCTTGGCATGGCGGCGCAGCAGCACGCGCAGGCGGGCAATCAGTTCGCCCACGCCGAAGGGTTTGGTCAGGTAATCGTCGGCGCCGGCATCGAGGGCGTCGATCTTGTCGCGCTCATCGACGCGGGCGGACAGCACCAGCACCGGCACTTCCGTCCAGGTACGCAGATCGCGGATCAAGGACATGCCGTCGCCATCGGGCAGCCCGAGATCGAGGATCACGGCATCGGGCTGGCGCGTGCCGGCTTCGATCAGGCCGCGCTGCACGCGGTCGGCCTCGAACACCTCGCAGCCTTCGGCCTCCAGCGCCGCGCGCACAAAGCGCCGGATGTGCGGTTCGTCATCGATGACCAGGACGGTGGGGGTAAAGGTGAAGGCCATGGCACGCATTGTAAATCCGTCCCATCCCGGCGCACCAATGACAACGGACCCCGCAGGGTCCGCTGTCGCATACCGGGGGAGGGAGGCGCTCAGGCCTTCTTTGCCCAGGCGCTGCACCAGCCCTTGTTGGCGACGTCCTTGCCCGCAAACAGCGGACAGCCGCCCTGGGCCGCCGTGCCACCCTGGTAGAGCGCGCAGTTGCCGCAGTGCTGGTCCGGGGTGTGTTTCGGATACTTGGCCTGGTCCACCTTGGTGGTGTCGGCCTTGTAGCCAAGGGCGGCGGCCTGCGGGTCGGTCTCCGTGACCATCGGGTTCGCCGCGCGGGCCAGGCCCGCCATGCCGACGGCACCCGCAGCGGCCACGATGGGGATGCTCTTCAGGAATTGACGACGATTGGACATTGTTGATTCCTTTTGTGGAGTATGTTGTCAGTCGTCCGCGACGCTGCCCGTGCAGGCACCGGCACGCTTCGGGGACAGCGGACGGCGTCGGCGCGCCGTTTTCCGCTCATGCATTCTGGCACAGCACCAGGGCTGCGGCATCTGCGCCGCGTCAATGTTCGTCATACGCGGATGCAGCGATCGGCACGCCAGAGTCCGTAGCCCTAGCGCGGGCATGGGCGACGGCAGCGCGCGCGGCTGTTAGCGTACACGCCTCTTTTATCGCTTTCGTTACCACCATGGACGACTTCGCCCGCCTGCTCGAGGGCTACCTGCACGCCAAGGATGACAACCTGCCTCACGTGATCGACGGCGTGTTCGCGCCCCATGCGCGGCTGACGTTCTCGCTCGCCACGCAGAACATCGCCTTCCCGTCCGAGACCGACGGCGCCGCGGCCATCGCCAAGACGCTGGTGACGGACTTCGGTGCCCAGTACCACCGCTGCCGAACGTATTGCGTCAGCCGGCGCCGCGATCTGCCCGACGTCCCGCAGGCAGGCACCGGGCCGATCTCCCTGGCGCCGATGCCATGGCTGGTAGTCATGCAAGAGCGCGCCGGCGGTGCGCTGCGGGTCGGCCACGGGGTTTATCGGTGGACGTTCGATCGGGTCGGCGGTGATTGGCGCGTCAGCGCCCTGCACATTCACATCGCGCGGATGGATGTGCTCGGCGATGCGCGGGCCGATGCCTGGCGCGTCGCGATCCAGCACGCGCTGCCGTACCCGTGGGTCGATGCCGCGGTGCTCAGGGCAGCCATGGCGCGCCTGGCGGCAGGAGCGGCCGGCCTCGGCTGGCTTGCGGCCTTCGGCGAACCTGCGAGCGCCTGAGCCGTCCGCTGCCATAGCGCGGGCAGCATGGGTTTGGGGAGGGAATCCGCCGGAGTTGATGGCGGCGCGGGACAGCGTAGCCGAGCGCTCCGGACATGGGATGGGGGCGCACGTCCAGCCGTAAATTGTTGTGTCGGCAGATTGACACCATTGGGCCGATCACCAAGAATTGGCCCGTCATCGAAACAGCGGTGGCCGGGTGTGGAAGCCCGACGAGTTCTAGGCGGACAGCCGCTCTCGCGGCTTTTTTTCGTCCGTTGTGTACGCGCACGCCTGTGCAGTCTCTGGCGGGCCGGGCGGGGCAGCCGTGTGCTGGCCGGTTTCCTAGAACGCCGGTTTTTCCACCCCCGCCGTCTGGCCCGCCACCCTCACGTGGAAATGAGCGGCGGGTCTCCCATCCCGTTCTAGGAGGCTGCCATGCCTGATGCCCGCGCTCGTCTCAAGCAAGCCACTTTCCGCATGCTCCCCGCCGTCACGCCGGACACCGTCGCATCACCCTCACACAGGGAGGCGAGGCATGCTTGAGCCGAACTGTTCCCCGCAATTGCTGGCGTTCGTGCGTCAACGCCAACTCATCGCGCAACTCGCCACGCAGGCCGGGAAGACCGGCAAGCACGTGAAGGCGCCGGCGGCGACGGTGCAACAGCTCGATATCGTGAGCGGGCTGATTTGCGAGACGGCGGAGGCGGCGTGTGCTCAGTTGCTGAACGTAAGCGCGGGGCTCGCCGGCATTCTGCAGTTGCTGGATCTACGCAGTGAGCGGTCGGCCGAGTGTCACAGTTTGCATTGCCTGTTGGCACCGCTGAAAGGTCAACTGGATCGGGCACTGAACGACGTACAGAAGATGCTTTGAGGGCGGACGTTGAACATCGGGCGCTCGGCGCCCGCTCCCGACAGGCGTTTCATCCGCTGGGGATAACCTGCCCCGCAGTTGTGGGCAACTACCCGGAAAGCTTGTTTGCCGTTTGTGTTCTGCCTGTCGATGGCGCTGGAACAACTTGCGGACTGGCCAACAGGCCGTGGAGCATGCCACCCGACCCATCCACGTGGCGGCACATGCTGTCCGGTCGGTTTTACATTCGGCAAGCTATTGAAACCAAAGCGTTTTTCCGGGTTGCCCACAGAAAAGGCGGGGCGTTATTTATTACTACTATTTGTATACATAAAGAACCAAATAAAACACTGATCTCCGGAAGGGGCTGTCCTGAAAAAGGCGGAGGCACGTCCCGTCCGCTCCCGCGCTGGCATGACCCGCACGCTTCCAGGCGAAACGGCGTGGGATGCTGCTGCGGGGATGCTCAAGGCGTTGGGCGAGAGGGAAGGGATCGAGGTGTCGCGCCATAGGCAACCGCATGCGGACGGCGTTGCTCGATGGGAGCGATCACTCACGGTGCTGGCGTGACGGTATATCGGCGGGATTGCGCGGCGGGATGGAACGGGATGTGGTGCAACCCATCACTTCGTTTGGCGCGTTTCAGTCGCTGAAGACATCGACGCCGGCCTCTTTGCGCTGATCACGCCGATCTTGACGATGACCAGGCAAGGTGCCGTTGTCGACGTGGTCGATGGCAGTGCCAACCAACTGTAGCGACGAACGCTTGCAGGTTGGGTTCTTCAATTCTGCAGTCAGCCCGTGTGTCTGGTAAGTGTTACAACACAACGATTTTCGCTTTAAATCACGGAACGACTGCCCGACGAATGGCACAACCACTGGTTTTCGGCGAATCAGGCTTTTGATCATGTGTTCAATCCGGGGCCGGAAAATGAAATATCTGGAAAGGCATATTCAAATTTTCAATGATGGGCCGGAAGCGTCGTGTTTCTTCGCGGCTAAATGAGGAATTTTTGAAATAATCTTGTCCGATGAAATCGCGCGTGGCATAGTCGGTGCGCGCGGATGTGCAGGATTTGGATTGTGAGTCATCCGCGTATCGATTGTCCTTGTTAAGGAGAACTCAAGATGAATGGTTTTGTCGTAGAGCGGCAGGAGCTTTATCAAGCGTCCGCAGGTGCTGTCGAGATTCCGACGATCACCCTGCTGGGCTCTCTTGATGATTCACAGGGCACGACGGACTTGAGCCTCAACGCTGTCAGCAGCAAGCCGATTTTCGCGATCATCTATAACGGGATCTGATTTTCGGCACCTCGTTATACAGAAGTCGTCCGAAGTTGACGGCCCCGGGGTTGTAAGCGATCGAGGATTCGCGTTTACTCACTGGATTTGGAGCCGAGATGGCCGGCGATTCTGGAGCGTGGGTGGACGAGGAATTCGAGAGTTTGTATCAGGGCGATCCGCGCCGGGACCGGCGCGCCAAGGAGCTGCTCAAGCGGTTGTCGGCGCACCCCACGGCGAGCATCCCCGGGGCGTGTGATGGTTGGAGCGAGACGGTTGGGGCCTATCGCTTTCTGGGCAATACGGAGATCGATTGGCGCGACGTAATGCAGCCGCACTGGGAGCGCACAGCGCAGCGGGCTGGCGCGCATCCGGTGGTGCTATGCATCGCGGATACAACCGAGTTGGACTTCAATGGACAGGAGATCGAGGGGCTGGGTCCATTGAGCTATGAAGTGCAACGGGGGATGTATTTGCATCCGACCTATGCGGTGACACCCGATCGCGAGCCGCTGGGTGTGCTCGACGCGTGGATGTGGGCGCGAGAGCCCCGCGAGGCGGATGGTTCACGGGGCGGGCTCAAGGAGAGCGTACGCTGGCTCGAAGGGTATGAGCGGGTGGCCGGGCAAGCTGCGCGGTTGCCCCACACCCGCCTGGTCTACGTGGTGGACCGCGAAGGGGATATCGGTGCGCTGATGGCACGTGCGCAGGCGCTGGGACACCCGGCTGACTGGCTGATTCGCTGCCGACATGACCGCAGTCTGGACGAGGCGGGCAAGCTGTGGGATCGCCTGCAGGCCAGTGCCAAGCTTGGGGAACTCACCTTCACGTTGCCGCGACGCGCAGGCAGCCCGGCGCGCCAGGTCACGCAAGCCTTGCGCGCACAACGGGTGAAGCTGGCCGGCCATGGTGGCGTGGAATTGACCTGCATTGAGGCACGGGAGATCGGAGTGCGGGCCGGCGTCAAGCCCGTGGTGTGGCGGCTGCTGACCAACCGCGAGGCGCTGGATGCGCAGGCCATCATCGAGCTGGTGGATTGGTACCGAGCGCGCTGGGAGATCGAGATGTTCTTCCACGTGCTCAAGACCGTGTGCAAGGTCGAGACCTTGCAGCTAGCGCAAATCGATCGAGTCGAGCGCGCGCTGGTGCTGTACATGATCGTGGCTTGGCGCATTGCCCGGCTGATGCGGCTGGGTCGGACGTGTCCGGACCTGGATGCCGCGCGGTTCTTCGATGCCGACGAAATACGAGGCGCCCATCTGCTGGCCAAGAAGACTGCGCCGAAAACGCCGGTCTCGCTCAACCAGATGATCCGCTTGGTGGCCTCGCTCGGCGGCTTCCTCGGACGCAAGAGCGATGGTGAGCCCGGCGCCAAGACCATCTGGATCGGCCTGCAGCGCACCATGGACGCCGCTTCTACGATTCAAGCGCTCAGAGGCAGTCCCTGACTTCTGTATAACGAGGTGGATTTTCGGGCATCTGGATCGTGCGTATTTCTGGTGCCCGTTCAAAGCGGGCACCAGTCTCCGTCGTTCTGTCATTTTCGAAAAATCGAAAAAAGGTCCGGAATGTATCGACGCATATGGATTGCCGAAGGCTACGCGACCGACGGCGAAATGTATGGGCGCGCATTGCAGTTGCCCGATGCGAACACGTCTCGTTCCGCCGCGTCGCCCCAAAGCATCGGGACGGATATCCAGCGCAAACCTGCGGCGGTCGTCAAAGCCAACGTGGGCGACATCGCCTCCTGTCCGTGCCTCGATGTCGGCTTGAGCGGGATCGAGGGCGAATCCGGTCATGGAGGTGCGGCATGCGCGATGGACTGAGCCGAAATCTGAAGTCGATCTTCGCCGGCGAAGAAGCGGCGATCGTGGCCGACGATTGGCGCCTGGCGGAGTGGCTGGCGGCGCGCGACGTCCCGGCCATGACGTTCGACGAAATCGGCGCGGGCGACATCGACGTGCCGACGCGAGCGCTCGCCGTGCCCCTGGATTGGGACCGTGTCCCGTCACGCCAGACGCTGCGCGACAAGTGGTCGGCGACGAGCGTCCTGTGGTTGCCGCTCGCGTCCTTCTCGTCCGACCTCGATACGGCGAAATACTCGGTCGAGATGTTCTCGGAAGTCGATGTTTCCCAGTCGGTGGCGATGAACCGCCGGGTCATCACGCGGCTTCTGATGGCTCGCGAGGAAATCACGATGACAGGGCCGGATACCGCGTTGAAGGTCCGGCTGCCGGATACGCTCCATGCGGTGGGGCGCACCCGTGTGGCGCTGCTCGACGACGAGCACTCGACATTGGGCAATTACTTCGAAGTGGGAATGTCGCCCACCGATATGGCGGGCCGGATCGATGCATCGATGTCCGTGTCGGGGGTGGTCCGGGTCGATGCGGTTCTGGTCGCGAAGCACCGCGAAATGCGGCTTGAAAGCGCGTCGTCCTTCTGGGCCGCGGCGGACGTCGCGGAGGCGCTCCGCAAAGTCTGTCCGTTTCAAGTCACCATCGAAGACAACAGGATCGTCGACGGCTTTGGCGAATGGGCCAAGGCCATCCACACGCTAAGCGGACCGCAATACCACTACGCCCTGACCGAGGTCGCCATCGGCACCGGGGCATTGCCGTTGGGTCGCGTGGAGTGGGGCCTCAACAGCGTGCTCAACGAAGGCGCGACCGGCATCCACATCGGCGTTGGAAACGGCCTGAACGGCATCCACTTCGACTTCATCTCCACGGAGGCGCGACTTGACGGCATCTGATGCCTATGCCCATGTTGCCGGTGAGTCATCCCGAGCAACGATTCGGCTGGCCAGCTCCATCCATTTGCGGGAGGAGCCGGACGGCGGTGCGCTCGTCGTCGACGATCGGACGCTGACCGCGGCCCGTATCAACAGATCGGCTCATGTCCTGTTCCAGGCGCTGGGCCGGCCTTGTACGCTGGGGGATTTGGTCGGCATCTTCGCCGACGCGGTCAAGTGTCCCGTCGGCGAAGCGTTCACGCCCGTCGCCAAGCTGGTCGAAGAAGCTGCGCGCCTGGGGTGGCTCGAGGTTCAGGACGGCATGTTGGACAACGGGATCAGTGGCGCGGCGGGTCTCTGAACCAAGCGCGGCCGGCACAGGATGCCGGCAGATGACATTCCGCCTCAGCGGTCAGTCCTTGATTTAAGTGAAGTGGCGCGCCCGGCTGGGATCGAACCAGCAACCCCTGCCTTCGGAGGGCAGTACTCTATCCATTGAGCTACGGGCGCAAGTCGGCACAGAACGTACCGGCAGGCAAGTCGCATAGGATAGCGTGTTTGCCGGCAGCCGTCCATCTTGTCCGGATGACGGCACAGCGGCGTCTGCGATTTGATCCACGTCGAAAGGGTGACGCTACGGGCGCTCCCGCGTGTCAAACGGCCAGGCATTACGGCTATAATCGCGCGATATTTGCCAAGAAAATGCGGGGACAGGTCTGTTCGGACCAATGCGGCGGCATCGCAAGGTCTTCCTGCCCTCCGTCGCGGCCCCACGCATTGCCGGCGATGCTCGTGATTGAGGGCCGGCGGCGTCCAAATGGTCGCTGTGAGCGGTTCCACCATCCTGAGAGTTGAGCATGAGCGACGCGCAGCACGACGAACACGAGCCCCTGATCAAGACCCCCAAGCAACTGGTTATCGCGGTGATCACCGCGTTTGCTGTTCCGATTCTCGTCATCATCCTGCTGGCTAATTATGTCGGCCTGGGCGTGAAGGAGGGCGCGGGCAGTTCCGGTATGTCGGAGGAGGCTGTCAACGATCGGATCAAGCCGGTTGCGCAGCTCGAGCTGAAGGATTTGAACGCGCCGCGTGTCTACAAGACGGGCGAGCAGCTTTATAAGGAAGTCTGTGCGACCTGTCACGCCGCGGGCGTGGCCGGTGCGCCCAAGTTTGGCGACGCGGCCAACTGGGCGTCGCGCCTGCCGCAGGGCCTGGATGGCCTGACCAAGGTGGCGCTGGCCGGCAAGGGCGGCATGCCCGCCCGGGGCGGCACTTCGCCGGACGATGTGAGCGACTACGAGATCCAGCGCGCGATCGTCTACATGGCCAATTCGGGCGGCGGCAAGCTGCAGGAGCCGGCTGCGCCGGCCGCTGGCGCAGCGGCGCAGGCATCGGCTTCCGCACCGCAGGCTGCGGCTGAGGCAGTACCTGCCACTCCCGCCCCGGCTCCGGCCGTCGCCGCCCCGGTTGCCGCTGCGCCGCAGGCCGCCGCCGGCGACGTCGGCAAGAAGGTCTACGACTCGACCTGCCAGATGTGCCACGCCGCCGGTGTGGCCGGTGCCCCCAAGTTTGGCGACAAGGCTGCCTGGGCACCGCGCATCGCGGAGGGCAAGGCCAAGATGTACGACATCGCGTTGCACGGTAAGGGCGCGATGCCGCCGAAAGGCACCTATGCCGGTTCGGATGACGACGTGAAGGCCGCCGTCGATTACATGGCGGCCGCTGCCAAGTAACCCGCTGGATCGCCCTTCAGGAAAGCCCGCCGCGTGCGGGCTTTTTGTTGCCGTTCGGCCATCGGGTTGCTGCGGTATGCAGTTTGCTACCCCCTGTTCGGATGTGCGGCATGCGATGCCGGAGTGGCGCTGCAGCCGCACGCGTCCTGGATGACGCGAACGGAGGTTGACGATGCAACACGATCGAACCATGGCGGCCTGCTGGATGGCCGTTGCCCTGACGACGGCCGGCTCCCCGGTGCTGGCCGCGGACAACTGGGTGAAGCTGGCGCCGCTGGCCGACCCGGCCGGCACGCTTTACCTGGACCAGGACTCCATCGAGCGCAATACCGACGGCACTGTGCGCGCCACCACGCGTGATGCCTACGACGCACCGCGTAAGCTCTCGGACGGCAAGGCCTACCAGTACGACTCGCGTACCTCGGTGTACGACTGCAAGAACGACCGCATCTTGCCCGTCAGCGCGTTGATCCAGGACGGTCAGCACGGTACGGTGCTGGCCAAGGCCATCGATAAGCCGAGCTGGGAAGCGGTTGTGCCCCGCTCCGAAGGCGAGGCGATCCTGCGTGCCGTCTGCAAGAAGTAGCTTGCTGCTGCGTCCGGCCGAAGCACAGGATTCGGCGCGCGGGAAGTCGGTCCGGGCATGGGTATTCACGTGGCGTCTCACGGGCGCCATGGTGGCGCCTCTTAATGTGACATTGTTTGATGTCATCGTAGGGGCGCTTTCCGGAAGGCCAATCGGGCGATTGGAACGCATCGTCTAAAAGCGGCGCGGAAGGTGTTTGAAAGGGATTTCAGCTGTGAGTCCCTCATTGGTGTGTGGGAGCGGTGCCCAGTGAGGTGGTTTCCGCCAGACGCATGACATCTTGCAGGTGCGCGAGCAGTTGTGTCATGCGGGTCCCGGCATCCTGAAGGTCGGCGCTGTCGCTGTTGTCGGCGCCCTGCACGGCGTGCCGGAATGCCGACAGCTCGGCATCGATGGCGGCATGCTGCAGCAGCGCCAGTGCACCGCCGGTCCGGTGCGTCCACTTGCGCAGGGCTGGGCGGTCCGCCGTCGCCAGCAACGCGCTCAGTTGCCTGGCGTCGTCTTCCAAGGTGGCGGCGAACACGCGGACCAGGCTGATCGTGGCGGGACCATCGCCCAAGGTGCGGTGGAGGTCATCGAGGCGGAAGGCGAGCGCGTTGCCGGGAGCTACTGCCGGGGCCTCGGGCGGATCGGGACGGACTTCGATGTGCCATAGCCTGGACAGGGCTTCCTGCAGGGTGGCCAGGGTCGTGGGTTTGAGCACGCAGTCATCCATGCCGACCGCGCGGCAGCGGGCGTGCTCTTCGGCCAGTGTGGTGGCGGTGATGGCAAGGATCGCCAAGCGTGGTCCGCCGGGTGTGTGCTGTTCCCGCTGACGGATCCGGCGGGCAAGCTCGAAGCCGTTCAGCCGCGGCATGCAGCAATCGGTCAACAGGGCATCGAAGCGGGTCTCGCTCAGGCGCTGCAGTGCGGCGGCACCATCTTCGGCCAGGGTTACGCGGTAGCCGAGCAACCGCAGTTGCTTGGCGAGCAGTTCTCGGTTGATCGGGTGGTCTTCGGCGACCAGGATGTGTGCACCGAGGGTTTCGGTGGCTGACGTTGGTGGCGGAGCGGAGCTGCTCACGGGCATCCTGGCGGTGGCGCTGTCGCCGGGCAGGTGGGCGAACACGGCATCGCAGGCCTGCATGAACGCTCGCCAGCTCAGCGGATTGGTGCTCAGGGTGTCCGGTCCCTGGGTATTGCGACCGGTCCCGGCATAGGGCGCCTCGCCGGTAACGGGGATGACGCGTGGCGCATCCGCTGGTGCACGCGCACTGTCCATCAAGGTGAGCGCGGCCGGGCCGCCACGGACCACCTGCAACCCGGCTGCGGCAGCAAACTGCTCGAGCCCGCGGCGGCAGGCGGCGTCATCGACATCCACATGCACGGTTGCGCCTGTCAGGTGCGGCAGCCGATAGCGTGCGCTGATGACCGGCGCCTCCAGCCGCAGCGTGAGGGTCGTCCCGACGCCCGGCGTGCTGTCCATGTCGAGCGAACCGCCCATCAGCCGGGCGAGCTGCCGTGAGATGGCCAGTCCGAGGCCGGTGCCGCCGTGGCGGCGCGCGGCGGGGTTGTCGGCCTGCACGAAGGGCGTGAACAGCGTAGCCTGGGCCTCCGGCGCGATGCCGATACCGGTGTCGGCGATCCGGATGATGAGGTGGGCCGTGTCGGCGGCAGTCCCCACGCATGCGGCGCTGAGGTGCACACTGCCGCGGTCGGTGAACTTGATGGCATTGGACAGGAGGTTGGACAGCACCTGACGCAGGCGCATGCCATCCACCGACACCATGGCCGGCACGGCGGCGTCCACTTCCACCCGCACCGACAGCGAGCGTTCATGGGCGCGGCTGGCCAGCAGGCCGACCGTACTGTCGAACAGTTCGCGCAGGTCGGTTTGCGCGGGCGTGACGCTCAGGTGGCCGGCTTCGATCTTCGCATAGTCGAGGATGTCGTCGAGGATGTGCAGCAGCGCCCGGCTCGACTCTTGCATCAGTGTCACCATCCGCTGCTGCTCGCGTTCCAGCGGGGTCTGCAGCAGCAGTTCCACCAGGCCGAGCACGCCGTTCATCGGCGTGCGGATCTCGTGGCTCATCGTGGCCAGGAAGCGGTCCTTCGCGTGCAGCGCGGATTCGGCCGCTTGTCTGGCTGTCTCTTGCGCGTCGGCCCGTGCGCGTTCTTGGGTGATGTCGCGCAGATAGCCGGTCCAGACCGTGCGTCCGTCGGACTCGCGACGGGGACGTGCATGGGCATGCAGCCAGCGGACCGAGCCGTCGCCGCCCACGTGGCGGAAGGGCTGGTCGAGCGGCGTGAGCTGCATGGCGGATTGCAGCGCGGCCTCGTGCATGCGCCGGTGGTCATCTTGATGGACCAGCCGGGCGGGCGACGGCAGGAGGAACGGTGCCTCATCGGTTTGCACACCCAGCGTCTCGCGGGCACTGCCGGCCACGTAGCGCATCCGGCTGCGTGCTGTTCCCGGTCGCATCTCGAACTGGCACACCAGCGCCGGGAGGGAATCGATGCTGCCATGCAGGTGCTGTGCCTGCCGCTCTGCGCGTGCCTGCGCCTCGCGGATCTCGCTGACATCGATCAGGGATGCGATTGTCCCGGCCGGCTGACCGTCGGGCTGGCGCAACGGCGCCACCCAGTACAGGACGCAGCGTTCGCGGCCGTCCGCTGCCATGATGGTCAACTCCTCGCGCGCGTCCTGGCCCGCTGCCGCCGCGCGGCGGTCGATGTCCTGCACGCGTGCGGCCGTGCGCGTGCAGGCCAGTCCGAGATGCGCGGGCGTGCGTCCCAGCACCGCCTCGCGCGGTCGGCCGAACAGGTGGCAGAACGCGGTGTTGACCGCCACGTAGCGGTGCTGCGCATCCTGGGCGGCCAGCGGAAACGGCAGGGATTCCATCAGCATGTGCTGGAAGTCCAGTTGCCGGGCAAGGGTGGCTTCGGCGTGGCGACGTTGCCGGTTTTCGCGGCGCAGTTGCATGTGCCGGATGGAGAGCAGGGTCAGCGTCCACAGCACGATTGCGGCCGCCGGTGCGCATCTCGCCATCCGGGCCGAAGCCGATGGTGCCGGTGGAGGGCCCATCTGCCGCAGGCCCCGGGTTGCGTCGTCGGCCTGTGTGTAGTCGGAGGCCGTCAGCAGCGTGATGGCGGCGGCGCACAGCAGCAGGGCAGTGCCTGCACGCCGCCACAGGTGCGCTGGAGCCGCAAAGGCGCGTCGGAGCATCATGGCAGTCACGTTGTTCAGCGCTCGGTGGCGCCGAGCAGGCCATGCCGCGCGGCGAAATCGAACAGCGCCGCCTCGGTGGCCAGCCTGAGCTTGCGCATGCTCTTCTGCTTTTGCGCGCTGATCGTCTTGACGCTGCGGTTGAGCCGCTTGGCGATCTCGCTGACGGTCTCGCCGCCGACGTACATGCGCAGGACCTCGAGCTCGCGCTTGCCGAGCCGTTCGATCGCACCGTGGTCGGCGGATGCGTGTCCGGGACCCTCGCCGGCCAGGCTCGCCTCGAAACGCGGCGACAGATAACGGCGGCCGTCCAGCGCGGCATGGACGCCCTCCACGATATGCTGCGGGCCGTCGGCCTTGCTGGCGATGACACGGATGCCGGCGCGCAGCATGCGGTCCACCACCGCGCGGGTTTCCAGCATGGTCAGCACCACGATCCGCAGCTCGGGATGGCGGCGCCGCAGGAATTCGAGCAGCGCGATGCCGTCGCCGTAGCGACTGGCCGGCATCGCGTAGTCGGTGATGACCATATCGCAGCGCACGCGTTCCAGCAGGGTGAGCAACGCATCCGCGCTGTCGGCGTCACCGACCACCTCGAGGCCCTGGAGATGGCAGACGAGGTGCCGCACGGCGGCCACCACGCCGGGATGATCGTCTGCGATCGCGAGTCGGACGGGGGCCTGCATGTCGAGGGGTCTCCGGAACGGATGGAACGAGCGGCAACCCGTTTGCCGCTGAGTCGGGCAAGCATCGCGCAACCGGTACGGCCGGCATATCGGAAAACTCTGATTCGTGGCGGCTGGATGTAAGGTGCGTCGTCGTCGTGCCGGCGGGGGTGCGTGGCACAATGTCCACGCACCTGCTTCCTGTTTTCCGTTTCCGTCCATGACGTCTTCCATGCCGCCCGCCATCCCGGCCGATATCCGCAGACAGCACGCGGAGCGCACCACGCTGGTCAGCGCGGCGGTCAATTGCGCGCTGTCCGCCGGGCAGATCGCGGCCGGGCTGTGGTCGCACTCGCAGGGGCTGGTGGCCGATGGCCTGCACACGCTGTCGGACCTGATTGCCGACGGCATCGTCTTCATCGCCAACCGCAACAGCCACAAGGGGCCGGACGAAGACCACCAGTACGGCCACGCGCGCTACGAGAACGCCGCATCGCTCGGCCTGGGCCTGCTGCTGCTGGCGGCCGGCGCCGGCATGATCTGGGCGGCGCTCGAGAGCCTGCGTGCGCCGCATGGTCCGGCGCCGGTGCATGGGCTGGCCCTGTGGGTGGCGCTGACGGCACTGGCCGCCAAGGAAGGGTTGTTCCGCTACATGCTGGTGGTAGCCAGGCGCATCGGTTCGCGCATGCTGATCGCCAACGCTTGGCACGCGCGCTCGGATGCGGTGTCGTCGCTGGTGGCGGCGGTCGGCGTGGCGGGCAACCTGATGGGGTTCCGCTGGCTGGATCCGGTGGCCGCCTGCGTGGTGGGCGCGATGATCGTCCGGGTGGGCATCCGGTTCGGCTGGGAGGCGCTCAATGACCTAATGGACCGTGCGCTGCCGCCGTCGCAGGTGCAGGCCATCCACGCCAGTCTCGCGGCCACGCCGGGTGTGATCAACGTCCACGACCTGCGCACGCGCGTGACGGGCGACCAGGCGCTGGTCGATGCGCACATCGAAGTGGACCCGCGCGTTTCCGTCAGCGAGGGGCACGCGATCGCGGTGCGTGCGCGCACCAACGTGCTCGCGGCGCACACGGCGATGGCAGTGCTCGATGTGCAGATCCACGTCGATCCGCGCGAGCGCGTCTACACCGATCCGCTGCCGTTGCCCGACCGCGATGCGCTGTGCGCCGTGCTGGCGCGGGCGCTGCCGCCGGGCACGCCGCTCGATGCGCAGCACTGTCTGCTGCACTACGTCGAGGGCGGGGTGGATGTCGACCTGGTCTTGTCGCCCTCATTGGTGGACCACGCGGCGCAGGTGGCCGAGATCGTGGGGGCGCGCTGGCATGGCCTGGTGCGGCTGCGCGTGCTGACGGCCGCGCCCGGTGTCGCTGCTGCCTGAGGCTGAAGCAGGCCCTAGCGGCACTGGTCGACCGCATTGGCCGGCTGGGCCTTGGCCGGGTCGAAGCGCAGTTGTTCCAATCCCTTCTCGGTCAGCGACAGCCAGTCGAGCGTGCCGGAAGTCCGCACCAGACCGATGCTGCCGATCGGGCGCCAGTTGGCGGGCTGGCCGTTGGTGTCCATCAGCGTGCCGGCGAGCGTGAGCGTGTCGGGGCCGGCCTGCAATTGCAGCAGCCGGCCGTCGGCGGCGGGCGTGTATGCCGTGCGCCCGCTGACGGCAATGGCCGCTTCCCGTACCGAGGCCGGCATGCACGGGATGGACGCGCGCACCTTGCCGTCGTTGTCGATCAGTTCGGCAAAGCCATGCCCCTGTGCCGTGCCGACCAGCAGGAATCGTTCGATCGACGGCAGCCAGGCGACATCGTAGGTGTAGTACTGCAGTTGCTCACGCAGCACGCGTTCGCCGATGACGTGGCCGCTGGCCGGATCGAGCACGGCGATCTTCAGGTTGGCATCGGTGCGGCCCGGCACGAACTGCTGCCACGCCAGCAGCGCGCGGGTGTCGCCGCCGGCGATCATGGGCCACCACTCGCGGCGGGCGTGGGCGATGTCGAGGTCGCGTAGTTGGCGACCGTGCCCGTCGTAGACCTTCGCATAGACGCCGTTGCCACTGCCGAGGTTGTCGACGCCGCCGTCGACCCAGCCATCCGAATAGAACACCACGAAACGCTTGCCTACCGCTGCCACGTGGCCGGAGTGCCCGCCCGATTCCACCTGCTGCGGATACGGCCGGATGGGCCGCAGCGCTGTGTCGTAGATGCCGAAGCGCTGGGTCACGTTCTCCGGCGCGTTCCAGCCGTCCTCGAACGACACCATGACCTGGCCGGCGCGGTTGCGCGCCACGCTCACCGGTTCCTGCGCTTCGGGTTTCCGGATGAACAGGCGCGGCGCATCGAGCACGCCCGAATCGGCGTGCCACTGGGCGACGTAGACATCGTGCGGCCAGTTGCCGTTGCGGTCCGGGCCGCGCGGGGGCAGGCCGGAGCTGCTGAAGAACACGTTCATCGTGCCGGTCGCGGCGGCGGGCACCGCGCCGATGCCGTGCATGAAGCGGCGCAGGTCACCCTCGCCATGGCCGGCCGCGACGGCCGGCGTCGGCAGGGGCAGTACAGCCAATGCAGCTAGTGCGGCCAATGCGGCCAATGCCGGCCGGCGGCACGACAGGAAGGCGGATGGGGTCAAGCGGGACTCCTTGGCGAAGCAATCCGGGGCGCGGGAAAGATTGGGCTCCCGGCACGCCGGGAAGTTGCTGCGCCCGTCGGGGGAGTCCGTCCGGGTGAGGGGTGCGGCGGCATTGGCGGCCCAGGCAATCAAGTTTCCGGTCGGTATGCCGTTGTCATGAAGCAAGAGCGGAACCGATTCCGCCATCCCTTCCCGAACGCAGCCGGAGGCGGCCTCGGCACGCTTGGCGCCGCGTCAGACCGATCAGCGAGAACAACATGAACCAGCGAGTCGGCGCCCGATGGCGCACTGAGGTGCAGGAGGCGATGTGCAGCGTGCAGCGGCGGTCCGGATGGTCGCGTGATGACCTGTTGAACCGCATGCCGCGCGCGCAGTTGGTGGCGGCCCTGACTGAGGCCATCTGGGCGCAGCGTGCTGCCTATGCGCGCCTGAGCGCGGCGCTGGAGACGGTGCCCGAACTGATGGACGAATCGATGTAACGCTGTGCGATCGCAAGACCGCGCAGGAAGTGCTGTAGGTGATGCGATGCGGTTGCGCTATTGCGGTTCGCTGGATCTGGAACATCTGCTGCGCCAGCCCTTTGCCCAACTGGGCCGGCTGGTGCGGGATAACGCCACCGGGGAGCCCCTGCCCCCGGCCGAGGTGGCTGCGCGCGCGGTGTTGCTGCGCGCCGCCGGCTACGAAGTGATGCCGATGTGCGCGCATCACGACCGCCGCGGCTTCTGTCTCGGGCATCCGGAGTCCGACAACGCAGTGTAGGTGCCCCGCCTACGACAACGGCCTGGCCTGCGCGCACGATGCCGCACGCGCTGTTGCGTGGGGGCATCGACACCGTTTGCATCGTCGCTTTCGCGTGGGGTGCGCATCACCCGCAAAGCGTTGCCTGGCGCACCTTTGCGGGAAATCTGTTGCGGAAAAGCAAACGGTAAAAATGACTTACATTCCCACGCTTTCTCGGCCCATGGTTCTGGTGCATCCTGAACCAGGATAGGTCGTACGGATCGGCCTGTCCTCGCAGTCAGACCGGAAGCGCAGCGACGACGCGTGCAGAAAGACCAGGGGTCAGGGGCACATCAAAAATGAAGACCAAGGCGTATCTCAGCAAACAGGAAATCTATGACGGGGCCGTCCGCCATCTGTTCGGACAGGGCGGCGCCGCCATCCTGCCGCGTGGCGGGGCCGCGTACCACGGCCAGGGCGGCCGCTGCTGCCCGATCGGCAACCTGATCGGCGTGCGCGACTACACCACGTCGATGGAAAGCGTACCGGTGCGCTACATCCTGAAGCCGGTCAACGAGATTCCGCGCTACATGGATGCCGGCGTCACGGCGCTGCGCCGCGCGCTCAAGAAGGCGCGCATCGACGTGGACGACCGCGACACCGTGGAGCTGCTGTCCAAGCTGCAGAACGCGCACGACGTGTTCGGCATCTGGGAATGGAAGGAGCGCCTGCATTCGATCGCGCGCCAGTTCGGTCTGAGCGGTGTCGTGGTCGACGCGTTCTGAGCGGCCCGCCGTTCCGATCGCAGACCAGATCACCCGGGACAAGGTGACACCCATGGAAGGGAAGGGGACGTTCCTCGCCATCGAGGACCTGTTCGAACGCGTGCGCGCACACTTGCTCGCCCAGCAATGCCGCTCCGAGGATGCGGACGGCGAGCCGCGCTACCGTGGCCTGGGCAACCGGCGCTGCGGTATCGGCGCGCTGATCGATGACGCGTACTACCGGACCGACATCGAGCGGTTGGGCGTGAGCCTGCTGCGGGTGCCGGGCAACGATCCGCTGTCGTGCGCGCTGCGGCAGTCCGGCATTGATGTCGATGACGATCGCGTGGTTGAACTGCTGATCGACCTGCAGGACATCCATGATCTGCAGGCCATCGAATGTTGGCCGGCCGCGCTGGAAGCGGTCCGGCACCGCCTGCCATTGCCATGTGACGCGCCGGCCTCCGAGCGGCGCGCGCACTGAATACGTTTCATCCATCTTATCCGTCTCATCCGCCCATCGAACCCGGCCTTGCGCCGGGTTTGTCATGTCAGCGCATCCAGCTCCGGATAGTGGCGGAAGATGCCCATCGTGTTGAACGGAATGCGTCGTGGCGATTGCAGGTACGCCGCGATGCGCGGCAGCGCGGCGACCCGGGCGTGCAGCGCCACCAGGTGCGGCAGCCGCGCCTCCCAGCGCTGCATGTGGCGCGGAAAGGCGTAGCGCAGGCCCGCCACGATCTGGAACAGCGACAGGTCCACATACGTCAGCGCGTCGCGCACGGCCCAGGTCGGGCCGGCCGGGTTGCGCGCCAGCACGCGCTCGAAATACCACAGGAACTTGGGCGCGCGGTTGGCGAGAAAATCCGCCGTGCGGCGGCGCGCTTCGTCCTGCTGGTCTTCGTAGTATTCGCAGGCGGCGATGGGGTGGTGCGTGTCGTGGATCTCCACCACGAAATCGGCGAGGGTCAACTGCAGGCCGTGCGTCCACAGGCCGCCGGCCTCGTCCTGCGGCGCCAGGCCGTAGTGCTGGCCCAGGTAGAGGAGGATGTTGGCGGTCTGTGGGATTACCAGCTTGTCGGCCACGAGGAAGGGCGGCGCGAACGGCGGCGTGGCGATGCCGGCATCGCCGAGAAAACGTTCGATGGCGGTGGCGTCCTCGCGGCCGAGGTCGACGTAGCGCACGCCCGCCTGCTCCAGCGCGAGCCGGACGAATTCGCCGCGGCCCTGGATCTCGGGCCAGTAGTAGAGCGTGGTCTGCATGGTGCGGGCCGATGAGGTTGTGAGGCCGGCGAGGTCGGTGAAGTCGATCGGCCGGCCATGCCTGGATGACCGGATCGCCGGACAGCGAGCGCGATGCCGCATGGCGCGCCGCGCCGCGGAACGCGCGGCTGCGAACGATAATAGGCGGTCCTCCTGGAATCGCCAGACATGAACGCTCCCTCCAGCCCGCCCGCCACACCCGTCCCCGCCGCCCACGTTGCTCACGCCACGATGGAGCCCGCCGATCCGGCGCGCTGGCTGGTGCGCGGCTCGCCGGGGTATCGCCGGGCCAACCTGGCGCTGTTCGCCGCCGGCTTCTCGACCTTCTCGCTGCTGTATTGCGTGCAGCCGCTGATGCCGCTGCTGGGGCACGACTTCGGCCTGTCCCCCGCGCAGACCAGCCTGGTGCTGTCGGCCACGACGATGCTGCTGGCCTTCGCCATCCTGTTCGCGGGGCTGCTGTCGGAGTCGATCCACCGCAAGACGCTGATGGGCGTTTCGCTGGTGCTGTCCTCGGCGCTGACGCTGGCGGCGGCCGTGCTGCCCGGCTGGCACGGGCTGCTGGCCACGCGCGCGGTGCTCGGCATCGTGCTGGGCGGCGTGCCGGCGGTGGCGATGGCCTATCTGGCCGAAGAGGTGCATCCGCAGGGCCTGGGCATGGCGATGGGCCTGTACGTGGGCGGCACCGCCTTCGGCGGCATGGCCGGGCGCGTGCTGACCGGCATGGTGGCCGACCACGCCGGCTGGCGCTTCGCCATGGGTTTCACCGGGGCACTGTGCCTGCTGGCGGCGCTGGCCTTTGCCTGGCTGCTGCCGCCGTCGCGCCGCTTCGTGCCGCGCCGGGGCGCGGCGCTCGCCGATCTCTTCGATACGCTTGCCGAGCACCTGCGCGAGCCCGGCCTGCGCGCCCTGTTCGCTATGGCTTTCCTGCTGATGGGCGGCTTTGTCACGATCTACAACTACGCCAGCTACCGGCTGCTGGGCGCGCCATATGCGCTGAGCCATTCGGCGGTCGGGGCGATCTTCATGGTGTACCTGCTGGGCATCGGCGCTTCGACCTGGTTCGGGCGACTGGCCGATCGGCATGGCCGGGGCCGGGTGCTGCTGGCCGGCACGGCGGCGATGTCGGCGGGGGTGCTGATGACGTTGGCGATGCCGCTGGGGCTGGTGATCGGCGGCATCGCGCTGCTGACCTTCGGTTTCTTCGGCGCGCACGCGGTGGCGAGCGGCTGGGTCGGGCGTCGCGCCAAGCGGGCCAAGGGGCAGGCGGCGGCGCTGTACCTGCTGGCGTACTACCTCGGCTCGAGCATCGCCGGGACCGCCGGCGGCAAGCTCTACGCGCGGTGGGGCTGGCCCGGCGTGGTGGCGCTGGTGACGGCGATGCTGGCCTGCGCTCTGCTGACGGCGGCATGGCTGTGGCGGCGCGCGCCGCTGCCGCAGGGTGCCAGGCGCTGAGACGCTGAGGCACAGGGTTGCCCGGTGCCGCGCCGGGATTGACGCCCCGGCAGGAAATTCGCGTATCGTGCCAGGGTCCGTGCCTGCACGATCGGGTTGCTCATCATGCGCACTTTGCTTTGGCTGTTGACGCGGCGGCTGTCGCCGGCCGTGTTGCTGTTGATGTTGCTGTCGCTGTGCTTGCTGCCGGGTGCGGCCGGTGCGGCGCCGGTCTCGTTCGCCAAGCTGGCGGGGCTGCCGTCCGGCAGCGGCAGCGCTTCGAGTCCCGCGGCCACGCCCGCGCAGACGCGCGCCTCGCTCGATACCGTCATCACCCTGCTCGACAACGACCAGCAGCGCACCGCGCTCATCGATGCGCTCAAGCAACTGCGCGATGGCATGGCCGCGCAGCAGACCGCGCAGGCCCAGCAGGCGCCGGGGTTGCTCGGGGCGGTCGCCTCGCTGATCGAAAGCGGCTCGCTGCAGGCCGATGCCGAGGCCGGCGCGCCGCGCTACTGGCTGCACCGCATCGAAGCCGCCGACGACAACCTCAGCCTGCTCGCCGCCCCCGAGCGGCGCTTGCGCGTGCTGGCCGATTTTGCGGGCACCTTCGCCGTCTGGGCGGCCATCGCCGGCGGGCTGCTGGGGCTGGGATGGGGCATCCGCCGGGTGTTCGGGCTGAAGGCGGGCCTCGGGCCGCAGCCGACCACGCGCGCGCTGTTCATCGACGCGCTGCGCAAGATCGGCCCGTGGGCGGTGTCGTTCGCGGTGCTGATGCGCCTGGGGCACGAGGCGACAGCCGGGTTCGTGCTGGCGGTAGTGCTGGCCTACGCCAGCGTGTGGGGCGCCATCGTGACGGCCGCGGTGGCGATGCTGTTCTCGCTGTTCGCGGGCAGCGCGCACCGGCGCGTGGCGGTGGTGTTCCTGCTCCGGCGCGGCATGTGGCCGATCTTCGTGGCGGCCAGCCTGGGCGCGTGCGGTGATGCGCTGGTCGATCCGCGTGTCGCGCTGGTGCTCGGTGGCGCGCTGAGCCTGCTGCTGGCAACGGTGTGCAATGTCGCGTCGTCGCTGATGCTGGCGGTGGGCGCGCTGTGCCTGCGCCGCCCGATCGGCCAACTGATCGCCAACCGTTCGTTCGAGCAACGCACCGGCCAGCATGCCGGCAACCAGTTCCGCCGTGCGGTCGCGGTGCTGTGGCCGGTGCCGGTGGTGGTGCTGGCCGGCGCCACCGTGCTGGCGACGCTGGCCTTGCCCGACAACGTCGATGTGGTATCGCGGCGCGCGGTGATGACGTCGCTGCTGCTGGCGGCGGCCTTCCTGCTGTCAGCCGTGGTGCGGCCGCGCGCGCACTGGCGCGTGCATGTGCGCTTCGGGCGCACGTCGCCGTATTTCGAGCGGCTCAAGCATTTTTTCGCGGCGCTGGTGCAACTGGCCATCTGGGCGGCCTTCTTCGAACTGGTGACGCGGGTGTGGGGTCACACGCTGGTGGAGGTGCTGCACGGCTCGGTCAACGGCCGCCGCATCGCCGATGCGCTGGTCGGGCTGATCGGCACGGTGTTCTCCACCTGGCTGGCGTGGATCCTGCTCGACACGGCCATCCTGCAGGCGCTGTCGCCCGCCGCCGGGCGCGCGCGCCTGCAGCCGAGCACGCGGGCGCGCACCATCCTGCCGCTGCTGCGCAACGGCCTGAAGGTGACGCTGGTGGTGGCCGCCGGCATCGGCGTGCTGTCCAACCTGGGCGTGAACGTGACACCGCTGGTGGCCGGCGCCGGGGTGGTCGGCCTGGCGGTGGGGTTCGGCGCGCAGTCGCTGGCGCAGGACCTGATCACCGGCATCTTCATCCTGATGGAAGACACCATCAGCGTGGGCGATACGGTGGACGTGGGCGTGGCCACCGGCACCGTCATCAGCCTGACCATCCGCACCGTGCGGCTGCGCGATGGCGTGGGGGCCATCCACTCGATCCCGTTCAGCCAGATCAAGACCGTGCGCAATCTGTCGCGCGACTACTCGTTCGCCGATTTCGAAGTGCGCGTGGCGATGGATGCCGACCCCCGCCAGGCCATCGAGCTGGTGCGCGAGGCCGCGGCCGGCACGGCTGGGGATGCGCGCTTCGAGCGCCTACTGATCGGGGTGCCCGAGGTGTTCGGGCTGGACCGCTTCGAGGGCGGCGCGATGATCGTCAAGGGGCGCTTCAAGACGCGCCCGCAGAAGCAGGCCGACGTGCTGCGCGCCTTCAACATGGTGCTCAAGGACGGGTTCGACGCGGCCGGCGTGCCGCTGGCGATGCCGGGCACGGTGCTGCGGCCGTCGCCGGTGTTTGAACAATGGCTTGCGCGCGCGGGCGCGTTGCCGGGCGATGCCGACCGTCCGCCGGCAGCGCGGCCGTCGCCCGCCGCGCCGGCCTGAGGCCGCAGACTCGGCGGCAGGTCCGGCGGATTACAGCCGCGCCGCCGCCAGGCCGACGGCCAGCAGGCTGCCGAGCCCGAAGATCGTCCAGCCGACGGTGCGCCGCTTGGTGGTCAGCACCCACAGCGCCAGGCCCGAGAGCGACAGGAAGATCAGGCAGCCGGCCAGCGTATCGACCAGCAGGATCCACGGCACCGTCATGCCCCGGCCCAGGTGCAGGCTGATCAGTGTGCCGAGGATGCCGTTGTCGGTCTGGCGCACGCTGGCCGAGCGGTTGCCCGCCCAATAATCCACCTGGACCTGCGTGACGGCGCTGTCGAAATCGAAGGTCCACTGCTCCGGCTGCATCAGCGGCTTGGCGGCGGGCGCATTGCGGCCGGCTTCGCCCTTGTCCGCGCGCTCGGCCCAGGGCACCGGCTGCGCCGGCTTGACCCGGACGCGGCGGGGCGGCTCCGGCATGCCCAGCGCCTGCTGCAGCCATGCGCCCATGGCGTCGGGCGTGGCGGGCATGGGATCGGCCAGGGCGATTTGCGAGCCGGTCTTCTGCTGCGCGACCGGCAGCTTCATCACCGCGCGGTGGTTCAGCCAGATGCCCGACACGCCGAAGATCAGTCCCATCACCGCGCCCCACAGGCCGAACCAGCCGTGCGTCTTGCGCAGCCAGCGCACCGCGGTGGCACGGTGGTTGGCGGCGTGTTCGCCGCGTGCCGGACGCTTGGTGGCAACGGGGTGGGCGGACAGCGGGGGACGGGACAGGTCGGTCATGGTGCAGCATGGGGCGGCAGAACACCGCCGGAGGCAGGACAAATTCAATCGGTCAATATAAATGAGAATGATTCTCGTTGCAACGCGAGCTTTGTTACAGGGTAATACGCTCCAGCGCCCGCCGTGACGCGTCGTCCGCCGGGTAGACGCATTTGATGCGCATCTCCTGCAGCCCGGCGTCGCGCGGGGTGCCCAGCGTGGTGAGGGTGGTGAAGAGCGAGATCGTTACACCGTCGCGCTGCAGGGGTACGGGCAGGAAGGGGGGCGGGTCGCCGGCGGTGTCGGCCGGCCACATGGGGTTCCGTGCGGCGTCCGGGGCACCGTGGCGGCGGGAGACCGTCGCCTGGCTCGATGCCCTGGCGCTGCCCCGGAGCGCGCGCTCAGAACTCAGAACGTATAGACGATGCCCGTGCCGCCGAAGTAGCTCTGCTTGTTTTGCACGATCGGGCTCTTGGCCGCATTGCCCAGCAGGCGCGTGGTGCCGACCACCGCCTGCATCGCCCAGTTGCGCGAGAACGTGTGCTTCCACGCCACCGTCAGCGAGGCCGCCTGCAGGCCGCTGTCGGCGGTGTACGGCGCGAAGCCGCTGTCGGCGGCCTGCTGCGGCGTCACGCCGAAGTAGGTCTGCATGTACTTGCGCGAGCCGAAAGACAGGCTCGGGCTCACGGTGATCTTGTTGGCGCCCCAGCTATAGACCGGTGCCGCCACGTCGACGTGCGCGGACCAGCCGCGGTCGCGGTTGCTGATCGGCACCTCCAGCGTGGCGCTGGCGGTCGTCTCGCCGACGATCCGGCCGCCGACCGTGAAGGCGCCCAGGAGCGATCCCTTGACGCTGCCCATCCCGCGCAGATCGTCCGAGCCGGGGCGGCCGTAGCGGCTTTCGTCGGCGCGGCCCGGGTCGTAGGACACCGCGGCCGACGCGAACATGCCGTTCGCGAAGTGCATGGCATAGCCCGCGCCGCCGCGTGTCGGATCGATGAAGAACCCGTTGCCGAATTCGGCCCGCAGGCCCGGCATGACGGTGACGGTGTACTGCTTGCTGCCCTGGTAGCGCGGTGCCACACCGGCATTGAGCGACAGCGAATACGACGATTCGGCGGCCAGGACCTGCGACGGCGACAGCCAGATGCCCGGCAGCAGGGCGAGACAGGAGATGGAGAGACGTTTGCGCACAGCGGACCCCTTAGAGAGAGCCCGCAGTCTGACCGGGTGCCGCGCGCCCGTCTGTCTGGAAATTGCCGGGAAGTTGTGCGCAATTGTGCGCGAGTGCGCGCAAGTTTCGTGCGATCGTCCGCTCGCGGGCCCGTCGTCATACACTGCGCTCCATTGCAAGAAAACGGGGTGTGGGCGATGGTCGAGGCGCCGCTCAAGACCAAGGTGCTGCTGATCGAGGACGACGACCGTCTGGCGCAGCTGGTCAGCGAATATCTGGGCAACTACGAATTCACCGTCGAGGTGGTCCGGCGCGGCGATACCGCGGTCGCGGCCGTGCGCGAGCATCAGCCGGCGCTGGTGATCCTCGACCTGATGTTGCCGCACATGGACGGCATGGAGGTGTGCCGGCGCATCCGCGCGTTTTCGCGCGTGCCGGTGCTGATCCTGACGGCGCGCGTCGATACCTACGACCAGGTCGCGGGCCTGGAGATCGGCGCCGACGACTACGTGCTCAAGCCGGTCGAGCCGCGCCTGCTGGTTGCCCGCGCTCGTGCCCTGCTGCGCCGCGTGGTGCCCGCCACGTCGGCTGCCGAGCCGGCCGTCCCGCACGACGACCTGCTGGTGTTCGGCGAACTCGCCATCTCGCCGCCCAACCGCACCGTCACCTGGCGCGGCCAGCCGGTCGACCTGAAGACGGCCGAGTTCAACCTGCTGTTGATCCTGGCGCGCGCCGCCGGCACCGTGCTCAGCCGCGACGACATCCTCAAGCAGTTGCGCGGCATCGAATTCGACGGGCTGGACCGCACCGTCGACTCCGGCATCTCGCGCCTGCGCCGCCGTTTCTGCGACGCCTCGCCCGAGCCGCACAAGATCAAGACGATCTGGGGGCGCGGCTATCTGTTCAGCCCCTCGGCGTGGGAGGCGTGACACCGCATGCTCCGCTCCACTCTGAAGCTATCGCTCATGATGCTGGTGACCGGCGCGATTGCCGTCCAGGTGCTCAGTTGGTCGGCCGGCTGGCTGTTCCACGACACCATGACGCAGGGTCAGCGCGAGGGGCGCAAGGGTTACGTCTTCCTGCTGCGGGAGTATCTCGACCGCTTTCCCGGCGAGGCCCGCGCCACGGCCATCCAGCGCCTCAACGACAACGCGACAGAGCTGTTCGACATGGTTGGCCCCGATACGGTCGCCGATCTGAGTACCGGGCAGCGGCGCGACCTAGCCGATGGCAAGCTGGTTGTGATGACCAACCGCATGGATTACTACCTGCCGTTGCGCGACGGAACCGTGCTGCATGCACACTTTGAAGACATCAGCTATTACACCGCCATCAAGGTGATCGCCTTCTGCTTCATCGCTATCGCCACGCTGCTGCCGATCCTGTTCTGGAGCTGGTTGCTGTGGCGAGACCTGCGTGCCCTGGAGGAGGCGGCGCGCGGCTTCGGCGGCGGCAGGCTGTCCACCCGTGCGCATCTGCACCGGGGTTCCAACGTGTACGGCCTCGCGCACCAGTTCAACGACATGGCCGAACGCATCCAGGACTCGATCCAGCACCAGCGCGAGATGATGAACGGCATCTCGCACGAGCTGAAAACGCCGATCGCGCGACTGGAATTCGGCATCGCGCTGCTGCAGTCGCCGGTGCCGGAAGCGCAGCGCAAGGCCCGCCTTGATGCCCTGCACAGCGATGTGCGCGAACTCGACGAGCTGGTCACGGAGCTGCTGGCCCTGAGCCGGCTGGAGCAGGGCGCCACGCACCTGGTGCTGATGCGCGTGGCGGTCGACGAATGGCTCGACAGCGTGGTCGCCAACATCGCCGACGACGTGGCCGACCGGCAGCTCACGCTCGCCGTGCACGCCGATTTCGCGCCCGCGCACCATGTCTGCGATCCGCGCCTGGTCGCGCGCGCCTTGCTCAACCTGATCCGCAATGCCATGCGCTACGCGCGCCACACCATCACCGTGCACGCCGAGGCCAACACCCACGGCCGCCTGTGCCTGACGGTGGAAGACGACGGCCCCGGCATCCCCATCGCCGAGCGCGAGCGCGTGTTCGAGCCGTTCTACCGGCTGGACGCCAGCCGCGACCGCCATACCGGCGGCTTCGGCCTGGGCCTGGCGATCGTGCGGCGGATCGCGCTGGTGCACGGCGGCGAGGTACGGCTCGATGCGAGCGGCACCGGCGGCGCCCGCTTCGTCCTGTCGCTGCCGCCGATGTCCACGCTGTAGGCAGTTCAGGCAGGCCGCATCACGCGGCCTCCGCCTCCGGCCCCGGCCGGTGCAGGAACGCGCTCGGGCTCTGGCCGAAGGCGCGCCGGAACATCGCCGAGAACGCGCTCTGGCTGTTGTAGCCCAGCTCCTGCGCGATGCGCGACAGCGGCAGGCCCTGCGACATCAGCGGGATCGCGCTGGCCAGCACCGCTTGCTGGCGCCACTGCGAAAAATTCACGCCCAGCTCGTCGCGGAAACGCCGGGCCAGCGTGCGGGTGCTGGCGCCGACCTCGCGCGCCAGTGCATCGAAGGTCAGCGGCGTGCCCGGATCGGCCATCACCCGTTCGCACAGCGCGCGCAGGCGCTTGTCGGCCGGCATCGGCAAGTCCAGCGGCAGCGGCGCACTGCGGCGCAGTTCGTCGAGGATCAGCGTGGCCAGGGCCTGTTCGCGGGCGGGCGCCAGCGGCCGGCGCACGTCCATTGCGGCGATCAGCTCGCGCAGCAGCGGCGACACCTCCATCACCCGGCATTGCGCGAGCGCGTCCGTCACCACCGAGGGATCGATGTAGAGCGTGCGCAGGAAGGCCGCCTCCACCACCCACACCTCGTGCACGATCCCGGGCGGGATCCAGATGGCGCGTGACGGCGGCACCACCCACGCCGTGTCGCCGGCCTGCACGCGCAGCACGCCGGTATGGCTGTAAGCGACCTGGGCCCAGGCGTGCGTGTGGCGCGGGAAGCGGCTGTTGGCCTGCATCTGCCGCGTGTACAGCCGCACCGGATGGGCCGGCGACGGCGGGATGCGTCCTTCGATATCGGTCGGCAGCAGGCGCTGGGCGGGCATGGCGGTTTTGCGACAGGTGGGACGAAACGAGTGTAAATGCATGGGCAGGACTTGTCGCCGCCGGGGTGTCGATGGCAGGCTATGGAGCCGCGCCGCGTTGGCGTAGCAGAACGACAAAGCGGGCCGCCCGGGCGGTCTCGATAAAACCACCGCACAGGCCACGGTCGCAGCGGAGAAGGGTGTCCAAATGCAAATGGGAAATCACACGCGCGGTCGCCGGGAGACTCGGCTGCGCAGGCTGGGCGCCATCGCGCTCGCGCTCTGCGCCGGGCTGGCGACGTCTGTCGCTCATGCTGATGTCAGCGTCATCCAGTCATTGCCGTTGTCCGGGTCGCAGGCCGTCACCGGGCGCGCGCTGAACGCCGGCGCCCGGCTGTACTTCGACTGGCTCAACCTGAACGGCGGCATCAATGGCGAGACCATCCGCCTGGTTGCCCGCGACGACGAGCAGAAGATCGAGCAGACCGTGCGCAACGTGCGCGACATGGCCAGGGTCGACAACCCGGTCGCTTTGCTCACCGTGGTCGGCACCGCCAACGTCGAGGCGCTGATGCGCGAGGGCGTGCTGGCCGAGGCCAGACTGCCGCTGGTCGGACCGGCCACCGGCGCCTCCAGCATGACCACCGACCCGCTGGTCTTCCCCATCAAGGCGAGCTACCAGCAGGAGATCGACAAGATGATCACCGCGCTGGTGACGATCGGCGTGACGCGCATCGGCGTGCTGTACCAGGAGGATGCGCTGGGCAAGGAGGCCATCACCGGGGTCGAGCGCACGCTCAAGGCGCACGCGCTGGCGATCACCGCGATGGCCTCGTACCCGCGCAACACCGCCAACGTGGGCCCGGCGGTGGACAAGCTGCTGGCCGCCGACGTGCAGGCGATCTTCCTGGGCGCCACCGCCGAACCGGCCGCCCAGTTTGTCCGGCAGTACCGGGCACGGGGCGGCGAGGCGCAGTTGCTCGGGCTGTCGTCCATCGATCCGGGCATCCTGCAGAAGGTGGCGGGGCTCGATGCCGTGCGCGGCTATTCGCTGGCGCTGGTGATGCCGAACCCGGGCAAGAGCGTGAACCCCGTCATCCGCGAGTTCAACCGGGCCCGCGCGGCGGTGGGCGCGAAGGACGTGGACCTGTCGTTCCGTGCGGTGGAGGGCTTCGTGGCGGCCAAGGTGCTGGCCGAGGCGATCCGCCGCGCGGGGCCCAAGCCGACCCGCGAGCAGGTGCGGCACGCGCTGACGGAACTGCGCGACTATGACGTCGGCGGCGGGTTCACGGTGGATTTCACCGACCGCAGCCGCCCCGGTTCGCACTATATCGAACTGGGCGTGGTGGGGCCGAACGGCCTGGTGATCCAGTAATCCAGTCAGGTCGGAGGCGGGTGCCGGCCCTGCGTGGTACAGGTGCGCGCAGGCGCCGCAGGCGATGATCGTCAGGTCGGGCCGCATGTTGGCTGTGGGCCGTGGGCGGTGACCTGGTGATCGGTGCCCGGCGGCTGTGCGCCGGGCGATTGGCGGGACGGCGGGACGTCCGAAGCGTTACGGCTCGAGCAGCGGATCCAGCGTGGCGGCACGGGGCTGCGGCTTGACCACGGTCAGCGTGGCGACCAGGCCGCAGATGGCGGCGAAGGACAGCCACAGGCCCGGCATGGCCTTGTTGCCGGTAGCGTGGATCAGCCCGGTGGCGATGGCCGGGGTGAAGCCGCCGAAGATCGCGGTTGCCAGGCTGTAGGCCAGCGAGAAGCCGGTGGTGCGCAGTGCCGGCGGCATGATTTCGGTCAGCGTGACGATCATGGCGCCGTTATAGCCGGCGTACAGGAACGACAGCCACAGCTCCACCGCCAGCAGGCGGCCGAACGACGGCGCGCCGATCAGCCACATCATGGCCGGGTAGGCGGTCAGCAGCGTCACCGCGCTGAAGACCAGCAGCGGGGTACGGCGGCCGATGCGGTCGGACAGCGAGCCCATCACCGGCAGCCAGAAGAGGTTGGAGGCCCCCACGCACAGCGTGACGATCATGCTGTCGAATTCCGACATGTGCAGCACGTTCCGGCCGAAGGTCGGCGTGTACGCGGTGATCAGGTAGAACGCCACCGTGGTCATCACGGCCAGCAGCGTGCCCGCACCGGCCAGGCGCCAGTTCTCGCCCATCGAGCGGAAGATCTCGCTCAGGGTCGGGCGATGCTTGCGCTGCTCGAACTCCTCGGTCTCGCGCAGCGAGCGGCGGATGAAGAACAGGAACGGCACGATCAGGCAGCCGATCAGGAACGGCACGCGCCAGCCCCATTCGCCCATTGACTTGGGCGACAGCACCGACGACAGCAGCACGCCCAGCAGCGAGGCGAACATCACCGCCACCTGCTGGCTGCCCGACTGCCAGCTCACGAAGAAGCCTTTGCGGCCCGGCGTCGCGATTTCCGACAGGTAGACCGACACCCCGCCCGGCTCGCCACCGGCCGAGAATCCTTGCAGCAGGCGGCCGATCAGCACCAGCAGCGGTGCGGCCAGGCCGATGGTGTTGTAGCCCGGCACCGCCGCGATCAGCAGCGTGCCGCAGGCCATCAGCATCAGCGTCAGGATCAGGCCGGCGCGGCGGCCGTGGCGGTCGATGTAGGCGCCCAGGATCAGCGCACCCAGCGGCCGCATCAGGAAGCCGGCGCCGAAGGTCATCAGCGACAGCATCAGCGAGAGGAACTCGTTGCCGGCCGGGAAGAAGGTGTCCGCGATGGCCTTGGCGTAGTAGCCGTAGACCATGAAGTCGAACATCTCTAGGAAGTTGCCGCTGACGACCCGGAAGATGGCGCGGGCTTTGGATTCGTTGGGGTTGTGGGTATGCATGGCGTTTAACTGAACAGCTAGGTACAACGGCCAGGCGAGCCGGCCTGTGCGGCAGGGATCGTCTCATAGAAAGCGATGCTGCGGTGCGGCACGAAGAGGGGTGTTGTTGCGCGGACAGAACCCGGGCACGACGGTGCGGAATGGCCCCGCGATCCGTCCAGGGCCAGGGGTTACGCCGGTTCAGTGCAGCGATGGCGTGCCGGCATGTGGCTGGCGGGCATCGGAAGGCAGGCGGCTAATAACGTGATGTGCTGCAGCAAGTCAATGCGGCAAATGCGCGCTATGGTGGCGCACTTCCGCACTTCCGCACTTCCGCACTTCGATATGCGCCAGCCGTCCGGCGTCCGGTGCTGCGCCGGTGCATGCGGGTGGGCGGAAGGGGAGGGGGGATGTGCCGGGCCCGTTCGCCGGCCGGGCGCGGCCCCGGAGAGGGGGCTAATGCAGTTCAGTTAAGCGTGACTTGGCTGGCTCGCAGCAACGCGAACTGAGTCAACAACAAGGAAAAAGGCCGCCCCGACGTCAATCGGGGCGGCCTTTTTTGCCTTAACTGAACGGCATTACCGGAGAGGGGGCCGTCGTCAGCGTTGCGCGCGGCGCCGTGGGGCAAGTCCGCGGTGCTCCGGCGCAACGATGTCGCCCGGCCGTCAGGCCGGGCGTTGCGGAACGTCAGGCGGTCACGGTGTGCACGTGGCGGCCGGCCGGCTTGACCACGGTCAGCGTGGCGACCAGGCCGCAGATGGCGGCGAAGGACAGCCACAGGCCCGGCATGGCCTTGTTGCCGGTGGCGTGGATCAGCCAGGTGGCGATGGCCGGCGTGAAGCCGCCGAAGATCGCGGTTGCCAGGCTGTAGGCCAGCGAGAAGCCCGTGGTGCGCACCGCCGGCGGCATGATCTCGGTGAGCGTCACCACCATCGCGCCGTTATAGCTGCCGTACAGGAACGACAGCCACAGCTCCACGGCCAGCAGGCGGCCGAACGACGGCTCGGCGATCAGCCACTGCATGGCCGGATAGGCCGTCAACAGCGTCAGCGCGGTGAAGGTGATCAGCAGCGGGCGGCGGCCGATGCGGTCGGACACCGAGCCCATCACCGGCAGCCAGATGAAGTTGGAGGCGCCCACGCACAGCGTGACGATCAGGCTGTCGAGGTTCGACAGGTGCAGCACGCTCTTGCCGAAGGTCGGCGTGTAGGCCGTGATCAGGTAGAACGACACCGTGGTCATCACCACCAGCAGCGTGCCCGCGCCCACCAGGCGCCAGTTTTCGCCCATCGAGCGGAAGATCTCGCCCAGGGCCGGACGGTGCTTGCGCTGCTTGAACTCCTCCGTCTCCTGCAGCGAGCGGCGGATGATGAACAAGAACGGCACGATCAGGCAGCCGACCAGGAACGGTACGCGCCAGCCCCACTCGCCCATTTCCTTGGGCGAGAGCTGGAACGACAGCAGCACGCCCAGCAGCGCGGCGAACATCACCGCCACCTGCTGGCTGGCCGATTGCCAGCTCACGAAGAAGCCCTTGCGGCCCGGCGTCGAGATTTCCGCCAGGTAGACCGATACCCCGCCCAGCTCCACGCCGGCCGAGAAGCCTTGCAGCAGGCGGCCGATCAGCACCAGCAGCGGCGCCGCCAGGCCGATGGTGTTGTAGCCCGGCACCAGCGCGATCAGCAGCGTGCCGCAGGCCATCAGCCCCAGCGTCACGATCAGGCCGGCGCGGCGGCCGTGGCGGTCGATGTAGGCGCCCAGGATCAGCGCGCCCAGCGGCCGCATCAGGAAGCCGACGCCGAAGGTCACCAGCGACAGCATCAGCGAGAGGAACTCGTTGTCGGCCGGGAAGAAGGTGTCCGCGATGGCCTTGGCGTAGTAGCCGTAGACCATGAAGTCGTACATCTCCAGGAAGTTACCGCTGACCACCCGGAAGATGGAACGGGCCTTGGATTCGTTGGGATTGTGGGTATGCATGGGTGTCTCACTCAACAGCTTGGGGTACAACAATCGGGTGGACCGCCAGTGCAGCGCGGACCGCCTCGTAAAAAGTTGTGATGTGGTATGGCGTGCTGGAGGGCATATCGGCGCGCAAGCATTGGCCCGTTGCGTCGATCACCTCATGCCAGCCCCGCTCATGCAGGAAGCGCGCGGACCACAGCGACAGCATGCTGGCCAGCAGCGTGCCGTGGGTTTCGCTGCACAGCGACAGCGCGCGTCCATATTCGGTTTGTGCCCAGATGCGCTGGCTGGCATCGCGCACGCTGCCATCCAGTTCCAGCGACAGGCAGACGCCCTGCGTGTCCGCGCGTACGCCCTGGCGGCATGCGGTGTCGACCGCGCGGCCCAGGGTATCGGCCAGTTGCCGGCCGGCCTCGGAGCGGACGAAGACGTCGGCGTGCGCGCGCACCAGGTAGAACCATTCGAACTGGTGGCCGGGTTCGATGCGGTTGTCCGTGTCTGCCCGGTCGACCGGCAGTTCGGCGATGCAGCCGGTGCGCGCATCGATGAAGCGCGCGGCCATGCCTTCGGCCAGCGCGTGCACGCCGGCTTCGGCCCAGGCGGGCGCGTCGGGCAGCGCGGCGGCGGCCAGGTAGGCCTCGGTCAGATGCATCACCGGGTTCTGGGCGACGCCGGCCTGCGGCACGGCGAAGGTCCCCTCCATGGCGGCCACCGGCAGCGGCACGGCGCCCTCGTGCGCAAAGCGACGGGAGATGACGTCGTGCGCTTCTTCCATCAGCGCAGCGGCGCGCGGATCCTCGCTGACGGCCAGCCAGTGCGCGGCGGCGAACAGCACGAAGGCGTGCGTGTACAGGTCCTTGGTGGTGTCCTGCGGCGCCAGCGCGCTGTCGATGGCGAACAGCCAGCCGCCGTGGATCGTGTCGCGAAAGCGCGTGTCCAGCGCATGGCACAGCGCAGCGGCGCGCTCGGCGCAGACCGCGGCATGCCGCGGCGACAGCACGGTCGCGCGGGCGAACGTGTACAACTGCCGGGCACACGCCATGGCGCGGTAGCGCGAGGTGGAGGCCGGCACCAGCCGGTTGCCCTCGGCGGCCAGCGCCTCGTAGCACAGGCCGGCCTGTGCGTTCCAGCCGGGGCCGAGCCACATCGGCAGCAGGACATCGTCGTAGTGGCGGGCGAATGCCTCCAGCGCGGCAGCCGCGTCGGGCAGTTCGATGGTGCCAGGTAGGACGGACGTCGAGAACGATGGAAGCATGGGCGCCGGGACGGTCATGGCGAAAGCCGGCCATACAGCGCCGGCGGGACTCGATTGTGCGCCAACTGGCGGGGGGACGCTACGCGAGCAAATTTCAATAGCCGACTCCACTTCAAGGTTGTGGGTCGAATGAAAGCAAACATCCGGATCCTTGCTGGGTGCGGGTTTGTGCGAACATGCATCGTTGCCGTGACGGCTTTCCGCCTCGCCCCCATGCACCGCCGCGATCTTCTGAAGCAGTTGGCCGCCGGATTTTTGGCTCTGGCGTCCGGGTTAACACCTACCGCTACACCGGCCGTATCGTTGGCATCCGCCAGCACGGAACCGTTCGACGAAGCCCGGCTGCGCCAGCGTGCCCGGGCCCTGGCCGCCCGGCCTTACCATCCGCGCAATGCGGTCTTGCCGCCACCGCTGGCGGGGCTCGGATGGGATGCTTACCAGTCGATCGGCTATCGCGCCGACCATGCCCTGTGGGCCGGGCAGCGTCTGCCGTTCGAGGCCCGCTTCTTCCACCTGGGCCTGTTCTTCAAATCGCCGGTGCGCATGCACGAGGTGGTCGACGGCCAGTCGCGCGTCATCGCCTACGACCCGGCCATGTTCGACTACGGCAAGAGCGGCCTGGACCATGCCTCGCTGCCCGCCGACCTCGGTTTCGCCGGCTTTCGGCTGACCACGCGCGCCGACCCGACGCGCGACGTCGCCGCGTTCCTTGGCGCCAGCTATTTCCGCGCGGTGGGCGGACAGTGGCAGTACGGCATGTCCGCGCGCGGGCTGGCGATCGACACCGGCCTGCGGCGCGCAGAAGAGTTTCCCGACTTCACCGAATTCTGGCTGGTGCGCCCCGCGCCGCAGGCCGACACGCTGCGCGTCTACGCACTGCTCGATTCGCCCAGCGTGGCCGGCGTCTACCGCTTCGACATCCGCCCCGGCGACACACTGGCGATGGACGTGCAGGCCACGCTCTTCGTGCGCAAGCCGATCGAGCGGCTCGGCATCGCACCGCTGACCAGCATGTTCCTGTACGGCGAGAACGATCGCACCGACCGCGCGGGGGACCGCCGGAGCGCGGCCCGCCGCTGGCGCGCTGCGGACTGGCGCCCGGAGATCCACGATTCCGATGGGCTCGCCATCTGGCGCGGCTCCGGCGAATGGATCTGGCGGCCGCTGGCCAACCCGCCCGCGCTGCGCAGCCAGCGCTTCGCAGACGATGGCCCGCGCGGTTTCGGCCTGCTGCAGCGCGACCGCAACCCCGATCACTACCAGGACGACGGCGTGTTCTACGAGAAGCGTCCCAGCGTCTGGGTCGAGCCTTTGCACGGCTGGGGCGAGGGCGCGGTGGAGTTGGTCGAGCTGTCCGCTGCCGACGAGACCTTCGACAACATCGTCGCCTTCTGGCGGCCGGCCGTGGCGCCGCAGGCCGGCCAGGAGCTGGCCTTCGGCTACCGGCTGAGCTGGGGCGCCCAGCCACCGGCGGCCCCGCCGCTGGCACGCGTGGTGGCCACGCGCACCGGCATCGGCGGCATCGTCGGGCAGCCGCGTCGCTACTTTTCCTGGCGCTTCGTGGTCGATTTCGCCGGCGGCGAGCTGGGTCGGCTCGGTGGCGGCGCCATCGAGCCCGTCATCCGCGTCTCGCGCGGGCGCGTGGAGATCGTTTCCGCCCGGCCGCTGGCCAGCATCGACGGCGTGCGCGCGATGTTCGACCTGGTGCCGGACGCCGACAACGCACCCATCGAGCTGCGGCTGACACTGCAATCCGGCGACCGGCCGCTGTCGGAGACCTGGGCGTACCAGTGGACCCCGCCGGCCGACCGGGCGGTGTAGTGGTCAGTTCCTGCGCGGCGTAAACCGCGCCGCCATCGCCGCCCACCCTTCGGCCCCCAGCCGCTCCATCGTTGCGATATTGCGCTCGTAGATGTCCGCCGCGTCCGGCACGGCCGCGGTGGCGCGGGCGATGCTGTCTTCGCGCAGCAGGTGCAGGATCGGCGCCGGCGCGCGGTTGGTGGCGTTGGCGATGTCATCCGGATCGGCATCGGCGAAGACGAAATCCGGGTGGAAGCTCGCCAGCTGCAGCTCGCCCTCGAAGCCGGCCCGGGCGAGCTGGGCCTCGGCGCGCTCGGTGAGCGAGTTGAAGTCAAAGAAGTCGGCCAGCGCGGGGACGATCAGCAGCGTGGTGTCGATCTCGCTGGCGGGCCGGCTGCGCAGCATGTCGGCTTCGGCGCGCAGGTGGTCGAGCACGTCGCCGTCCATCGTGGCGAGGCTCACGGCGTAGCGGACCTGTCGCTTCACGTGCACAGCCTTGGCGAACGGGCACAGGTTCAGTCCGATCACGGCGTCTTCGAGCCAGCGCTGCACATGGCCGACCAGCTCGGCGGCGGCCTCGGAGCGCAGGTCGAGCGCGTCGGCGGGGGCATCGAGCAGGACGAATTCGGGCGAGGACACGGGCATCTCGTGGGGGGGGAACGGAACCAGCGCGCAGTGTAGTCGATGGCGCGGGAGCGCTTCTTGCGGCGACGCTGTGTTGTGTCCTGCAACACCCGGCGGCGACGTTCGTGCCGCGCCGGGATCACTTCGGGTGATGCCCGGATCGCCCCGTGATCCGTTTCACCCGTCCGATGTTCACGCGTTCGCGTTCACCCTTCACGATAAGGAGCCGAATCATGATCGAATCGCGCCCACTGAAGACCACGCTCACCCTGGCCGCTGCGCTTGCCGCCTCGGCCGCTTTCGCTCAGATGACGCCGGCACCGGAGACCGCGCCGCCAACCACCGGCACGATGCAGGCCGCGCCGCAAGGGCAGGGGCCGATCACCTCGTCGACCGATCCGCTGGTGCAAAAGCGCATCGACGACAAGGCGGCCCGCGACGAATACAAGGCGCGCAAGGCCCAGGCCCGGGCCGGCTACCGGGATGAAATGAAGGCCGCCAAGGCAAACCGCAAGGCCGAGAAACAGGAGGCCGGCACCAAGCGCAAGGAAGAGATGATGAAGCAGGGCGGGCCCGCGCCGGCGCCGGGCAGCGGCGGCGAGTAGCGCTGCGTCCTGACGCAGAAAAGAGAAAAGGCGACCCGCGGGCCGCCTTTTTTCAAGGTGCAATGGTGCGTGCCGTCAGCGGCCGTGCGTGGTCGGCAGCCGCACCTGCGCCACCGCTGTCTCCCACTGCGCCATGCGGTGCTGCGCTTCGTCGCGGCTGATGACGGGGTGGAACGTGCGCGAGGCGCGCCATTGCTGCGCGACCTCGTCTTCGCCCCGGTAGAAGCCGGTGGCGATGCCGGCCAGGTAGGCCGCGCCCAGCGCCGTGGTCTCGATGATCTCCGGGCGCACCACCGGAATGCCGAGCAGGTCGGCCTGGAACTGCAGCAGCAGGTTGTTCGCCGAGGCGCCGCCGTCCACGCGCAGCTCCGAGATGGCCGACACCGCGTCGCGCGTCATCGCCTGCAGCAGCGCGGTGCTCTGGAACGCGATCGACTCCAGCGCCGCCCGCGCGATATGGCCGATGGTCGTGCCGCGCGACAGCCCGACGATCGCCCCCTGCGCGGTCGGGTCCCAGTAGGGCGCCCCCAGCCCGGTGAACGACGGCACGAACACCACGCCGCCCGAGTCCGGCACCGAGGCGGCCAGCCCTTCCACGTCGGCCGAGCGCTGGATCGCGCGCAGGCCGTCGCGCAGCCACTGCACCACCGCGCCGCCGACGAACACGCTGCCTTCCAGCGCGTAGCTGCGTTTCGCGCCGCTCTGGCAGGCCGTCGTGCTGATCAGCCCGTTGTGCGATTCGACCGCGCGCTCGCCGGTGTTGAGCAGCATGAAGCAGCCGGTGCCGTAGGTGTTCTTGGCCATGCCCGGCTTGAAGCAGGCCTGGCCGAACAGCGCCGACTGCTGGTCGCCGGCGATGCCGCCGACGGTGAGCGGCGCGCCCAGCCAGTCGGCATCGGTCTGGCCGAAGCGATGGGCGGACGGGTGCACCTCCGGCAGCAGGCTCGGATGGATGTCGAGCGCGCGCATCAGTTCGGCATCCCACTGGCCGGTGTGGATGTTCCACAGCAGGGTGCGCGAGGCGTTGGACACGTCGGTCACATGCAGGCGGCCGCGCGTGAGCTGCCACACCAGCCAGCTGTCGATGGTGCCGAAGGCCAGCTCGCCGCGCGCGGCGCGTTCGCGGGCGCCGCCCACGTGGTCGAGGATCCAGCGCAGCTTGGTGCCCGAGAAATACGGATCGATCACCAGCCCGGTGCGCTTGCGCACCTCGTCTTCCAGGCCCTCGGCGCGCAGCCGTTCGCAGATCGCCTCGGTGCGGCGGTCCTGCCAGACGATGGCGTTGAAGATGGGGCGGCCGGTGGCGCGCTCCCACACCACGGTGGTCTCGCGCTGGTTGGTGATGCCGAGCGCGGCCATGTCGGCGGCAGTCAGCTTCGCCTGCTCGAGCGCGGCGCGGCAGGTGGCGAGCTGGCTGTTCCAGATGTCGAGCGGATCGTGCTCGACCCAGCCGGGCTGCGGAAAATGCTGCGGAAACTCCTGCTGGGCGCTGGCGACGATCTGGCCGGCGCGGTTGAACACGATGGCACGCGAACTGGAGGTGCCCTGGTCGAGCGCGAGGAGGTATTCCATAAGGCGGAGGCTGGATGCGCCGGGGGCGGACCGGTCCTGCGACCGATTCGCCCCGGCGCGGGTTTGATGCGGTGATGGCGATGCGAAAGCATAGCCCGCCGGCGGCGGGCCCGCGAATGGGGCCGATCCCGATGGCGTGCATCCGCCGGGACCGGCCCGTGCGTGCGGGTGGTCAGCGCACGCGGCCTTCCTTCCAGGCGGCGAGCAGCTTGTCGTAGGCCACCGTCTCACCCTTCGGACGCTCGTTGCCGAGCTTCTTCCACGGCGCGTGATCGGCCGACAGCCACTTGGCCGGGTCGCCCTCCGGGTTCAGCCTGGGCGAGCAGTTCTTCATGCCGGCACGCTGCAGGCGGCCCATCACCTGGTCCATTTCCTTGGCCAGGTTGTCCATCGCGCCTTGCGCGGTCTTCTCGCCCGTTACGGCCGTCGCCACGTTCTTCCACCACAGCTGCGCCAGCTTCGGATAGTCGGGCACGTTGTTGCCGGTCGGCGTCCAGGCCACGCGGGCCGGGCTGCGGTAGAACTCGATCAGGCCGCCGTACTTGGCCGCGTTCTTGGTGAAGTAGTCGCTGTGGATGTCGGAGTCGCGGATGAAGGTCAGGCCCGTCACCGACTTCTTCAGCGACACCGTCTTCGACGTGACGAACTGCGCGTACAGCCAGGCCGCCGAGCGGCGCTCGAACGGGGTGGACTTGAAGAACGTCCACGAGCCGACGTCCTGGTAGCCGTTCTGCATGCCGTCCTTCCAGTACGGGCCGTGCGGCGACGGCGCCATGCGCCACTTGGGCGAACCATCGGTGTTGACCACCGGGCCCGGCTTGGTCATCGGCGCGGTGAAGGCGCTGTACCAGAATACCTGCTGCGCGATGTGGCCCTGCGCGGGCACCGGGCCGGCCTCGTTGAAGGTCATGCCGGTCGCCTCGGGCGGGGCGTACTTCTTCATCCAGTCGATGTACTTGGTGAGCGCGTACACGGCGGCCGGGCTGTTGGTCGCGCCACCGCGCGCCACCGAGGCGCCCACCGGAGCGCACCCTTCCACGCGGATACCCCATTCGTCGACCGGCAGGCCGTTCGGGATGCCCTTGTCGGCGGAACCGGCCATTGACAGCCATGCGTCGGTAAAGCGCCAACCCAGCGACGGGTCTTTCTTGCCGTAGTCCATGTGGCCGTAGACGCGCTTGCCGTCCAGTTCCTTCACGTCGTTGGTGAAGAAGTTGGCGATGTCTTCATAGGCCGTCCAGTTGACGGGCACGCCCAGGTCATAGCCGTACTTGGCCTTGAACTTCTCCTGCAGGTCCTTGCGCGCGAACCAGTCGGCGCGGAACCAGTACAGGTTGGCGAACTGTTGATCGGGCAACTGGTACAGCTTGCCGTCGGAGGCCGTGGTGAAGCTCGTGCCGATGAAATCTTTCAGGTCGAGGCCCGGGTTGGTGAATTCCTTGCCTTCGCCGGCCATGTAGTCCGACAGCGGCATCACCACGCCATAGCGGTAGTGCGTGCCGATCAGGTCGGAATCGGAAATCCAGCCGTCATAGATGCTCTTGCCGGATTGCATCGAGGTCTGCAGTTTTTCGACGACATCGCCTTCCTGCATGATGTCGTGCTTGACCTTGATGCCCGTGATTTCTTCGAAGGCCTTGGCCAGCGTCTTCGATTCATAGGCGTGCACGTCGAGCGTTTCTGACACGACGTGGATCTCGGTCACGCCGCGGGCCTTGAGCTTGGCGGCGGCATCGATGAACCACTTCATCTCCGCCATCTGCTTGTCCTGCGACAGCGTGCTGGGCTGGAATTCGGTCGTCACCCACTTCTTGGCTTCGGCCTCGCCCGCGTGCGCGGCACCCGCTGCCAGGGCACTGGCCAGCGCGATCGCGCTGATCCGCAGCGTCATGCGCCAGGATGTTTTCATTGGTATCTCCTCGTACTTTTTGTTCTCCCCGCGGCGAAAACATCCGACATTCCGACGCGGGGAGCGTGGTGGAATGCGTGTGCCCCGGTGGGCATGGAAGCGCGGCATGCCGCCGGCACTTCCGGACTTGCGTCATCGAATCGAGTCGGCCTTCCAGGTTCGGGGCGGCTTCAGCCGCGCCACAGGATCAGGACCAGCACCACCATCGAGGCGATGAAGCCGCCCCAGGCGCCCGTTTCTTCGGACGCCAGGCCGACCCACGCCAGGTTGATGTAAGCGGCCGTCAGCAGGCCGATGAAGAGGCGGTCGCCGCGCGTGGTAGCGATCGGCAGCCAGCCCTTGCGCTCCACGGTGGGGCGGGTCACTTCCCACACCGTCATGCCGGCCAGCATCAACGCGATGCAGCCGAAGAAGATCGCCACCTCGGGCGTCCAGGCCATCCAGCTGAACATGGCTGTGTCTCCCGTTGTCGTGTTAGACGCGGCCCATCGCGAAGCCTTTCGCGATGTAGTTCCGCACAAACCAGATCACCAGCGCGCCGGGGATGATCGTCAGCACGCCGGCCGCGGCCAGCACGCCCCAGTCCATGCCCGAGGCCGACACCGTGCGTGTCATCACCGCCGTGATCGGCTTGGCGTCGACCGAGGTGAGCGTGCGCGCCAGCAGCAGCTCCACCCAACTGAACATGAAGCAGAAGAACGCCGTCACGCCCACGCCCGCCTTGATCAGCGGCAGGAAGATCTTCAGGAAGAAGGCCGGGAAGCTGTAGCCGTCGATGTACGCCGTCTCGTCGATCTCGCGCGGGATGCCCGACATGAAGCCTTCCAGGATCCACACTGCCAGCGGCACGTTGAACAGCATGTGCGCCAGCGCCACGCCCAGGTGGGTGTCCATCAGGCCCACCGTCGAATACAGTTGGAAGAACGGCAGCAGGAACACCGCGGGCGGCGTCATCCGGTTGGTCAGCAGCCAGAAGAACAAGTGCTTGTCGCCCAGGAAGCGGTAGCGCGAGAAGGCATAGGCCGCCGGCAGCGCCACCACGGTCGACAGCACCGTGTTCATCGTCACGTAGAGGATCGAGTTGATGTAGCCCCAGTACCACGACGGGTCGGTGAAGATGATCTTGTAGTTGTCGAACGTGACCAGCTTCGGCCAGATCGAGAAGCCGGCCAGCGTCTCCTCGTTGGTCTTGAGCGACATGCTCAGCATCCAGTACAGCGGCAGCACCGCAAAGGCCACATACACGATTAGCGTGATGGCGCGCGCGATCCTGCGCTGGCGTTCGTTCCGGCTTTTTGGGCCATTTTGGTCAGGCATGGTCGTCTCCCACGGCCGCGCTTGCACTGCCTACGCGCCGCATCCAGTTGTAGAGGACGAAGCAGAACAGCAGGATGATGAGGAAGTACACGATCGAGAAGGCTGCCGCCGGGCCCAGGTCGAACTGGCCCACCGCCTTCTGCGTCAGGTACTGCGACAGGAACGTGGTGGCGTTGCCGGGGCCGCCGCCTGTGAGCACGAACGGCTCGGTGTAGATCATGAAGCTGTCCATGAAACGCAGCAGCACGCCGATCATCAGCACGCCGCGCATCTTCGGCAACTGGATGTAGCGGAACACCGCCAGCCGGCTGGCGCCGTCGATCTCGGCCGCCTGGTAGAACGCATCCGGGATCGAGCGCAGGCCGGCGTAGGCCAGCAGCGCCACCAGCGGTGTCCAGTGCCAGACGTCCATGATCAGCACGGTGATCCACGCATCGAACGAATGCGACGTGTAGTTGTAGTCCACGCCCATCCGGTTGAGCCAGTAGCCGGCCAGGCCGATGTCCGAGCGCCCGAAGATCTGCCAGATGGTGCCGACCACGTTCCAGGGAATCAGCAGCGGCATGGCGAGCACCACCAGCGCGGCCGAGGCCTTCCAGCCCTTGGAAGGCATCGCCAGCGCCAGGCCGATGCCCAGCGGGATCTCCACCGCCAGCACGCACAGCGAGAAGATCAGCTGGCGGGTGAGGGCGTCCTGCAGATCGCCGTCGCGCAGGATCTGGCGGAACCAGTCCACGCCCACGAACACGTGCTGCTCGGGGCTGATGATGTCCTGCACCGAGTAGTTCACCACCGTCATCAGCGGCAGGATGGCGGAGAACGCCACGCACAGGAACACCGGCAGGATCAGGAACCACGCCTTGTTGTTGAGCGGCTTGTTCATCGGCCGATCCTCTCGTCGTTGCGGTAGTACAGCGTCTGCGGCGCATCCAGCCGCAGCCACACGCGCGGCCCGGTCACCGCCACGTCGTTGGGCAGCTTGGCCTTGATGGGCAGGTCGCCGGATTCCCCCAGGCTGGCGGTCAGCAACTGGTGCGTGCCGAGCTGCTGCACCTGGCGCACGGTGGCGGCCAGCGTGCCCACCTCGCCGGGCGCGGCGAGCCGCACGAACTCCGGCCGGATGCCCAGCTTGAGCGCGCCGCTGCCCGCCTTGAGCGCCGCCAGCGTGTCGCGGCCCACCGAGAGCCGCTGGCCGCCCAGCGCGATCACGTCGCCGTCAATCGTTACTGGATAGAGGTTCATGCCCGGGCTGCCGATGAAGTAGCCGACGAAGGTGTGGTCCGGCCGCTCGAACAGCGCCTCCGGGCCGCCTTGCTGCACCACCTGGCCCTCGGTCATCACGACCACCTCGTCGGCGAAGGTCAGTGCCTCCACCTGATCGTGCGTCACGTAGATCAGCGTGAGCTTCAACTGCTGGTGAATCTTCTTGAGCTGCCGGCGTAGCTGCCACTTCAGGTGCGGGTCGATGACGGTGAGCGGCTCATCGAACAGGATGGCCGCCACGTCCTTGCGCACCAGGCCCCGGCCCAGCGAGATCTTCTGCTTGGCATCGGCCGCCAGCCCCGAGGCGCGGCGCTTGAGCGCGTGCTGCAGCTCCAGGATCTCGGCCACTTCCTCCACGCGCTGCCGCACCTCGGCCTGCGGCACCTTGCGGTTGCGCAGCGGAAAGGCGAGGTTGTCGAACACCGTCATCGTGTCGTAGATGACGGGGAACTGGAACACCTGGGCGATGTTGCGCTCGCGCGGGCTGGCGTGGGTAACGTCCTCGCCATCGAACAGCACCTGGCCCTCCGACGGCGTCAGCAGTCCCGAGATGATGTTCAGCAGCGTGGACTTGCCGCAGCCCGACGGACCCAGCAGCGCGTAGGCACCGCCGTCGCGCCAGGTCATGTTCATCGGCTGCAGCGCGTAGTCCGACAGCGTTTGCGGATCCGGGCGGTAGCTGTGCCCGAGGTTGCGGAATTCAATGCGCGCCATGGGCGTCTCCCTGCTTGGGCGCGCTCACCAGCTTGCCCGCGTCATCGAACAGGAACAGCTCGGCCGGATCGACGAACACATCCAGCGCCGCGCCCAGCTCGAATTCATGCACGCCCGGCAATTGCGCCACCAGCCCCATGCCGCCGGGCTCGCCGGGCGCATGCGCGCGCAGGTGCAGATAGGTCTCCGAGCCCGACAGCTCGGCCAGCTCCACCAGGCCCGGCAGCGCCACGCAGCGCGAGGTGCGCGTGGCCAGCCGGATATGCGAGGGCCGCAGGCCGACGCGGCAGCGCGTACCGGCGTGTATCGGCAGCGGGCGCGTCCACGGCACGTCGATCCCCGGGTTGTTCCAATCCTGCAGGCGGATGTGGTTGCCTTCCACCACCGTGGCGTGGAACACGTTCATCGGCGGGTCATTGAAGATGGCGGCGGCGTCCACCGACACCGGCACGTCGTACATCTGCAGGGTCGGTCCGGACTGCAGCACCCGGCCTGCGTGCATCACGATGGTGTGGCCGCCCAGCAGCAGCGCTTCCTGTGGCTCGGTGGTGGCGTAGACCACCGTGGTGCCGCCGTCCGCAAACAGCGAGGCCAACTCGGCCCGCAGTTCCTCGCGCAGCTTGTAGTCGAGGTTGACCAGCGGCTCGTCGAGCAGCACCAGCGGCGCGCGCTTGACCAGCGCCCGCGCCAGCGCACAGCGCTGCTGCTGCCCGCCGGACAGTGCCGCCGGCAGCCGCTGCAGCAGGTGGTCGATGTGCAGCTTGGCGGCGACCGTGCGCACGCGCGCGTCGATCTCGTCCCGGGCCGTCCCCTGCAGGCGCAGCGGCGAGGCGATGTTGTCGTACACCGTCATCGCCGGGTAATTGATGAATTGCTGGTACACCATCGCCAGGTTGCGATCGCGTACCCCCACGCCCGTCACGTCCTTGCCGTCGACCAGCACGCGGCCGGCGGTCGGCCGGTCCAGCCCGGCCATGATGCGCATCAGCGTGGTCTTGCCGGCCTGCGTCGGCCCGAGCAGCACGTTGATGGCGCCGGGCGCCAGCCGCACGCTGGTCGGGTACAGATGGGTCTGTGCTCCGACCACGGCCGTGACCTGGTCCAGTTCCAGCATCAATTGTGTCTCCCTCGTTCTTGTGTTTTTGTGCCGGGTGAGGCGGATCAGGGCGCGCGCTGCGCCACCGGATCAGCTTCGGCAGCCGGCAGGCGCCGCGCCAGCCAGCCTTCCAGGCGGCTGCGGTCGGCCTCGTCGGCGTACAGGCCCAGCTTGGTCCGCCGCCACAGGATGTCCTGCGCCGTGCGGGCCCATTCGTGTTCGATCAGGTAGCGGATCTCGGCTTCGTGCAGGCCGGGCGTGACCTCCGCGCCCAGGTCCTCCAGCCGCGTCGCGCCCGCGAGCAGCGGGGTCACGCGCGTGCCGTACTGGTGCGCATAGCGCGTCGCCAGCCTGGGCGGCAGCCATGGCAAACGTTTTTGCAGGCGCGTCACAAAATCGGCGAAGGTGTACTGCGCGACCAGTTGGCCCGGCGCCTCCAGGTCGCCGCCGGGCAGGGCGGCCGTGGCTGTCCACGATGGCCTGGCCGCCGCCGGCAGGTGCGGTGCCAACTGGTCCAGCGCTTCCTCGGCCAGCTTGCGGTAAGTGGTGATCTTGCCGCCCCACACATTGATCAGCGGCGCCGCGCGCCCATCCGCCCCGGTCTCGCATTCGACCAGGTAGTCGCGCGTGATGGCCGACGCACTCGAGGCACTGTCGTCCAGCAGCGGCCGCACGCCCGAATAGCTCCACACCACATCGGCCGGCGTCAACTGTTGCGCGAAGTAGCGGTTGGCCATCTCGCACAGGTAGTCGATCTCGCCGGCGTCGATGGCGACCCGATCCAGCGTGCCCGTGTATTCCAGGTCCGTCGTGCCGATCAGCGTGAAGTCGTCCTGGTACGGGATCGCAAAGACGATCCGCCCGTCCGGGTTCTGGAAGATATAGGCGAACGGATGGTCGAACATCCGTCGCACGATGATGTGGCTGCCCTTGATGAGCCGTAGGCCGCGCGTGTCCGGCAGCGCGTGCGCCGCCCGGGCAAACTCCGCCGCCCACGGCCCGGCCGCGTTGACGATGGCCTTCGCCCGCACCGCGCGGATGCCCTCCGGCCCCGCCAGCGACGCATGCCAGCCGTCGGCCCGGCGCTCGGCATGCAGGCAGCGCGTGCGGGTGAGGATCCGCGCTCCGCGGTCGGCGGCATCGCGGGCGTTGAGCACCACCAGGCGGGCATCGTCCACCCACCCGTCGGAATAGACGAAGCCGCGCGTCAAGCCGGGCTTGAGCGGGCGTCCCGCCGGATGCTGCGCCAGCCTGACCGCCTCCGAGCCCGGCAAAAAGCGCCGGCGCGCCAGATGGTCATATAGAAAGAGGCCCGCGCGGATCATCCACGCCGGCCGCTGGCTGCGGTCGTGCGGCATCACGAAGCGCAGCGGCCACATGATGTGCGGCGCCATGCGCAGCAGCACCTCGCGCTCCTGCAGCGCCTTGCGCACGAGGTTGAATTCGTAATACTCGAGATAACGCAGCCCGCCGTGGATCAGCTTGGTCGACGCCGAAGAGGTGTGCTGGGCCAGGTCGTCCTTCTCGCACAAGACCACCGACAGGCCACGGCCCACGGCGTCGCGCGCAATGCCGACCCCGTTGATGCCTCCTCCGACCACCAGCAGATCACAGTCCAGATGCGACGTATCGGTGTGGTGCATGGATCAGGTTGGATTCCGTTGATTGATGCGCGTTTTCTTGCGAATAGCGACACGTTGGCGGATAGTGTAGTGAAAGGCGAAAGTAAAGCAACATAGGGAATCGCCTAATTCGCTCACATGTGTTCGTTTGTGTTCGTTTGATGCTTCCACGTCACCGCCAGATCCTTGAATACGTCCGCCAGCACGGCGACGCGTCCGTCGATGCGCTCGCCCGCGTGCTCGGCGTCACCACCCAGACCATCCGCCGCGACATCCGCCAGCTCGAAGACGAGCGGTTGCTCGCGCGTTACCACGGCGGCGTGGGCATGCCATCGTCGGTCGAAAACATCGACTACGACCAGCGCCAGGTCCTGCATATCGACGCCAAGCGCCGCATCGCCCAGGTCGTCGCCCGCCATATCGAACCGGGTCGCTCGCTGATCATCAACATCGGCACCACGACAGAAGAGATCTCCAAGGCACTGGTTGGGCGCAAGGGGCTGCGCGTCATCACCAACAACCTGAACGTCGCGTCCATCCTGTCGGGCAGCCCTGACGCAGAGGTGATCGTCGCCGGCGGCCTGGTGCGCAACCGCGATCGCGGCATCGTTGGCGAGGCCACCATCGATTTCATGAAGCAGTTCCGCGTCGACATCGGCATCATCGGCGTCTCCAGCATCGACGAGGACGGCACCCTGCTCGACTACGACTACCGCGAAGTGCGCGTCGCCCAGACCATCATCGAACAGTCGCGCGAGGTCTGGCTCGCTGCCGATCACTCCAAGTTCGGCCGCCGCGCGGTCGTGCGCCTGGGGCACATCACGCAGATCGACAAGTTCTTCACCGATCTCCCGGTCCCCGAGCCGCTGGCCGAAGCCTTCCGCGCGGCCGAGGTGGATGTCGTTGTCGCCAGCGAGGCCGGCTGATTCTGGCAGTGTTCGCTTTCTCGACTACAGTGAAATGACGGGGCGCACACTCGGTGTGTCCGACGTACTGCCTGCATCGTCGAGCCCGAGAAGGGCGTCACTTTTGGGGAGAAGCGTGAGCAAGCGCTCACCTTCGAGGATTCTGTCGGTCTTCGCCGGGATCGTGCTTGAGCAGATCGAAGCGCTTCGGGAGGCGCTGGCCAAGCTCGCCGCCCCCGCGCCAACGGACGAAGATCTCCACCAATACCGTGTGTCGTTGCGGCGCCTGCGGTCCGCCTGGGTCACTTTTGCGCCGGTATTGCCAGTGGCATGGGTAGCGGTCTGGAAGCCGCGCCTGCGCGAACTGGCTGCCGCGACCGGCCCCGTACGCGAGTGGGACGTCCTATTGCTGGATTGGCTTCCCGCCGCCCGTGCTGCCGTCGACCCCGCAGATACACGTTCGCTGAACTGGCTGGGCTGGGCGGCCACAAAGGCAAGCGCGGCTCGCGGGCGGGCATGGGCAGCGCTCCGTACGGAACTGGTATCTCCCGGCTTGGCCGCCATGCTCGATGCCCTGAGGGATGTCATCGAGCCATTCCACGATGAGGTGCCATCCTCCTCCCTGCGTGCTTTTGCCCATTCCCGCGCCCGCGTTCTAAGGAAGAAAGTGCTGAAGCGTGGTCGCAAGCCGAAACATGCACCCGCTGCCGAATTGCACCGCGCCCGCATTGCCGCCAAGCAGTGGCGCTATCTATATGAATCGTTCTATCCCGCACTGGGGGCGCATGCCTCCAAGCGCCGCTGTCATCACTTGCGGTCCTTGCAGGACGCGCTGGGCGAGATCCATGACGCGGATGCCTCCTTGGCCCGTCTAGCTGAAGCTGCCGGCATCGAGCCGCCCGTCGCCATTGCCGCCTTATTCCACGCCCGCGCAGAGATTGCCCGCGCCCATGCGGCCAGGCAGTTGCGCTGGGTGCGCGCTCGATCTGCTTAGTGGCGCGCTCGAGTGATGGGGAAAGCCCTTCGATAAAAAGGGGCTTGCGTTGTTCGAAAAACCAGCCTAGTATTCGCCCCTCGCTGCACGACACAGCGCAGACGCGAAAGCGAAAGCGGAGTGGTCGAGGCGGCGGAGAAGCAGGTGTGAAGCGGTTCTCCGGCCGATGGGTGGTAAGAGTCGGCGGGGAGTTGTGGAAATTGGCAGCGAGTTGATGAGAAAAAATTCTTCGACGAGTTGTTGACAGCGACGAAAAAGCTCTTCATAATCTCGTTTCTCTGCTGCAGACAACGCAGCGACGCGATAAACAAAGTTGATCGCGAAGTTCTTTAACAAACAAACAGCCGATAAGTGTGGGCGCTTGATGACGGATGCGGCGAACGAAAGTTCGTTAGCTTACAAGTTATGAAGTGCTCGCACAGAAGTAAGGTTTGAACGAGAGTTCAAGTCAGATTCTGAGAGTGAGCGACCGCTCGTAATAGAGCGAAAACAGCAGATTGAACTGAAGAGTTTGATCCTGGCTCAGATTGAACGCTGGCGGCATGCCTTACACATGCAAGTCGAACGGCAGCGGGGGTAGCTTGCTACCTGCCGGCGAGTGGCGAACGGGTGAGTAATACATCGGAACGTGCCCTGTAGTGGGGGATAACTAGTCGAAAGACTGGCTAATACCGCATACGACCTGAGGGTGAAAGTGGGGGACCGCAAGGCCTCATGCTATAGGAGCGGCCGATGTCTGATTAGCTAGTTGGTGGGGTAAAGGCCTACCAAGGCGACGATCAGTAGCTGGTCTGAGAGGACGATCAGCCACACTGGGACTGAGACACGGCCCAGACTCCTACGGGAGGCAGCAGTGGGGAATTTTGGACAATGGGGGCAACCCTGATCCAGCAATGCCGCGTGTGTGAAGAAGGCCTTCGGGTTGTAAAGCACTTTTGTCCGGAAAGAAATCGCTTCGGTTAATACCTGGAGTGGATGACGGTACCGGAAGAATAAGGACCGGCTAACTACGTGCCAGCAGCCGCGGTAATACGTAGGGTCCAAGCGTTAATCGGAATTACTGGGCGTAAAGCGTGCGCAGGCGGTTGTGCAAGACCGATGTGAAATCCCCGGGCTTAACCTGGGAATTGCATTGGTGACTGCACGGCTAGAGTGTGTCAGAGGGAGGTAGAATTCCACGTGTAGCAGTGAAATGCGTAGAGATGTGGAGGAATACCGATGGCGAAGGCAGCCTCCTGGGATAACACTGACGCTCATGCACGAAAGCGTGGGGAGCAAACAGGATTAGATACCCTGGTAGTCCACGCCCTAAACGATGTCAACTAGTTGTTGGGGATTCATTTCCTTAGTAACGTAGCTAACGCGTGAAGTTGACCGCCTGGGGAGTACGGTCGCAAGATTAAAACTCAAAGGAATTGACGGGGACCCGCACAAGCGGTGGATGATGTGGATTAATTCGATGCAACGCGAAAAACCTTACCTACCCTTGACATGCCACTAACGAAGCAGAGATGCATTAGGTGCTCGAAAGAGAAAGTGGACACAGGTGCTGCATGGCTGTCGTCAGCTCGTGTCGTGAGATGTTGGGTTAAGTCCCGCAACGAGCGCAACCCTTGTCTCTAGTTGCTACGAAAGGGCACTCTAGAGAGACTGCCGGTGACAAACCGGAGGAAGGTGGGGATGACGTCAAGTCCTCATGGCCCTTATGGGTAGGGCTTCACACGTCATACAATGGTGCATACAGAGGGTTGCCAAGCCGCGAGGTGGAGCTAATCCCAGAAAATGCATCGTAGTCCGGATCGTAGTCTGCAACTCGACTACGTGAAGCTGGAATCGCTAGTAATCGCGGATCAGCATGCCGCGGTGAATACGTTCCCGGGTCTTGTACACACCGCCCGTCACACCATGGGAGTGGGTTTTGCCAGAAGTAGTTAGCCTAACCGTAAGGGGGGCGATTACCACGGCAGGGTTCATGACTGGGGTGAAGTCGTAACAAGGTAGCCGTATCGGAAGGTGCGGCTGGATCACCTCCTTTAAGAGCGTGCATTCTAGTTAGGCGTCCACACTTATCGGTTTGTTTGATGTTACAGCCAAGGGTCTGTAGCTCAGGTGGTTAGAGCACCGTCTTGATAAGGCGGGGGTCGTAGGTTCAAGTCCTACCAGACCCACCAAGTTATGGACGGTGGAAGTCTCTGCCGTGACTGGGGGATTAGCTCAGCTGGGAGAGCACCTGCTTTGCAAGCAGGGGGTCGTCGGTTCGATCCCGTCATCCTCCACCAATACCTTGTGGTTGCCAAACGCAAGCATCGAGTTTTCGGTGTTTGCGTTTGGCATTGCCAAGACGAGTAATAACTCGGCTGTTCTTTAACAATATGGAATGTAGTAAAGGTGTCGCGGAGCATTGATGAGATGCTCGCAACAACGCGACACTGGGTTGTGATTGTATCAACCAGTATTACGAGTGATCGAAAGACCGCTTGGAATACGGCACAACGCGAGAACTCAGCCTATATCGAGACATACTCGTTATAGGGTCAAGCGAATAAGTGCATGTGGTGGATGCCTTGGCGATCACAGGCGATGAAGGACGTAGTAGCTTGCGAAAAGCTGCGGGGAGCTGGCAAACGAGCTTTGATCCGCAGATGTCCGAATGGGGAAACCCGGCCCGTATGGGTCATCTGTTACTGAATTCATAGGTAACAGAGGCGAACGCAGTGAACTGAAACATCTAAGTAGCTGCAGGAAAAGAAATCAACCGAGATTCCCAAAGTAGTGGCGAGCGAAATGGGAACAGCCTTGTACTCTTTAGCAGTATTGTTAGCAAAGCGGAATGGAAAGTCCGGCCATAGTGGGTGATAGCCCCGTATGCGAAAACAGTATTGTGGAACTAGGTGTACGACAAGTAGGGCGGGACACGTGAAATCCTGTCTGAAGATGGGGGGACCATCCTCCAAGGCTAAATACTCGTGATCGACCGATAGTGAACCAGTACCGTGAGGGAAAGGCGAAAAGAACCCCGGGAGGGGAGTGAAATAGATCCTGAAACCGCATGCATACAAACAGTCGGAGCCTGGAAACGGGTGACGGCGTACCTTTTGTATAATGGGTCAGCGACTTACATTCAGTGGCAAGCTTAACCGATTAGGGAAGGCGTAGCGAAAGCGAGTCCGAATAGGGCGTTCAGTCGCTGGGTGTAGACCCGAAACCAAGTGATCTATCCATGGCCAGGTTGAAGGTGCGGTAACACGTACTGGAGGACCGAACCCACTAACGTTGAAAAGTTAGGGGATGAGCTGTGGATAGGGGTGAAAGGCTAAACAAACTTGGAAATAGCTGGTTCTCTCCGAAAACTATTTAGGTAGTGCCTCGTGTCTCACCTTCGGGGGTAGAGCACTGTCATGGTTGGGGGGTCTATTGCTGATTACCCCGCCATAGCAAACTCCGAATACCGAAGAGTGCAATCACGGGAGACAGACATCGGGTGCTAACGTCCGGTGTCAAGAGGGAAACAACCCAGACCGCCAGCTAAGGTCCCTAAGATTGGCTAAGTGGGAAACGAAGTGGGAAGGCTAAAACAGTCAGGAGGTTGGCTTAGAAGCAGCCACCCTTTAAAGAAAGCGTAATAGCTCACTGATCGAGTCGTCCTGCGCGGAAGATGTAACGGGGCTAAGCCAGTCACCGAAGCTGCGGATGCACGTAAGTGCATGGTAGGAGAGCGTTCTGTAAGCCTGTGAAGGTGTCTTGTGAAGGATGCTGGAGGTATCAGAAGTGCGAATGCTGACATGAGTAGCGATAAAGGGGGTGAAAGGCCCCCTCGCCGTAAGCCCAAGGTTTCCTACGCAACGTTCATCGGCGTAGGGTGAGTCGGCCCCTAAGGCGAGGCAGAGATGCGTAGCTGATGGGAAGCAGGTTAATATTCCTGCACCGTCGTATGATGCGATGGGGGGACGGATCGCGGAAGGTTGTCCGGGTGTTGGATGTCCCGGTCCCTGCATTGGAGATGGCACTTAGGCAAATCCGGGTGCGTGATTCAAGGGTGTGGGGCGAGCGACTTTAGGTCGCGAAGCAATTGGAAGTGGTTCCAAGAAAAGCCTCTAAGCTTCAGTCATACGAGACCGTACCGCAAACCGACACAGGTGGGCGAGATGAGTATTCTAAGGCGCTTGAGAGAACTCGGGAGAAGGAACTCGGCAAATTGGTACCGTAACTTCGGGATAAGGTACGCCCTTGTAGTTTGACTGGCTCGCGCCAGAAGGACGAAGGGGTTGCAATAAAATGGTGGCTGCGACTGTTTAATAAAAACACAGCACTCTGCAAACACGAAAGTGGACGTATAGGGTGTGACGCCTGCCCGGTGCCGGAAGATTAAATGATGGGGTGCAAGCTCTTGATTGAAGTCCCGGTAAACGGCGGCCGTAACTATAACGGTCCTAAGGTAGCGAAATTCCTTGTCGGGTAAGTTCCGACCTGCACGAATGGCGTAACGATGGCCACACTGTCTCCTCCCGAGACTCAGCGAAGTTGAAGTGTTTGTGATGATGCAATCTCCCCGCGGCTAGACGGAAAGACCCCATGAACCTTTACTGTAGCTTTGCATTGGACTTTGAACCGATCTGTGTAGGATAGGTGGGAGGCTTTGAAACCGGGACGCTAGTTTCGGTGGAGCCGTCCTTGAAATACCACCCTGGTTTGTTTGAGGTTCTAACCTTGGCCCGTGAATCCGGGTCGGGGACAGTGCATGGTAGGCAGTTTGACTGGGGCGGTCTCCTCCCAAAGTGTAACGGAGGAGTTCGAAGGTACGCTTGGTACGGTCGGACATCGTACCTAAAGTGCAATGGCAAAAGCGTGCTTAACTGCGAGACCGACAAGTCGAGCAGGTGCGAAAGCAGGACATAGTGATCCGGTGGTTCTGTATGGAAGGGCCATCGCTCAACGGATAAAAGGTACTCTGGGGATAACAGGCTGATACCGCCCAAGAGTTCATATCGACGGCGGTGTTTGGCACCTCGATGTCGGCTCATCTCATCCTGGGGCTGTAGCCGGTCCCAAGGGTATGGCTGTTCGCCATTTAAAGAGGTACGTGAGCTGGGTTTAAAACGTCGTGAGACAGTTTGGTCCCTATCTGCCGTGGGCGTTGGAATCTTGACGGGGGCTGCTCCTAGTACGAGAGGACCGGAGTGGACGTACCGCTGGTGTACCTGTTGTCTCGCCAGAGGCATCGCAGGGTAGCTATGTACGGAAGAGATAACCGCTGAAAGCATCTAAGCGGGAAACTCGCCTGAAGATGAGGATTCCCTGGAGACTTGATCTCCCTGAAGGGTCGTTCGAGACCAGGACGTTGATAGGCTGGGTGTGGAAGCGCAGTAATGCGTTCAGCTAACCAGTACTAATTGCCCGTGCGGCTTGATCCTATAACCGGTATGTTTCCGGTTGAGTCACCGCTGTGCCGATACGCACAACCCCTACACACTACATTCCATATTGGCGGCGCTGAGCCTCCTCAGCGACGCAACAAGTTATAGCCTGGTGACCATAGCGAGTCGGTACCACCCCTTCCCATCCCGAACAGGACCGTGAAACGACTCCGCGCCGATGATAGTGCGGATTCCCGTGTGAAAGTAGGTCATCGCCAGGCTCTCCATACAAAACGCCCCAACCTCAACCGGTTGGGGCGTTTTACTTTGCGCGAAACTATCCTCGCTTCCATTCCTCCCGGCTCCTCCCCCCCGCCCAACAGCTCTGACTGACCTCGCTTTGAACTCAAGCCGGATGGCTAGCAAGCAGTACAAGCGCATGCGGCGCGCGCTGCGCGGGTGGGGCGGGTGATGCGCGACGTTGAGCGGCAGCTCGGCTCGGTGGCAGCACAAAGTGGCAGCACAAAGCCGCGCGGCGCTGGAAGAACTGATTGGCCGCACCAAGCGGCTTCTGTCGCAGAAGCCGAAGGACAAGCACAAGCTCTACGCGCTGCATGCGCCGGAGGTCGAATGCATCAGCAAAGGCAAGGCCAGAACGCCGTACGAGTTCGGTGTGAAGGTGTCGATCACGACGACGCACAAGGAAGGCCTGGTACTGGGCGCTCGCTCGATGCCAGGCAATCCCTACGACGGGCATACGCTTGCCGAGGCGCTGGAGCAGGCGGAGATTCTGAGTGAGGTTAGGCCGCAGATCGCGATCGTCGATCGGGGCTATCGCGGTGTCGCAGTGCAAGGCGTGCAGATCTACCACCCCGGCTTGCGGCGCGGGATCACGCGTGGCTTGCGCGCGATGATCCGACGGCGCAGCGCGATCGAGCCGGCCATCGGGCATATGAAGGCTGACGGCAAGCTCGATCGGAACTGGCTCAAGGGCGCGCATCGGGTGATGCGATGCATGCGGTGCTGTGTGGCGCCGGCCACAACCTGCGCATGATCCTCAGGAAGCTGCGGCTTCTTTATGCCCTGATCCTGGCCGTGCTATCTGCTCGTACACCACTGTCCGCGTCGGCTGCGTGAGATTAGCCGGCGGGAGAAGCGAATTGTTCAGGGCGGACTTTTGAGGGAGTGCCGGTGCGCTTGCATGCCTATTGCTGCGCTCGGGCCCCTATGGGGTTGGGTGCGTGCCGCGTGCGCTTCAATCCGTCTGTCAAGCGGGCTATCGGGTTGAAGGGGCGCTCCAGGCGGCGATAGGGTGAGGGGCTTTCGAAGAATTTTCTTCTGAGGTGCTTGACAAGGTGTCCTCATGGTCCCATAATCGCAAGTTCTCTTCGGAGAGGTGCCCGAGTGGCTAAAGGGGGCAGACTGTAAATCTGTTGGCTTACGCCTACGTTGGTTCGAATCCAACCCTCTCCACCAGAATTAAGCAGTGAGTCCGGTCCGGTGGGCCGGGCGGTAAGGGAAGTAGTAGCCCGGGCGGGTGTAGCTCAATGGTAGAGCAGAAGCCTTCCAAGCTTACGACGAGGGTTCGATTCCCTTCACCCGCTCCATTCACTGTTCGTTAAGTTTTTGCCCATGTGGCTCAGTGGTAGAGCACTCCCTTGGTAAGGGAGAGGTCGGCAGTTCGATCCTGCCCATGGGCACCACGCATCCACCAACGCAAATCGCTACCGAGACAGGAGTCGCGACATGGCAAAGGAAAAGTTCGAGCGGACCAAGCCGCACGTGAACGTTGGGACGATCGGTCACGTTGACCACGGCAAGACGACGCTGACGGCCGCAATCGCGACGGTGCTGTCGAGCAAGTTCGGTGGCGAAGCGAAGAAGTACGACGAAATCGATGCAGCGCCGGAAGAAAAGGCACGCGGCATCACCATCAACACCGCGCACATCGAGTACGAAACGGCCAACCGCCACTACGCACACGTCGACTGCCCGGGCCACGCCGACTACGTCAAGAACATGATCACCGGTGCCGCCCAGATGGACGGCGCCATCCTGGTGGTCTCCGCCGCTGACGGCCCGATGCCGCAAACGCGTGAGCACATCCTGCTGGCTCGCCAGGTGGGCGTGCCGTACATCATCGTCTTCCTGAACAAGTGCGACATGGTGGACGACGCTGAGCTGCTGGAACTGGTCGAAATGGAAGTGCGCGAGCTGCTCTCCAAGTACGACTTCCCGGGCGACGACACCCCGATCATCAAGGGTTCGGCCAAGCTGGCGCTGGAAGGCGACAAGGGCGAGCTGGGCGAAGTGGCCATCATGAACTTGGCCGATGCCCTGGACTCCTACATCCCGACGCCGGAGCGCGCCGTTGACGGCACGTTCCTGATGCCGGTGGAAGACGTGTTCTCGATCTCGGGCCGCGGCACCGTGGTGACCGGCCGTATCGAGCGCGGCGTGATCAAGGTCGGCGAAGAAATCGAAATCGTCGGCATCAAGGCCACGCAAAAGACCACCTGCACCGGCGTGGAAATGTTCCGCAAGCTGCTGGACCAAGGCCAGGCTGGCGACAACGTCGGTATCCTGCTGCGCGGCACCAAGCGTGAAGACGTCGAGCGCGGCCAAGTGCTGTGCAAGCCGGGTTCGATCAAGCCGCACACGCACTTCACCGGCGAGGTCTACATCCTGTCGAAGGACGAAGGTGGCCGTCACACCCCGTTCTTCAACAACTACCGCCCGCAGTTCTACTTCCGTACCACGGACGTGACCGGCTCGATCGAGCTGCCGGAAGGCAAGGAAATGGTCATGCCCGGCGACAACGTGTCGATCACCGTCAAGCTGATCGCCCCGATCGCCATGGAAGAAGGCCTGCGCTTCGCCATCCGTGAAGGCGGTCGTACCGTCGGCGCCGGCGTCGTCGCCAAGATCATCGAGTAAGGTAGTAATCTTCCGTGCGGCTGCCAACCGGCCGCACGTGAAGTGCCAGAGTGGGGTTGACCGAATGGCAACCCCAAAGCTGTTTTAGGGGTATAGCTCAACTGGCAGAGCGTCGGTCTCCAAAACCGAAGGTTGGGGGTTCGATTCCCTCTGCCCCTGCCAATTCAATAGCCGCGTCGCGCAGGAAAACGCGCCACGCGGCTTAGTCTCGTTTGGGAAACATGGCCAATCCGAACGTCGAAACCGTCAATCCTTCCAGCGGCAAGTGGCTGCTGGTGGTGGCGTTCCTGCTGGTAGTCGCCGGGGTGATCGGTTTTTACCTGTTGGCACAGCAACCGGGTTATATCCGCGCGGCATCGCTGATTGGCGGGCTGGCGCTGGGTGCCGGTGTTGCACTGGTGTCAGCGCCCGGTCAGGGCTTCCTCGAGTTCGCGCGTGAGTCGTACCGCGAAGTTCGCAAGGTAGTCTGGCCGACGCGCAAGGAAGCTGGGCAGATGACCGGCCTCGTGTTCGCTTTCGTGGTGATCATGGCCGTGTTCCTGTGGTCTGCGGACAAGCTCATCGAGTGGGTGATCTTCTCGCTCGTGCTGGGCTGGAAATAATCGGGTGAAGCAATGACGGACAACGCAGCGAACGATACGGCCTCGGCTTCGTCCGCGCCGGCCTCGAAGAAGCGCTGGTATGTCGTGCATGCCTACTCGGGCATGGAGAAGAGCGTGCAGCGCGCGCTGCAGGAGCGCATCGACCGTGCGGGCCTTCAGCACATGTTTGGACGCATCCTGGTGCCGTCCGAAGAAGTGGTCGAAATGAAGGGCGGCCACAAAGCCGTCACGGAGCGGCGCTTCTTCCCAGGCTACGTACTGGTCGAGATGGAGATGACCGACGAGACCTGGCACCTGGTGAAGAACACTTCCAAGGTGACGGGCTTCGTGGGCGGTACGGGCAACCGGCCGACGCCGATTTCCCAGCGGGAAGTCGACAAGATCATGACCCAGATCCAGGAAGGGGTCGAGAAGCCGCGTCCCAAGACGCTGTTTGAAGTGGGTGAGATGGTGCGTGTGAAGGAAGGCCCGTTCACCGATTTCAATGGCAACGTTGAAGAAGTGAACTACGAGAAGTCGCGCCTGCGCGTTTCCGTGACGATCTTCGGGCGTGCGACGCCGGTCGAGCTCGAGTTCGGCCAGGTCGAAAAGGTGTAAGGAATTGGGTGCGACGGTGTGAACCGTCGCGCCGGTCGCCAGGTCCATCGGGCCGGGCGGGCAACGGTGGCGACGCCACGCGTGCCAACAGAGGAGCGTCAGCCTTGCGCTGATGCGTTACCACTCAACAGGATTGCCACAGTTCGGCAATCCGGATTGGAGTCAAGATGGCCAAGAAGATTATTGGCTTTATCAAGCTGCAGATCCCGGCTGGTAAAGCAAATCCGTCCCCGCCCGTCGGCCCGGCCCTGGGTCAGCGTGGTCTGAACATCATGGAGTTCTGCAAGGCGTTCAACGCGCAGACTCAAGGTATGGAACCGGGCCTGCCGGTGCCGGTGGTGATCACCGCCTTCGCCGACAAGAGCTTCACTTTCGTGATGAAGTCGCCGCCGGCGACCGTGCTCATCAAGAAGGCAGCCGGTGTCCAGAAGGGCTCGTCCAAGCCGCATACCGACAAGGTTGGCAAGATCACCCGCGCCCAGGCCGAGGAAATCGCCAAGGCGAAGAACGCGGACCTTACCGCTGCTGATCTCGACGCCGCCGTGCGTACGATCGCCGGTAGCGCCCGTTCGATGGGTATCACGGTGGAGGGCCTGTAATCATGGCAAAGATTTCGAAGCGCGTGGCTGCGAACAAGGCCAAGGTCGAACGCACCAAGTTCTACCCGATCGACGAAGCGCTGAGCCTCATCAAGGAATGCGCTAGCGCCAAGTTCGATGAGTCCATCGACGTGGCCGTGCAACTGGGCATCGACGCCAAGAAGTCGGACCAGGTCGTTCGTGGTTCGGTGGTGCTGCCCGCAGGTACCGGCAAGTCGGTGCGCGTGGCCGTGTTCGCCCAAGGCGAAAAGGCTGAGCAAGCCAAGGCTGCTGGCGCCGAGATCGTCGGCATGGAAGATCTGGCTGAACAGGTCAAGGCCGGCAAGATGGACTTCGACGTCGTGATCGCTTCGCCGGACACGATGCGCGTGGTTGGTACGCTGGGTCAGATCCTGGGCCCGCGCGGCCTGATGCCGAACCCGAAGGTCGGCACCGTGACGCCGGACGTTGCCACGGCTGTGAAGAACGCCAAGGCGGGTCAGGTGCAGTTCCGTGTCGACAAGGCCGGGATCATCCACGCCACGATCGGCCGCCGTTCGTTCGAATCGGCAGCGCTGAAGAGCAACCTGGCCGCACTGCTGGACGCCCTGAACAAGGCCAAGCCGGCATCGAGCAAGGGCGTGTACCTGCGCAAAATCGCCGTGTCGTCGACGATGGGCGTGGGCGTGCGCATCGACCAGGCAACGCTGGCTGGCTGATCGCTCTCGATCTTTTACGCCGGGTGAGCCGATAACCCACCCGGTGTTTGCAGTTTTCTCTCGCGTGGCACGCCACGCGGCCCTCGAAGGTTGAGGGAAGGACTTTGGGCAGCGGCCGACGCCGGCACAAGCAGGCAGACGCCGCTGGTTATCAAAGACCGTTGGCGGTGAAGGGCTCGTCAGGGCCGACACCTTAATCGCGGCGCGATCCGGGGACGGAGCGTGCCCAGCCAACGCAGATGGCGCCCCCGAAGGGAATGAGTGACTTTGGTATTGCCGAAGTGATTTGTGCCAATCGGACGCCGTACTTGTGGACTGACCGAGGCGACCGCTGTTGTTGCGGAAGCCGACGTCGTTTTGGAGCTTAACCGTGGCACTCAATCTCGAAGATAAGAAGGCCGTCGTGGCCGAGGTGACGGCGCAAGTCGCTAAGGCCTCGAGCATCGTCGTTGCTGAATATCGCGGTATCACGGTTGGCGATCTGACCAAGCTGCGTGCGCAAGCACGCCAGCAAGGCGTCTACCTGCGCGTTCTGAAGAACACGCTGGCACGCCGTGCTGTGGAAGGCACGCCGTTTGCCGAACTCGCCGAGCAAATGACCGGCCCGCTGATCTACGGTATTTCCGAAGATGCAGTGGCCTCGGCCAAGGTGCTCAACGACTTCGCCAAGGGCAATGACAAGCTGGTGCTGCGCGCCGGTTCGTACGATGGCAAGGTGCTCGATGCCGCTGGCGTGAAAGCGCTGGCATCGATTCCGAGCCGCGAAGAACTGCTCAGCCAGCTGCTGTTCGTCATGCAGGCACCGGTGTCGGGCTTTGCCCGTGCGCTGGCTGCTCTGGCCGAGAAGAAGCAAAGCGAAGAAGGCGCCGCCGCCTGATTGGGCGCCGCACCGTCTCGCACAGATCGCACGATCGATACCGAATCACATTCTGGAGTTATTCAAATGGCAATCACCAAAGACGACATCCTGGAAGCCGTTGGCGCGATGTCCGTGATGGAACTGAACGACCTGGTCAAGGCGTTCGAAGAGAAGTTCGGCGTGTCGGCAGCTGCTGTGGCAGTGGCTGGCCCGGCAGGCGGCGCGGCTGCCCCGGCTGCTGAAGAGAAGACCGAGTTCGACGTGATCCTGAAGGGCGCTGGCGCCAACAAGGTTGGCGTGATCAAGGCCGTTCGCGAAATCACGGGCCTGGGCCTGAAGGAAGCGAAGGACCTGGTCGACGGCGCACCGAAGACCGTGAAGGAAGCGATGCCGAAGGCCGACGCCGACGCCGCTGCCAAGAAGCTGATCGAAGCTGGCGCAGAAGTCGAAGTCAAGTAAGTGCAGTTCTCGCGTGTCCAGGCGGCACGCGACGGAGGCTGGCAAAGGGAGATACCCCGGCGCCAGCCTTTTTGCGCTTGTGGGACCGGATGTTGAGCGATCCCACGATCACGCGATAAGTGGTTTTTCAATCGCTTTCGCTGGAATTTCGATGGCTTGTCCGTCGTGAAGCCAGCAGAGGGCAAACATCAGTGGCACACTACCTAGTTCGCAGTCCGCTGATGTTTGTCTTCTGAACCGACTGCAGAAGGCAAGTTTGGTCGGGTGCTCCCCCGTCCGTGGCATGGGTTCCATGAGCCCTTGTGCGGGCGGTGCGCGCAGTATCGTCAGCCAGAGGTTGGTAGCGGCCAACCGCCAAATCCCGTCACCAGTCGCTGAACACCTCAAGTGCCAGGCGTGTCCATCGCCCATGTCCCGTCGTGCACTTGCGATGATTCGGAGATCCCATGGCGTACAGCTTTACCGAGAAAAAGCGTATTCGCAAGAGTTTCGCGAAGCGCGCAACGGTCCATCAGGTTCCTTTCCTGCTTGCCACCCAGATTCAATCGTATGCCCAGTTCTTGCAGGAGCATGTGTCCGTAGCACAGCGCAAGACCGAAGGCCTGCAAGCGGCGTTCAACGCCATTTTCCCCATCGTGTCGCACAACGGTCTGGCACGCATGGAGTTCGTGTCGTACCACCTGTCCCACCCGCCGTTCGACGTCAAGGAATGTCAACAGCGTGGTCTGACCTTCCACTCGGCGCTGCGCGCGAAAGTGCGCCTGATCATCAACGACCGCGAGAACCCGACCAAGGTCAAGGAGATCAAGGAACAGGAAGTCTACATGGGCGAGATTCCGCTCATGACGTCCACCGGTTCGTTCGTGATCAACGGCACGGAACGCGTGATCGTGTCCCAGCTGCACCGCTCGCCGGGCGTGTTCTTTGAGCACGACAAGGGCAAGACGCACAGCTCGGGCAAGCTGCTGTTCTCGGCACGCATCATTCCCTACCGCGGCTCGTGGCTGGACTTCGAATTCGATCCGAAGGACATCCTGTACTTCCGCGTCGACCGCCGCCGCAAGATGCCGGTGACGATCCTGCTGAAGTCGATCGGCCTGACGCCGGAACAGATCCTGGCGCACTTCTTCGTCTTCGACAACTTCACGCTCAAGAGCGACGGCGCATTGATGGAGTTCGTGCCCGAGCGCCTGCGCGGCGAAGTCGCCCGCTTCGACATCTCCGATAAGAACGGCAAGGTCGTCATCGAGAAGGACAAGCGCATCAACGCCAAGCACATCCGTGACCTGGATGCCGCCGGCACCAAGCTGATCAGCGTGCCGGAAGACTATCTGCTGGGTCGCGTGCTGGCGAAGAACATCGTCGATCCGGATACCGGCGAAGTGCTGGCCAATGCCAACGACGAACTGACCGAGGGTGTGCTCGAGAAGCTGCGCGACGCCGGCGTGAAGGAAATCCAGACGCTGTACACCAACGATCTGGACCAGGGCCCGTACATGTCGCAGACGCTGCGCACGGACGACACGGTCGACCAGACCGCCGCGCGTATCGCCATCTACCGCATGATGCGCCCCGGCGAGCCGCCGACCGAAGACGCCGTCGAAGCGCTGTTCCAGCGCCTGTTCTACAGCGAAGACTCGTACGATCTGTCGCGCGTGGGCCGCATGAAGGTCAACAGCCGTCTGAACCGATCGGAGGGCACCGGCCCGATGGTGCTGACGGATGACGACATTCTCGACACGATCAAGCTGCTGGTGAACCTGCGCAACGGCAAGGGCGAAGTGGACGATATCGACCACCTCGGCAACCGTCGCGTGCGCTGCGTCGGCGAACTGGCGGAAAACCAGTTCCGCGCCGGCCTGTCGCGCGTCGAGCGCGCAGTCAAGGAACGCCTCGGCCAGGCCGAGACGGAAAACCTGATGCCGCACGACCTGATCAACTCGAAGCCGATCTCGTCGGCGATCCGCGAGTTCTTCGGTTCGTCTCAGCTGTCGCAGTTCATGGACCAGACCAACCCGCTGTCGGAAGTGACCCACAAGCGCCGGATCTCGGCGCTGGGCCCGGGCGGTCTGACGCGCGAGCGCGCGGGCTTCGAAGTCCGCGACGTGCACCCGACCCACTATGGCCGCGTGTGCCCGATCGAAACGCCGGAAGGCCCGAACATCGGTCTGATCAACTCGCTGGCGCTGTACGCGCAACTGAACGACTACGGCTTCCTGGAAACGCCGTACCGCAAGGTCGAGAACAGCAAGCTGACCGACGAAGTGCACTACCTGTCGGCCATCGAGGAAGGCAAGTACGTGGTGGCGCAGGCCAACGCGACGGTGGACAAGGACGGCAATCTGGTCGACGAACTGGTGTCCGCCCGCGAAGGCAGCGAGCGTGAAACGCGGATGGTCACGCCGGACCGCGTGCAGTACATCGACGTGGCGCCGTCGCAGATCGTGTCGGCCGCGGCTTCGCTGGTGCCGTTCCTGGAGCACGATGACGCGAACCGTGCACTGATGGGCGCGAACATGCAGCGTCAGGCCGTGCCTTGCCTGCGTGCGGACAAGCCGCTGGTCGGCACTGGCATCGAGCGCACCGTGGCCGTCGACTCGGGCACCGCCGTGCAGGCGACGCGCGGCGGCGTGGTCGACTATGTCGATGCGAACCGCGTGGTGATCCGTGTCAACGACGACGAAGCCGTGGCCGGTGAAGTCGGCGTGGACATCTACAACCTGATCAAGTACACGCGTTCGAACCAGAACACGAACATCAACCAGCGTCCGATGGTCAAGGTGGGCGACATCGTTGCCCGTGGCGACGTGATCGCCGACGGCGCCTCGACCGACATGGGCGAGCTCGCGCTCGGCCAGAACATGCTGGTCGCGTTCATGCCCTGGAACGGCTACAACTTCGAGGATTCGATCCTGATCTCGGAGCGTGTGGTTGCGGAAGACCGCTACACCTCGATCCACATCGAGGAACTGTCGGTCGTCGCCCGCGACACCAAGCTCGGACCGGAAGAAATCACGCGCGACATCTCGAACCTGGCCGAAGCCCAACTGGCGCGCCTGGACGAGTCGGGCATCACGTACATCGGCGCGGAAGTCGAAGCCGGCGACGTGCTGGTCGGCAAGGTCACGCCGAAGGGCGAGACCCAGCTGACGCCGGAAGAGAAGCTGCTGCGCGCGATCTTCGGCGAGAAGGCGTCCGACGTGAAGGATACCTCGCTGCGCGTGCCCTCGGGCATGAGCGGCACGGTGATCGACGTGCAGGTCTTCACGCGTGAAGGCGTGACGCGCGACAAGCGCGCCCAGTCGATCATCGACGAGGAACTCAAGCGCTACCGCCTGGACCTGAACGACCAGCTGCGTATCGTGGAAGGCGATGCCTTCCAGCGTCTGGAGCGTCTGCTGGTGGGCAAGGTCGCCAACGGCGGTCCGAAGAAGCTGTCCAAGGGCACCGCGCTGACCAAGGAATACCTGGCCGATCTGGACAAGTGGCACTGGTTCGACATCCGCCCGTCGGATGAGGAAGTGGCTGCCCAACTGGAAGCGGTCAAGGAAGCCATCGAGCAGAAGCGTCACGACTTCGACCTGGCGTTCGAAGAGAAGCGCAAGAAGCTCACGCAGGGCGACGAACTGCCGCCGGGCGTGATCAAGATGGTCAAGGTGTACCTGGCCGTGAAGCGCCGCCTGCAGCCTGGCGACAAGATGGCCGGCCGTCACGGCAACAAGGGTGTGGTGTCGAAGATCACCCCGATCGAAGACATGCCCTACATGGCCGACGGCACGCCTGCCGACATCGTGCTGAACCCGCTGGGCGTGCCTTCGCGGATGAACGTGGGCCAGATTCTCGAAACCCACCTGGGCTGGGCCGCGCGCGGTCTGGGCGAGCGCATCGGCAACATGCTCAAGGCGCAGGCCAAGGCTGCCGAGATCCGCAAGCTGCTGGGTCAGATCTACAACGAAAGCGGCAAGGTGGAAGACCTCGACAGCCTGTCCGACGCCGAAGTGCTGGAACTGGCCGAGAACCTGAAGAAGGGCGTGCCGTTCGCGACGCCAGTGTTCGACGGTGCGCACGAGGACGAAATCCGCCGCATGCTGGACCTCGCGTATCCGGAAGACATCGCGAAGGAGAAGGGCCTGACCGCTTCCAAGCAGCAGGTCACGCTGTTCGACGGCCGCACCGGTGAAGCCTTCGAGCGTCCGGTCACGCTGGGCGTGATGCACATGCTGAAGCTGCACCACTTGGTCGACGACAAGATGCACGCGCGTTCGACCGGTCCGTACTCGCTGGTGACGCAGCAGCCGCTGGGCGGTAAGGCCCAGTTCGGTGGCCAGCGTTTCGGTGAGATGGAAGTGTGGGCGCTGGAAGCGTACGGCGCGTCCTACGTGCTGCAGGAAATGCTGACGGTCAAGTCGGACGACGTGAACGGCCGGACCAAGGTGTACGAGAACATCGTCAAGGGCGAGCACTCGATCGATGCCGGCATGCCGGAATCGTTCAACGTGCTGGTCAAGGAAATCCGCTCGCTGGGGATCGACATCGATCTCGAGCGCAACTGATCAGCCGGTTGGACGGAGCGCGACGGCGGTGTCGCCGTGCTCCGGCAGTAGCAGCCATTGACGAAGATTTAGGGCCGGTGCCCAGGTGCCGGCCTCAAACTCAAGGAGTTTGGAATGAAAGCATTGCTCGACCTCTTCCGCCAGGTACAGCAAGAAGAGCAGTTCGACGCGATCAAGATCGGTCTCGCGTCGCCCGAGAAAATCCGTTCGTGGTCGTACGGCGAGGTCAAGAAGCCCGAGACCATCAACTACCGCACGTTCAAGCCGGAGCGTGACGGCCTGTTCTGCGCCAAGATCTTCGGCCCGATCAAGGACTACGAGTGCCTGTGCGGCAAGTACAAGCGCCTGAAGCACCGTGGCGTGATCTGCGAGAAGTGCGGCGTGGAAGTGACGCTGGCCAAGGTGCGCCGCGAGCGCATGGGCCACATCGAGCTCGCTGCGCCGACCGCGCACATCTGGTTCCTGAAGTCGCTGCCGTCGCGTCTGGGCATGGTGCTCGACATGACGCTGCGCGACATCGAGCGCGTGCTGTATTTCGAAGCATTCGTGGTGGTTGAACCGGGCATGACGCCGCTCAAGAAGAGCCAGATCATGTCGGAAGACGATTACCTGGCCAAGTGCGACGAGTACGGCGAGGGTGAATTCGTCGCCCTGATGGGCGCCGAAGGCATTCGCGAACTGCTGCGCGGCATCGACATCGAGAAGCAGATCGAGACGATCCGTGCCGAGCTGCAGGCCACCGGTTCGGAAGCCAAGATCAAGAAGTTCGCCAAGCGCCTGAAGGTGCTCGAGGCGTTCCAGCGCTCGGGCATCAAGCCCGACTGGATGATCATGGAAGTGCTGCCGGTGCTGCCGCCGGAGCTGCGTCCGCTGGTGCCGCTGGATGGCGGCCGCTTCGCCACGTCGGACCTGAACGACCTGTACCGCCGCGTGATCAACCGGAACAACCGTCTGAAGCGTCTGCTCGAGCTGAAGGCGCCGGAGATCATCGTGCGCAACGAAAAGCGCATGCTGCAGGAAGCGGTGGACTCGCTGCTGGACAACGGCCGTCGCGGCAAGGCGATGACCGGCGCCAACAAGCGTCCGCTGAAGTCCCTGGCCGAAATGATCAAGGGCAAGGGCGGCCGTTTCCGTCAGAACCTGCTGGGCAAGCGCGTGGACTACTCGGGCCGTTCGGTCATCGTGGTGGGCCCGACGCTCAAGCTGCACCAGTGCGGCCTGCCCAAGCTGATGGCGCTCGAACTGTTCAAACCGTTCATCTTCCACAAGCTGGAGACGATGGGCATCGCCACCACCATCAAGGCGGCGAAGAAGGAAGTCGAAAGCCAGACGCCGGTGGTGTGGGACATCTTGGAAGAGGTGATCCGCGAGCACCCGGTGATGCTGAACCGCGCGCCGACGCTGCACCGTCTGGGCATCCAGGCGTTCGAGCCGGTGCTGATCGAAGGCAAGGCCATCCAGCTGCACCCGCTGGTCTGCGCGGCGTTCAACGCCGACTTCGACGGCGACCAGATGGCTGTCCACGTTCCGCTGTCGCTCGAAGCGCAGATGGAAGCGCGCACCCTGATGCTGGCGTCGAACAACGTACTGTTCCCGGCCAACGGCGATCCGTCGATCGTGCCGTCGCAAGACGTGGTGCTGGGTCTGTACTACACGACCCGCGACAAGATCAACGGCCGCGGTGAAGGCATGACGTTCGCCGACATCTCGGAAGTGATCCGCGCCTACGAGAACAAGGAAGTCGAACTGGCTTCGCGCGTGAACGTGCGGATTACCGAGTACGACCTGGTGAACCCGGAAGCCGACGGCGACGCCCGCTTCGCGCCGAAGATCACGCTGCAGGCCACCACGGTCGGCCGCGCGATCCTGTCGGAGATTCTGCCGAAGGGCCTGCCGTTCTCGGTGCTGAACAAGCCGCTGAAGAAGAAGGAAATCTCGCGCCTGATCAACACGGCGTTCCGCAAGTGCGGTCTGCGCGAGACGGTGATCTTCGCCGACAAGCTGCTGCAGTCGGGCTTCCGCCTGGCCACGCGCGCCGGTATCTCGATCGCCATCGACGACATGCTGGTGCCGCCGGCCAAGGAGAAGATCATCTCCGAGGCCGCCGCCAAGGTGAAGGAATACGACAAGCAGTACATGTCGGGTCTGGTGACCGACCAGGAGCGTTACAACAACGTCGTGGACATCTGGGGCGCCGCCGGCGACCAGGTGGGCAAGGCGATGATGGAGCAGCTCCAGACCGAAGACGTGGTCGACCGCAACGGCAACACCGTCAAGCAAGAGTCGTTCAACTCCATCTACATGATGGCCGACTCGGGCGCACGGGGTTCCGCGGCGCAGATCCGTCAGCTGGCAGGGATGCGTGGCCTGATGGCCAAGCCGGACGGCTCCATTATTGAAACGCCGATTACCGCGAACTTCCGCGAAGGCCTGAACGTTCTGCAGTACTTCATCTCGACCCACGGTGCGCGTAAGGGTCTGGCCGATACGGCACTGAAGACCGCGAACTCGGGTTACCTGACCCGTCGTCTGGTCGACGTGACGCAGGATCTGGTGGTGGTGGAAGACGATTGCGGCACCTCCAACGGCGTGGCCATGAAGGCCCTGGTCGAAGGCGGTGAAGTGATCGAAGCCCTGCGCGACCGTATCCTGGGCCGCGTGGTCGTCAACGACGTGGTGAATCCGGAAACGCAGGAAACCGCGATCGAAGCCGGCACGCTGCTGGACGAAGACCTGGTCGAGCTGATCGATGCGATCGGTGTGGACGAGGTCAAGGTCCGCACGCCGCTGACCTGCGACACGCGCTACGGCCTGTGCGCCAAGTGCTACGGCCGCGACCTCGGCCGCGGCGTGCTGGTGAACTCGGGCGAAGCGGTGGGCGTGATTGCGGCCCAGTCGATCGGCGAGCCGGGCACGCAGCTGACCATGCGTACGTTCCACATCGGTGGTGCGGCATCGCGTGCGGCAGTCGCGTCGAGCGTGGAAGCCAAGGCGACCGGTACCGTGCGCTTCACGGCGACCATGCGTTACGTCACCAACGCGAAGGGCGAGCAGATCGTCATCTCGCGTTCGGGCGAGGCGCTGATCACCGACGACCACGGCCGTGAGCGCGAGCGCCACAAGATCCCGTACGGCGCGACGCTGCTGGTGCACGATGGCCAGGCCATCAAGGCCGGCACGCAGCTCGCCACGTGGGATCCGCTGACGCGTCCGATCATCTCGGAGTACTCGGGCACCATCAAGTTCGAGAACGTCGAAGAGGGCGTGACCGTCGCCAAGCAGATGGACGAGGTGACCGGCCTGTCGACGCTGGTGGTGATCGATGCCAAGCGTCGCACGGCGTCGACGAAGGGCATCCGTCCGCAGGTGAAGCTGCTCGATTCGTCGGGCGCCGAAGTGAAGATCCCGGGCACGGACCACTCCGTGACCATCGGCTTCCAGGTCGGCGCGCTGATCACCGTGAAGGATGGTCAGCAGGTGCATGTGGGTGAAGTGCTGGCCCGTATCCCGACCGAATCGCAGAAGACGCGTGACATTACCGGTGGTCTGCCGCGCGTGGCCGAGCTGTTCGAAGCGCGTTCGCCGAAGGACGCCGCCGTGCTGGCGGAAGTCACCGGCACGACCTCGTTCGGCAAGGACACCAAGGGCAAGCAGCGCCTGGTGATCACGGACCTCGACGGCAATGCCCACGAGTTCCTGATCGCCAAGGAAAAGCAGGTGCTGGTGCACGACGGCCAGGTGGTCAACAAGGGCGAGATGATCGTCGAAGGCCCGGCCGATCCGCACGACATCCTGCGCCTGAAGGGCGTGGAAGAGCTGGCGACCTACATCGTTGACGAAGTGCAGGACGTGTACCGTCTGCAGGGCGTGAAGATCAACGACAAGCACATCGAAGTGATTGTTCGTCAGATGCTGCGCCGCGTGCAGATCGTCGATGTGGGCGACACCAAGTTCATCCCGGGTGAACAGGTGGAGCGCTCGGAGCTGCTCGACGAGAACGACCGCGTGATCGCCGAGGGCAAGCGTCCGGCCACCTACGAGAACCTGCTGCTGGGTATCACGAAGGCGTCGCTGTCGACCGACAGCTTCATCTCGGCGGCGTCGTTCCAGGAAACCACGCGCGTCCTCACCGAAGCCGCCATCATGGGCAAGGTGGACGACCTGCGCGGTCTGAAGGAAAACGTCATCGTCGGCCGCCTGATCCCGGCCGGTACCGGTCTGGCTTACCACCGCGCCCGCAAGGCGAAGGAAACTGCCGACCGCGACCGCGCCGCGGCGATTGCGGAAGAAGAAGCCGCCTCGATCTTCGAGACGCCCGCCGTCCAACAGGAAGGCGACGCGTAAGCGCACCGCAGCACGATCAAAGCCCGGCCTTGTGCCGGGCTTTTTTTTCGTCCGCGCGCCGGCGATCGGCCGCGGGGCCGCGCGATTTTGAGCAGACGTTAACCTACCCGCCGCGCGGGGACGCTATGATCGTCCGTTTCTGAAAGACCGGACCGCGCGTTGCCTGGCGGGGCTTGCTCCGGTTCTCCCGCTGTCTTGCCGAAGCATCCCTCCATGAAACTGACACGCAAGAAAATCGCCATCGGCGCGGCTGCGCTGGTGGCCGGCGCGGTCGTCATCGCCCAGCTGGTCTGGCACCCGTTCGGCCGCACGCATGCGCTGCGCGCGCGCGCGGTCAGGCTGGACCTGACCCTGCCCGATGCCCTGATCGACAGCCAGAGCCTGTCGCAACTGCCGCGCGACGTGTTGCGCGTGCCGCTGCTGCGCGACGTGCTGACCGAGGATTTCGTCGCCTATTACGAAGGCAACGACGACCGCCTGTCGGTGGCCGGCGCGCTGCGGCGCTTGGCGTACGAGCAGAAGCTCGACCTGGCCGAGACCGTCCTCAAGCATGTGTTCGATGCGCCCGCCCGCGTGATGCTGTGGCGCGGCCCGGACGACAAGCTGCGCTACTGGGTGCTGTCCATGCAGCGCAACGGGCTGGCCAAGGCGCTGGAGGCCGTGGGCACCGTGGCCGCCGGCGATGCGCAGCTCGCCAAGGTGGCCGACGCGCTGGGCGATTCCGGCGCGCCGGTCTATGCGCTCAAGCTGGGCGGCGCGCGTTCCATCCTGATCGCCAGCAAGGGCGACCGGCTGGTCGCGCTGTCCGAGCCGGGCATCCTGCTCGAGAAGGACGGCAAGCCGATGGCGGCACAGGCCAAGGCGCTCGGCGCGCTGCTGTCGGACGACGCCGGGCAGCGCAACGTGCAGGGCAAGGCGTTCGCGCTGCCGGCCGCCGAGCCGGCCGGCCATCACGTGCTGGTGAGCGCCAACTATTTGTCATTCGGTTACCAGCAGTTTTTCCCCGGCATCGAGGCGCTGCGCTTCGATTTCGGCAACGGCGTCAGCGGCAACGGTTGGAAGAGTGCCGCGCTGATCGATCCGGACCGCCTGGCGGGCAAGTGGGACAACGCCGCGCTCTGGCACACGCTGCCCGCCGACCCGGCGGCCTGCGCCACCCTGCCGGTCGACTGGAAGGCCGCCGGTGCGCTGCTGCGCAACGTGGCGGGCGAGGCCAAGGCGATCACCGAAGCGGCCGCGCGTGTCGGCGATGCCTTCACCGGGCCGGCGGCGGTCTGCTGGTACGGCAAGTCATCGCTGGTGGCGCCGCTGTTCGTGGCGCGGCTCGCGTCGGCGCAGCAGGGCGAGGCCGTCAAGCCGGCGCTGGGTGCGCTGTTCGGCCAGATCGTCGGCGCGTACGAGGCCAAGGCGCAGGCGGACAAGGCGGACGAGGGGGCCGGCGCCTACAAGCGCCTGCCGGTGACGACGCGTCCGGGGCCGGCCAGCGCCACGCTGTGGCAGCGCCCGGTCAGTGCGCGCTATGGCACGGCGCAGTCGGCGGGCGCGCCGTTCGCGGCGCAACTGTCGGCGGATCGCTATTTCCCCGTCACGCTGGCGGTGGCCGGCGATGTGGTGGTGTTCTCACCCGACGCGCGCCTCGTCGACGATGCCCTGGCCGTGCTGGCCAAGCGCTTCCCGGCCGTGGCCGACAGCCTGCCGCGCGACAAGGCCGGGCGTATCGTGCTGACGATGACGCCGGCCTCGCTGGCGCCGCTGATCCGCCGCGAAGCCGGTGCCGCGTTGCCGGCCGAGCAGGAGGCGGTGTTCCTGACCGCCGCGCAGACGCACCTGTTTCCGAAGCTCAAGGCGCTGGCGCGCTATGCGCCGGTGTCGCTGGCGCTCGACGGCGCGGCGCCGTCGTCGCTCGGCTGGGTACCGGTGACGTGGCTGTCCAGCGGGCGCGGCCTGCCCGCGGGCGGTGACGGTACGCCGTCGGCCGCCGAGGCGACGCCCGATGCGGCCCCGGTCGAAGCCGCCGCTGCCGTGCCGGCCTCCGACGACAGCACCAGCACGCAATGATGCCGCGCACGCGGGCGCACGTTCCGATGGCCTCGCCGAGCCGTCGTCGCTGGCTGACGGTGGCCGCTGCCGGCCTGCTTGCGCAGACGTTTGCGCCAGGCGCGCTCGCGCTGTCCGGCTGGGCCGACGCCGCTGCGGCGGGGCCCGATGCGCTGACGCCCGAGCAGTCTGCCGTGTTCTGCGCGTGGTTCGCGCGCATCGTCAACGAGCAACTGCGGCAGGGCCCGACGCCGCGCTGGACGCATCGCGATTGCGCCGGCCTGGTGCGCTTCGCCGCCGCCGAGGCGCTGCGTGCGCACGATGCCCGCTGGCTGCGTGCCAACGGCATGCGCGACGCCGAATCGGCGCGCCAACTGCCGCCGGAACTGAACCTGACGCCCGCCCAGCGCACGCTCACGCAGCGCTGGACGCGCATCGACGGCAGCACCGGCGCGTACGTCTCCGCGCTGGCGCTGATCCAGCAGAACAGCCGCTTCATCGCCAAGGATGTTAACCAGGCACTGCCCGGCGATCTGCTGTTTTTCGATCAGGGCGACGACCAGCATCTGATGATCTGGATGGATCGCTACATCGCTTACCACACCGGCACCGTCACCCGCACCGACACGGGTTTGCGGGCGGTTCCGGTTTCTGAACTGATGCAATGGAAAGACTCGCGCTGGCAGCCGCAGGGCGGCAATCCCAACTTCATCGGCGTGTTTCGTCTGGCCTTTTTGACGCGATAGGAAAACAGATGCGCAACCGTTGGCTGTCCAATCTGATCGCATTGATCTGTCTTGCGGCGCTCGCGGCCGCGGTACCCGCCCATGCTGACGATGCGGCTGCCGCGCGCGACCGACCGAATCCCACGCTTGCCGAAGTGCCGGCCAGCGGCTATGCGCCGTTCACCGGCCAGCCGTTTTTCCTGCTGTCGGACGCGAGCTATGGCACCGACCAGGAGGCGCTGGTGCGCCTGGAGGCGCCGGGCCGCGAATACAAGGATGAGCTCGCCCGCTACGGCGGCGCCGACATCCTGGTCTACCGCGTGCCGCAGCCGCTCGAATTCCTGAAGGCGCAGAAGAACTTGCACCGCATCGACGTCAAGGCCAATTACACGGGCGAGGGTCTGGCCAACACGCTGGCCTACCTGTGGGACAACTGGACCCGCCAGGCCCGCCGCGCCTGGCAGCGCGTGCTGTCATTCGCCACGCGCAGCAAGGCGGTGGAAGCCGCGCCGCAGTTCAGCATGGGCGACCAGATGGCCACGCCGACGCGCTTTTCGAACAACCCGCAGTACGCGCCGCTCAAGGGCTATGAGCTGCTCGGCCGCTTCCGCTACCCCATCTGGGACGCCAAGCCGATCGCGCCGCCCAAGGACGTCAAGCTCGAAGGCAGCAGCAGCGAGTGGCTGCCGCAGAACGTCGGCAACGTGATGATCCCGGTGGGCAAGCTGCCGGCCGGCCTGTATATCGTTGAGGCGGTGATCGGCGCGTACCGTGCGCATACGCTGCTGTTCGTCTCCGATACGGTGGCCGTGACCAAGGGCACCTCGCAGGGGATGATGGTGTGGACCGCCGAGCGCAAGAGCGGCAAGCCGGTGGCCGGCAGCACTGTCAACTGGACGGATGGCGTGGGCGTGCTGGCCTCCGGCACCACGCAGGCCGACGGCACCGCCGAGCTGCGTCACGTGGCGCCCGAGCGCAGCTACGTGCTCGGTGCCGACCGCGCGGGCGGCGTGTTCATCTCCGAGAATTTCTATTACGACAGCGAGATCTACAACACCAAGCTGTACGCCTTCACCGACCGGCCGCTGTACCGTCCGGGCGACGAGGTGCGCGTCAAATTCATCGGCCGCAACTTCAGGAATGCGACCGAATCGACCGCACCGGCGGCGGGCGACATCAAGCTCGACGTGATCGACCCGACCGGCTCGCCGGTGGCGACCGCCACGACGCGGCTGTCGGGCGAGACCGGCGCCGACGCGCGCTTCACGCTGCCGTCCAACGCGCCGGCCGGCGGCTATACGCTGCGCTTCGACTACGGCGGCAGTACCTATGGCGGCGCCTTCCGCGTGGCCGAATACATCAAGCCGCACTTCGATGTGAACCTGTCGCTGGACAAGGCCGGCTACGGTACCGGCGAGGCCATCAAGGGCAAGATCAGCCTGCGTTATCCGGACGGCAAGCCGGTCAAGGACGGCAAGGTGTCGGTCAGCCTGCGCGCGCAGCAGGTGACGATGGTGGAGGGCGAGCTGCAGTACGCCGGCCTGTTCCCGGTCAAGCTGGAGCAGCAGGAGCTGACCACCGACGGCGACGGCAATGCCGCGCTGACGCTGCCCGCCGCCAAGGAGCCGAGCCGCTACGTCGTCACGGTGTTCGCCAACGACGGTGCCGCCTATCGCGTGAAGGTGACGCGCGAGCTGCTGGTGGCGCGCGGCGCGACGCCGTACAAGCTGTCCTCGGCCGCCAACTTCACCACGCCGGGGCAGAGCGTGTCGTTCAACCTGCAGCCGCTGCCGGCGGTGGACGGCGTGCGCGGTGCCGGTGCGCCGCCCGCCAAGTGGGAGCTGGTGCGCCTGGAGTCGCGCACCCGCACCGAGGGCGCGCTGCAGCCGGACGCCAAGGGCAGCGCCACCTTCCCGGTCAAGTTCGACCAGCCCGGTTCGTACACGCTGTCGGTGCGCGATGCGGCCGGCAACCTGCTCGCCGCGTCCAGCCACTGGGTGGCCGGCGACGGGGTGCAGACCGTGCCGGGCAACATCGAGATCGTGTTCGATCGCGACCGCTACCAGGTCGGCGACACGGCCGAGGCGCTGATCACCTTCCCGCTGCCGGTGGATGACGCGCTGCTGACGCTGGAGCGCGACAAGGTCGAGCGCCACGCGCTGCTGTCGGGCGGCGGCGACTGGCTGAGCCTGCAGCGCGTGACGCCCTCGCAGTACCGCGCCCGCATCAAGATCGGCGCCGAGTTCAGCCCCAACATGACGTTCTCCGCGCTGTACGTGCGCGACGGCGACATGGTGTTCCAGAATGCCGGCATCGTCGTCACGCAGCCGACGCTCGACCTGACCGTGCGCGCGGACAAGGCCGTCTACGCGCCGGGCGAGACCGTCACGCTGGACCTGACCAGCGCGCTGGCCGGCAAGCCGGTGCCGGCCAACCTGGCGGTGTCGGTGGTCGACGAGATGGTCTACGTGCTGCAGCCGGAGGTGGCGCCGTCCATCGTCGATTTCTTCTATCACCCGCGCCGCAACAGCGTGCGCACCACCTCCAGCCAGAGCTTCATCAGCTACGACCTGGCGCTGTCGTCGCTGCCGGGCAAGCCGGGCGGCACCTATGGCCGCCACAACGAGCGCGGCGTGAAGGTGCTGGAGCGCCCGCGCCGCGACGAGCAGGACACCGCCGCCTGGGTCGCCAACCTGCAGACCGGCGCCGACGGCCGCGCGCGCATGACCTTCACGATGCCCGATTCGCTGGCGCGCTGGCGTGTCACCGTGCGCGCGGTCTCCACCACCGGTGCGGCCGACGGCCTGGTCGGCCAGCGCACCGCCAGCATCCGCTCCGACAAGGCGCTGTACCTGAAGTGGACCGGCCCGCAGCACTTCCGCGAGAGCGACCAGCCGCGCCTGGACATGGTCGCCTTCAACCAGACCGACAAGGACATCACGGCAGACTGGATCGTCTCGGGCGCCGGCCTGAACATCAACCAGCGCGTGACGCTCAAGCGCGGCGCCAACTACCTGCATGCGCCGCTGTCGGGACCCCAGGCGCTGCAGCCGGGTGTCGTCAATGCCGAGCTCAAGCAGGACGACAAGGTGTCCGACCGTCTGCAGACCACGGTCAAGCTCGACGCCACCGGCTGGCTGGCCGACCGCGAAAGCATCGTGCCGCTCACGCAGCTGCAAGGCACGCGCCTGCCGCTCGGCCTGCCCGCCGATGCGCGCGACGTGCGCCTGCGCGTGGTCGGCAGCACCGCCACCCAGTTCGCCCGCGTGGCCGACGACCTGATCGAATATCCGTACGGCTGCGCCGAGCAGACCGCCAGCCGCCTGATTCCGCTGGCCCTGGCGCAGCAGAGCCTGGCCGCCACCGGCACGCGCCTGCCCGACGGCAACCCGGCCGGCACGCAGGGCGTCGATGCGCTGCTGCGCACGCAGCGCCAACGCCTCGCGCTGCTGGCCGGCACCAACGGCACCTTCGGCTGGTGGGGCGAGCTGACCACCAGCAGCGCGCTGATCACGTCGTACGCCTACTACGCCGATTGGCTGGCCGGCCGCGCGGTCGGCATCAGCCTGCCCGCCGACAACTGGAAGCAGGTGCTGGAAGCCTACAAGCGCACCAGCCCGAACGAGCCGCTGCTGCATCGCGCGCTGGCGCTGTGGTTCGCCAACGAGATGGGCCTGCCGGTGGCGACGCCGCTGTCGGGCGTGGCGGCGGAGCTCGCGCGCAGCGCCAAGGCACCGGCCGACGCCGAGCCCGCGGTGGGCGACAGCCTGATCTTCGTCGTGCCCGATTCGCCGCGCGGCCGCCAGGTGGCGATCGTCCTGACGGCGCAGTTGATGCGCCAGATCGGCCAGCCGGTGCCGGAGGCGCTGGTGTCGGCCGACATTGCGGCGCGCACGGCGCTGGCCAACGACACCTCGCCGCTGGTGCAGAGCCTGCTGCTGATGGGCGGCGGCCGCTCCGCAGCCGACCCCGCACCGCTGCTCGCGCGCGCCAGCGCCGCGATGCCGACCATGGACCGTGCCGTCGCGCTGGTCTGGCTGCAGAAGGGCCTGGGCGGGCTGCAGGGCGCGAATGTCGCGACCATCCAGCCGGCGCTGTCGGCCGGCGGCTGGCAGGCGGCACGCTCGGTGGTCGGCGTGCCGACCTGGCGCTGGGCCGGTGCGCAGCCGCCTGCCGCGCTCGACCTGACGGCCGCGCCGTCCGATGTGACCACGCAGTCGGCCATCGTGTCCTACCGCAGCCGCGCGCCGGAAGCCTCCCGGCTGCCGATCACGGTGGAGCGCAAGCTGTACCGGCTCGACCCGATCGCCTCCGCCGCACCGAAGGAGGATGCCAAGACGCCCAAGCGCGCCGCCGCCGATGCGGCCGTCAACGCCGGTATCACCTTCAAGGCCAAGCCGGTCAAGCCCGGCGACACGCTCGACAGCAACGCACTCTATGTCGACGAGATCGTGCTGACGCCGCGCCAGGGTGCGTACCGCTACGGCCTGGTTGAAGTGCCGTTGCCGCCGGGCGCCGAGGTGGAGGCCAGCACCTGGGGCATCCAGATCGACGGCCTGAAGGGTGAGCCGAACGAGGGCAACGGCCCGCAGCCGTTCGAGCGGCGCGCAGCCTACGAGCTGGGCCAACTGTCGTACAACCAGCCGGTGCCGGCGCTGGAGCGTCCGACCGCGTTGCGCCAGTTGGTGCGTTTCTCGCTGCCGGGCCGCTTCGTGCTGCCGCCGGCGCGCTACTTCCGCATGTACCAGCCGGAAGCCAAGGCGCTGCAGGGCGACGGCAAGACCGCCAGCTATCCGTTCAAGGTGGAGTGACGCGGTGATGCGTTTCGGCGGGCTTGTGTGCAGGGTGCTGACCGGCCTGGTCTGGGCCGGCGGCGCGCTTGCGTCCGGGCAGGCCGTCGCCGCGGCGCCGCAGGCCGAACCGTTGCGCTACGCCATCCTGCAGGGCGGACCGGAGGGCGACGTGGCCCAGTTGTGGCAGTTCAGAGCCGACCTCGCCGCCGGCGCCGAACTGCCGCCGCCGGTGCCGCTGGCGCGCGATGTTGAGACGCCGCTGGGCAGCCTCTGGAAACTGTTCGTCTACAGCTACCTGGTCTCGCGCAGAATCCCGACCCCCGATTACACCTGCCATGGCAACGATCCCGAAGAGGTCTACTGCTGCACGGCCGGGCAGAGCATCGACCGCGAACGCGCCCTGATCCAGTCGTGCGGCCGCTATTTCGAACCCGCGCGCCTGGGGCTGGACCCGGCCGACTGGCGTCGCTTCTGGCAGCAGGCGGGCTCGCCGGCGTGGCTGCGCGATGTGCGCACGCTGCTGCCGACGCGCCGTGTTTCCGTCGCCGATGTGCTGGGCGCGCTGCGAAGCCTGCCCGCCGATGGCCGCGAGGCCGCCGCGCACACGCTGGTGTCGGTGCTGACCGTGGGCCGCGGCGAAGGGACGGTTTCGCACTTCGGCAGCCTGCTGCGCGCCAAGACCTGGACCATGCCCGATCCGCAGCGCCCCGGTGCGTCGATCGGCGGGGCCGCCGGTTGGTTGGCCGACGGCACGCCGGTCTGGCTCGGCGGCTCGGGGTCGAGCAACCGCGTGCTGGCCGCCGCCGCGCCGCGCCTGATGCCGCTGCTCGCGCACCTCTCCGTGCCCGACGACGATGCCTGCGTGGCGGTCGATTTCTTCGCGCGCTACCCGATCGACGCGGTGCGCGACGCCGGCGGCAAGCCGGCCGATGCGGGCCGGCTGGACGGCCGCTACGCCGTGCGCTTCGTCAACGGCAACACGCTGCCGATCGAAAGCCGGGGTGAACTCGCACTGTCGCGCGAAAGCGGCGCCCCGGTCATCACCGGGCATCTCGGCATGAACGACTACGTGGCCCGCGTGGTGGAGCGCGAAGGCGACCTGGCCGAGCCGCAGGCCGCCCGTGCGCTGGCCGTGGCAGCCCGCAGCTACCTGGTGCAGCACGCCACGCGCGACAAGGGCTGCTACCGCATCGCCGACAGCTCCCGCGCCCAGCGCGTGCTGCCGCGCCCGCCGTCCGCCGCCGCCCGCAGCGTCGCTGCGTTTACCGACGCGCTGGTGCTGGCCGGCCAGCCGGTGCAGTACCACGGCACCGTCAGCGCACGCGGCCGGATGGGCTGGCCCGACGCGCGCGCTGCCGCCCAGCGGGGCCTGGGCTTCGACGCCATCCTGGCCCAGTGGTGGCCGCAGGCGACCCTGACCTCGTTCCGCAGCCCGGTCGCGGGCGACTGCCTGCCGGTGGCGGGTGCGCAGCCTTGGCTGCGGGTGCAGGCCCCACGCTGGTCGGTCCGGCTGGCCGCCGAGCCCGGCTACGAGACGCCGTCGCTGCCGGCCGTCTGCGCGATCCGCGAAGGGCGGCCCTATGCCGATGCACGCCGCAACCGGCTCTACATCCAGCGGTTCGCCACCGAGGAGGACCGCATCGCGCTGACGCACGAATATCTGCACCTGGCGTTCGCGCGGCATCCGCGCGGGCAGGACGAAGGCTTTGTCGAGGCGACCGCGCGCCGCCTGATCCGTGGGGAGGGTTTGCTGTGAAGACGTGGATGACACGGATCGGCGCCGCCGGGGCGGCCTGGCTGCTGGCAGGGGCCGCATGCGCCGAGCCCGTGGCCGACCTGGATGGCCCCATCGGCGGCTGGCGCCACAGTGGCCTGACCAACGAACTGGAACGCTACACCGCCGCCTACCCGAAGCCGCCGGTCGACCGCGGCGCGCAGAAATACCGCACGCTGATCGCCGGGCGGCTGCGTGCGGCCGGCACCGATCGGCGCCCGCCGGTGCTGGTGGTCAACGGCAACGCGATGCCGCTGTACGGCGACAGCGAAGGTCGCTTCGCACGCCCATGGGCATTCGGCCCCGGCTCCAACAGCGTCGAGATCGTCAGCCCCGACGGCAAGACCCGCCAGCGCCTGCAGTTCTATGAGGCCGACGCCACCAAGATTTCGGCCAAGCTGCGCGCCATCCTCACCTGGGACGATCCGCGCGCCGAGGTCGACATGCACGTCATCTCGCCGATCGGCGACCACGCCTTCTGGGCGCAGCCCCTGCTGTCGGACGGCGGCGGCCTGGACGTCGACAGCGTCGACGGCGCCGGTCCGGAGATTTTCTCCACCGCGGCGCCGCGCCCCGGCGTGTGGCTCTTCTACGTGAACTACTGGGGCAATTTCAACGCCGCCGGCTACACCTTCGACGAGAAGGCGCACGACCGCGACCTCATCACCGCACAGCTGACCCTGATCTATAACGAGAACACGCCCAGCGAGCGGCACGAGTTCGTCACCGTGCCGCTGCGCAAGATCGGCGAGCTGGCGTTGATGAAATCCATCCGCTTCTGACTCCGAACGGGCTTCGATGCCATGACGCTTTCCCCCATCCGCTTCGCCGCCGTCCTGATGCTCGCCGCCGTGGGCGCGCCCGGCAGCGCGTTCGCGCAATCCGACGCCGGCAACATCGAGATGACCGCGCCGCTCAACGGCTGGCGCAACTCGACCGGCGACGACTCGCGCTACACGCAGGACGTGCACTATCCGGCCGTCTCCGTCGCCACGCCGCAAGGGCAGGGCGCCGCTTCGATGATCGCCGGCCGCATCCGCAACACGCCCAAGGCTGCCGCGCCCGCCGACGGCGAGAGCCGTCCGCGCCGCCGCGGGGGCGCCGACGGTTCGTCGGTCGGCACCCTGGTCGTCAACGGCGTGGCGATGCCGCAGCGCATCGAGGCCGACGGCACGTTCTCGCGCCCGTATGCGTTCGGCGCCGGCAGCAACAGCGTCGAGGTCCGCACCGCGCGCGGCGACGCCAAGCGCGTGCAGTTCTATGACACCTACGCCGGCAGGACGCGGCCGCGCCTGCGCGTGGTGCTGTCGTGGGACACCGACGGCACCGACCTCGATCTGCACGTGATCTCGCCCGACGGCCAGCACGCCTGGTACGGCAACCGCGTAACGGCCAACGGCGGCGCGCTCGACGTGGACGTCACCACGGGCTACGGTCCCGAGATCTATTCCAATCCCGCGCCGCTGCCCGGCACGTACCTGGTCTACGTCAACTATTACGGCAGCGGCAACGACAGCAGTGTCATCACCACCGCGCAGGTCACCCTCATCACCGACGAGAACACGCCCGCCGAGCGCCAGCAGACCTTCGTCATGCCGATGCGCAAGGCCGGCGAGCTGACGCTGGTGCGCACCTTCACCATGAAATAGCCACAGGAGCCCCGCCGCTATGGACACGCAAACCGTCGCCGCCTACGACACGCTCGCCGACACCTTCGCCCGCGAATGGCGCGAGCAGCCCGCGCCGGACGACCTCTACGCGCTGCTGCGCCGCGTGTTCAAGGCGGGTGGAGACACGGTCGACATCGGCTGCGGTGCGGGACGCGAAGTGGCGTGGCTCAATGCCAACGGCTATCCGGCGGTCGGCTACGACGCCTCCGCCGGGTTGCTGGAGGCAGCCCGCACGCAGTATCCGGGGCTGTCGTTCCGCCGGGCGACGCTGCCCGAGTTGGCCGGTATCGCCGATGGCGCGTTCGACAACGTGCTCTGCGAGACCGTCATCATGCACCTGCCGCCCGCGCAGATCGGCGCGGCCGTGCAGCGCCTGCTGGCCCTGCTGCGCCCGGACGGCACGCTGTACCTGAGCTGGCGCGTCACGCCCGAGGCCGACCAGCGCGACGGCCGCGGCCGGCTCTACACCGCATTCGACGCCGCGGGGGTCCGCGAGGCGCTGGCTGGTGCACAGGTCCTCCTCGACGAGGCCGCCGTCAGCCAATCGTCGGGCAAGACCATTCACCGCATCGTCGCGCGCCAGCCGTAATCGCGGGCAATCGCAAGGATTGCGACTAGTCTGATTGCCCGCCCTGCGGCGGGGTTTGTCACAATAGCGCTTTCACACCGTCCGCACGTGACACCGCGCGCACCCGCCGTCCCGATGTTCGATTCCCCCGCCATTGACCACGCGCTCGACGCGTTGCCCGAAGACACGGCCGCCGCCACGCGCGCCGTGCTGCACGACGTGTTCGGCTACAGCGCGTTCCGCGGGCCGCAGGCGGACATCGTCACGCATGTCGCCGACGGCGGCGATTGCCTGGTGCTGATGCCCACCGGCGGCGGCAAGTCGCTGTGCTACCAGATTCCCGCCCTGGTGCGGCACCGGCGCGGCCAGGGCGCGGGCATCGTGGTCTCGCCCCTGATCGCCCTGATGCAGGACCAGGTGGCCGCGCTGGAAGAGGCGGGCGTGCGCGCCGCCTACCTGAACTCCGCGCTGACCGGCGCCGAGGCCGCGCAGGTCGAGCGCGATCTGGCGGCCGGCCGGCTCGACCTCGTCTACGTCGCGCCCGAGCGGCTGATGACGCCGCGCTTCCTCGAGCTGCTGGAGCGCTCGCGCATCGGCCTGTTCGCCATCGACGAGGCGCATTGCGTGTCGCAGTGGGGGCACGATTTCCGGCCGGAGTACATCCAGCTCTCCGTGCTGCACGAGCGTTTCCCGCACGTGCCCCGCATCGCGCTGACCGCCACCGCCGATGCTGTCACGCGCGACGAGATCGTCGAGCGGCTGGCGCTGGGCGGCGAGCGCGTCTTCCTCTCCAGCTTCGACCGTCCCAACATCCGCTACACCATCGTCGAGAAGGACAGCGCGCGCCAGCAGTTGCTGCGCTTCATCCGCGCCGAGCACCTCGGCGAGGACGGTTGCGATGCCGGCATCGTCTATTGCCTGTCGCGCAAGAAGGTGGAAGAGACCGCGCAGTGGCTGGCCGAGCAGGGCATCCGCGCGCTGCCGTACCACGCCGGCATGGACGTCGAGACGCGCGCGCGCCACCAGGCCATCTTCCGCAAGGAGGAGGGCGTGGTGATGGTGGCGACCATCGCCTTCGGCATGGGCATCGACAAGCCGGACGTGCGCTTCGTCGCCCACCTGGACTTGCCCAAGAGCCTGGAGGGCTACTACCAGGAAACCGGCCGCGCCGGCCGCGACGGTCTGCCCGCCAACGCCTGGATGGCCTATGGCCTGGCCGATGTGGTGCAGCAGCGCCGCATGATCGACGAGTCCGACGCCGACGACGTGCACAAGCGCGTCTCCACGGCCAAGCTCGATGCGCTGTTGGGGTTGTGCGAATCGGCCGGGTGCCGGCGCGTGGCGCTGCTGGCGTACTTCGGCGAGTCCAGCCAGCCGTGCGGCAACTGCGACACCTGCCTGAGCCCGCCGCAGACCTGGGATGCCACCCGCGAGGCGCAGATGGCGCTGTCGTGCGTGTACCGCGTGCAGCAGGCCAGCCGCGTGAGCTTTGGCGCCGGCCAACTGATCGATATCCTGCGCGGCAACGCCACTGAGCGCGTCAAGCAGTGGCATCACGAGACGCTGTCCACCTTCGGCGTCGGCAACACGTTGTCCGAGGCCGCCTGGCGTGGCGTGTTCCGCCAATTGGTGGCGCAGGGCCTGCTGGCGGTCGATCACGGCGGCCATGGCGCGCTGGTGCTGACCGACGCCGCGCGCCCCGTGCTCAAGGGCGAGCACCGCGTGACCCTGCGGCGCCAGGCCGAGAAGGTGCGCGCCGCAACCGCGTCCGGCACCAAGACCGAGCGCCGCGCGGACCCCGCCGCCGACCTGTCGGCCGAGGCGCAAGTGCGCTGGCAGGCGCTGCGTGTCTGGCGGGCCCAGACCGCGCGCGAGCACAGCGTGCCCGCCTATGTGATCTTCCATGACAGCACGCTCGCTCGCATCGCCGAATCCGATCCCGCTTCGCGCGAGGCGCTGGCCGAGCTGCCGGGCATCGGCGTCGCCAAGCTGGATCGCTACGGCCAGACCCTGCTCGACGTGCTGGCGAAGTGCCGGGGTGAAAGCTAACGGGGCAGCCCCGCCCGGGATCCCGATGCGGGGCGGCGTGCCGATCCACCGTAGTTTTGTGCTGGGCGCCGCATGTTCGTTCGGGCCGTTCGCCTTGGTCGTGCCATCCGCGCCACATGTGACGTACCCGAACCGGCGTTGACCTCGGCAGGCCGGCGGCGCGCTTGACGCTTGCCATCCGCGTCGCTATAGTGCCAGATTCGAGTTTTTGGCTTCTGGTTTCGCTCGTCCATGCTCCGGCAATTGCCGCGCAAGTCGAATGTCTGCCAGACGGGCTCGCGCTCTTTGGTCTTGGCCTGTTCCCGCAGGTCTTCTCTCTAGAGCGTTCTGCTCGCCACTTCCAAAACCCGATTGCGCCATCTGCCTCATTAATGAGGTGTCCACGTCATGTGGTCCGGCGATTTTCCAAAAACCAAGCTGGATTGAACAATGCCAACCATCAACCAACTGGTTCGCAAGCCCCGCGTCTCGGAAAAGCTGAAGAGCAAGAGCCCGGCGCTTGAGAACTGCCCGCAGCGTCGCGGCGTGTGCACCCGCGTGTACACCACGACGCCGAAGAAGCCGAACTCCGCACTGCGTAAGGTTGCCAAGGTGCGCCTGACCAACGGTTTCGAAGTCATTTCGTACATCGGCGGTGAAGGCCACAACCTGCAAGAACACAGCGTCGTGCTGATCCGCGGCGGCCGTGTGAAGGACTTGCCGGGTGTGCGTTACCACATCGTGCGTGGCTCGCTTGACCTGCAAGGCGTCAAGGACCGTAAGCAGGCACGTTCGAAGTACGGCGCGAAGCGCCCGAAGGCGGCCTAAGTCGCAAGGTGAGGCCAGCGCCGCGCTGCGGTCACGGTCTTGTCACGAGCAGGCGGTACAACGGTGCGTTTTTTGACTGCACTGGCGCCGTCGAGTAAGTGGTCACCCGGCTCAGATTGTTGCAAGACAAGCTAGTTGGTGGCCGGAGAACCGAAGCGGTTCTCAACTGAACAGAGAAGGAAAGAAGATGCCACGTCGTCGTGAAGTCCCCAAGCGGGAAATTTTGCCGGACCCGAAGTTCGGCAATGTGGAAGTCGCCAAGTTCATGAACGTCCTGATGCTGGACGGCAAGAAGTCGGTGGCTGAGCGCATCGTGTACGGTGCGTTCGACCAGATCGAGAAGAAAGCAGGCAAGGTGCCCGTCGAGGTGTTTACGCTTGCCATCAACAACATCAAGCCGGTGGTCGAAGTGAAGAGCCGCCGTGTTGGTGGTGCCAACTATCAGGTGCCGGTCGAAGTCCGGCCGTCGCGTCGTCTGGCATTGGCGATGCGCTGGCTGCGGGAAGCTGCGAAGAAGCGCAGCGAGAAGTCGATGGCCCTGCGTCTGGCGGGCGAACTGCTCGAGGCCTCGGAAGGCCGCGGTGGCGCGATGAAGAAGCGCGACGAAGTGCACCGCATGGCTGAAGCCAACAAGGCGTTCTCGCACTTCCGCTTCTAAGCGGCGCGACAACGCAGTTGGTTGCTGGGCGGGCTGTGTGCGCACATCTCGCCCATTTGTATTAGGGGCGCTTGCCGGCTAGGCGGCGCGCCGTTGACGAATCAGAGGATTAACGTGGCTCGAAAGACCCCCATTGAGCGCTACCGCAACATCGGTATCTCCGCTCACATCGACGCCGGCAAGACCACCACGACCGAGCGGATTCTGTTCTACACCGGTGTGAACCACAAGATCGGTGAAGTGCATGATGGCGCGGCCACCATGGACTGGATGGAGCAGGAGCAGGAGCGCGGCATCACCATCACGTCCGCTGCCACCACTGCCTTCTGGAAGGGCATGGGCAACAACTACCCCGAGCACCGCATCAACATCATCGACACCCCGGGCCACGTGGACTTCACCATCGAGGTGGAGCGTTCCATGCGTGTGCTGGACGGCGCGTGCATGGTGTACTGCGCAGTGGGTGGCGTGCAGCCGCAGTCGGAAACCGTCTGGCGCCAAGCCAACAAGTACGGCGTGCCGCGTCTGGCGTTCGTCAACAAGATGGACCGTACCGGTGCCAACTTCTTCAAGGTCTACGACCAGCTGCGTCTGCGCCTGAAGGCCAACCCGGTGCCCGTGGTGGTGCCGATCGGCGCCGAAGAAAACTTCAAGGGCGTGATCGACCTCATCAAGATGAAGGCGATCATTTGGGACGAAGCCAGCCAGGGCACCAAGTTCGACTACCTCGACATCCCGGCCGAGCTGCAAGCCACCGCTGAAGAATGGCGCGAAAAGATGGTCGAGGCGGCTGCTGAGTCCAACGAAGCGCTGATGGAAAAGTACCTCGGCGGCGAATCGCTGACCGAAGCGGAAATCGTCAAGGCACTGCGCGACCGTACCATCGCCTGCGAAATCCAGCCGATGCTGTGCGGCACTGCGTTCAAGAACAAGGGCGTGCAGCGCATGCTCGACGCCGTGATCGATTTCCTGCCGTCGCCGGTTGACATTCCGCCGGTCAAGGGCGAGCTGGAAAACGGCGAGACCGCCGAGCGCCGCGCGGCCGACGACGAGAAGTTCGCCGCACTGGCTTTCAAGATCATGACCGACCCGTTCGTCGGCCAGCTGATCTTCTTCCGCGTCTACTCGGGCGTGGTGGAGTCGGGCAACACGCTGCTGAACGCGACCAAGGACAAGAAGGAACGCCTGGGCCGTATTCTGCAGATGCACGCCAACCAGCGCGAAGAAATCAAGGAAGTGCGCGCCGGCGACATCGCCGCAGCGGTGGGCCTGAAGGACGCCACCACCGGCGACACGCTGTGCGATCCGGCACACCCGATCGTGCTTGAGCGCATGGTGTTCCCGGAGCCGGTGATCTCGCAGGCTGTCGAGCCGAAGACCAAGGCTGACCAGGAAAAGATGGGCATGGCGCTGAACCGCCTGGCTCAGGAAGATCCGTCGTTCCGCGTGAAGACCGACGAAGAGTCTGGCCAGACCATCATCTCGGGCATGGGTGAGCTGCACCTGGAAATTCTGGTGGACCGCATGAAGCGCGAATTCGGCGTGGAAGCGACCGTCGGCAAGCCGCAGGTGGCCTACCGCGAAACGATTCGCAAGTCGGCCGCTGACGTGGAAGGCAAGTTCGTCAAGCAGTCGGGCGGTCGCGGCCAGTACGGCCACGCGGTCATCACGCTTGAGCCGCAAGAGCAGGGCAAGGGCTTCGAGTTCGTCGACGCCATCAAGGGTGGTGTGATTCCTCGCGAATTCATCCCCGCAGTGGAAAAGGGGATCGTCGACACGCTGCCGTCGGGCGTGCTGGCAGGCTTCCCGGTGGTGGACGTGAAGGTCACGCTGACCTTCGGTTCGTACCACGACGTGGACTCGAACGAAAACGCGTTCCGCATGGCCGGTTCGATGGCGTTCAAGGAAGCCATGCGCAAGGCCAGTCCGGTGCTGCTCGAGCCGATGATGGCGGTGGAAGTCGAAACGCCGGAAGACTACATGGGCAACGTGATGGGCGATCTGTCCGGTCGTCGCGGCATCATCCAGGGCATGGACGACATGGTGGGCGGCGGCAAGATCATCAAGGCCGAAGTCCCGCTGTCGGAAATGTTCGGCTACTCGACGTCGCTGCGTTCGGCGACGCAAGGCCGCGCCACGTACACCATGGAGTTCAAGCACTACGCTGAAGCGCCGAAGAACGTCGCTGAAGCTGTGATGGCCGCCAAGGGCACGAAGTAATCAAACACATTGGGGCGATCGCATGTGCGGTCGCCCGCATCCTTATCTAGCAATTAGCCGATTCCGAATTGAGGAGCTGACATGGCAAAGGAAAAGTTCGAGCGGACCAAGCCGCACGTGAACGTTGGGACGATCGGTCACGTTGACCACGGCAAGACGACGCTGACGGCCGCAATCGCAACGGTGCTGTCGAGCAAGTTCGGTGGCGAAGCGAAGAAGTACGACGAAATCGATGCAGCGCCGGAAGAAAAGGCACGCGGCATCACCATCAACACCGCGCACATCGAGTACGAAACGGCCAACCGCCACTACGCACACGTCGACTGCCCGGGCCACGCCGACTACGTCAAGAACATGATCACCGGTGCCGCCCAGATGGACGGCGCCATCCTGGTGGTCTCCGCCGCTGACGGCCCGATGCCGCAAACGCGTGAGCACATCCTGCTGGCTCGCCAGGTGGGCGTGCCGTACATCATCGTCTTCCTGAACAAGTGCGACATGGTGGACGACGCTGAGCTGCTGGAACTGGTCGAAATGGAAGTGCGCGAGCTGCTCTCCAAGTACGACTTCCCGGGCGACGACACCCCGATCATCAAGGGTTCGGCCAAGCTGGCGCTGGAAGGCGACAAGGGCGAGCTGGGCGAAGTGGCCATCATGAACTTGGCCGATGCCCTGGACTCCTACATCCCGACGCCGGAGCGCGCCGTTGACGGCACGTTCCTGATGCCGGTGGAAGACGTGTTCTCGATCTCGGGCCGCGGCACCGTGGTGACCGGCCGTATCGAGCGCGGCGTGATCAAGGTCGGCGAAGAAATCGAAATCGTCGGCATCAAGGCCACGCAAAAGACCACCTGCACCGGCGTGGAAATGTTCCGCAAGCTGCTGGACCAAGGCCAGGCTGGCGACAACGTCGGTATCCTGCTGCGCGGCACCAAGCGTGAAGACGTCGAGCGCGGCCAAGTGCTGTGCAAGCCGGGTTCGATCAAGCCGCACACGCACTTCACCGGCGAGGTCTACATCCTGTCGAAGGACGAAGGTGGCCGTCACACCCCGTTCTTCAACAACTACCGCCCGCAGTTCTACTTCCGTACCACGGACGTGACCGGCTCGATCGAACTGCCGGAAGGCAAGGAAATGGTCATGCCCGGCGACAACGTGTCGATCACCGTCAAGCTGATCGCCCCGATCGCCATGGAAGAAGGCCTGCGCTTCGCCATCCGTGAAGGCGGTCGTACCGTCGGCGCCGGCGTCGTCGCCAAGATCATCGAGTAAGGCGGGCTGATGCGCTGCTCCCGTTGACGGACGTGGCGCATCGCTTGTTGCATCGCTCTTTCAATCTACCGGCGGCTTTGTCCGCCATGCTCTTTAAGGAAACATCATGCAGCAGAACCAGAAGATCCGCATCCGCCTGAAGGCTTTCGACTATCGCCTGATCGATCAGTCGGCCGCCGAGATCGTTGAGACCGCCAAGCGTACCGGCGCGATCGTCAAGGGCCCGGTGCCCCTGCCGACCCGCATCCAGCGCTTCGATGTCCTGCGCTCGCCGCACGTCAACAAGACCAGCCGCGACCAGTTCGAGATCCGCACCCACCAGCGCCTGATGGACATCGTCGATCCGACCGACAAGACCGTCGACGCACTGATGAAGCTGGACCTGCCGGCCGGCGTGGACGTCGAGATCAAGCTGCAGTAAAGCAACACACGCTGCCGACCCGGTTCGGCAACGGGAAAGCGGCGAGCCATGTGCTCGCCGCTTTGCTTTTGGGCGTGGGTTGTTGCGCCATCCGCCACGCCCGGGCGGCGCTTCGCCGATCCTGCTTGCGCATTGCTCTGGATCGGGATATAGTGTAGGGCTACCCCTTTAGTCGGGGGAGTGGGCTGGCCATTTGGCCTTGCGCTGTCTCTTTAGGCGGGCCCAGTTCAAGATTCGTAGTATCAATCAGCCCCGGCCAATCGCAGCCGGGAATGGAGCAAACCATGAGCCTTGGCCTTGTAGGTCGCAAGGTTGGCATGACCCGTGTTTTCACGGATGACGGCGATTCGATTCCCGTCACCGTGCTCGAGGTCGGCGGCAACCGCGTGACGCAAATCAAGACGGACGAGACCGACGGTTATACCGCGGTGCAAGTCACCTTCGGCAGCCGACGCGCAAGCCGCGTCACCAAGCCGCTGGCGGGCCACCTCGCCAAAGCCGGCGTGGAAGCCGGCGAAATCATCGCTGAATTCCGCATCGACGCTGCCAAAGCCGCTGAGCTGAAGCTCGGCGACACCATCGACGTGGACCTGTTCGCGGCTGGCCAAAAGATCGACGTGCAAGGCACGACGATCGGTAAGGGCTACGCCGGTACGATCAAGCGCTACAACTTCTCGTCGGGCCGTGCCTCGCACGGTAACTCCCGTTCGCACAACGTGCCGGGTTCGATCGGTATGGCGCAGGATCCGGGCCGCGTGTTCCCCGGCAAGCGCATGACCGGTCATATGGGTGACGTCACCCGTACCGTCCAGAACCTGGTGATCGTTCGCGTCGATGCAGAGCGCAAGCTGCTGCTCGTCAAGGGCGCCGTTCCGGGCGCGAAGAGCGGTTTTGTTGTCGTCAGTCCGGCCGTCAAGGCCAAGCCGCAAGTCGCGGCTGCAGCGTAAGGGGCGATCGCATGGAACTGAAGCTCCTGCAAGCAGACGGCCAACTCGGCGCCGGCGTTGCCGCGTCGCCCGAAGTGTTCGGCCGCGATTACAACGAAGCCCTGGTGCACCAGATCGTTGTTGCTTACCAAGCCAATGCACGCAGCGGCAACCGTAAGCAAAAGGACCGCGAAGAGGTCAAGCACACGACCAAGAAGCCGTGGCGTCAGAAGGGTACGGGCCGCGCCCGTGCGGGTATGAGCTCCTCCCCGCTGTGGCGCGGGGGTGGTCGTATCTTCCCGAACAGCCCGGAAGAAAACTTCTCGCAGAAGGTCAACAAGAAGATGTACCGCGCCGGCATGCGCTCGATTTATTCGCAGCTTGCCCGCGAAGGCCGCATCAACGTGGTTGATGGCTTCGGTATCGAAGCACCCAAAACCAAGCTGCTGGCCGACAAGTTCCGCGCCATGGGTCTGGATTCGGTGCTCGTGATCACCGATAACATGGACGAAAACCTCTACCTGGCCTCGCGCAACCTGGCGCATGTGTTCGTGGTTGAGGCGCGTCACGTCGATCCGCTGTCGCTCGTGCACTACAAGAAGGTGCTCGTGACCAAGGCAGCCGTCGCGCAGATCGAGGAGTTGCTGAAATGACGCAAGTTGCCAAGAACGACCATCGCCTGATGCAGGTGCTGCTGTCGCCCGTGGTGTCCGAAAAGGCAACCCTGGTCGCCGACAAGAACGAACAAGTCGTATTCGAAGTGGCTCGCGACGCCAACAAGGGCGAAGTGAAGGCCGCCGTCGAACTGCTGTTCAAGGTCGAAGTCGAGTCCGTCCAGATCCTGAACCAGAAGGGCAAGCAAAAGCGCTTTGGCCGTTTCATGGGTCGTCGTGACCATGTGAAGAAGGCCTATGTCTCGCTGAAGCCGGGCCAGGAAATCAATTTTGAAGCGGAGGCCAAGTAATCATGGCACTCGTCAAGACCAAGCCGACGTCGCCGGGCCGCCGCTCGATGGTGAAGGTCGTCAACGCCGACCTCCACAAGGGTGCCCCGCACGCGCCGCTGCTGGAAAAGCAACACCAGAAGTCCGGTCGTAACAACAACGGCCACATCACCACCCGCCACAAGGGCGGTGGTCACAAGCACCACTATCGCGTCGTCGATTTCAAGCGTAACGATAAGGACGGTATCCCGGCCAAGATCGAACGTCTGGAATACGACCCGAACCGTAGCGCCAACATCGCACTGGTGCTGTTCGCCGACGGCGAGCGCCGCTACATCATCGCCCCGAAGGGCGCGGTGGTCGGCCAAGCTGTGGCCAACGGCCCGGAAGCGCCGATCAAGGCCGGTAACAACCTGCCGATCCGCAACATCCCGGTCGGTACGACGATCCACTGCGTCGAGATTCTGCCGGGCAAGGGTGCGCAAATCGCCCGTTCGGCCGGTACCTCCGCCGTGCTGCTGGCTCGCGAAGGCATCTACGCTCAAGTGCGTCTGCGCTCGGGTGAAGTGCGCCGTGTGCACATCGAGTGCCGCGCGACCATCGGTGAAGTCGGTAACGAAGAGCACAGCCTGCGCCAGATCGGCAAGGCCGGTGCGACCCGTTGGCGTGGTATTCGCCCGACCGTTCGCGGCGTGGCGATGAACCCGGTGGATCACCCGCACGGTGGTGGTGAAGGTAAGACCGCTGCCGGTCGCGATCCGGTGTCGCCGTGGGGTACCCCGACCAAGGGCTACCGCACCCGTCGTAACAAGCGCACGAACAGCATGATCGTGCAGCGCCGTCACAAGCGTTAATCGGTAGGTAGGAGCCTAAGATATGACTCGTTCCGCAAAAAAGGGTCCGTTCATTGACGCCCACCTGCTGAAGAAGGTGGAAGCGGCGGCGAGCGGCAAGGACAAGAAGCCCATCAAGACCTGGTCGCGTCGCTCGACCATTCTGCCGGACTTCATCGGTTTGACGATCGCTGTGCACAACGGCCGTCAGCACGTCCCCGTGTATGTCACGGAAAACATGGTTGGCCACAAGCTCGGCGAATTTGCGCTCACGCGTACGTTCAAGGGCCACGCTGCCGACAAGAAAGCGAAGCGATAAGGGGCAATCATGGAAGTTAAAGCGATTCATCGCGGCGCCCGTATCTCCGCACAGAAGACGCGTCTGGTTGCCGACCAGATCCGTGGTCTGCCGATCGAGCGTGCACTCAACGTTCTGACGTTCAGCCCGAAGAAGGCGGCTGGCATCGTGAAGAAGGTGGTTGAGTCCGCCATCGCGAACGCGGAGCACAACGAAGGTGCTGACATCGACGAGCTGAAGGTCAAGTCGATCTACGTCGACAAGGCTACCTCGCTCAAGCGCTTCACCGCGCGTGCGAAGGGCCGTGGCAACCGCATCGAGAAACAAACCTGTCACATCACTGTGACGCTGGGCAACTAAGGGGTCACGATGGGACAGAAGATTCATCCGACTGGCTTCCGTCTGGCTGTCAGCCGTAACTGGGCTTCGCGCTGGTATGCCAGCAACACCCAGTTTGCGGGCATGCTCAAGGAAGACATCGAAGTTCGCGAGTTTCTGAAGAAGAAGTTGAAGAACGCTTCGGTGGGCCGCGTCGTCATCGAGCGTCCGGCCAAGAATGCACGCATCACCATTTACAGCTCGCGTCCGGGCGTGGTGATCGGCAAGAAGGGCGAGGACATCGAACTGCTGAAGGCTGAACTGCAGCGTCGCATGGGCGTGCCCGTGCACGTGAACATCGAAGAAATCCGCAAGCCGGAAGTCGATGCGCAGCTGATCGCCGACTCGATCACGCAGCAGCTCGAGCGCCGCATTATGTTCCGCCGCGCTATGAAGCGCGCGATGCAAAACGCGATGCGCCTGGGTGCTCAAGGCATCAAGATCATGAGCTCGGGCCGTCTGAACGGCATCGAAATCGCGCGTACCGAGTGGTATCGCGAAGGCCGTGTGCCCCTGCACACGCTGCGTGCCGATATCGACTACGGTTTCTCCGAAGCGGAAACGACCTACGGCATCATCGGTGTCAAGGTGTGGGTGTACAAGGGCGACCATCTGGGTCGCAACGATGCGCCTGTCGTGGAAGAGCCGCAAGAAGAGCGTCGCAAGCGCCCGGGTCGCCCGGAAGGCCGTCGCCGTGAGGGCGAAGGTCGCCCGGCCGGTCAGCGCCGCGGTGCTGGCGCAGGTGGCCGTCGCTCCGGCGGCGCCGACGCCAAGACTGGAGAATAAACATGCTGCAACCGAAGCGTAGAAAGTATCGCAAGGAGCAGAAGGGCCGCAACACCGGTATCGCAACGCGCGGTAATGCGGTTTCTTTCGGTGAATTCGGCCTGAAGGCGATGGGCCGCGGCCGTCTGACCGCGCGTCAGATCGAGTCCGCCCGTCGTGCGATGACCCGTCACATTAAGCGTGGCGGCCGTATCTGGATCCGGATTTTCCCGGACAAGCCGATCTCGAAAAAGCCGGCCGAAGTCCGTATGGGTAACGGTAAGGGCAACCCCGAGTACTACGTGGCTGAGATTCAGCCGGGCAAGATGCTGTACGAAATGGACGGCGTCGGCGAAGAACTGGCTCGCGAGGCGTTCCGCCTGGCGGCCGCCAAGCTGCCGATCGCGACCAGCTTCGTGGTGCGTCAGGTCGGAACGTAAGGAGTACACACCATGAAAGCATCCGAACTGCGCGACAAGGACGTCGCAGGGCTGAACCAGGAGCTCTCCGAGCTGCTGAAGGCCCAATTTGGTCTGCGCATGCAAAAGGCGACGCAACAGCTGCAGAACACCAGCCAGCTGAAGAAGGTGCGTCGTGACATCGCGCGTGTCCGCACTGTGCTGGGCCAGAAAGGGAGCCAGAAATGACTGAAGCAGCAACGTCCCTGAAGCGCACGCTTGTTGGCCGCGTTGTCAGCAACAAGATGGACAAGACCGTGACGGTCTTGGTCGAAAACCGTGTCAAGCATCCGCTGTACGGCAAGTACGTGGTGCGCTCGAAGAAGTACCATGCGCACGACGAAGCCAACCAGTACAACGAAGGTGACCGGGTTGAGATCGTGGAATCGCGCCCGATCTCCCGTACCAAGGCCTGGGTGGTGTCGCGTCTGCTGGAAGCCGCGCGCGTGATCTAAAACAACAGTCAGGCAGTTTGCTGTTGTAAGACCGAGATTATGTGCTATAGTCTCGGTCTTTCCCTTTGTGGGGGTGGCTGGCTGATCGGTCAGTGGCTCGTGCGGAGGGAATCGAATGGGCCGGGCGGCGAGTGTCGCCAGGTAGCTACCGACTTCAAGTTGATCAACCCAATCGCGGTTGGCGCAATGCCAGCGGCCGGCGGGACCAAGACTGATCGCCTCTGCGCATTGTGTGCTTGGCGAATTAAGTTGGGACGAGAACACCATGATTCAGACAGAAAGCCGGCTCGAAGTGGCCGATAACACGGGTGCGCGTGAAGTCATGTGCATCAAGGTGCTGGGCGGTTCGAAGCGCCGCTACGCCAGCGTCGGCGACATCATCAAGGTCAGCGTCAAGGATGCTGCCCCGCGTGGTCGCGTCAAGAAGGGCGATATCTACAACGCCGTGGTGGTGCGTACCGCCAAGGGTGTGCGCCGGCCTGACGGCTCGCTCATCAAGTTCGACGGCAATGCCGCCGTGCTGTTGAATACCAAGCTTGAGCCGATCGGCACCCGTATTTTCGGGCCGGTCACTCGCGAACTCCGTACCGAGCGCTTCATGAAGATCGTGTCGCTCGCACCGGAAGTGCTGTAATCGGAGGCCGCATGAACAAGATTCGCAAGGGCGATCGCATCATCGTCCGCACCGGCAAGGACAAGGGTAAACAAGGCACCGTGCTGGCCGTGCTCGGCGAGCACGTGACGGTGGAAGGCGTGAACGTTGCCAAGAAGCACGTGCGCCCGAACCCGATGCTGGGTACCACGGGTGGTGTGGTCGACAAGGTCATGCCCATCCATATTTCGAACGTTGCGCTCGTGGACGCCAATGGCAAGCCTTCGCGCGTCGGTATCAAGGTTGAGGGCGGCGTGAAGACGCGTGTGCTCAAGACCACCGGTGCCGCCGTCGGTGCTTGATTCTGGGCGATAGAGAGGAGTTGAGCATGACTGCGCGTCTGCAAGAGTTTTACAAAGAGAAGGTCGTGGCGGAACTGATCAAGCAGTTCGGCTACAAGTCCGTGATGGAAGTGCCGCGCATCACCAAGATCACCCTGAACATGGGTCTTGGCGAAGCCGTGAATGACAAGAAGGTCATCGAGCACGCCACCGGAGATCTGACCAAGATCGCTGGCCAGAAGCCCATCGTGACGAAGGCCCGCAAGGCCATCGCCGGCTTCAAGATCCGCCAGGGTTACCCGATCGGCACGATGGTTACGCTGCGCGGCCAGCGCATGTACGAATTCCTGGACCGTTTCATCACCGTGTCGCTGCCGCGCGTGCGCGACTTCCGTGGTGTGTCCGGTCGTGCGTTCGACGGTCGTGGCAACTACAACATCGGTGTGAAGGAACAGATCATCTTCCCCGAAATCGAGTACGACAAGATCGACGCACTTCGTGGCCTGAACATCAGCATCACGACGACCGCGAAGAGCGACGAGGAAGCCAAGGCACTCCTCGCCGCGTTTAAGTTCCCGTTCCGCAATTAAGGGGTTACCGTGGCTAAATTGTCTCTGATCGAACGCGAAAAGAAGCGTGCCAAGCTCGTGGCGAAGTACGCTGAAAAGCGCGCCGCTCTCGAAGCCATCGTGGCCGACCAAAGCAAGTCGGAAGAAGAGCGTTATGAAGCGCGTCTGAAGCTGCAGCAGCTTCCGCGCAACGCCAACCCGACCCGCCAGCGCAATCGCTGCTCGATCACCGGTCGTCCGCGCGGTACCTTCCGTAAGTTCGGCCTGGCGCGCAACAAGCTCCGCGAAATCGCCTTCAAAGGCGAGATCCCGGGGCTGACCAAAGCCAGCTGGTAATCACGCACAGGCTACAGGAGAAACAGTATGAGCATGAGCGATCCGATCGCCGATATGCTGACGCGTATCCGCAACGCGCAAGCGGTGGAAAAAGCGTCGGTGGTCATGCCGTCGTCGAAGCTGAAAGTGGCAATCGCCAAGGTCCTGAAGGACGAGGGCTACATCGACGAATTCGCGGTGACCGAACAGGGTGGCAAGGCGACCCTGACGATTGGTCTGAAGTATTACGCTGGCCGTCCGGTCATCGAGCGCCTGGAGCGTGTCTCGAAGCCCGGTCTGCGCGTGTACAAGGGCCGTAACGAAATTCCGCAAGTGATGAACGGCCTGGGTGTCGCCATCATCTCGACCCCGAAGGGTCTGATGACGGACCGCCGTGCCCGCGCAACCGGTGTCGGTGGCGAAGTCATTTGCTACGTCGCCTAAGGGGAGGGGAACCATGTCTCGCGTAGGTAAGGCTCCCATCGCGCTGCCCAAGGGCGCGGAAGTCAGTTTTGCTGGTGGTCTGCTGACCGTCAAGGGCCCGCTGGGCACGCTGACGCAGTTGATTCATGACCTGGTCAAGGTTGTGATCGACAACGGCACGATCACGTTCTCGCCGGCCAACGATTCGCGTGAAGCGAATGCGCTGCAAGGCACGATGCGCGCGCTGGTGGCCAACATGGTCAAAGGCGTGACGACAGGCTTTGAGCGCAAGCTGACGCTGGTCGGCGTGGGTTATCGTGCGGCACTTCAAGGCACGGCCCTGAAGCTGCAGCTCGGTTTTTCGCATGACGTGATCCATGAGATGCCGGAAGGCGTGAAGGCGGAAACGCCGACGCAAACCGAAATCATCATCAAGGGTTCGGACAAGCAGAAAGTTGGTCAGGTCGCCGCTGAAGTGCGTGGCTATCGTCCGCCTGAGCCGTATAAGGGCAAGGGCGTGCGCTATGCCAATGAGCGCGTGATCCTGAAGGAAACCAAGAAGAAGTAAGGGTGCACATCATGAACAAGAATGACTCTCGTTTGCGCCGTGCACGTCAGACCCGCCTGAAGATCGCGGAACTGAACGTTGCGCGTCTGGCTGTGCACCGTACCAATCTGCACATCTATGCGCAGGTCTTCTCGGAAGACGGCACCAAGGTTGTGGCTTCGGCCTCGACGGTGGAAGCCGAAGTCCGCAAGGAGCTGAACGGTAACGGTGGCAACGCCGCCGCTGCCACCCTGGTGGGTAAGCGCATCGCCGAGAAGGCGAAGGCTGCCGGCATCGAAGCCGTGGCGTTCGATCGCTCGGGTTTCCGTTATCACGGTCGTGTGAAGGCACTGGCTGACGCGGCCCGCGAAGCTGGCCTGAAGTTCTAAGCCGGCATAGAGGATATCGTCATGGCAAAAAATCAACCTAAGGTCCAAGTGGACGAACGCGACGACGGTCTTCGCGAGAAGATGATCGCGGTCAACCGCGTGACCAAGGTGGTCAAGGGCGGCCGGATTCTCGGTTTCGCTGCTCTGACCGTGGTCGGCGACGGCGATGGCCGTATCGGCATGGGCAAGGGCAAGGCGAAGGAAGTGCCCGTGGCCGTGCAGAAGGCAATGGACGAAGCCCGTCGCAAGATGGTCAAGGTTCCGCTGAAGAACGGTACGCTGCAACACGAAGTAGTTGGCAAGCATGGCGCCGCCAAGGTGCTGATGGCTCCCGCCAAGGAAGGTACTGGCGTGATCGCCGGTGGCCCGATGCGCGCCATCTTCGAAGTGATGGGCGTGACGAACATCGTGACCAAGTCGCACGGTTCGACCAATCCTTACAACATGGTGCGCGCAACGCTGGACGGCCTGCGCAAGATGAGCACCCCGGCCGAAATTGCCGCCAAGCGTGGCAAGTCGGTCGAAGAGATCCTCGGCTGAGCCGAAGGGATAGGTGAACGATATGTCGCAGAAAACCGTGAAAGTCCAACTCGTGCGCAGCCTGATCGGCACGCGCGAAGACCACCGCGCCACGGTGCGCGGCCTGGGCCTGCGCCGCATGAACTCGGTGTCCGAATTGCAGGACACGCCCGCAGTGCGCGGCATGATCAACAAGGTGTCCTACCTGGTCAAGGTCATCGGCTAAGGCAAGACGGAGAAGAACATGCAACTGAATAACCTGAAGCCGGCAGCCGGCTCCAAGCATGCCAAGCGCCGCGTTGGTCGCGGTATCGGCTCGGGCTTGGGCAAGACGGCTGGTCGTGGTCACAAGGGTCAGAAGTCGCGTTCGGGCGGTTTCCACAAAGTCGGCTTCGAAGGCGGCCAGATGCCCCTGCATCGCCGTCTGCCGAAGCGTGGTTTCACCTCGCTGACCAAGGAATTCACCGCGGAAGTGCGCCTGGGCGACCTGGCGGGCCTGCCGGTCGCTGAAGTCGACCTGCTGACCCTGAAGCAAGCTGGTCTGGTGGGCGAGCTGGTCAAGAGCGCCAAGGTGATCCTGTCGGGCTCGATCGACAAGAAGGTGACCCTGAAGGGCCTGGGCGCGACGGCTGGGGCGAAGGCCGCAATCGAAGCGGCTGGCGGCTCGCTGGCGTAAAGCCTGCTGTTTGACACTGTCGGAGCATCCGTTTGGCCACGGCGAAACCTAATGTGATGGCACAGGCCAAGAACACGGCCAAGTACGGCGATCTTCGCCGTCGGCTGGTGTTCTTGGTCCTGGCACTGCTGGTGTACCGGATCGGCGCGCACATCCCTGTGCCCGGCATCGATCCGGACCAACTGGCGCAGCTTTTCCAACGGCAGTCGGGTGGCATCCTCGGGATGTTCAACCTGTTCTCCGGTGGCGCGTTGTCGCGCTTCACGGTGTTCGCGCTGGGGATCATGCCGTACATCTCGGCGTCGATCATCATGCAGCTGCTGACGATCGTGCTGCCGCAGTTGGAGTCGCTGAAGAAGGAAGGCCAAGCCGGCCAGCGCAAGATCACGCAGTACACGCGCTACGGTACGGTTGTCCTGGCGACCTTCCAGGCGCTGGGCATTGCAGTGGCGCTTGAAGCGCAACCAGGCCTCGTGCTGGATCCGGGGCTGATGTTCCGGGCTACTGCGGTGATCACGCTGGTGACGGGTACGATGTTCCTGATGTGGCTGGGTGAGCAGATCACCGAGCGTGGTCTGGGCAACGGCATCTCGATCATCATCTTTGGCGGGATCGCAGCAGGGTTGCCCAATGCCATCGGCGGTCTGTTCGAGCTGGTGCGCACGGGTTCGATGGGGATTTTCTCCGCGATCCTGGTTGTGGCGATCATTGGCGCGGTGACGTTCGTGGTGGTGTTCATTGAACGCGGCCAGCGCAAGATCCTGGTCAACTACGCCAAGCGGCAGGTTGGCAACAAGATTTATGGCGGTCAGTCGTCGCATCTGCCGCTGAAGTTGAATATGGCCGGGGTGATTCCGCCGATCTTCGCATCGTCGATCATTCTGTTCCCGGCCACGATCGCGGGCTGGTTCACAGCCGGCAACTCGACGAATCCGGTTACACGATTCGTCAAGGATCTGGCGGCGACGCTGTCGCCGGGTCAGCCGGTGTACATCCTGCTGTATGCGGCGGCAATCATCTTCTTTTGCTTCTTCTACACTGCGCTGGTCTATAACAGCCGCGAAGTGGCGGATAACCTGAAGAAGAGTGGGGCGTTCATTCCGGGGATTCGTCCGGGCGAGCAAACCACACGGTATATCGACAAGATTCTGGTGCGTTTGACCCTGGCGGGTGCGATCTACATCACGCTGGTCTGTCTGCTGCCGGAGTTCTTGGTGCTGCGCTGGAACGTGCCATTCTATTTTGGTGGGACGTCGCTGCTGATCATCGTGGTGGTCACGATGGATTTTATGGCACAAGTGCAGTCGTACGTGATGTCTCAGCAGTACGAGTCTTTGATGAAGAAGGCGAATTTCAAGGGTAACTTGACGCTCCGTTAGGGGTGATCGCACGAAACTGATGAGACATGGCAAAAGATGACGTGATCCAGATGCAGGGCGAGGTGCTGGAAAACCTCCCCAACGCGACGTTCCGCGTCAAACTGGAAAACGGCCATGTAGTGTTGGGCCATATTTCCGGCAAGATGCGCATGCATTACATCCGCATCTTGCCCGGGGACAAGGTGACGGTCGAATTGACCCCGTATGATCTGTCCCGCGCGCGCATCGTATTCCGGGCGAAGTGAGCGGACTGGAATTGAAGGAAGAGGAAAATCATGAAAGTGCTGGCTTCTGTTAAGCGCATTTGCCGCAACTGCAAAATCATCAAGCGCAAGGGCGTGGTGCGTGTGATCTGCTCGTCGGACCCGCGTCATAAGCAGCGCCAAGGCTAATTTCGCAAAGAGGATTGACGAATGGCACGTATCGCAGGGGTCAATATCCCCAACCATCAACATACCGTGATCGGCCTGACTGCTGTCTACGGTATCGGCCGCTCGCGCGCTCGGAAGATTTGCGAGGTTACCGGCGTTCCGACCAACAAGAAGGTCAAGGATCTGACGGACGCGGATCTGGAAAAGCTGCGTGACGAAGTCAACAAGTTCACCGTCGAAGGCGATCTGCGCCGTGAAACGACGATGAACATCAAGCGCCTGATGGACCTGGGCTGCTACCGGGGCGTGCGCCATCGCAAGGGCCTGCCGATGCGCGGTCAGCGCACGCGCACGAATGCCCGTACCCGCAAGGGTCCGCGCAAGGCCGGCGTCGCGCTGAAGAAGTAATCCCGTCGGGTAAAGGATAGGAACTATGGCAAAAGCAGCGAATACCGCCGCCCAGCGCGCGCGTAAGAAGGTTCGCAAGAACGTCGCCGACGGCATCGCGCACGTTCACGCGTCGTTCAACAACACGATCATCACCATCACCGATCGCCAGGGTAACGCCCTGTCGTGGGCGACGGCTGGTGGCCAGGGCTTCAAGGGCTCGCGCAAGTCGACGCCGTTCGCCGCGCAGGTGGCGGCCGAGAGCGCCGGCCGTGTGGCTCAGGATCAAGGCATCAAGAACCTGGAAGTGCGCATCAAGGGCCCGGGCCCGGGTCGCGAGTCGGCCGTCCGCGCCCTGAACAACCTGGGCATCAAAATCCAGGTGATCGAAGACGTGACGCCGGTGCCGCACAACGGCTGCCGTCCGCCGAAGCGCCGTCGCATCTAAGCGAATTGGCCGGCCACGTCGGGTTGCTGACGAGGTCGGTCTGCGGGTGATATACTCGCCCGCTTGCCTGTCTTCCGGAGTTTCCGGAAGGCGGGTTTCGTCATGTTCATAAGACCACTGTTCGTCACGATCCCACGATTGGATCGGCTGGCGGACCATCCGAGGCGCAAGATGTCGCGGATGACTGATAACGAAGGAATGCAACGTGGCACGCTATATTGGCCCCAAGGCGAAACTGTCTCGCCGCGAAGGTACTGATCTTTTCCTGAAGAGCGCACGTCGCTCGCTCGCCGACAAGTGCAAGCTGGACAGCAAGCCTGGCCAGCACGGCCGCACCTCTGGCGCTCGCACGTCCGACTACGGCAACCAACTGCGTGAAAAGCAGAAGGTCAAGCGCATCTATGGCGTGCTGGAGCGTCAATTCCGCCGCTATTTCGCTGAAGCTGATCGCCGTAAGGGCAACACGGGTGAGAACCTGCTGCAACTGCTGGAATCGCGCCTGGACAACGTCGTCTACCGCATGGGTTTTGGTTCGACCCGCGCTGAAGCACGCCAACTGGTGTCGCACAAGGCGATCCTGGTGAACGGTCAAGCCCTGAATGTGCCGTCGGCACAGATCAAGGCTGGCGATGTGGTTGCCATCCGCGAAAAGTCGAAGAAACAAGTGCGTATCGCCGAGTCGCTGTCGCTGGCTGAGCAAAGCGGTTTCCCGACCTGGGTTGCTGTGGATGCCAAGAAGATGGAAGGCACCTTCAAGCAAGCCCCGGATCGCGTCGATATCGCCGGCGACATCAACGAAAGCCTGATCGTCGAACTGTATTCTCGTTAATGGCGAAGCCCGCGCCGCCCGGCGTGGGCATTGGATGCGCCTCTTGGGGACGCTCATCGTCAGCGACATCGTGGTTGCGCGTAGCCCGTTGTATTGCCGCCGCACCAATCCGAATCGTCACGTGCCGCAACGCGTTTGCGGCACGCGCATCTTCCGTCGTGCAGTCTGCGGCGGAATCTTTCCAGTCCAATCCGTCAGCCTTATCGGTGTAACGAGCCGAGGGTATTGAAACAGGACAACCTATGCAAACAGCACTCCTGAAGCCCAAAATTATTGCGGTTGAGCCGCTTGGCGATCATCACGCGAAGGTCGTCATGGAACCGTTCGAGCGTGGCTATGGCCATACGCTCGGCAACGCGCTGCGCCGCGTGCTGCTGTCGTCGATGGTTGGCTACGCGCCGACCGAAGTGACGATCGCTGGGGTCGTCCACGAATATTCCACCATCGACGGCGTGCAGGAAGATGTCGTCAACCTGCTGCTGAACCTGAAGGGCGTGGTGTTCAAGCTGCACAACCGTGACGAGGTCACGGTGTCGCTGCGCAAGGAAGGCGAAGGCGTCGTCACCGCAGCCGATATCGAACTGCCGCACGACGTCGAGATCATCAATCCGGGCCACGTCATCGCCAGCCTGTCGGCCGGCGGCAAGCTGGATATGCAGCTCAAGGTCGAGCAAGGCCGTGGTTACGTGCCGGGCAATGTGCGCAAGTTCGGCGATGAGTCGAGCAAGGTGATCGGCCGGATCGTGCTGGACGCCTCGTTCGCGCCGGTGCGCCGCGTGTCGTACGCGGTCGAGTCCGCGCGTGTTGAACAGCGTACCGACCTCGACAAGCTGGTGATGAACATCGAGACCAATGGCGTGATCTCGCCGGAGGAAGCGATTCGTCAGTCGGCGCGGATCCTGGTCGATCAGTTGTCGGTGTTCGCGGCGCTGGAAGGCACCGAGAGCGCTGCCGAGGCTGCTGCCGCGCGCGCACCGCAGATCGATCCGATCCTGCTGCGTCCGGTCGACGACCTGGAGCTGACTGTCCGCTCGGCGAACTGCCTGAAGGCCGAAAATATTTACTATATTGGCGACCTGATCCAGCGCACCGAGAACGAGCTGCTCAAGACTCCGAACTTGGGTCGCAAGTCGCTCAACGAGATCAAGGAAGTCCTCGCTTCGCGTGGCCTGACGCTCGGCATGAAGCTCGAGAACTGGCCGCCCGCAGGCCTGGAGAAGTAAGAAGCAGTCGCTGGCCGGTGCGTGTGCATCGGCCGGTTTCCCGCCGCAGCGGTTGGGCGGCATATCGATGGCTACCGGCCCGCGCCGTGAATCACGGCGATAGAAGAGCTGGTCAAACACTCTGAAGAAGGAATCATCATGCGTCACCGTCATGGCTTGCGGAAACTGAACCGCACTTCGTCGCACCGTCTCGCGATGCTGCGCAACATGTCCAACTCGCTGTTCCAGCACGAGCTGATCAAGACCACCCTGCCCAAGGCCAAGGAACTGCGCAAGGTTGTCGAGCCGCTGATCACGCTGGCCAAGAAGGACACCGTTGCCAACCGCCGCCTGGCGTTTGCCCGCCTGCGCGACCGCGATATGGTCACCAAGCTGTTCACCGAACTGGGCCCGCGTTACGCGACCCGTCCGGGCGGCTACACCCGTATCCTGAAGTTCGGCTTCCGCCAGGGCGACAACGCGCCGATGGCGCTGGTCGAGCTGGTCGACCGTCCGGAAGTCGCCGAGGCCGTGGACGCCGAGGCCGCAGCCGAGTAAGTTTGCGCGAGTCACCGGCGTGGCGGGTTGTCGCGCCGGAGATATCGGAAGATGCGCGCCAGGGCGCGCATTACAATGAAGCCAGGATTACGATCCTGGCTTTTTTGTTGCCTATCGTTGGGCGGGACGTTCGTCCCGATGCGAACGAGGAACTTGCATGTCATCCGAAACCGACGTCCTGCTGGTGCTGACCCACCTGCCCGATGCCGACAGCGCCGACCGTGTCACCCGGGTCGTGCTGGAATCGCATGCTGCGGCGTGTGTCAATCGTATGCCGGCGTGTGCGTCGGCGTACTGGTGGAATGGTGTGATCGAGCATGCGACGGAGATTCCGTTGCTGATCAAGACCACGCGGGCGGCCTATCCTGGGCTGGAGGCTGCGGTGCGGCGCGCCCATTCCTACGAAGTGCCCGAGATCATCGCTGTGCCGGTTGTGGCCGGGTTGCCGGCTTATCTGACGTGGGTGGCCGGGGAGACCACAGGGCCCGCTGTTTGATGTCTGATCGCCACTGATATGACGCTGTCTGCATTCCTGCCCCTGCGCCGCTTGCTGCAACTGGGGATGTTGTTGGTCGCCATGGCGACCGTGGTCTTGCCAGCTCACGCCGCGGACGATTTTCTGCCGCCCGAGCAGGCGTTCCGTTTTTCCGCGGTGCAGGTCGACGGGCAGACCGTGGAAGTGAAATTCGCGATCGCGGACGGGTACTACATGTACCGGGAGCGTTTGGCTGTTGCAGCGGATCCCGCCACCGTTACGTTCGCTCCGCTGGAGCTGCCCCCGGGCCAGGTCAAATTCGACGAGACCTTTAACAAGGACGTCGAGACATATCGCCACGCGCTCGCCTTCCGTGTGAAGGCACGGGGGGATGCGGCCGGCCCGTTTTCGCTGATCGTCACCTCGCAGGGCTGCGCGGATCAGGGCGTGTGCTACCCGCCGATGAAGAGTCGCTTCCGAGTCGAACCGGCGTTGGCATCCCCGGCTGCACCGGTTAACCCGCCCGATGCTGCCGAATCGAGCGACGTGCTGGGGGGGCGCATTGCAAGCACGCTCGGCGGTGGCAACCTTGGTGCGATTGCCGCACTGTTCTTCGGCCTCGGGTTGCTGCTGACGTTTACGCCGTGCGTGTTGCCGATGCTGCCGATCCTGTCGGCGATCGTGGTCGGCGAGCATGCAACGCGCATGCGTGCGACGGCGGTGTCGCTGGCGTACGTGCTGGGGATGGCGGTGGTGTATACCGCGGTCGGAATAGCGGCCGGCCTAGCGGGACAGGGCCTGCAGGCCGCCCTGCAGAACGCATGGGTGTTGGGGGCCTTCGCGACACTGATGGTCGTGCTTTCGCTATCGATGTTTGGACTGTATGAGCTGCAGTTGCCCGCGGCCTGGCATCACCACCTGACGCAGGCTTCCAACCTGTTGAGCGGAGGGCAGGTGGCCGGGGCAGCAGTCATGGGGGCGCTGTCGGCGCTGATTGTCTCGCCGTGCGTGACGCCGGCGTTGGCGGGGGCGCTGGCCTATATCGCGCAGACCGGCAAGGCGACAGTGGGCGGTGCGGCATTGTTTTCCATGGCCATCGGCATGGGCGTGCCGCTGGTCCTCGTGGGCGTGGGTGCCGGCAACCTGTTGCCGCGCGCGGGCTATTGGCTGGTGGTGACCAAGGCTGTCTTCGGCTTCATTCTGCTGGGCGTCGCCTTGTGGATCGTGCAGCCGGTGCTGCCGGTCTGGCTGGCGATGGTTGCCTGGGCGGTACTGCTGATCGCGGCGGCCGTGTTTCTGCGCACCTTCGATTCCCTGCCTGCCGATGCCGGACCGCTGCCGCGCCTGGGCAAGGTGGTCGGGGTGGTGCTGGCCCTGGCGGGGGCCGTGCAACTGGTGGGCATGGCGGCGGGCGGGCGTGATCCGCTTCAGCCGCTGGCCGGGGTGATGCGCGCGTCGACGGGGGCCCAGGCAGATGCGCGTGGTGTGGTTTTCAGGCGCGTGAAAAACGTATCGGAAGTCGATGAGGCGGTCCGTGCCGCCAGTGCAACCGGCCGCCCGGTGATGCTCGATTTCTACGCAGACTGGTGTGTCAGCTGCAAGGAAATGGAGCGCCTGACCTTCACGGATGCGCGGGTGCGTGCCGCGCTGGCCGATGTGGTGCTCCTGCAGGCCGACGTGACGGCCGACAGCGCGGATGATCGGGCGTTGCTCAAGCGCTTCGGGCTGTTCGGTCCGCCTGCCACGGTCTTCTTCGATGCGCAGGGCAGCCAGGTGTCGGCGCGCGTGGTCGGCTTTGAGCGTGCCGAGACTTTCCTTGCCAGCCTGCGCCGCGCGTTTGGCGCGGTGCAGGCCAAGCCTTCGATCTGAACGGATCAGTCGCGCAGCAGGCGCGCGGCGTCCAGTGCGAAGTAGGTCAGGATGCCGTTGGCGCCGGCCCGCTTGAACGCCAGCAGCGATTCCAGCATGACTTTGTCGTGGTCCAGCCAGCCGTTCTGGGCGGCGGCCTTGAGCATCGCGTATTCGCCGCTGACCTGGTAGACGTAGGTCGGGAAGCGGAACTCGTCCTTCACGCGGCGCACGATGTCGAGGTATGGCATGCCCGGCTTGACCATCACCATGTCGGCGCCCTCGGCGATGTCCAGCGCCACTTCGCGCAGCGCCTCGTCGGAGTTGGCTGGGTCCATCTGGTAGGTCATCTTGTTGCTCTTTCCCAGGTTGGCCGCCGAACCCACCGCGTCGCGGAACGGGCCGTAGAACGCCGACGCATATTTGGCCGCGTAGGCCATGATGCGCGTGTAGATGTGATCCTCGTTCTCCAGCGCCAGGCGGATCGTACCGATGCGGCCGTCCATCATGTCCGACGGGGCGACGATGTCTACGCCGGCTTCGGCCTGCATCAGTGCCTGGCGCGTCAGGATGTCGACCGTTTCTTCGTTGAGCACGTAGCCGGTGTCATCGAGCACGCCGTCCTGGCCGTGGCTGGTGTACGGATCGAGCGCCACGTCGGTGAGAATGCCGAGCTCCGGGAAGCGTGCCTTGAGCGCCTTGACCGCGCGGGGGATCAGCCCGTTGGCATTGGTGGCTTCGATGCCATCCGGCGTCTTCAGGTTCGGCTCGATGACGGGGAAGAGCGCCAGCACCGGAATCCCGAGCTGCACGCATTGCTCGGCCACGCCCAGCAGCACATCGACGGAGACGCGCTCGACACCGGGCATCGACGGTACGGCCTGTCGCACGTTGGTGCCTTCCAGGATGAAGACCGGATAGATCAGGTCGTCGGCCGACAGGCGCGACTCGCGCATCATCCGGCGGGAGAAGTCGTCGCGGCGCATGCGACGCGGGCGGTGGTCGGGGAAGCTTGCGATCATGGCTGGCACATAGTGTGAAGTTTGAAAACTTTTGCGACGATTGTCCGTCCTATGCACGGACGCCGCATTGGCCCTTTCCTTGCGGTGTCCCCCGCGGCACCTCCCTGACGCGGGTTCCCATCGAGCGTTCGATGGGACGTTATCCCCGTTGCGCGTCTGGCGACGGGGTTTTTTTTGCCTGTTCGGCGTCGTCGGGCGACGGCGGCATGGCCTCGGGCAGGCACAGCCAACCCGCCACCGTGCGCTGGGCTTCTTCGATGCCGCGGCGCTTCAGGCTCGAGAACAGCTGCACCGTCAGCGATACGTCGCCTTCGATCTGCGTCCGGTAGTCGGCCAGCACCTTGCGCGCCGACATCAGTGCGCGCGAGGCATCGTTGTTGGTCAGCTTGTCGGCCTTCGTGAGCAGCACGTGGATTGGCTTGCCCGTGGACAGGAACCACTCGACCATCTGGCAATCGAGTTCGGTGAACGGCCGGCGAGCGTCCATCATGATGATGAGACCGGCCAGCTGCGGGCGCGTCTGGAGGTAGTCGCCCAGCAGGTGTTCCCAGTGCGATTTGGCTTCGCCGGGCACTTCGGCATAGCCGTAGCCGGGCAGGTCGACCAGGAAGCCGAGCGGGTCCAGCGCTTTCGCCGGCATCACCGAGAAGTAGTTGATGTGCTGCGTGCGGCCGGGCGTCTTGCTGGAGAACGCCAGCCGCTTCTGGTTGCACAGCACGTTGATCGCGGTGGACTTGCCGGCGTTGGAGCGGCCCGCGAACGCGACTTCCGGCACGGCGGTGGCCGGCAGATCGCGTAAATGGTTGACGGTGGTAAAGAAACGGGCTTGATGCAGGAGCGACATGCGCGGCGATGCCTGTAAACTGGGGTCGTGAACTGCGTGGGTTGCTGCGCCGCGAGGCCGCATCGCAGGGGCTTTATTGTACAATACGCCGGTTTACGGACGTCCCCACAGACCGTCTGGCGGACCGTTCCCACATGTCTCCCACATGCTGGGCCGGTCCGTTTTCATGCGGCGGGTCTGGCAAGGAGGGGGATGCCCTGGCGTCGCCTGGGGTCCGGCATACGCGGCGCAACGCAGCATTCAGCAGCATTCGAAAACAATCTAGATAAGGTGTGCGAATGAACCGCATCGCGAACGTTCTTGCTGTCGCAGCGCTGTCTCTGGCATCGGCCCTCCCGCTGGCCCACGCCGAAGAGCAGAAGGTCGCAAAAGCCGATGCCGCGCGCGGCGAGACGCTCTTCAACACCGGGGTTCCCGCCAACGGTGTGCCTGCCTGCACCAGTTGCCATGGCCCGGGCGGCAACAGCACGGCGAACGCCAATCCGAAGCTGGCCGGCCAGCACGCGGCCTACATCGAGAAGCAACTGAAGGATTTCAAGGCCAAGACCGAACGCAACCAGCCGGTGATGTCGCTGTACGCGGGGGCGCTGTCCGACCAGGACATGAAGGACATCGGCGCTTACGTTGCCAAGCAACCGGCCTGGAAGCCGGGCTCGGCCAGGAACAAGGACACCATCGAGCTTGGCCAGAAGCTGTACCGCGGCGGTGACGCCAAGCGTGGCATCGCGGCCTGTGCCGGCTGCCACGGCCCGACCGGAGCCGGCATTCCGGCCCAGTATCCGCGCATCGGCGGCCAGTTCGCCGAGTACACCGAGGCGCAACTCGTGGCGTTCCAGAACGGCAGCCGCAGCAACAGTGTGCAGATGCACGATCTGGCCGGCCGCATGACCGCCCAGCAGATCAAGGCCGTGGCCGACTACATCGCCGGCCTGCGCTGATCCGCCGCACCGGGCCGTCCCCGTGGCGGCCGCACAATCAACAAGAAGAGCAGGGTGGCGATGCGCTGGCATCGCCACCCTGTTTTCGTTTCTGAACAGGCATTGCATGTCTTCGGTTTCCACCTCCGGTGTCCGGATCCACTCGCGGCGCCGCGCCTTGCGCGAGACGGTCGAGCTGCTGTCGTCGATGCGCTTTGCGATCAGCCTGTTGACGGTGATCGCCATTGCCAGCGTGATCGGCACGGTGCTCAAGCAGAACGAGCCGTACCCGAACTACGTCAACCAGTTCGGGCCGTTCTGGGCCGATGTGTTCCGCGCGCTGACGCTGCCGACGGTGTACAGCGCGTGGTGGTTCCTGCTGATCCTCGCGTTCCTGGTCGTGTCGACCTCGCTGTGCATCGTGCGCAATGCGCCCAAGATGCTGGCCGACATGCGGGTCTGGCGCGAGCACGTGCGCGAGGGCAGCCTGCGCGCGTTTCACCACAAGGATGAGTTCGACACGCCGGCGGAGGCCGCCGCGGTCACGGCGCGCCTGGCCGCGCTCGCGCAGAACCGCGGCTTTCGCATCCGGGCCTTCGCGCGCGACGGCGGCGCCACGCTCATCACCGCCAAGGCGGGCACGGGCAACAAGATCGGCTACATCCTGGCGCATGCGGCCATTGTCATCATCTGCATCGGCGGGCTGCTGGATGGCGACATGATGATCCGCCTGCAGATGTGGTTTGGCGGCAAGTCGCCGATCAAGGGCAACGCGGTCATCAGCCAGATCGGCCCGGAGCACCGGCTGCCGGTGTCCAACCCCGGCTTTCGGGGCAATGCGTTCGTGCCCGAGGGGGCGACCGTGGGCACGGCGATCCTGAACATCGGGGACGGGGCGCTGATCCAGGATCTGCCGTTCTCCATCACGCTCAAGAAGTTCACCGTCGAGCATTACTCGACCGGCATGCCCAAGCTGTTCGCCAGCGACATCGTCGTGACCGACCATCGCACCGGCAAGCAGACCGACGCCCGGGTCGAGGTCAACAAGCCCTTCGTCTATGACGGCATCGCGATCTACCAGTCGAGCTTCGAGGACGGTGGCTCCAGGCTCAAGCTGGCCGGCTTTCCGATGCGCGGGGCGGATGCGAAGACGTTCGCCCTGTCCGGCACGATCGGCGAGAACGCTCGGCTGTCCGGTCCCGGCGCTGATTACACCGTCGAGTTCACCGATTTCCGCCTGATGAACATCGAGACCGTCACGGATGCGTCGGGCAAGCAGGATGCGCGCGGCGTCGGCAAGGGCGGTGGCGATACCGGCCTGCGTGCCGAACTCGGCAACGCCACGCGGATGACGCGCGAGCGCGAGCTGCGCAACGTCGGGCCTTCGGTGCAGTACAAGCTGCGCGACGCCAACGGCCAGGCGCGCGAGTTCAGCAACTACATGCTGCCGGTCACGCTCGACGGGCAGTCGGTCTTCCTCGCCGGGGTGCGCACGCAGCCGGACGAGCCGTTCCGCTACCTGCGCATTCCTGCCGATGCGCAGGGCACCGTCAACGACTGGATGCGCCTGCGTGCCGCGTTGCAGAGTTCGGCGATGCGCGGGGAGGCGGCGCGCCGCTTCGCGCTGCTGTCGATGCCCGGCGACGATCGCGCGGTGCTGCGTGCGCAGCTGGCCGAGAGTGCGCGCCGCGCGCTCGACCTGTTCGCCGGCGCGACCGACATCAAGGGGGCGCCGGCGGACGGGCAGGGCGGCTTTGCCGCGGTCGCCGGTTTCCTGCAGAAATCGGTACCCGAAGGCGAGCGCGAAAAGGCCGCCGATGTGCTGATGAAGATCATCAACAGCGCGATGTGGGAACTGTGGCAACTGGCCCGGACCCAGGATGGCCTCGCTGCCCCGAGCGTCGATGCCGCCAGCAGCCAGTGGCTGCAGACGGCCATCAACTCGCTGTCGGACAGTTTTTTCTATGCCGCGCCGGTGTATCTGCAATTGGCTGATTTCCAGCAGGTGCAGGCCAGCGTGTTCCAGCTCACGCGTGCGCCGGGCAAGAACATCGTGTATCTTGGGTCGCTGCTGCTGGTGCTGGGCGTGTTCTCGATGTTCTATGTGCGGGAGCGCCGCTGGTGGCTGTGGATCCGCCCGCAGGCCGGCGGATCCGCGCACGGTGCGCACGTACTGACCGCGATGTCGACCACGCGTCGCACGCTCGATTTCGATCGCGAGTTCGAGCGCCTCAAGCAGGATGTCCGCGCCGCAGCCGGCGCGCCCGGCCCCGCCACCGCCGCGGCCGCCGAACAACCGCCAACGAAGTGAGCAGGTGATGGAAGCGACCAACCTCCCCCAACCGTCCGCCCCGGTCGACCTGGGTGCGCTGCAGCGACCGTCCTACTTCCGTCGTCTCGGCGGGTTCGACTGGCTGTTCGCCGTGCTTCTCGCGTTGGGTGCCGGCTATGCGTTCTCGCGCTATGGCGCCTACATGGACGGCTACGAGCGCGGCATCCTGGTGGCGGTGGTCCCGGCCTTCGCCTGGCTGGGCTGGACGTGGAAGCCGGTGCGCTTGCTGATGATCGGGCTGGCCGTGTTGTCGCTGTTCGCCATCGCGCAATACAGTGGTCCGAACGGGCCGGAGCTGGCCCGCGCCGACCGCGTGTTCTTCCTCAAGTATTTCCTGGCCAGCCAGTCGGCCATCCTGTGGATGAGCGCGCTGATCTTCCTGTCGACGCTGTTCTTCTGGGCGGGGCTGGCGGCACGCTGGCCCGCGGGCGGCGCGATCGGCAGCAAGCTGTGCTGGGCGGCGGTGGTACTGGGCCTGACCGGGATGCTGGTGCGGTGGTACGAGTCCTACCTGGTGGGCGCGGATATCGGCCACATTCCCATCTCGAACCTGTACGAGGTGTTCATCCTTTTCACGCTGATCACCTCGCTGTTCTACCTGTACTACGAGCAGCGCTACCAGACGCGTGCACTCGGGCCGTTCGTGATGCTGGTGGTGTCGGCGGCGGTGGGCTTCCTGCTCTGGTACACCGTGTCGCGCGGCGCGCAGGAGATCCAGCCGCTGGTGCCGGCGCTGCAGAGCTGGTGGATGAAGATCCACGTGCCGGCGAACTTCATCGGCTACGGAACCTTCGCGCTGGCAGCCATGGTCGGGGCGGCCTATCTGCTCAAGGAGCACGGCGTGCTGGCCGATCGCCTGCCGTCGCTGGAAGTGCTCGATGATGTGATGTACAAGGCCATCACGGTCGGCTTTGCCTTTTTCACCATTGCCACCATCCTCGGCGCGCTGTGGGCGGCCGACGCCTGGGGCGGCTACTGGAGCTGGGACCCGAAGGAGACCTGGGCGCTGATTGTCTGGCTGAACTATGCGGCCTGGTTGCATATGCGGTTGATGAAGGGCCTGCGCGGCCGGATGGCGGCGTGGTGGGCGCTGGTCGGCCTGCTGGTGACGACGTTCGCCTTCCTCGGTGTGAACATGTTCCTGTCCGGCCTGCACAGCTACGGCGAACTCTGAATCACAAAAAATCCCTGGTGGACTGGAATAAAGGCACGCTCAGCGTGTTTACTGCTTTATGAGGGCGCGATCGGCGCGCCCCTCCACACCAAGGAGAACAAGATGAGCCAGTCCGCAGCTTTCCCCCGGTTGTCCTCGCCCCGACTCACGCTTGCCGCCGGCGCCGTGGCGCTTGCCGCGCTGGGCCTGGGCGGTTGCAGCAACATGGGCATGGGGATGGGGATGTCGTCCGCGCCGTCGGCGGTCAAGGTGGCCAACGGCACGCTGACCGACGCGCACGGCATGACGCTGTACACCTTCGATCGCGACACCATGGCCGGCAAGAGTGCCTGCAACGGCAACTGCGCCAACAACTGGCCGCCGCTGACGGCCAACGATGCCGACAAGGCCTCGGGCGACTACACCATCATCGTCCGCGACGACGGGAAGAAGCAGTGGGCCTATCACGGCAAGCCGCTCTACCTGTGGTCGAAGGACAAGATGCCCGGCGACCAGACCGGCGACGGTTTCATGAACGCCTGGCACATCGCCAAGCCGTAAGCGCCGCGACCCGATCGTCCGTTCCATGTCCGACCTCGCCGGCCGCCTGATTGCGCTGACACCGAGACTGCGGCGCCATGCGCGCGGCCTGGTGGGCGATGCTGCCCGCGCCGACGATCTCGTGCAGGACACGCTCGAGCGCGCTTGGCGCTACCGCTGGCGCTTCCAGCTGCGTCCGAGGCTCGGCGCGACGGGCGAGGCCGACGGACTGTTCGCGTGGCTGTTGACCATCATGCACCGCTTGCACCTGAACGCCGTGCGCCGGCCGGACCGGCTGGAGATGACCGATGCACCGCCCGAGATTCCCGTCGACGACGACCCGGGGCTGCGCCGCGATCTGCTGCGTGCGCTGGCGTCGTTGCCCGACGACCAGCGCGCGGTGCTGCTGCTGGTCGGGCTGGAGCAGCTTGCCTATCGTGAGGCCGCCGACGTGCTGGGCGTGCCGCTGGGCACGGTGATGTCGCGGCTGTCGCGGGCGCGCGAACGCATGCGCGTGGCGCTCGACGGCGCGCCCGCCGCATCGGGCGACAGCGGCACGACGTTGCATCGCGTGAAGTGAGGCCGACCATGTCCGCCGCTCCCATCCACATCGAAGAACTCCACGCCTACGTCGACGGCCGCCTGCCCGCCGTGCGTCGTGCCGCGGTGGAGGCGTACCTGGCCGCGCACCCCGCCGCTGCCGCCGAAATGGCAGCGTGGCGCAAGATCGACGGGCGCCTGCATCGCGCGCTCGATCCGCTGCTGAACGAACCCGTGCCGCAGCGCCGCATTCCGTCGGCCATCCTGGCAGCGGCACAACGGCCGCAGGCATCCGGCAAGGCCGGCGCGATCCGCGGGTGGGGGGGCTTGGCGCTAGGGATCGGTTGCCTGGCGGTCGGCATCGGTGCCGGCTGGATGGGCCGGGGCACCCTGGAGCCATCCCTGCCGATGCAACGGTTTGCCAACGATGCCCTGATATCGCACGTCGTCTACGCGCCCGAGTCCAAGCATATGGTGGAGGTGCCGGCCGCCGAGGAGGCCCATCTCGTCACCTGGCTGTCGCGGCGGCTGGATGCCCAACTGCACATTCCCGACCTCACGCCGCTCGGCTACCGGCTGATCGGCGGCCGCCAGACCGTGGTGGCGGATGCCCCGACCGCCATGCTGATGTACGAAGGCCAGGACGGCACGCGCATCTCCGTGCAATTGCGTCGCATGCCGAACAACCGCGATACCGGCTTTCGCCTGGAGACGCTGGCCCCGGACAGCCGGGTGCTGGCGGCGCTGCATCCGGCCGTCGACCGGCCACCGCCGATGGCGTTCTATTGGGCGGACCATGGTCTGGGGTTTGCGGTGTCCGGGCCGTTGGCGCGTCCGCAATTGCTGGCCGTGGCACAGGCGGTGTACCGGCAGTACAGCGAATTCACCGGCCCGGCGCAGCAGCGCTGAGCGCCGCCGGACATTTTTTTTCGCCGTGCGCTGTCAGGTCGGCGGCGCGGGCGCGACCAACGCACATTGGGATGCGGATTCCCGCACAACGAGGACCATCATGCTGATCAAGACCGACCGCTGGCTGCGCGGCGACGACATTCCCGCCGGCGAGATCACGCCGCAGCACATCTTTGAGCAGCGCCGCAGGCTGCTGGCCGCCGCCGCCCTGGGCACGGCCGGCGCGGTGCTGTCGCCGTGGGCGGCACGCCAGGCTTTTGCCGCCAACCCGGCGCTGGCCAAGCTGGCCGCCAAGCCCAACCCGGCCTACACCACGGTCGAGAAGCCGACGCCGTTCGAGGAAGTCACCACCTACAACAATTTCTACGAGTTCGGCACCGACAAGTCCGACCCTGCGCACTATGCCGGCACGCTGCGCCCGCATCCCTGGCAGGTCAGCATCGAGGGCCTGGTGAAAACGCCCAAGACCTATGACCTGGACGACCTGATGAAGATGGCGCCGATGGAGGAGCGCATCTATCGCCTGCGTTGCGTGGAGGGCTGGTCGATGGTGATCCCATGGGTGGGGTTCCCGCTGGCGGAGCTGATCCGCCGGGTGGAGCCGCAGGGCGGCGCCAAGTACATCCAGTTCATCTCGCTGGCCGACAAGCGCCAGATGCCCGGCGTCGGCAGCCCGGTGCTGGACTGGCCCTACAGCGAGGGTTTGCGCATGGACGAGGCGATGCACCCGCTCGCCCTGCTGACCTTCGGCCTGTATGGCCAGGTGCTACCGAACCAGAACGGCGCGCCGGTGCGTGTGATCGTGCCGTGGAAGTACGGCTTCAAGAGCGCCAAGTCCATCGTCCGGATCCGCTTTGTCGATCGGCAGCCGCCGACCAGCTGGAACATCGCCGCGCCCGATGAGTACGGTTTCTATTCCAACGTGAACCCGAACGTCGACCATCCGCGTTGGAGCCAGGCGACCGAACGCCGCATCGGCGAGGACAAGGGCGGCTTCGGCGGTCTGTTCGCACCCAAGCGCAAGACGCTGATGTTCAACGGCTACGACCAGGTCGCGTCGCTGTACACCGGCATGGACCTGCGCAAGTTTTTCTGAGGACGCACCGTGAAGATGCTGCCTTCGATGCTGTCCCCCAAACAACTGCGCGTCGTCAAGATCGCGGTGTGGCTGCTGGCGCTCGTGCCGTTCCTGCGGCTGGCGGTGCTGGGCGCGGCCGACCGGTACGGGGCCAATCCGCTGGAATTCGTCACGCGCTCCACCGGCACGTGGACGCTGGTGCTGCTGTGCTGCACGCTGGCCGTCACACCGTTGCGGCGGCTGAGCGGCATGAACTGGCTGATCCGCATCCGCCGCATGCTGGGGCTGTACACGTTCTTCTACGGCACGCTGCACTTTTTGATCTGGCTGCTGGTCGATCGCGGACTCGACCCGGCATCGATGGTGAAGGACATCGTCAAGCGGCCGTTCATCACCGTGGGCTTCGCCGCCTTCGTGCTGATGATTCCGCTGGCGGCCACCTCTACCAATGCGATGGTGCGGCGCCTGGGCGGCAAGCGCTGGCAGTGGCTGCACCGGCTGGTCTATGTGACCGGTGTGCTGGGCATCCTGCACTACTGGTGGCATAAGGCCGGCAAGCACGATTTCGCCGAGGTGTCGATCTATGGGGCGGTGATGGTGGTGCTGCTGGGCCTGCGCGTGTGGTGGGCGTGGCGCGCGACGCGGCAGGGCGCCGTGGCAGGCGGGGCCATGGCGGTCCGCGATTGACACGCCGCGCTGGAGCGCGCCCAACAAAAAAAGCCGCGACATTCGCGGCTTTCTTGTTGGGCGGGAAGGGCACTCAGGCCGGCAGCAGCTGCTCGCCGCGGACCAGGTCTTCGAAGCGCTCGCGCTCGCGTGCCACGTGCACCCGGTCGCCGTCGACGATGACCTCGGCCGCGCGGTTGCGGGTGTTGTAGTTCGAGCTCATGGTGAAGCCGTAGGCACCGGCCGACAGGATCGCCAGCAGGTCGCCCGGCTGCACGTCGAGCGCGCGGTCGCGGCCGAGCCAGTCGCCCGATTCGCAGACCGGGCCGACGACGTCGTAGACGGTCGCCGCGCCGCCGCGCTCGCGCACCGGCACGATGTGGTGGTACGCCTCGTACATCGCCGGGCGGGCCAGATCGTTCATGGCCGCATCGACGATGCAGAAGTTCTTGGCCGCGCCCGGCTTGAGGAATTCCACCCGCGTCAGCAGCAGGCCGGCGTTGCCGACCAGCGAGCGGCCGGGCTCGAACAGCACGGTGCGGTCGCCGAAGCCGCGCTGCTCGACGCGGTCCAGCAGCGTGCGCGCGAAGGCCGTGATGTCCGGCGGCGTCTCGTCGGTATAGGTGATGCCCAGGCCGCCGCCCACGTCGATGTGCGACAGGCGGATGCCTTCGGCGTCCAGCCGCGCCACCACGTCGAGCACCTTGTCGATCGCGTCCAAGTAAGGCGAGACCTCGGTGATCTGCGAGCCGATGTGGCAGTCGATGCCGACCACGCACAGGTTCGGCATGGCCGCGGCCGCGCGGTAGGTCGGCAGAACTTCCTCGAATGCGACGCCGAACTTGTTGCCCTTCAACCCGGTGGAGATGTACGGGTGGGTCTTGGGATCCACGTCCGGGTTGACGCGCAGCGAAACCGGCGCGGTCTTGCCCAGCGATCCGGCCACCTCGTTCAGGCGGTGCAGTTCGGGGATCGATTCGACGTTGAAGCAGGCGACGCCCGCTTCGAGCGCCAGACGCATCTCGTCGGCGGTCTTGCCCACGCCCGAGAACACCACGTCGGCGGCCTTGCCCCCGGCGGCCAGCACGCGCCGCAGTTCCCCGCCCGAGACGATGTCGAAGCCGGCACCCAACTGCGCGAAGATCTGCAGCACCGCCAGGTTGGAGTTGGCCTTCATGGCGTACTGCACGCGCGCGTTGCGGTCTTCGCACGCCGCCGCGTAGGCGCGGTAGTTGGCGGTCAGTGCGGTGCGCGAATAGACGTAGGTGGGCGTGCCGAACTGGGCGGCAATCGCCTCGAGCGCGACGCCTTCGACCATCAGGGCGCCGTCCTGGCGGATCAGGGACTCGGACATGAGCGGAGAGCAATCAGGGCGCCGCATCGCAGCGCCGGTTGAGAAAGAAAGCGAAGGCGGGATCAGCGGCTGGCCGGGACCGCGCTCGCGGCATCCGGCGCGGCCCGGGTGCCTGGCACCGGCGGCTGCGGCACGGCGTTGGGGCCGGCGATGCCAGGGTCCGTCGTGGTGGGCGCGGTCGGGGCGGGCGGTACGGTGGGCAGGTACAGCGGTCCGCGAATGCCGCAGCCGGAGAGACCGGCGGCCGTCAGGGCGAGGCCGACAGTGGCTACAATGGCGGCGGTTCGTATCATCGGATTGATGGTGCAGAAAGGATGCCGCGACGCGGCGATCGGAGTCACACGGGGCGCGGCGTCAGTCAGCCGGAACGGCTTGCGCGCCCAGCCCCAGCAAGATTTTGGAGTGTAGCATGCCCCCCCTGACCGAATCGGAGTTCCTGGCGCTGGCCGACGCTGAGCTGGGCCGTATCGAGCGCACCGTCGAGCGCGCCGCCGATGAGGCCGACGCCGACATCGAGATCGGCCGCGTCGGCAATGTGCTGACGCTGGAGTTCGACGACGGTTCGAAGATCATCATCAACAGCCAGGCGCCGATGCAGGAGCTGTGGGTTGCGGCGCGCGCCGGCGGCTTCCATTTCCGGCGCAATGACGGCCGCTGGGTCGATACGCGCACCGGGGAGGAACTGTACGTAGCCCTGTCGCGCTACGTCAGCCAGCAGAGCGATGCGGATGTCTCGCTGGTGGCGGACTGAGCCGTATCGCCTCCGCAACAGGAAAGCCGCCCGATCGGGCGGCTCAGATTGCTGACGAACCCCACATTTTTCGGAGTGTGGGGTTTTGTCTTTTATGCGAAGCGGATTTTGGGTCGGCGGCAGCCGAATCGACCCGAAGGGGTCGAGAAGTGGGCGACGAGCCGGCGCATAGGTGCGCGAGGGCTGCAGAAGTGGCGTAAAAGCGCCCGCATGCGCGCCAGCAGCAGCGCGATCTTCTTGATGTTCTGTGCCGCAGCCGCCAGCAGGCACTGCTCGGCCACGCGGCGCAGCCCCCGCATGCGCGCGTAGCGATGTCCGTGCAATTGCTTGGCATCGGCGAAGCTGCGCTCCACCGTCTCTTTGCGCCGGGCATACAGGCGCTTGCCCCATTCGGTCAGCCGCCTGGCGTCAACCCGCTCCTTGGCCCACTCCCAAACGTGGCGCGTCACCACCTTCACCGCGTTGGCGCTGTTCGTGCACTGCGTGCGCATCGCACAGCTCCGGCAGATGCTGGGGTCGGACTTGTATTCGCGATAGCCGCTGCGGTTGGTCGTGCTGTACGGCAGCGCCTGGCCGGCCGGGCAGACATACTCGTCGCGATAGCGGTCGTACTCGTATTGCCGTTTGTAGAACGTGCCCGGCTTGTGATTCGGCGTGCGGTAGCCCATCACCCCGGCAATCTGGCGATCCTCCAGCCCCTTGCAGACAGCGGGAATGAAGTATCCGGCATCCAGCCCCACCGCCTGCACCGCAAAGCCGAAACATTCGCGCTGGCGGTCCAGCCGCTCCAGATACGGTTGGCTGTCGTGCACCGAGGCCGGGGTGACGTGCGTGTCGGTGATGATCGCGTGCTTGGCATCGACCGTGCGGTGGTCCAGGTAGAAGAACCCACGGGGCTTGTCGTCGCGCACCATGTAGCCACTGTCCGGGTCGGTGCGGCTGCGCTTGATGTCCTTCTCCTCGGGCTTGCCGCCGGGCGCCCCGCCGTCACCGTCATCGCGCGGCAGCGGCTTCTTGCCGTGCGCGACCCGGTCCGCATCGACCGCCGCATCCAGTTCGGCCAGGTAGGCAGAAGGCGTCTGCTCCACCTTCACCACGTCGTACTTGTTCTTGTTGGCGTTGGCTTTGAGGTGCGTGCTGTCGGTATAGAGCACCCGGCCGTCGACCATGCCGTGCCCCATCGCCTGGCGCACGATCTCGTCGAAGATCTCCTGATAGACCGTGGTGTCGGTGTAGCGCCGGCGCCGGTTCTGCGAGAAGGTGGAAGCATCGGGCACGCGGTCGGTCAGGCGGAAGCGGGCGAACCAGCGATAGGCGACGTTGACCTGCACCTCGCGCATGAGCTGGCGCTCGCTGCGCACCCCAAACAGGTAGCCGATGAACAGCAGCTTGAACATCACTACCGGATCGAGTGCCGGGCGGCCGTTGTCGGCGCAGTACAGGTGCGCGACCTTGGCGCGGATGAATTCGAAATCCACCGCCGCGTCGATCTTGCGCAGCAGATGGTCCTTCGGCACAAGCTCCTCGAGCGTCACCATCTCGAGTTCGTGCTGCGCGGGTGTCGGTGTCTTGAGCATCCCGCTATTAAATACAAAGGAAAGGCCTCGCCGGGGGCGAGGCCTTTGTCAGCAATCTGAGCCGCCCGATCGGGCGGCTTTTTTTTTTGTTGGCGCGGGCGTCAGTTGCCGCGGAACATGTCGAGAATCCTCTGCTTCTCCTGCTCCGGCGTCGGCGCCAAACTCTGCGAGGGCGAGGCGTCGGCGCCCGATGCCGGCGTGCCGCTGCCCGGCAGGGCATCGCCCAGGCCGACCGAGGCGATGCCCTGGCCATTGGCGTATTCCTCGTAGGCCCAGTCGCCGGCCATCTGCACCACGCCTTCGGGCGGCTGGCGCTCGGTTTCCGGCTGGCCCTTGAGCGCGTAGTTCATGTAGTTGATCCAGATCGGCAGGGCCAGGCCGCCGCCGGTTTCGCGGTCGCCGAGGCTGCGCGGGTTGTCGTAGCCGATCCAGGCTACGCCCACCAGCTTCGGCGTGTAGCCGCAGAACCAGGCGTCGAACGAATCGTTGGTCGTACCCGTCTTGCCGGCCATGTCGTTGCGGCCCAGCTTCTGCTTGGCCAGGTAGCCCGTGCCGCCCGACACCACGCTGCGCAGCAGCGAATCCATGATGAAGTCGTTGCGCGGATCGATCACGCGCACCGCGTCCTTGCCGGCCGTCATCGGGCGGGACTGCTGGATCACGGTGCCGCGCGCATCGGTCACGCGGTCGATGATGTACGGGTTGACGCGGTAGCCGCCGTTGGCGAACACCGAGTACGCGCCGGCCATCTGCAGCACCGTCACCGAGCCGGCGCCGAGCGCCATCGGCAGGTAGGCCGGGTGCTTGTCGGGCTCGAAGCCGAAGCGGGTGATGTACTGTTGCGCGTACTGCGTGCCGATGGTGCGCAGGATGCGCACGGAAACGAGGTTTTTCGACTTCTGCAGCGCGCGGCGCATCGTCATCGGGCCGTCGTAGCCGCCGCCGTAGTTTTTCGGCTCCCACACCTGGCCGCCGGTATCGCCAGCCGGGATCGACAGCGGCGCATCGTTGATGACGGTCGACGGCGAGAAGCCCTTGTCCACCGCCGCCGAGTAGATGAACGGCTTGAAGCTCGAGCCCGGCTGGCGCCAGGCCTGCGTGACGTGGTTGAACTTGCTGCGGTTGAAATCGAAGCCGCCGACCATCGAATAGATCGCACCGCTTTGCGGGTCGAGCGACACGAAGCCCGAGGCCACTTCCGGCAGTTGCGTGATCGACCACTTGCTCGTCTTCGGGTCCTGGATCACGCGGATGACCGCTCCCGGGCGCAGCTTGATCTTGGGCTGGGCGCTGGCCGACAGTGCCGCCTGCGCGAACTTCAGGCCGTCGCCTGCGAGATCGATGGTCTCGCCCGACAGCATGGTCGCCCGCACCAGCTTGGGCGCCGCGCTGACCACCACGGCCGACTGCAGGTCGTCGCTGTTGGGGTGCTCGACCAGCGCGTCGTCGATGGCCTGCTCGCGCTCGTCGGCATCGGCCGGCAGGTCGATGAAGGCTTCCGGGCCGCGATAGCCGTGGCGGCGCTCGTAGTCGAGAATGCCGCGCCGCACCGATTCATAGGCGGTTTCCTGATCGCCCTTGCGCAGCGTGGTGTAGACGTTCAGGCCACGCGTATACGTTTCTTCGTGGTACTGCGCGTACATCAGCTGGCGCACCATTTCCGCCACATACTCGGCGTGCACGTCGAACTCGTGGCCTTCGCCGCGCACGGGCAGCTGTTCATGGATCGCCTGGTCGTATTGCTCCGGCGTGATGTAGTGCAGGTCGCGCATGCGCTGCAGGATGTACTCCTGGCGGATCTTGGCGCGCTTGGGGTTCACCACCGGGTTGTACGCGGACGGCGCCTTGGGCAACCCGGCCAGCATCGCGGCTTCGGCCAGGGTGATGTCCTTCATGTTCTTGCCGAAGTAGATCTGCTCGGCGCTGGCAAAGCCGTAGGCGCGCTGGCCGAGGTAGATCTGGTTCATGTACAGCTCGAGGATCTGGTCCTTGGTCAGGCTGGCCTCGATCTTGTAGGACAGCAGCATCTCGTAGATCTTGCGCGTATATGTCTTCTCGCTGGAGAGGAAGAAGTTGCGCGCCACCTGCATGGTGATGGTCGAGGCGCCTTGCGACAGGCCGCCGTGCAGGTTGGCCAGCCCCGCGCGCAGCACGCCGATGAAGTCGACGCCGCCGTGCTCATAGAAGCGGTCGTCCTCGATGGCGAGCACGGCGCGCTTCATCACGTCGGGCATCTGCGCGATCGGCACGAAGCTACGGCGCTCCTCGCCGAATTCGCCGATCAGGACGTTATCGGCGGTGTAGACCCGCAGCGGAATCTTCGGGCGGTAGTCGGTGATGGCGTCCAGCGACGGCAGGTTGGGCGCGGCGACCAGCAGGGCGTAGCCCAGCAGCAGCGCCCCCACGACCCCCATGGCGACGAACAGGCCAAGCATCCACAGGATCAGGCGTAGCCACAGCGGGCGGCGGGCTTTGGGCGGCTTGGGCGAGGCGGGGGCGGTTTGGGCAGTAGCCATTACGTGGGGTGTCTGTCAGCGTGGCGGCGATTATATCGTCGGCACCGGCGGGGGCCGGCCGGCGTGGCGTAACAGCGCGTAACCGGTGCCGCCGGTGCCGCGCGGGCGTCAGGGAGCACCTTTGTGCGTGCTGCGGCGCAGCGGGCCGGCCGCTTGTGCGTCATGCGCACCAAAGTTCAAGCCGTGTGCGAATCCGCCGTTAGAAGTAGTCGGTGTGGAAAGCAAGTCGGGCGAATGGGGTATCCCTCGACCGTGGGGTTTTGGCAACGCTTTATGAGTCGACAGGTGCGAAATGCGTCGAGGCCTGCGCCAGCGTTTGCCTGTTCTAAAGGATTTTGTGAGAATCCAACGGCAAATCCATGCAGGCTATGGCGCACGTTGGACGTGGGGCGTGTGTCAGGGTTCAAAAATATATAACGGTGGGGTGTTTCTGTGCGACGGGGTTTGTTGTCCGGCCTGCTGCGCCGCAATATTGTCGGGATCGACATCGGATCTTCCAGCGTCAAGGTGGTGGAGTTGTCCGCCAATGGCAAACAGGGAGACTTCCGGCTCGAGAAGTGCGCCAGTGAGCTGATCGAACGCAGTGCCGTCGCTGACGGCAATCTGGTCAATATCGATGCCGTGGGCAGCGCGCTCAAGCGCGCCGTCGCCAAGGCAGGTATCCGCAGCAAGGATGCCGTGCTCGCCATTCCGGCCAGTCTGACCGAGTCCCAGACCGTCAGCCTGCCCGACAATCTCACCGACGACGAACTGTTCGTCCAGGTCGAGAGCGAGGCCAACCGGCTGTTTCCGCCTTCGCAGAACGTCAATTTCGACTACGTCGTGATCGGCCCGTCCGAGACCGAGGGCGGCGTCGGCGTGCGCGTGACAGCGACGGTTTCCGAGCGCGTGACCGAGCGCGTGACGGCCGCCGAGATGGCCGGCCTGAAGCCGATCGTCATGGACGTCGAGGAACACGCCATCCAGCGCGCCATGACCCACATGCGCGCGGTGAAGACCGCGGCCACCGAAGCCGAGGTCCGCGACATGCCCGTCGTGGCGATGTTCCACCTCGGGGGCGCGCATTCTCAGGCTCTGTTCTTCCAAGGCTGGAAGGAATTGTACGAGCAGCCGCTGTCCGGCTCGGGCGATCAGCTCACCCAGAGCATCTCCCGCTTGTTCTCGCTCGACTTGCTGAAGGCCGAGGTGAAGAAGCGCAAGAACACGCTGCCGGATGAATACCGCAGCCAGCTGCTCAAGCCATCGCTGGAGACGCTGGCCATGGAAGTCAGCCAGGCGATCCAGAATTTCCTGTCGGCGTCCAGCGTCGGCCGCGTCGACGAGATTGTGCTGTCCGGCGGTCACGCATCGCTGCTCGGCGTGCAGACGGCGATTCAGCAACAGACCCAGATCAATACGACCCTGGCCAATCCGTTCGCCAACATGGGCGCGGCCAAAAACGTCAACGCGCGTTATCTGCAACGCGATCTGCCGGCATACATCGTCAGCGCGGGCTTGGCCCTGCGCGGGCTGCAATAAGGAGGGGCGATGGCCAACGAAAGCGTCAACGCGCTCCCGAGCGTCAATCTGCTGCCCTATCACGCAGAGCGGCGTGCGGACAAACGCAAGAAGGTCTTCATGAGCCTGGGCGGCGCCGCCGCCGTGGGCGCCGTGCTGGTGTTCCTTGGCGGCATGGTGATCGATCAGCAGACCGAAGAGGCTCAGCGTATCAATGACATCCTCACGCAGAAGAATGCGGAGATGGACAAACAGATCGCCGAGGTCAACACCCTCAAGAAGGATATCGACGACCTGCTGCAGCGGCAGCAGGCAGTGGAAAGCCTGCAGAACCTGCGCAACCGCCCGGTGCAATTGTTGGAAGAACTGGTGCGCCAGGTGCCGGACGGCATCTATCTGACCGCGCTCAAGCAAGAGGGCGACCGCTATACGGTGTCCGGCGTGGCGCAATCCAACGAACGCGTGTCGGACCTGCTGCGCGCCCTGGGGACGGTGCCCTGGCTGGATCGGGCTGAACTGGGCGAATCCGTGGCTACCACCATGACGAATAACCTGAAGGAGCAGCGCCGCCTGTTCAACTTCACCATCCGCTTCACGTGGAAGGCTGAGTCGGCAAAGCCGGCCAAGCCGGGCAGTGCAGCCAGCGCAGGGGCGGGGAAATAACCATGGCTCTCTCGACCGAACTCTCGCTGGAAGAATTGGTTAGCCAATTCCGTGGCCTGAACCTCAACGAACCGGAAACGTGGCAGATCGCGCCGCGCATCCTGTTCATGATCCTCGCGGCCGTGCTGGTCGTGGTGCTCGGCTGGCAGTTTTACTGGAGCGGTAAGCTGGACGAGCGCGATGCCAAGCGTACCGAGCAGGATCAGCTGAAGTCCGCATATCAGTCCAAACTGGCCCAGGTGGTCAACCTGGAGGCGCTGCGTAAACAGAAGGCCGAGGTTGAGCGCCGTGTCGCCCAGCTCGAGCTGCAACTGCCGAACAAGACCGAAATGGACGCGCTGCTGGCCGACGTCAACCATGCCGGTATCGCACGGGGGCTGACCTTCGATCTGTTCCGTCCCCAGTCCGCTGTGGTCAAGCCGTACTACGCCGAGATTCCGGTCTCGGTGAAGGTGAATGGCCGCTATCACGACATGGCGCTGTTTGCCGCGGATGTGGCGGCCCTGTCCCGGATCGTCACGCTGCAGAACATCTCGCTGGCCGGCAACAAGGACGGCAGCCTGGTGATGGAGGCACGCGCCGAAGCCTATCGTGCGCTCGACCCGGACGAGCAGGCCGCTCAGCGCAGGGCCAATGCCGCCATCAAGGGAGGCTCCCAATGAAGGGCCAAGCCATGATTCACCGCCGGGTGCCGCGTTTCGCGCATGTTTTGCCGCTGTGCCTGGTCGTCGTGCTGGCGGCTTGCGGTGCCAGCGCGGACGACGAGCTGGAGCAATGGATGCAGCAAGCCCGCAGCAGCGTCAGCAACAAGCTGGCCCCGTTGCCGGAGCCCAAGCCATACGCGCCGCGCGAATACACGACCACCAAGCAGACCGATCCGTTCAGTGTGTTGAAGGTGGCGGAACTGTCGCGCGCGCAAAACGAATCGCCGGAACCGGGTCACCGCCGCGAGCCGCTCGAAGACTATCCGCTGGAAGCCTTCAAGCTGCTCGGGACGATGAAACGCAACGGGGAGTCGGAAGCCGTCCTGTCTGTCGGGGACAAGACGCAGCACGTGCATGTGGGGCAGTACATCGGACAAAACTATGGCCGCATCGTCCGCATCGGCGACCAGGAACTCACCCTGCGTGAGTTGGTGCGCGAAGGCACGGCCGAATGGAAAGAAAAAATGACGACCCTGAAAGTTCAGGAGGGCGCGCAATGACGATGCGTCGCGTGAAGGACGGCCTGGCACAGGCCGTTCGAGTGGCCCGGGGGGGCGCAACGGCATGGCTTTCGCTGTGCATGCTCATGGTGGGCGGCCAGGCCCTGGCACAGCAGGCGGTCACGGCGCCGGCCAGCAACGCCATCGAACGGGTGGAGCAGGCCTCGGCCGGCGAGTCCACCGTGGTGACGGTGACGATGAAGGGTGCTCTTGCACAGAAGCCGGTGGAGTTCAGCACGCAGCAGCCTGCGCGCATCGCCATCGACTTCTTCGGCACCGCCTTCGCCCAGGGGCGTGCCAACTATCAATATGGCGGCAAGCTGCTGCGCGCGGCCAGCGTGGTGCAGATCGGCGATCGCACCCGCGTCGTGCTGGACCTGGCGCGCCAGTCGCAGTACAAGTCCGAGATTCGCGGCAATCAGTACGTGTTGACGCTGGATGCGGCGCCGACGGCATCCACTGCACCTGTGCCGACCTTTGCGGCGCCGGTGCCGGTGGTGGGTGCGGAGCGCCCGGCGGTGCGCAATATCGACTTCCGCCGCGGTGAAGAGCTCGCCGGCCGCGTGGTGGTCGACCTGTCGACGCCGAACTCGACGATCAACATCGCCCAGCAGGGACAGAACCTGGTGGTCGATTTTGCCGGCACGACGCTGCCGCAATCGCTGCGCCGCCGCTATGACGTGAGCGACTTTGGCACGCCAGTGCAGGCCATGCGCGCCACCGACAGTGGTTCGGGCGCTCGTCTGATCATCGAGCCGCGCGGCAACTGGCAATACAGCTCGTATCAGACCGACACGCAGTTCGTGGTGGAAGTCCGCCCGACCAAGGAAGATCCGAACAAGCTGATCTCCGGCCCCGGCTACCGCGGAGAACGCATGTCGCTGAACTTCCAGAACATCGACATCCGTTCGCTGCTGCAGGTCTTTGCCGACTTCACCAACCTGAACATCGTCACCAGCGACAGCGTGACGGGGACCCTATCGCTGCGTCTGAAGGACGTGCCGTGGGATCAGGCGCTGCAGATCGTGCTGGACTCCAAGGGCTTGGCCTCGCGCCGCAACGGCAATGTGCTGTGGGTGGCGCCGCGCGGCGAGCTGGCGACCAAGGAGAAGGCCGAGCTGGAATCGCAGCAACAGGTGACCGAGCTGGAGCCGCTGCGCAGCCAGGTGTTCCGCCTGAATTACCAGCGTGCGGACGACGTGCGCAACATGTTGCTGGGCACCGGTACCGGGGCAGCAGGTGCCACGGCATCGCGCATCTTGTCCAAGCGTGGCTCGTTGACGTCGGATGCCCGTACCAACCAGCTGTTCGTCTCGGATATTCCGAGCAAGCTGGAGGAGGTGCAGGCCTTCCTGCTGAAGATCGACATTCCGGTGCGTCAAGTAATGATCGAGGCGCGCATCGTTGAGGCCGATGATACCTTCAGCCGTAATCTCGGGGCCAAGCTTGGTTTCGCCTCCAAGACCAACGGCGCGGGCTACGGCAACAGCTACACCAACGTGACGTCGCCGGTCACGTCAAACGGCACGTGGACGACAGATCCGGCCGTCAGCCTCCCGGCCAACGGTATCAACGGCGTGAACGCGGCCAGTGTAGCGGTAAGCCTGTTCAACGCCGGTGCGGGCCGCTTCCTGGCACTGGAACTGTCGGCGCTGGAAGCCGATGGTCGCGGCAAGATCATCTCCAGCCCGCGCGTGGTCACTGCCGACAATATCAAGGCGCTGATCGAGCAAGGTACGGAGCTGCCGTACCAGGCCGCTACGTCTTCGGGGGCGACCTCGGTGCAGTTCCGCAAAGCCAACCTCAAGCTGGAAGTGACGCCGAAGATCACGCCGGACGGCAACGTCTTCCTGGACGTGGACGTCAACAAGGACAGCGTGGGTACGCAGACCACCAACGGCTTCGCCATCAACACCAAGCACGTGCAGACCCAGGTGCTGGTCGAGAACGGCGGCACGGTTGTGATCGGCGGTATCTACACGCAGAACGAGCGGACCGATGTGAACAAGGTGCCGCTGCTGGGCGACATCCCGGTACTGGGCAACCTGTTCAAGAGCACCGCCAAGACCAACGACCGGACGGAACTGCTGGTGTTCCTGACGCCGCGCGTGCTGTCCGATCAGATGTCGCTGAAGTAAGGCGACAGCGCGGGTGACAGACCCGAAAGCCCGGCCTCCTGGATGGAGCGCCGGGCTTTTTTTCGTTCCATGCATCGATCGGCGCGGGATGGTGGGCAAAAGCCACTACAATCGGACACAAATTTCAGATTTCGCGCGATTTTGTCTGTTTCCAACGTTTTTTTCGTCGGCCTGATGGGGGCCGGCAAGACCACGGTCGGACGTGCCGTCGCCCGGCGACTCGACCTGCCGTTCTTCGACTCCGATCACGAGATCGAAGCGCGCTGTGGCGTGCGTGTGCCGGTCATCTTCGAGCATGAAGGCGAGATGGGTTTTCGCGATCGGGAAACCCAAGTGATCGACGAGCTGACCGCGCGTCATGGTGTGGTCCTGGCCACCGGCGGTGGCGCCGTGCTGCGTCCGGAAAACCGCGCTTTCCTGCGGGAGCGCGGCACGGTGATCTACCTGCGCGCCAATCCGCACGACCTGTACCTGCGCACGCGCCACGACAAGAACCGCCCGCTGCTGCAAACCGAGAACCCACGTGCCAAGCTCGAGGAACTGCACGCGATCCGCGACCCGCTGTACCGCGAGGTGGCACACTTCGTCATCGAGACCGGCAAGCCCACCGTGGCCCAGCTTGTTAATATGGTGCTGATGCAACTCGAGGTGGCCGGCATCGTGGCACCGCCTGCCGCTTCTTCCCCGACCTCGCAAGTCTCCCGCCAGTCATGATTACCGTTGATGTCGACCTGGGCGAGCGCGCCTATCCGATCCACATCGGAACCGGGCTTCTGTCCCAAGCCGAACTGTTCGCGCCCCATATCCGCGGCACCCGTGCCGTGATTGTCACCAATGAGACGGTGGCACCGCTTTATGCCGCCCGCGTCGAAGCTGCGATCCGCTCGCTGGGCAAGACCGTCGATACGGTGGTGCTGCCCGACGGCGAGTCGTTCAAGACGTGGGAGACACTCAATCGCATCTTCGACGCGCTCCTGGCCTCGGGCGCCGACCGCAAGACCACGCTCGTGGCACTCGGTGGCGGCGTGATCGGCGACATGACCGGATTTGCCGCTGCCAGCTACATGCGCGGTGTGCCGTTCATCCAGGTGCCGACCACGCTGCTGGCCCAGGTGGATTCGTCGGTGGGCGGCAAGACCGGGATCAATCACCCGCTCGGCAAGAACATGATCGGTGCGTTCCATCAGCCGCAGGCGGTGCTGGCCGACATCGACACGCTGCGCACGCTGCCGCCGCGCGAACTGGCCGCCGGCATGGCCGAGGTCATCAAACATGGCGCGATCGCCAATGCCGATTACTTCGCCTGGATCGAGCGCCACATTGCCGGCCTCAACGCGTGCGATGGCGACATGATGGCCGAGGCCGTGTGCGGCTCGGTGCGGATCAAGGCGGCCGTGGTGGCGCAGGACGAGCGCGAATCGGGCCTGCGCGCCATCCTCAACTTCGGCCACACGTTCGGCCACGCCATCGAGGCGGGCCTGGGGTACGGTGAGTGGCTGCACGGCGAGGCTGTCGGCTGCGGCATGGCGATGGCGGCGGATCTGTCGCACCGGCTCGGTTTCATCGACATCGATACGCGTAACCGCGTGACGGCATTGACGCGCGCGGCCAACCTGCCGGTGGTCGCCCCGGATCTGGGTCTGGCGCGCTTCATTGACTTGATGCGCGTCGACAAGAAGGCCGAGGCCGGCGAGATCAAGTTTGTCCTGCTGCGCAAACTGGGCCAGGCGTTCGTGACCACGGTGCCTGACGCCGACCTGCGCGCCACATTGCAGCACGCCGTGCTGCGCCCGCCGACCGAAGCACCGGTGGCCTGACGACGGAGAGACGGCCCGATGAATGATCGACTCGATCTGCTGCCCGCGCCGTTCGATCTGGAAGGCCATCTCGCCCCCTATGCCGCGCATGCCGCACAGTCGCGCGGCCGCGTGCATGCCGAGCCGCCGTCCACCTCGCGCACCGAATTCCAGCGCGACCGCGACCGCATCATCCACTGCACGGCTTTCCGCCGGCTCGAATACAAGACGCAGGTTTTCGTCAACCACGAGGGCGACCTGTTCCGAACGCGGCTGACGCACAGCCTGGAGGTCGCGCAGATCGCCCGGTCGATTGCCCGCAGCCTGCGGTTGAATGAAGACCTGGTCGAGGCGATCTCGCTCGCGCACGATCTGGGCCATACGCCGTTCGGTCATGCCGGACAGGACGCGCTCAACGATTGCATGAAGCCCTATGGCGGCTTCGAGCACAACCTGCAGAGCCTCCTGGTGGTGGACCGTCTGGAAGAGCGGTACGGCGGCTTCGATGGCCTGAACCTGACCTTCGAGACCCGAGAGGGCATTCTCAAGCACTGCTCGCGCAACAATGCCGCCACGCTGGGTGACCTGGGCCGCCGTTTCCTGGAGGGCCAGCAGCCGTCATTGGAGGCGCAACTGGCCAACTTGGCGGATGAGGTGGCGTACAACAACCACGATATCGACGACGGCCTGCGCTCCGGCCTGATCACGCTGGAGCAGCTCGAAGGCGTGCCGCTCTGGTCCAGGCATCGGTGCGAGGCCGAGGCGGCGTGCCCGGGTGTCGGTGGGCGCCGCATGATCAACGAGACGATCCGCCGGATCATCAACGCGCTGATCGTCGACCTGATCGCCAGCACGCGTGCTGCCATTGCCGGGGCCGCGCTGCAGGGCATCGACGATGTCCGCGCCGCGCCGCCGCTGGCGGCCTTCTCCGAGCCGATGCGCGATGAAGCCCGAATGCTCAAGCGTTTCCTGTTCGACAACCTCTACCGTCACTACCTGGTGATGCGCATGGCGGCCAAGGCGCGCCGCATCATCGACGACCTGTTCTGTGCCTTCCTGGGCGATCCGCGCTTGCTACCGCCGCAGTATCAGGCCAAGGATTCCGCCGACCAGCCGCGCTGGATCGCGCACTACATCGCCGGCATGACAGACCGCTACGCCATCAAGGAGCATCGCCGCATCTTTGCGGTCGAGGTGCTCTGAGCGGCGCAAGCGCCCAAAAAAAATGCCCGGCCGCCCCAACGCATGCCGGGCCGGACGCGCCAACCACCGCCGACGAGCGCCCCCGCCGTCGACGGCCCCTGCGGCACGCCGGAAAAGTCGATCAGGAAAGTGTGTCTGCTGATCGTCTCCTTCAGAAGCGGTAACCGAGGCCCACGCCGACCAGCCACGGATCGACCCTCACCTTGCTGATGGTCTGGCCGGCCAGCTTTACGTCGGCGCTGATCCAGGTCTTCTTGATGTCGACGTTGAGATAGACGTGGTCCGTCAGGCGGTAGTCGAATCCGGCCTGCAGTGCCGGGCCGAAGCTGTTCCGGCTCAGGTCGAGCGGGCCGACGCCCGGCACCTGCAGATCAACGCCGGAGATGCGCGTGTAGTTGAGGCCGGCGCCGAGATAAGGCTTGAAGCGCGATTCCGGCCGGAAGTGGTACTGCAGCGTCAGGATCGGCGGCAGGTGGCGGAAGCTGCCGATCTTGGTCGCCCCGCCCAGCGCGCTTTGCATGACCGTCACATCCTGTTGCTGCGGATAGGTCAGGATCAGTTCGGCAGCCAGGTTGGGCGTGAAGAAATACGAGATATCCAGCTCGGGAAACGCCTTGTTGTTGATATGGATGGCGTCATCGGGCACCGCCAGCGCAGGAATCGCATCGGACTTGTTGGCCGCTGTCAGGTTGACCGCGCGCAGGCGGACCATCCAGTTTCCGGTGGCCGGGGGCAGGTCGCTGCCCTCGGCGTACGCGGTCGGACAGACAGCCGCCGCGATGAGGCCGGCTGCGGCTGCAACGATGGCTGAACGGGCACATGCCATGAAAACGTTCCTCTCGATGTGGTGTCGCTGATGTGATGAGCGCCAGTCTTGCTCGGATGTGCGACCGCACATTTGCGCCGGATCAAGATGGCGGATGGGATTCGGGGCGGGCAGGGCCGACTTTGACCCGGCGCAAATATCCATAACAGGCGCCGAGTTTTTGTTGCGCCGCAGCGACAAGCATTTCGCAACCGTTTGGCTCGGAGGAAATTGGGGACAGATTCAAGGGCTTCGCGCTACGATGTCGCTTTGTCTGCCTGTTTTTTCATCATGGCCCGCCTGCCTCGCCTCAGTCCCGTCGATTTCCCGGTCCACGTGTTGCAGCGCGGAAACAATCGGCAGGTGGTGTTCCGTGCCGACGAGGACTACGCCTTCTATCTCGACACCCTGCGCATGGCCGCGCGTGAGCACGATTTCGCCATCCACGCCTTTGCGCTGATGCCGAACCATGTGCATCTGGTCGGCACGCCCAAAGCGGCCGACAGCCTGTCGCGCACGCTGCAGGCCGTTGGGCGGCGTTACACACGCTACTTCAATGCAGCGGCTGTTCGCAGCGGCACGCTGTGGGAGGGGCGCTTCCGGTCGACGGTGCTGGACCCCGCCGAATGGGTGTTGCCGATGCTCCTGTATGTGGAGGCCAACGCCGTGCGCGCGGGCCTGATCACGACCCCGGAAGAGGACCGCTGGAGCACCTACCGCCATCACGTTGGCATTCAATCGATTCCGTGGGTGAGCGATCACTACTGCTATTGGCGGCTTGGCAATACACCCTTCGAACGCCAATCACGCTACCGGACGCACTGGCACGAGGGGCTCGGGTCCGACCAGCTTGCCCGTATCCGCCAGCATGTGCACAGCGGTTGGCCGCTCGGCAGTGAGGCATTTTTGGCCACCCTGGCGCGGGCGGGCGGGCGGCGCGTGGCGCCGTTGCCGAAGGGCCGGCCGCCGCGTGGTCCCGCAGATGTGGGGACAGAAGCGGAGGGCGAAGCGAGCTGATCTCGCGCCGCAGGGATGCGTTCTGGCGGCGCATTCCGCGTTAATTTAATCTGTCCCCAATAAAATGGCTTTACGCAAGTCGCGCGCTTGTTAATTTATTCCGACCCCATTTAAAAACTTTTGCCTGTTGCGGACCGCTCTTTTATAGTCGTTTTCACCCCGCATTCATGGTGCGGCGCGCCATGCCCCGTCGAAGCCATCGCGAGGGCCTCCTGCGGCGCGTCGTACCGATCACATCGGAAGATCGCCGTGGAACAACATTCCTTCCCCGCTGCGCCGCAGAGCGCTGAATCGACGAGCCCCCGGGGCATGCCGTCCGCCCAGGGCCTGTACGACCCGAGCAACGAGCACGACGCGTGCGGCGTCGGTTTCGTGGCGCACATCAAGGGCAAGAAGAGTCACGAGATCGTCCAGCAGGGCCTGCGCATCCTGCACAACCTCGACCACCGGGGCGCGGTCGGCGCCGACCCGCTGATGGGGGACGGCGCGGGCATCCTGCTGCAGATTCCCGACCAGTACTACCGCGAAGAGATGGCGCGCCAGGGCGTGAACCTGCCGCCGGCCGGCGAATACGGCGTCGGCATGATTTTCCTGCCGAAGGAGCATGCCTCGCGCCTGGCCTGCGAACAGGAACTGGAGCGCACGGTGCGCCTGGAAGGCCAGGTCGTGCTGGGCTGGCGTGACGTGCCCGTGGACAAGGCCATGCCGATGTCGCCCACGGTGCAGAAGACGGAACCGGTGATTCGCCAGATCTTCATCGGGCGCGGTCGCGACATCATGACCACCGACGCGCTGGAGCGGAAGCTGTACGTGATCCGCAAGACCGCCAGCCACGCCATCCAGGCGCTCAAGCTCAAGCACGGCAAGGAATACTTCGTGCCGTCGATGTCGGCGCGCACGGTGGTCTACAAGGGCCTGCTGCTGTGCGAGCAGGTGGGCCGCTACTACCAGGACCTGGCCGATCCGCGCACGGTGTCGGCGCTGGCGCTGGTGCACCAGCGCTTCTCGACCAACACCTTCCCGGCGTGGGAACTGGCGCACCCGTACCGCATGGTCGCGCACAACGGCGAAATCAACACCGTCAAGGGCAACGTCAACTGGATCAACGCGCGCACGGGCGGCATCTCGTCGCCGGTGCTGGGTGACGACCTGCCCAAGCTGTGGCCGCTGATCTACCCGGGGCAGTCCGATACGGCCTCGTTCGACAACTGTCTCGAACTGCTGACGATGGCCGGCTACCCGCTCGCCCAGGCGATGATGATGATGATCCCGGAAGCGTGGGAGCAGCACACGCTGATGGACGACAACCGCCGCGCCTTCTACGAATACCACGCCGCCATGATGGAGCCGTGGGACGGCCCCGCCGCGATCTGCTTCACCGACGGCCGCCAGATCGGCGCGACGCTCGACCGCAACGGTCTGCGTCCGGCGCGCTACTACGTGACCGACGACGATATGGTCGTGATGGCGTCGGAAGCCGGCGTGCTGCCGATCCCCGAGTCGCGCATCGTCAAGAAGTGGCGCCTGCAGCCGGGCAAGATGTTCCTGATCGACATGGAGCAGGGCCGCATCATCGACGACAAGGAGCTCAAGGACAACCTGGCCAACGCCAAGCCGTACAAGAGCTGGATCGACGCCGTGCGCATCAAGCTCGACGAGCTGGAGGCCAAGGCCGAAGACGTGGCCGCCGAGACCAAGCCGGCCGCCAAGCTGCTGGACCGCCAGCAGGCCTTCGCCTACACGCAGGAAGACGTCAAGTTCCTGATGGCGCCGATGGCGGCCAACGGCGAAGAGGCGACGGGCTCGATGGGCAACGACAGCCCGCTGGCCGTGCTGTCGTCGAAGAACAAGACGCTGTACCACTACTTCAAGCAACTGTTCGCGCAGGTCACCAACCCGCCGATCGACCCGATCCGCGAGAACATGGTGATGTCGCTGGTCTCGTTCATCGGGCCGAAGCCGAACCTGCTCGAGCTGAACAACATCAACCCGCCGATGCGCCTGGAAGTCAGCCAGCCCGTGCTGGACTTCAAGGACATGGCGAAGATCCGCAACATCGAGCACTACACCGGCGGCAAGTTCATGGCCTACGAGCTGAACATCTGCTATCCGGTGGCGTGGGGCAAGGAGGGCATCGAGGCGCGCCTGGCCTCGCTGTGCGCCGAGGCTGTCGATGCGGTCAGGTCGGGCTACAACATCCTGATCGTGTCGGACCGCGCGGTCGACGAGAAGCAGGCCGCCATTCCGGCGCTGCTGGCCACGTCCGCCGTCCATCATCACCTGGTGGAGAAGGGCCTGCGCACGAGCACCGGCCTGGTGGTCGAGACCGGCTCCGCGCGCGAGGTGCACCATTTCGCCCTGCTGGCCGGCTACGGTGCCGAAGCCGTGCACCCGTACCTGGCGATGGAAACGCTGGCCGACATGGCCGCGGGCATGGATCTGTCGTCCGAGAAGGCCGTCAAGAACTTCGTCAAGGCGATCGGCAAGGGCCTGCAGAAGGTGATGTCCAAGATGGGCATCTCGACCTACATGTCGTATACCGGCGCACAGATCTTCGAGGCGATCGGGTTGTCGCGCGAGCTGGTGGACAAGTACTTCCACGGCACGGCGTCGAACGTGGGTGGCATCGGTATCTTCGAGGTGGCCGAGGAGGCTCTGCGCCTGCATCGCGATGCCTTCGGCGATGCGCCGGTGCTGGCCAACATGCTGGAAGCCGGCGGCGAATACGCTTTCCGCATCCGCGGCGAAGAGCACATGTGGACGCCGGATTCGATCGCCAAGCTGCAGCACGCCACGCGCGCGAATTCGTACCAGACGTACAAGGAATACGCCAACCTGATCAACGACCAGAGCCGCCGCCACATGACGCTGCGCGGCCTGTTCGAGTTCAAGGTGGACCCGGCGCGCGCGATCTCGCTGGAAGAAGTGGAGCCGGCCAAGGAGATCGTCAAGCGCTTCGCCACCGGCGCGATGTCGCTCGGCTCGATCTCGACCGAGGCGCATACCACGCTGGCCGTGGCGATGAACCGCATCGGCGGCAAGTCCAACACCGGCGAAGGCGGCGAGGACGAGCGTCGCTATCGCAATGAGCTGCGCGGCATTCCCATCAAGCAGGGCACCAAGCTGTCGGAGGTGATCGGCCGCGAGGCGGTCGAGCGCGACCTGGAACTGCAGGAAGGCGATTCGCTGCGCTCCAGGATCAAGCAGGTGGCGTCGGGCCGCTTCGGCGTGACGGCCGAGTACCTGGCCTCCGCCGATCAGATCCAGATCAAGATGGCCCAGGGCGCCAAGCCCGGCGAGGGCGGCCAACTGCCCGGCCACAAGGTGACCGACTATATCGGCAAGCTGCGTTACTCGGTGCCGGGCGTGGGCCTGATTTCGCCGCCGCCGCACCACGACATCTACTCGATCGAAGACTTGGCGCAGCTGATCCACGACCTGAAGAACGTGAACCCGCGTTCGGACGTGTCGGTCAAGCTGGTGTCGGAGGTGGGCGTGGGCACGGTGGCCGCGGGTGTGGCCAAGGCCAAGGCCGACCACGTGGTGATCGCCGGCCACGACGGCGGCACCGGTGCGTCGCCGTGGTCGTCGATCAAGCATGCCGGCTCGCCGTGGGAACTGGGCCTGGCCGAGACGCAGCAGACGCTGATGCTCAACGGCTTGCGCAACCGCATCCGCGTGCAGGCCGACGGCCAGATGAAGACCGGCCGCGACGTGGTGATCGGTGCGCTGCTGGGCGCGGATGAATTCGGCTTCGCGACCGCGCCGCTGGTGGTCGAGGGGTGCATCATGATGCGCAAGTGCCACCTGAACACCTGCCCGGTGGGCGTGGCGACGCAGGACCCGGTGCTGCGCAAGAAGTTCTCGGGCAAGCCCGAGCATGTGGTGAATTACTTCTTCTTCGTGGCCGAGGAAGTGCGCGAGATCATGGCCCAACTGGGCATCCGCAGTTTCGACGAACTGATCGGCCGCGCCGACCTGCTCGACACGAAGGCCGGCATCGAGCACTGGAAGGCGCGCGGCCTGGACTTCGCCCGCATCTTCCACCAGCCGCCGAAGAAGGAGGGCCAGCCGTGCTACCAGGTCGACGTGCAAGACCACGGCCTGGACCGCGCGCTGGATCACCAGCTCATCGAGAAGGCTCGCGCGGCCATCGACAAGGGCGAGCGCGTGTCGTTCATCCAGCCGGTGCGCAACGTCAACCGCACGGTCGGCGCGATGCTGTCTGGCGAGGTGGCCAAGCGCTACGGCCACGAGGGCCTGCCGGATGATTCGATCCACATCCAGCTGCAGGGCACGGCCGGCCAGTCGTTCGGCGCGTTCCTGGCGCACGGCGTGACGCTGGACCTGGTGGGCGACGGCAACGACTATGTCGGCAAGGGCCTGTCGGGCGGCCGCGTGATCGTGCGCCCGCCGCACGAGTTCCGCGGCGAGCCGACCGGCAACATCATCGTCGGCAACACCGTGCTGTATGGCGCGCTGGCGGGCGAGGCGTTTTTCAACGGCGTGGCCGGCGAGCGCTTCGCGGTGCGCAACTCCGGCGCCACCGCGGTGGTGGAGGGCACCGGCGACCACGGCTGCGAGTACATGACCGGCGGCACGGTCGTCGTGCTGGGCACCACCGGTCGCAACTTCGCGGCGGGCATGTCGGGCGGCGTGGCCTACGTCTATGACGAGGACGGCCTGTTCGACAAGCGCTGCAATACCGCGATGGTGGCGCTGGAATCCGTGCTGGCCGCCGCCGACCAGGAGAAGGCGCACACGCAGGCGACCTGGCACAAGGCGGACGGCGAGCGCGTGCTCGACGAGCAACTGCTCAAGTCGCTGGTGGAAAAGCATTTCCGCTACACCGGCTCCGAGCGCGCCAAGGAGCTGCTGGCCGACTGGAGCAACGCGCGCCGCCGCTTCGTCAAGGTCTTCCCGACCGAGTACAAGCGCGCGCTGACCGAGATGTATGAGCGCGAACAGGAAAGCGCACGCGAGCAGATCGCGGCCTGATCCTGAGCGACCTGGCGGGTCGTCGATTGATCGATCGACGCCCGCCATCACCGAACAAACGCAACCTCACAAGACAGGCGCGACCGCCCGGCAGGATTGCCGTGCCGGCCGGCATCGCGTCAGGAAGGACACCATGGGCAAGGCGACCGGCTTTCTCGAATTTCCCCGCCAGAACGAGGCATACGAAGCGCCCGAAGCGCGCGTGAAGCATTACAAGGAGTTCGTGTTCGCGCTGGCGGACAGCGAAGCCAAGATCCAGGGCGCGCGCTGCATGGATTGCGGCATCCCGTTCTGCAACAACGGCTGTCCGGTCAACAACATCATCCCCGACTTCAACGACCTGGTGTACCGCCAGGACTGGAAGACGGCGATCGAGGTGCTGCACTCGACCAACAATTTCCCCGAGTTCACGGGCCGCATCTGCCCGGCGCCGTGCGAGGCGGCCTGCACGCTGGGCATCAATGAGGCGCCGGTCGGCATCAAGTCGATCGAGCATGCCATCATCGACAAGGCGTGGGCCGAGGGCTGGGTGCATCCGCAACTGGCCAGGCACAAGACCGGCAAGACCGTGGCCGTGGTCGGGTCGGGCCCGGCCGGCCTGGCGGCGGCGCAGCAACTGGCACGCGCCGGCCACGACGTGACGCTGTTCGAGAAGAACGACCGCATCGGCGGCCTGCTGCGTTATGGCATCCCCGATTTCAAGCTGGAAAAAACGCAGATCGACCGCCGCGTGCAGCAGATGGAAGCCGAGGGCGTGACCTTTCGCACCGGCGTGATGGTGGGAGACAAGACGGTCCCCGCCGGCATCTGCAACGACGCGCGCGAGACCATCGCCGCACAGGACATCCTCAAGACTTTCGACGCCGTGGTGCTCACGGGCGGCTCGGAAGTCCCGCGCGACCTGCCGGTGCCCGGCCGCGACCTGGACGGCGTGCACTACGCACTCGAATTCCTGATCCCGCAGAACAAGGAAGTGGCCGGCGACGCGCCCAACCCGATCCGCGCCGATGGCAAGCACGTCATCGTGATCGGCGGTGGCGATACGGGTTCGGACTGCGTGGGCACCTCCAACCGCCATGGCGCCGCATCGGTCACGCAGTTCGAACTGCTGCCGCGCCCGCCCGAAGAAGAGAACAAGCCGCTGGTATGGCCGTACTGGCCGATCAAGCTGCGCACGTCGTCGTCGCACGACGAGGGCTGCGAGCGCGACTGGTCGGTCGCCACCAAAGCGCTGATCGGCGAGAACGGCCGCGTGACGGGCCTGACCGCCGTGCGCCTGGAGTGGAAGGACGGCAAGATGAGCGAGGTCGAGGGCAGCGAGTTCACGCTCAAGGCCGACCTCGTGCTGCTGGCGATGGGTTTCACCAACCCGGTCGGCGGCGTGCTGGATGCCTTCGGCGTGAGCAAGGATGCGCGCAACAACGCCCGCGCCAGCACCGAAGGCGACAACGCCTACGCCACCAATGTGCCGAAGGTGTTCGCCGCCGGTGACGTGCGCCGCGGGCAGTCGCTGGTCGTGTGGGCCATCCGCGAAGGCCGTCAGGCTGCGCGTGCGGTGGACACGTTTCTCATGGGCCATTCGGAGCTGCCGCGCTGACCGCGCCGCGGTTGATTGCCTGACCCGGGCCCGCTTCGGCGGGCCTGTTTGTTTCCGTGGGGCATGGGCGCGGGCCGGCGTCTTCATGGTTTACATCCACATGGTTTACATGGGTGCTGGATGGCCGGCGGGCTTTTTAGAATGGGGCTGCCCCCATCCCTCCGTGCCCCGATGCGTGCCGATGCCCGCACCTCGTTGACCGATCCGTACGACATGGCCCGCGCGGGGCGCCGCCGTGCACTGGCCGTGCTGAGTGCGATGCCCGTGTTGCTGAAGGCATGGCCGGCCCGAGGCGAGCTGCTGGGCTATCCGTCGCACGCCATGCGCCTGGTGGTGCCGGCGGCCGAGGGCAGCGCGTTCGATGCACTGGCCCGCGCGCTCGCTGCGCAGCTCGCCGGGCAACTCGGCATGGCCGCCAGTGTCGAGGACCGTCCGGCCGCCAACGGCATGGCGGCCGGCGAACTGGTGGCGCGCGCGTCGTCCGACGGGCACACGTGGCTGCTGCAGCAGACCACCTTCGTCGCCCAGCCCGCACTCGAACCCGCCCCCTACGATCCGCTGCGCGATTTCCAGCCGGTGGCCATGGTGGCCACGCTGCCGCTGTTCCTGGCCGTCGACGCGCGCCTGCCGGTCGCCTCGATCGGCGAGCTGGTCGCGCAGGCGCGGGGACAGTCGGCGTCGGTCAACTGCGGGTCCGAGGCCGTCGGCACTTGGTCGCATCTTGTGGCCGAGCAATTCGTCCGGGATTACGCGATCCACGCGCCGCACGTGGCCGTCAAAGGCGAAGGTGTCCTGATCCAACAGGTGCTGGCCGGGCGCATGACGGCCTGCTTTGCCACCTATCCCGGCCTGGCCGCCGGTGTGAACGTCGGTCAATTGCGGTTGCTGGGCGTGACGGGTTCGGTGCGCTCGCTGTTTGCGCCCGCCGTGCCGACGCTGCGCGAGGCGGGCGTGGCGGGGTTCGACCACAGCGCCTGGGTCGGCGTGTTCGCGCCGGCGCGTACGCCACGGCCGCTGTCGCTGCGCGTCGCCGCCGAGCTCAAGCGCGTGCTCGCCTCGGGCGATGTGCGTGCCACCATGCTGGCCGGCGGCTATCAGCCGGAGTGGGAGCCGGCCGAGTCCTTTGCCGCGGCCGTGCGACGTGATGCTGTGCACTGGCAGTCGTTGATCCGCGAGGCCGATCTGCAGCTCGACGAGCGCGGCTAGGCCGGCGGGCCGGCGGATCCCGCAATGCCGCATTTCCATCGGTGCGACCCGCGACCCGCGACCCGCGACCCGGCGCACCCCGACGCGGCCCCCAAGCCACAGAATGCGTCCGTAAGTGCGCGGGTGACCGGTGGGCTACGCGGGTTTCCCCCTATAATGGCGGGCCGCACCTCGCTGGTGCGGTCAGACCCTAGAACGAGGCGCGGCACCGTCCAGGCGCCGCTCCGAGCCCTCAGCGCCGAAAGCTATCGTGTCGTCCCAGTCCTCTACCGCCGTTGTCGAACTCGATCAGGTCGATTTCGCCTACCAGCCGGGCGCGCGACGCATCCTGTCCGGACTGTGCATGCGCGTGCCCAAGGGCAGCGTGGTCGCTGTCATGGGCGGTTCCGGCTGCGGCAAGACTACTGTGCTGCGCCTGATCGGCGGGCAGGTCGCCGCGGCCGCCGGCGCCGTGCGTGTGCATGGCGCTGATATCGGCGCCATGGACAAGCCCGCGCTCTATGCCGCGCGCCGCCAGATGGGCATGCTGTTCCAGTTCGGCGCGCTGTTCTCCGACATGTCCGTGTTCGACAACGTGGCCTTCCCGCTGCGCGAGCACACCGAGCTGCCCGAGCCGCTGATCCGCGACCTGGTGCTGATGAAGCTCAACGCCGTCGGCCTGCGCGGCGCGCGCGACCTGATGCCGTCGCAGATCTCGGGCGGCATGGCACGCCGCGTGGCGCTGGCCCGCGCGATTGCGCTGGACCCGTCGCTGATCCTCTACGACGAGCCGTTCGCCGGGCTGGACCCGATCTCGCTGGGCCTGACGGCCTCGCTGATCCGCAGCCTGAACGACGCCCTGGGCGCGACCAGTATCATCGTCTCGCACGATGTGCAGGAGACCTTCCAGATCGCCGACTACGTCTACTTTGTCGCCAACGGTGGCATCGCGGCCGAGGGGACGCCGGCCGAACTGTCGGCCTCGACCGATCCGTTCGTGCGCCAGTTCGTGCGCGGAGAGCCCGACGGCCCCGTGCCGTTCCACTATCCCGGTGCGTCCCTGGCCGAAGATTTCGGCGTGGCCGGCCAGCGTGGCGGGGAGGCGCGATGATTTCGTCGATCGGCTTCCTGGTTCGCGTGCTGATCAGCCGCCTCGGCTACGCGGCGCGCATGCTGATGGCGCTGCTCGGCGCCTGGCGCGATGTGCTGCGCCGCCCGCGCCTGCTGATCGAGCAGTTGCGCTTCATCGGCAACGACTCGTTCATCATCATTGCGGTGTCGGGCCTGTTCGTCGGCTTTGTGCTGGGCCTGCAGGGCTACTACACGCTCAACCGCTACGGCTCGGAGCAGGCGCTGGGACTGCTGGTGGCGCTGTCGCTGGTGCGCGAACTGGGGCCGGTGGTGACGGCGCTGCTGTTCGCCGGCCGCGCCGGCACCTCGCTGACCGCCGAGATCGGCCTGATGAAGGCCAACGAAGAACTGATCGCCATGGAAATGATGGCGGTCGATCCGCTCGCCCGCGTGCTGGCGCCGCGCTTCTGGGGCGGTTTCATCGCCATGCCCCTGCTGGCCGCCATCTTCAGCGCGGTGGGCATCGTGGGTGGATACTTCGTCGGGGTGGGCCTGATCGGTGTGGATGCCGGCGCATTCTGGTCGCAGATGCAGGCCGGCGTGGATGTGGTGGACGACGTGATCAACGGCGTCATCAAGAGTGTGGTGTTCGGCGTGGCGGTCACCTTCGTCGCGCTGTACCAGGGCTACGAGGCCAAAGCCACGCCCGAGGGCGTGTCGCGTGCGACCACCCGTACCGTGGTGATCGCGTCGCTGGCCGTGCTGGCGTTGGACTTCGTGCTGACCGCGCTGATGTTCAGCTGACGCGGTCGGCATTCAGAGAGAAAAGATCATGCGTAAGAGCCTCCTCGATTTCTGGGTTGGACTGTTTGTGCTGGTGGGCATCATCGCGCTGCTGTTCCTGGCGCTGAAGGCGGGCAACATGAGCTCGTTCTCGTTTGCCAAGACCTACCAGGTGCGCGCGGCGTTCGACAACATCGGCGGATTGAAGGTGCGCGCGCCGGTCAAGAGCGCGGGCGTGGTGGTGGGCCGCGTGTCGCAGATCCTGTTCGACGATAAGTCGTACCAGGCCACCGTCGTGCTCGACATGGACCAGCGCTACCAGTTTCCCAAGGACACCTCGGCCAAGATCCTGACCTCGGGTCTGCTCGGCGAGCAGTACGTCGGCCTGGAGCCGGGCGGCGATTCGGCCATGCTGGCCAGCGGCAGCAAGATCACCATGACGCAGTCGGCCGTGGTGCTGGAGAACCTGATCAGCCAGTTCCTCTACAGCAAGGCGGCGGACGCCGGCGCGGGCAATGCCGGCGGTGCCGGCAAGCCGGCCGAAGGTGGGAGTGGGAGTAAGTAAATCATGACAACAACATCGAATCGAACCCTGCGCGGCCTGGCGCTGGGCATGGCGGCCGGTGCCGTCCTGCTCGCGGGCTGCGCCACCGGGCCCAACGCGAATCCGGCCGACCCCATCGAGCCGTTCAATCGCGAAGTCTTCCGCATCAACGACGACCTCGACAAGGCCATTCTCAAGCCTGTCGCCCAGGAGTACGTCGACGTGGTGCCATCGCCGGCGCGTACGGCGGTGTCGAACTTCTTCTCCAACGCGGGCGACGTCTACTCGGCGGTCAACAACCTGCTGCAGCTGAAGGGGACGGCCGCGCTGGAAGACACCATGCGGGTGGCCATCAACACCGTGCTGGGCCTGGGCGGCCTGATCGATATCGCATCGGACGCCGGCCTGCCCAAGCACAAGGAAGACTTCGGCCAGACCCTGGGCGTCTGGGGCGTGCCGGCCGGCGCGTACATCGTCTGGCCGCTGCTGGGGCCGAGCACGGTGCGCGACACCGCGGGCTTCCTGGTCGACTGGCAGATGGATCCGCTGACGTACTTCCATAACGGTGCGGTCACCTATCCGCTGGCGGCCCTGCGCGTGGTCGATACGCGCGCAAACCTGCTGAGCGCAAGCAACCTGCTGGAAGAAGCGGCGGTCGACAAATACACCTTCATGCGCGATGCCTATCTGCAGCGTCGCCGCTACCTGATCTACGACGGCAACCTGCCCGAGGAGTCCGACGGCAAGAATCCGCCGGAGGGGACGGAGCAGGGCGGGACCATGTCGCCGTACCATCGCTTCACGCCCAACTGGCCGGTGTTCCGCCGCTGATCCGTCACACGTAACAGCCACGCCTGATTGGTGACAAGGCGTAAAAGCGGCCGCTCCCCATCGAACTTGGTCGGGAGCGCCCGGTTCTAACCGCCAGCAAGATCGCAGCATCGATGCTGCATGCGGCTCAGAAATCACACTAGAAGGACGCGATATGTTCAAGAAACTCCTCCATTCCCTGTTTGCCGGCCTGACCTTCGTGACCGCCGTGGCGGCCGTTCCGGCGCACGCGCAGGAGGCCGATGCCCAGGCGACCGTCAAGACGGCCGTGGACGACGTGCTCGCCACCATCAAGGGCGACCCGGATCTGCGCGGCGGCAACCTGCAAAAGGTCTTCCAATTGGTCGATCAGAAGATCGTGCCGCGTGCGGACTTCAAGCGCACCACGCAGATTGCGATGGGCCGCTTCTGGAGCCAGGCCACGCCGGAGCAGCAGCAGCAGATCCAGGACGGTTTCAAGACGCTGCTGATCCGTACCTACGCGGGCGCGCTGGCGAACGTGCGCAACCAGACGGTGGCGTACAAGCCGTTCCGTGCCGCAGCGGACGACACCGACGTGGTGGTGCGCTCGACGGTCAACAACAATGGCGAGCCGGTGGCGCTGGATTACCGCGTGGAAAAGTCCCCGAACGGCTGGAAGGTCTATGACATCAACATCAGCGGGCTGTGGCTGTCGGAGACCTACAAGAACCAGTTTGCCGACGTCATCAGCAAGCGCGGTGGCGTGGGCGGTCTGGTGCAGTTCCTGGACGAGCGCAACGCTCAACTGGCGAAGGGGCCGGCAAAGTAAGCCGATCTCCGGTAGAATCCTCGCAGCGGTCGATCACGGCCGCTGTTTCTTTTTCTGCGCCCACCATGCTGACCCTGTCCGGCCCGCTGACTCACCGCGAAGCGCCGCGCATCCTGCGCGAGGGCGAGGCCCAGCTCAGCCAGGCGAGTCAGGCCGGCACCATGGCCGTACGAGTCGATTGCGCCGGTCTGTCGCAGATCGATTCCTCCGCGTTGGCGGTGCTGCTGTCGTGGCAGCGTACGGCGCAGGCTGCCGGCATCGCGTTGGATATCGCCGCGGCCCCCGAGGTGCTGCGCAATCTCGCCACGCTGTATGGTGTCGACGCCCTGCTGGCGGTCGCGCCGGCCACCATCGCATCCCATCACCCCGCACGACATTGAGGCGGCGTCCGGTGTGGGGCGGTCATCTCCCACATCGCGATGCCGCGCTCCGGCCATGCGCCGTGCACGCATGGCAAGCCCCGCCCGGCACGGCAAGCCGGGCCGGCGGCCCCTGATGCAGTTCCCCTATAATCCTGGGTTTGTCGCTCTGCCGCCGTCACGTGCGGTGTCCGGTGCGCGGTGATTAAAGCGATTCGCGCGCCATATGAGGGCAGAGAAGTTCACATAGCCGGCCATGAAAGCCATCGAAATCGCTGACGTCCGCAAGCGCTACAAGTCGTTGCAAGCGCTCAAGGGCGTGAGCCTGTCCGTCGAGCAGGGCGAGTTTTTCGGCCTGCTGGGCCCCAACGGCGCGGGCAAGACCACGCTGATCTCCATCCTCGCCGGCCTGAATCGCGCCGATTCCGGCCAGGTGCGCGTGCTTGGCCACGATGTGGTGTCCGACTACCGGATGGCGCGCCGCATGCTGGGCGTGGTGCCGCAGGAGCTGGTGTTCGATCCGTTCTTCTCGGTACGCGAGACGCTGCGCCTGCAGTCGGGCTACTTCGGCCTGACCCGGAACGACGACTGGATCGACGAGGTCATGGCCAACCTCGACCTGACCTCCAAGGCGGACGCCAACATGCGCGCCCTGTCCGGCGGCATGAAGCGCCGCGTGCTGGTGGCGCAGGCGCTGGTGCATCGCCCGCCCGTGATCGTGCTCGACGAGCCGACTGCCGGCGTGGATGTCGAGTTGCGCCAGACGCTGTGGAAGTTCATCGCGCGCCTGAACCGCGAGGGCCACACCGTCGTGCTGACCACGCACTACCTGGAAGAGGCCGAGTCGCTGTGTGACCGCATCGCCATGCTCAAGTTCGGCGAGGTGGTGGCCCTGGACCGTACCGCGAACCTGCTGTCGCAGTTCGCCGGGCTGCAGCTCGTGCTGAGCTTCGCGCAGGGGGCGCTGCCGGCGTCGCTGGAAGGGCTGCGCATGCCGGGCAACCACGGTGAGCGTGGTGTGCGGCTGCGCCTGTCGGGCTACGGCGAGGTCGAGCAGATTCTCTCCACCTGCCGCCAGGCCGGCTGCGAGATCGACGACATGGAGATCGCCAAGGCCGACCTGGAAGACGTGTTCGTGCAGGTCATGCGGCGCGAGGGCGGCATGACCGCCGTGCCGGCGATTCCCGATTCCGCGCTGGAGCCTGCAGCATGAGCGCCATTCCGCAAATCCAGCCGGGCCGCTGGATCGGCTTTCGCACGCTGCTGTACAAGGAAGTGCTGCGCTTCTGGAAGGTCAGCTTCCAGACCGTGGCCGCGCCGGTGCTGACGGCGCTGCTGTACCTGCTGATCTTCGGCCATGTGCTGGAAGACCATGTGCAGGTGTTCGGCCAGATCAGCTACACCGCGTTCCTGATTCCCGGCCTGGTGATGATGAGCGTGCTGCAGAACGCGTTTGCCAACAGCTCGTCATCGCTGATCCAGTCCAAGATCACTGGCAACCTGGTGTTCATCATGCTGCCGCCGCTGTCGGACTGGGAGATGTTCGGCGCCTACGTGGTCGCCTCGGTGATCCGCGGGCTGGCGGTGGGCGCGGGCGTGCTTGCCGTGACGGCGTGGTTCGCCCATCTGCATTTCGCCCAGCCGCTGTGGATCATTGTCTTCGCCATCCTGGGCGCGGCCGTGCTCGGCACGCTGGGGCTGATCGCCGGCATCTGGGCCGAGAAGTTCGACCAGCTCGCGGCGTTCCAGAATTTCCTGATCGTGCCGGCCACCTTCCTGGCGGGCGTGTTCTATTCGATCCATTCGCTGCCGCCGTTCTGGCAGGCGGTGTCCCACGCCAACCCGTTCTTCTACATGATCGACGGCTTCCGCTACGGCTTCTTCGGCGTGTCCGACGTGCCGGTGGTGATCAGCCTCGGCGTGATGGTGAGCGCGCTGGTCGTGGTGGGGGGGATCGCCCTGCAGATGCTCCGCACGGGCTACAAGCTGCGCCATTGATGCGTCGATAAACAGACCAAGGACGCACCACCCTAACGTTTCTGGAGAAGGGAAGGCCATGTTGCCCACACCCGAACAAGTCAAGCAGTACATCGAAGCCGGTCTGCCGTGCGATCACCTCGAAGTCGAGGGCGACGGCCAGCACTTCTTCGCCACCATCGTCAGCGCGCAGTTCGAAGGCAAGCGTCTGATCCAGCGCCACCAACTTGTCTACGCGGCGCTGGGCGACCGCATGCGCGCGGAGATCCACGCCCTGTCCATGAAGACCCTGACCCCGGCAGAGTGGACGTCCTGACATGGCCGAGCTTGATCCCACGCCGGCTGCCGCCGATACCGATTCCGACCTTGCGCTCGCCGAGCGCCCCGTACGACGTGATGTCTCGCTCATGGACAAACTGCTGATCGAAGGCAATGGCCCGCTGTCGGGCGAAATCCGTGTATCCGGCGCCAAGAACGCCGCGCTGCCGATCATGTGCGCCGCGCTGCTGACGCCCGAGCCGCTCATGCTGCGCAACGTGCCCAACCTGCAGGACGTGCGCACCATGCTCAAGCTGCTGCGCCAGATGGGTGTGGAGGGCACGCAGAACGGCCATGACGTCACGCTCGATGCCGCGGACATCCACGCGCCGGAAGCGCCATACGACCTGGTGAAGACCATGCGTGCGTCGATTCTCGTGCTGGGGCCGCTGCTGGCGCGCTTCGGCCATGCGCGCGTGTCGCTGCCGGGCGGCTGCGGCATCGGCGCGCGGCCGGTCGATCAGCACATCAAGGGCCTGCAGCAGATGGGCGCCGAGATCGTCATCGAGCACGGCTACATCGAAGCGAAGCTCGCCGACGGCGCCAAGCGGCTGCGCGGCGCGCGCATCGTCACCGACATGGTGACCGTGACCGGCACCGAGAACCTGCTGATGGCCGCCGTGCTGGCCGACGGCGAGACCGTGCTGGAGAACGCCGCGCGCGAGCCGGAAGTGACCGACCTCGCCAATCTGCTGGTGAAGATGGGCGCGCGCATCGAGGGCATCGGCACCGACCGCCTGATGGTGCAGGGCGTCGACGCGCTCAAGGGGGCCGAGCACACCGTCATTGCCGACCGCATCGAAGCCGGCACCTTCCTGTGCGCCGTGGCCGCGGCCGGCGGCGACGTGACGCTGCGCGGCGTGCCACCGGGCATCCTCGACGCGGTGCTCGACAAGCTGCGCGAAGCCGGCGTGACGCTCACCACGGGCGAGGACTGGATCCGCGTGCAGATGCACGGCCGCCCGAAGGCGGTCAGCTTCCGCACTTCGGAATACCCGGCCTTCCCGACCGACATGCAGGCGCAGTTCATGATGCTGAACTGCATCGCCGAGGGCACCTCGCTGGTGACGGAGACCATCTTCGAGAACCGCTTCATGCACGTGCAGGAGCTGAACCGCCTGGGCGCCAACATCGTCACCGAGGGCAATACGGCGGCGGTGACGGGCGTCGAGCAACTGTCGGGAGCGACCGTGATGGCGACCGACCTGCGCGCGTCCGCCAGCCTGGTGATCGCCGGCCTGGTGGCGCAGGGCGAAACGCTGGTCGATCGCATCTATCACCTGGATCGCGGCTACGACCGCATCGAGGACAAGCTGTCGGCGGTGGGCGCGAAGATCCGCCGCATCCAAGGTTAAGAGGGCATAAGGGCCGCCATGAACGCTTTCCAGTCCGCCTCCAACCAGCTCACGCTGGCACTGTCGAAGGGGCGCATCTTTGAAGAAACGCTGCCGCTGCTGAAGGCCGCCGGCATCGAGGTGATCGAAGACCCGGAGACCTCGCGCAAGCTGATCCTGCCGACGTCGGACCCGGCGCTGCGCGTGATCATCGTGCGCGCTTCCGACGTGCCGACCTACGTGCAGTACGGCGCGGCGGATTTCGGCGTGGCCGGTCGCGACGTGCTGATGGAGCACGGCATGGCGGGTCTGTACGCGCCCATCGACCTGGACATCGCCCGCTGCCGCATGTCGGTGGCGGTGCCGGCCGGCTTCGATTACGCCAGCGCCGTGCGCCAGGGCGCGCGGTTGTCGGTGGCCACCAAGTATCTGAACACCGCGCGTGAGCACTTCGCCAAGAAGGGCGTGCACGTCGACCTGATCAAGCTGTACGGCTCGATGGAGCTGGGCCCGCTGGTGGGCCTGGCCGATGCCATCGTCGATCTGGTCAGCACTGGCGGCACGCTGCGCGCCAACAACCTTGTCGAGGTGGAGGAGATCATGCAGATCTCCTCCCGCCTGGTCGTCAACCAGGCGGCGCTGAAGCTCAAGCGCGAGCGGCTGGCGCCGATCCTCGACGCTTTCGAGCGCGCTTCGCGGCCGGCCGGTACCGAGTCCAAGCGCGTCGGAGAACCCGTATGAGCCTGATCATCCGCAAACTGGATTCGGCCGATGCCGGATTCGCGGCGCAACTGCGCCAGGTGCTCGCCTTCGAAGCGAGCGAAGACGAAGCCATCGACCGCGCCGCCGCGCAGATCCTGGCCGATGTGAAGGCGCGCGGCGACGCCGCCGTGCTCGAGACCACGCACCGCTTCGACCGCATCGAAGCCGATAGCGTGGCCGCGCTGGAACTGTCGCCGGCCGCGCTGCAGGCCGCGCTCGATGGGCTGGAGCCCAAGCGCCGCGCCGCGCTGGAGGCCGCCGCCGCCCGCGTGCGCGCCTACCACGAGAAACAGAAGATCGAGTGCGGCTCGCACAGCTGGGAGTATGCGGAAGCCGACGGCACCGTGCTCGGCCAGAAGGTCACGCCGCTCGATCGCGTCGGCATCTACGTGCCGGGCGGCAAGGCGGCGTACCCGTCGTCGGTGCTGATGAATGCGATTCCGGCGCGCGTGGCGGGCGTCAAGGAAATCATCATGGTGGTGCCCACGCCCGGCGGCGTGCGCAACGAGCTGGTGCTGGCCGCAGCCTGTATCGCCGGGGTGGACCGCGTGTTCACCATCGGCGGCGCGCAGGCCGTCGGGGCGCTCGCTTATGGCACCGAGACCGTGCCCGCCGTCGACAAGATCGTCGGCCCGGGCAACGCCTACGTGGCGGCGGCCAAGCGGCGCGTGTTCGGCACGGTCGGCATCGACATGATTGCCGGGCCGTCCGAGATCCTCGTCATCTGCGACGGCACCACCGATCCGGACTGGGTGGCGATGGACCTGTTCTCGCAGGCCGAGCACGACGAGCTTGCGCAGTCGATCCTGCTGTGTCCGGACGCCGGCTTTATCGCCCAGGTGGAGGCCAGCATCCGGCGCCAGCTCGACGACATGCCGCGCAAGGACGTGATCGCCGCCTCGCTGTCGGGCCGCGGGGCGCTGATCCGGGTACGCGACATGGACGAGGCGTGCGAGATCGCCAACGACATCGCGCCGGAGCACCTGGAGATCTCCGCCGAGCACCCGCGCCAGTGGGCCGAGCGCATCCGCCACGCGGGCGCCATCTTCCTCGGCAAGTACACCAGCGAGTCGCTGGGTGACTACTGCGCGGGTCCGAACCACGTGCTGCCGACCTCGCGCACGGCGCGCTTCTCGTCGCCGCTGGGCGTGTACGACTTCATCAAGCGCTCCAGCCTGATCGAGGTGAGCGAAGCGGGCGCGCAGATGCTGGGCGAGATCGCCTCCGAACTGGCCTATGGCGAGGGTTTGCAGGCGCACGCCCGCAGCGCCGAATACCGCCTGCAACGCACGACCACCGAGTGACCTGACCCGCATGACCATGAACGCCAACGCGCCACTCCAGCCCTCTCTCGATGACCTGCTCGGCCGCATCGTGCGCGACGATGTGCGCGCGATGGGCGCGTACCACGTGCCCGACGCGTCCGGCATGGTCAAGCTGGACGCGATGGAGAACCCCTACCATCTGCCGGCCATGCTGCGCGACGCGCTCGGCAAGCGGCTGACCGAGGTGGCGCTGAACCGCTACCCGGTGCCGACCGCCGACACGCTCAAGGCGCAGCTCAAGCGCGTGATGCGCGTGCCGGCCGGCGCCGAGGTGCTGCTGGGCAACGGCTCGGACGAGATCATCAGCCTGATCGCCATCGCCGCGGCCAAGCCGGGCGCGACCGTGCTGGCGCCGGTGCCCGGGTTCGTGATGTACGCGATGTCGGCGCAGCTGATGGGGCTGAAGTTCGTGGGCGTGCCGCTCAAGGCCGATCTCACCCTCGACCGCGAAGCGATGCTGGCCGCCATGGCCGAGCATCAGCCCGCCGTCATCTACCTGGCCTACCCGAACAACCCGACCGGCAACCTGTTCGATGCCGCCGACATGGATGCCATCATCCGTGCCGCGCGCGGGCCGGTGTGCCAGAGCCTGGTGGTGGTCGACGAGGCCTACCAGCCGTTTGCGCAGCACAGCTGGATGCCGCGCCTGCCCGAGTTCGATCACCTGCTGGTGATGCGCACGGTCTCCAAGCTGGGCCTGGCGGGCATCCGCCTGGGCTACGTGGCCGGCCACCCGAAGTGGATCGCCGAACTGGACAAGGTGCGCCCGCCGTACAACGTGAACGTGCTGACCGAGGCCACCGCATCGTTCGTGCTCGATCACGTGGACGTGCTCGATGCGCAGGCGGCGACCCTGCGCACCGAGCGCACCCGGCTGATCGATGCGCTGTCCGCCCAGCCGGGCGTGACGGTGTTCCCGAGCGCCGCCAACTTCCTGCTGCTGCGCGTGCCCGATGCCGCCGGCCTGTTCGAGCGCCTGCTCAAGCGGCGGGTGCTGGTCAAAAACGTCAGTAAAATGCACCCGTTGCTGGCCAACTGTCTGCGCGTGACGGTCAGCAACCCCGAAGAAAACGCGCAATTTCTCGATGCCTTTGCCGCATCGCTGCAGGACACCCCATGAGCCGCCGCGCCGAGGTCACTCGCAACACCTCCGAAACGCAGATCCGCGTCGCCCTTGATTTGGACGGCACGGGCAAGCAGACGCTGAACACCGGCGTCCCCTTCCTCGACCACATGCTCGACCAGATCGCCCGTCATGGCATGGTCGACCTGGACGTCACGGCCACCGGCGACACCCACATCGACGATCACCACACCGTGGAAGACGTCGGCATCACGCTCGGCCAGGCGGTCGCCCGCGCCGTCGGCGACAAGAAGGGCATCGTGCGCTACGGCCACAGCTACGTGCCGCTGGATGAGGCCCTGTCGCGCGTGGTGATCGATTTTTCCGGCCGTCCGGGCCTGGAGTTCCACGTGCCGTTCACGCGCGCGCGCGTGGGTAGTTTCGACGTGGACCTGTCCATCGAATTCTTCCGCGGGTTCGTCAACCATGCCGGCGTGACGCTGCATATCGACAACCTGCGCGGCGTCAACGCGCACCACCAGATCGAAACCGTGTTCAAGGCCTTCGGCCGCGCGCTGCGCATGGCGGTGGAGCTCGATCCGCGCGCCGCCGGCACGATTCCGTCGACCAAGGGCGCGCTCTGATCATTCCCCGCGTCGGCCCGGCCGCGCCTGACCGACTACCCGATCCCATGGATCTGACCAAGAGCTTCTTTTCTCTGCTGGCACTGATCAACCCGATCGGGGCGATCCCGTTCTTCATCAGTTTGACCGAGAGCCTGACGGATGAGGAGAAGCGGCGCACGATCAAGACCGCGTCGGTTTCGGTGGCGCTGGTGATCGGCATCAGCGCGCTGCTGGGCGAGCAGATCATCGGTTTCTTCGGTTTTTCGGTCGGCTCGCTGCAGGTGGGCGGCGGGATCATCATGATCATGATCGCGCTGAACATGCTGAACGCGCAGACCAGCCGCACCAAGGCCACGCCGGAGGAAGAGGACGAGGCCGGCGTGCGGGCCAGCATCGCAGTGGTGCCGCTGGCGATTCCTTTGCTGACGGGCCCGGGCTCGATCAGCACGGTGATCGTCTACGCGGGCAAGACTCAGCATTGGTACGAACTGTTTTTCCTGGCCGGCGTGGGCGTGCTGATCGCGCTGGTGGTATGGGTCGTGCTGCGTGCCGCCGAGCCGATCGCTCGCGTGATCGGCCGCACCGGCATCAACGTCGGTACGCGCCTGATGGGGCTGATCCTCGCGGCGCTGGCCGTGGAATTCATCGTCGACGGGCTGAAAACCCTGTTGCCTGTTCTTAAATCATGACTACGATTGCAATTGTCGATTACGGCATGGGCAACCTGCGCTCAGTGGCGCAGGCCCTGCGCGCCGTTGCTCCGGACGCCGATGTGCGCATCAGTGCGCAGGCCGACGAAATCCGCACGGCTGACCGGGTGGTGCTGCCGGGGCAGGGCGCGATGCCGGACTGCATGGCGGCCTTCGATCTGTCCGGGCTGCACGACGCTGTGCTCGAAGCCGCGCGCACCAAGCCGATGCTGGGCGTGTGCGTGGGCGAGCAGATGCTGCTGGAACGCAGCACCGAGGCGCGTCCGGACCGCAAATTCACGCGGGGCCTGGGCCTGATCGCCGGCGACGTGGTCCGCTTCGACCTGGACGGCCAGTTGCAGCCGGACGGTTCGCGGTACAAAGTGCCTCAGATGGGCTGGAACCGTGTGCACCAGAGCCGGGCCCATGCTCTGTGGGCCGGCGTACCGGACCAGAGCTATTTTTATTTCGTGCACAGTTACTATGCACGGCCGGCGCATCCCGAGGAATCGGTCGGCGAGACCGAATACGGGGTGCGGTTTACCTGCGCCATCGCTCGGGATAATATTTTTGCAACACAGTTTCACCCGGAAAAAAGTGCGCAAGCCGGCCTGCAGATCTACCGGAACTTTGTGCACTGGAACCCCTGACGCCGGCATCGCCGTCGCAGCCGAACCTGTTTATTCTTCCCCCTCAACTTTGTCGTCACGCTTATGTTGCTCATCCCGGCCATCGACCTGAAGGACGGTCAGTGTGTGCGCCTCAAACAAGGCGATATGGATCAAGCCACCGTGTTCTCGGAAGACCCCGCCGCCATGGCGCGGCATTGGGTCGACCAGGGCGCGCGCCGGCTGCATCTGGTCGATCTGAACGGCGCCTTCGTGGGCAAGCCCCGCAACGAGGCCGCGATCAAATCCATCCTCGCCGAGGTGGGGGGCGAGATTCCGGTGCAGCTCGGCGGCGGCATCCGCGATCTCAATACCATCGAGCGCTGGCTGGACGATGGGCTGTCGTTCGTCATCATCGGTACGGCGGCGGTCAAGAATCCGGGCTTCCTGCAGGACGCCTGCACCGCGTTCGGCGGCCACATCATCGTCGGGCTCGATGCCAAGGACGGCAAGGTGGCGACCGACGGCTGGAGCAAGCTGACCGGCCATGAAGTGGTGGATCTGGCCCGCAAGTACGAGGACTACGGCGTCGAAGCCATCATCTACACCGACATCGGCCGCGACGGCATGTTGCAGGGCATCAACATCGATGCAACGGTCAAGCTGGCCCAGTCGGTGTCGATCCCGGTGATCGCCAGCGGCGGCCTGTCCAGCCTGAAGGACATCGACCACCTGTGCGCCGTGGAGACCGAGGGCGTGGAGGGCGTGATCTGCGGGCGCGCCATCTACTCGGGCGACCTCAATTTCCGGCAAGCGCAGGAACACGCGGACAAGCTCGGCGCGGCCTGAGCCGTTCCTCCCGGGCCAGCGGGGTCCGGGTCTTTAAGGCATTCCGGGCGCATGGGCGCCCGCCTCATCATGCTAGCCAAACGAATCATCCCCTGCCTGGACGTGACCAACGGCCGGGTGGTCAAGGGCGTCAACTTCGTCGAGTTGCGCGACGCGGGCGACCCCGTCGAGATCGCGCGCCGTTACGACGAGCAGGGCGCCGACGAAATCACCTTCCTCGACATCACCGCGACGTCTGACGGGCGCGACCTGATCCTGCACATCATCGAGTCGGTGGCGTCGCAGGTATTCATTCCGCTGACCGTCGGCGGCGGCGTGCGGGCACTTGAAGATGTGCGCCGGCTGCTCAACGCGGGCGCCGACAAGATCAGCATGAACTCGTCCGCGGTGGCGAATCCGCAACTGGTGTCGGACGCCAGCGCCCGCTACGGCGCGCAGTGCATCGTGGTGGCCATCGACGCCAAGAAGGTGTCGGCCGACGGCGAGCCGCCGCGCTGGGAAGTCTTCACGCACGGCGGGCGCAAGGCGACCGGCCTCGATGCCGTGGCCTGGGCCCGCGAGATGGCGCAGCGCGGCGCCGGCGAGATCCTGCTGACCAGCATGGACCGCGACGGCACCAAGAGCGGCTTCGACCTGGAGCTGACGCGCGCGGTGTCGGATGCCGTGCCGGTGCCGGTGATCGCCTCGGGCGGGGTCGGCAACCTGCAGCACCTGGCCGACGGCATCAAGCTCGGCCATGCCGACGCGGTGCTGGCTGCCAGCATCTTCCACTACGGCGAACACACGGTCGGCGAGGCCAAGCAGTTCATGGCGCAACAAGGCATACCGGTACGGAAGTGATCATGTCCAAGAAATGGCTCAACAAGGTGAAGTGGGACGATCACGGGCTGGTGCCGGTCATCGTGCAGGAGCAGGGCAGCAATGATGTCCTGATGTTCGCCTTCATGAACCGCGACGCTCTGCAGAAGACGGTCGAGACCGGCGAGGCGGTGTTCTGGTCGCGCTCGCGCAAGCGCCTGTGGCACAAGGGCGAGGAGTCCGGCCACATCCAGAAAGTGCACGAGGTCCGCCTCGACTGCGACGAAGACGTGGTGCTGCTGCGCGTCACGCAGATCGGCGGCATTGCCTGCCATACCGGCCGTCACGCCTGCTTCTTCCAGAAATTCGAAGGCACCGCCGAGGACGGCGATTGGCACACCGTCGAACCGGTGCTGAAGAGTCCCGACGAGATCTATGCCGGCAAGCCCGGCCATTCGCACCATGAGTGACACCCTGCGCCGCCTGGGCGAGGTGCTCGAATCCCGCAAGCTCGCCAACGGCGGCGACCCGGAGAAGAGCTACATCGCCCGCCTGTTCCACAAGGGCGACGACGCCATCCTGAAGAAGATCGGCGAAGAGGCCACCGAGACCGTGATGGCCGCCAAGGATGCGCGCGCCGCCGGCATGACCGACGAGGCGCGCAGCAAGGTCGTCTACGAGGTGGCCGATCTGTGGTTCCACACCATGGTGCTGCTGTCGCACTTCAACCTGACGCCCGACGACGTGGTCAACGAACTGGCGCGCCGCGAGGGGCTCTCGGGGCTGGAAGAGAAGGCGCTGCGCAAGTCGCAGGCGCGCGATGCGGCCGGCGACTGAAGCCGCGGCGGGTGACTGACACGGCGATCGATCGCCGCAAGGAGGCAGCGTGGACAAATACGGATCGGCGATCGCGATGACGGACGACGCGGAACGGCTGGCCGGACTGCGACGTCTGACTCACATCCTGTATGCGCTGTACGCCATTTTCTGGCTGACCGGCGGTATCACCGCGTTGATCGCGATCATCGTCGGGTACGTGAAGCGCGACGATGTGCGGGGCACGCTGTACGAGTCGCACTTCCGCTGGCAGATCCGTTCGTTCTGGTGGTGCGTATTGTGGGGTGTGATCGGCGTGCTGCTGATCCCGCTGGCCTTTCTCGGCTTTGCCGTACTGTGGGCCTTGGGCATCTGGATGCTGTATCGTATCGTCAAGGGCTGGCTGTATCTAAACGACAGCAAGCCGATGTACGCCAATCCGTAGCATCAACCAATAGCGCCGCCATCGATGCGGCGCTGGCAGCGGTACTTACGTGGGAGTAGGACATGGGTTCCTTTAGCATTTGGCACTGGCTGATCGTGCTGGTGATCATCATGATGGTGTTCGGCACCAAGAAGCTGCGCAACATCGGCTCGGACCTCGGCAGCGCGGTCAAGGGCTTCAAGGAAGGCATGCGCGAAGGCTCGGAAGACAAGCCGGCCGGTTCTCAGCAAGGGCAGCAGGCCGCCGGCCAGCCGCCGCGCGAACTGCACGACGCGACGACCATCGACGTCGAAGCGCGCGACAAATCCAAGCAGGGCTGAGCCCCGCACCGCTGACCGATGATCGATCTCGGCATCTCCAAGCTGGCGCTGATCGGCGCGGTGGCGCTGGTCGTCATCGGGCCGGAGCGGCTGCCCAAAGTGGCGCGCACGGCCGGGGCGCTGATCGGCCGGGCGCAGCGCTACATCGCGGACGTGAAGGCGGAAGTCAGCCGCGAGATCGAACTCGAGGAGTTGCGCAAGATGCGCACCGAGTTCGAGGAGGCCGCGCGCAACGTCGAGCAGACCATCCACCAGGAAGTCAGCAAGCACACCTCCGAGATCAACGAGCGCCTGAACGAGGCGCTCGGCGATCCGGCGGCGCGCCAGACGGCCACGCAGGCCCCCGAGTGGCGACCGGCGCCGGCCAAGTCGCGCAACGGCCGCAACAGCTGGCGCAACAAGCAGCTGTCGATGCCGAAGTGGTACCGCCGCAAGCAGGGCGTGAGCATGTGGGCGCAGTCCGGCGCCGCGCGCGTCAAGCGTCACCGTCCGCCCATCGTCGCCGCGCAGTCGCGTGGCCGTTCCTTCTTCGAATGATCGCCCGGGTGCCGCCGATGCGGCGCCCTGACCGCTTCCCATCCCCGTCGACATGAGTGCCGCTCCGCACGATCCGCAAGATTCGCCCGAGGACGGCGCGCAGGAAACCTTCATCTCGCACCTGGTCGAGCTGCGCGAGCGCATCGTCAAGGCCGGCGCGGGCGTGCTGCTGATCTTCCTGGGCCTGGTGTACTGGGCGCCCGACATCTTCAACCTGTTCTCGCGGCCGCTGATCCAGGCGCTGCCCAAGAACGGCCACATGATCGTCACCGATGTCACCGGCTCGTTCTTCGTGCCGATGAAAGTGACGCTGCTGGTGGCCTTCCTGGTCGCGCTGCCGTGGGTGCTGTACCAGATCTGGCGCTTCGTGGCGCCGGGGCTGTATGCGCACGAGAAGCGCATGATCCTGCCGCTGGTGGTGAGCAGCTATGTGCTGTTCCTGTGCGGCGTGGCGTTCGCGTACTTCCTGGTCTTCCCGACCGTGTTCAAGTTCATGGCGCACTACAACGCGCCGCTGGGCGCGGAGATGTCGACCGACGTCGACAAATACCTCAGTTTCGCCATGACCACCTTCCTGGCCTTCGGCATCACCTTCGAGGTGCCGGTGGTGGTGATCGTGCTGGTGCGCTTCGGCATCGTCAGCCTGGAGAAGCTGCGCCAGATCCGTCCGTACGTGGTGGTGGGGGCGTTCGTGATCGCGGCCGTCGTCACGCCGCCGGATGTGATGTCGCAGCTGCTGCTGGCTGTGCCGCTGTGGCTGCTGTACGAGCTGGGCCTGATCCTGGCCGCGGTGTTCATCCGCAAGACCGCGGCGCCCGAGGCGCAGACGCTGCCGGCCGTGAAGGATTGAGCGCGTCCGCGCCCATGAAGAAAGGCAGCCGAGGCTGCCTTTTTCGTTGTGGTGAAAACGCTTATGCCGCGAACAACCAGAACTGCTCGCGCGGGAAGGTCAGCGCGTACTCGCCGTCGCCGGGCGCGTTGCTGGCGTAGGCGCGCAGGCCGGTGCCGGCCGCGCCGGCGCCGCGGAACAGGCATTCCCAGCGGTCGCCCAGGTACATGCGCGTGGCCAGCGGCAGGCGGATGGTGTTATCGGCGTTGTCCAGGCCGACGCGCACCTGCTCCAGCCGGATCACGCCATGCGCCGCCGCGCCGGGCTTCAGGTCGCCGCGCGCCACGCCCCACAGCGACCAGCCGCCGGCTTCGTCCACCAGCCGCGCCATGCCGTCGCGCACTTCGGCGATCTTGCCGTTGACGCGGTTGTTGCTGCCCATGAACTCGGCGGTGAACAGCGTTTCCGGCGCGCCGTACATCTGCTCGGGCGTGCCTTGCTGTTCGATCACGCCGTTGTTGAGCAGCAGGATGCGGTCCGACATGGCCATCGCCTCGCTCTGGTCGTGCGTGACCATCAGCGCCGACAGGCCCAGGCGCACGATCAGCTCGCGCAGGAAAGCACGCGCTTCTTCGCGCAGCTTGGCGTCGAGGTTGGACAGCGGCTCATCCAGCAGGATCACGGGCGGGTTGTACACCAGCGCCCGGGCAATCGCCACGCGTTGCTGCTGGCCGCCGGACAACTGGCTCGGGAAGCGCTCGCCCAGGTGGCCGAGGCCGAGTTGCTGCAGCACGGCCTGCACGCGTTCCTTGATCTGCGCGGGCGGCGTCTTGCGCAGCTTGAGCGGGTAGGCGACGTTTTCGGCGACGGTCTTGTGCGGCCACAGCGCGTAGGACTGGAACACCAGCCCCAGGTTGCGCGCCTCGGCCGGCACGTCCAGGCCGGCGGCGCCGTTGAACATCACGCGCTCGCCGATCTTGACCGTGCCGCGGCTGGCCTGCTCCAGGCCGGCGACGGCGCGCAGCAGCGTGGTCTTGCCCGAACCCGATGGGCCCAGCAGCGACACCACTTCGCCCTTCTGCAACTGCATCGAGACACCCTTGAGCACCGGGTTGTTGCCGTATTCCAGGTGCAGGTCGTTGACGGTGAGTTCAATCATGGAGCTTCACTCCGAAACGCAGTGCAATGCCGAGGCCCACGGCCACCAGCACGATGTTGACGAAGGACAGCGCGGCGACGATGTCGATGGCGCCGCCCGCCCACAGGGAAACCAGCATCGAGCCGATGGTCTCGGTGCCCGGCGACAGCAGGTACACACCGGTCGAGTATTCGCGCTCGAAAATCAGGAAGATCAGCAGCCAGGCGCCGAGCAGGCCGTAGCGCGTGAGCGGCACGGTCACGTCGCGCGTGGTGCGGGCGCGGGACGCACCGACCGAGCGGGCGGCTTCCTCCAGTTCCGGCCCGACCTGCAGCAGCGCGGCCGAGATCAGTCGCAGGCCATAGGCCAGCCACACCACCGAGTACGCGATCCACACGCTGAAGATCGTGCTGCGCAGATTGCGCAGGGTCGGCACCACGTGTTCGATCATCCAGCCGGCGAAGGGCACGCTGCTGTCGGTCAGGGCGGTCTCGATCCAGTTCGGCACGAACAGGAACACCCACAGGAACGCCAGGCCGGCCAGCAGGCCCGGGATCGCGCGCGGCACCAGCACGCTGTAATCGAGGAAGCGCGTCCAACCGTCCGGCTTGCGGTGCATGGCCAGGCCGATGCAGGTGTAGCAGGCCACCGCCAGCGCACCGCCGAGCACGCCGATCAGCACCGTGTTGACGATCGCGCGCAGGAACTGCGGCTGCTCGAAGATCTGGTGGAACGCCGTGGTCGAGATGGCTTCCGTCAGTGATACGCCTTCACCCCAGTTCGACACGAAGGCGCGCAGCGCGATGCCCGACAGCGGTACGATCACCGTCACGAAAAACCACAGCACCACCACCGCCCATGCCGGCCAGCGCCACTTGCCGAGCGGCAGCGGACGGCTGCGCGTGACCTTGCCCTTGACCGTGACGAAGCGGTTGGCCGAGCGCAGCATGTAGCGCTGCAGCAGCACCAGCGGGAAAGTCACCATCACCAGGCAGACCGCCACGGCCGCCATCAGGTGATAGGCCGGCGTGCCCAGCTTGTTGGTCAGCTTGTACAGGTACGTCGCCAGCACCAGGTGGCCTTCCGGATCGCCCAGCACCAGCACCAGGCCGAACACTTCGAAGCCCAGGAAGATCACCAGCACGGCGGCGTACAGCAGCGCCGGCCGCACCATCGGCAGGCTCACGTTGAGTGCCACCGACAGCGGCGACGCGCCTGAGATGCGCGCGGCTTCCTCCACATCGGAACCCAGGCTGCGCAGCGCCGACGACACGTACAGGTATACGTGCGGCACGTGCGTGAGCCCGGCGATGATGATGATGCTGGTGAACGAGTACACGTTCCACGGTGCGCCGCCGAACAACTGCTTGAACCAGATCGTATAGAAGCCGACCGGGCCGGCCGACACCACGTAACCGAACGCCAGCACCATCGGCGAGACGAACACCGGGATCATCAGCATCGGCTCGAGGATGCGGCGGCCGGGCAGGTCGGAGCGCACCATCAGGAACGCCAGGATGCCGCCCAGCGGCACCGAGATCACCGCCAGCCCGAAGGCCAGCGCGCCGGATTTCTCGAACGCGTGCCAGAAGTCCGGGTCGGTGAAGATGAAGCGATAGGCGTCGAGCCCCGCCAGCGCGTCCGGCATGAAGAAGGGCGCGGAGAGGAAGCTCTGGTAGAAGATCAGCGCCAGCGGCGTGAAGATCGCCAGCGCGGCAAGCAGGATGACCACGCCGCGCGGCAAAGCCTGTCCCAAGCGCGTCCAGGGCGAGCGCTGCGGAATGGTCTGCGAGGCGGCGGCACGGTCGTGCGTCAGAGAACGCATAGTGCCTCCAGGTGGATGCCGGCACCGCCCGCGAAAGGGGCGGGTGCCGCAGGTCGATCAGACGAAGGGTGTCGGCGCGCGCATCAGCGGCCGGCGGCGGTGCGCCATTGCTTGATGAAGTCCAGGCGCTTCTTCGGCTCGAGGAAGGTGAGCACGGATTCGTCCACCGGGATCGGCTTGATGGACTGGCCGAGGATCTGCTTCAGGCCGGCGGCGGTGGCTTCGCCCGACACGTCGTCACGCAGCGAGTGCAGGTCCGACTTGTTGGCGAGGATGTCCTGGCCGCGCTTGGACAGGATGTAGTCCAGCCACAGCTTGGCCGCGTTCGGATGCTGCGCTTTCTTGGCGATCATCGCCACGCGCGAGACCACCAGCGTGTAGTCCTTCGGATAGACGATGCCGATCGACGGATCCTTCTTGGCGCGCGCCATCGCATACGAACCGAGGATGTTGTACGCCAGCAGGTTCTCGCCCGAGGCCACGCGCTCCATCATCGTGCCGGTGGACGACTGCAGCACCAGGTTCGGGCCGACGGCCTTGATGAAGTCGAAGTACTGCGGCGAGTCCTGGTTGTCCTGTGCAGCCATCATGAAGCCCACGGCGGACTTCTCGATGTCGTAGGTCGTGACCTTGTTCTTGAAGCGCTCCGGCTGGCTGCTCACCAGCTTGGCGAGGTCGGCGTGCGTTTGCGGTACTTCGCTGTCCTTCACCAGGCGCTTGTTGTAGAGGAACACGGCCGGCTCGTACGTCGTGCCATAGGCCAGGCCCTTGTAGACGGCCCACTTCGGCAGGCTGGCCGCCTCGGGCGACTGGTACATCATCGCGTAGGTCTGCGCCAGCTTGAGCTGCGAGTCCATCGACGAGTTCCACATCATGTCGGCCGAGGCACCGCCGGCGGCCTGCTCGCTGATGAAGCGGTTGTACAGCTCGCTGCTGTTCATGTCGTTGTATTCGACCTTCACGCCCGGATACAGCGACTCGAAATCCTTGATCAGCGGATCGGCTGCCTTGGTATCGGTGGTCGCGTAAACCACGACCTTGCCTTCCTTCTTGGCGGCGGCGATGGTGTCGGCGTAGCTGGCCGGGTAGCCGGCGGGGACTTGAGCGAAAGCAGCGGTGCCCAAGGTGAGGGCAGCAGCAGCGACTGCGGCGCGCGCAGGCGCAAAGTGACCACGAAGCATGGGTTGTCTCCTGATTTGCTTGTGATGGTATGGGGTCGGCCGCTTTTTTCGTGCGGCTCTGGACGGATGACCCCAGGTGCGGCGGATTATAGAAATCGCGCGCTTTCGCCACGCTTTCATTGCACCTGCTGCGTCGCAGCATGCTGCGCGGTGTCGGCTGCCCTCGCCAACGGCACCCGGATCCGGGCGGAAAGCCCCACGCCGCCATGGCCGTTCGGCTCGCCGTCGGCCAGTTCGATCTGCCCGCCGCTGCGCGCAGCGTAGGCGCGCGCGATGGCCAGTCCCAGCCCTGAGCCTTCGGCGGCATAGCGCGCATCCTTGGGTTGACCCGGCCGTGTTCCGCCCTCGTGCGCGCGGCGGAAGCGCTCGAACGCATGGGCGCGCTCCACGGCACTCATGCCGGGTCCCGTATCGTCCACGCAAACGAGTGCCGCGCCGCAGTCCGCGATGGCGCGCACCGTGATGCGGCCGCTCGGCGGCGTATAGCGGATCGCGTTGTGCACGAGGTTGGACAGCGCCTCGCGCAGGAATGCCGGGTAGCCCGACACCGGCAACTGCGTGTCCAGGCCGCTGTCGTCCCAGCCCAGGTCCTGCTGCTTTTCGCGCGCCAGCGGCAGCGCATCGACTACCACGCTGCGCGCAAGCTCGCCCAGGTCGAAGGTCTCGGGCGGTGCGTCCTGTCCGGTGTGCCGGGCACGCGCCAGCGCCAGTAGCTGAGAGGTCAGGCGGTTGGTGGATTGCAAGCGCGCGATGATGGCGGCCAGGCTCTCGCGCACCCGCGCCGGATCGGTCTCGCGCAAGGCGTACTCGGCCTGGGTCAGCAGCACCGCAAGCGGCGTGCGTAACTGGTGCGATGCATCGGCCAGGAACTGGCTCTGTGCCGCCGCCAGCTCGGCGTAGCGATGAATGTGGTGGTTGATCGCCTGCACCAGCGGCCGCACTTCGGCCGGCACGTCGGTGGCGTCGAGCGGGCGCAGGTCATCGGAGGCGCGCACGGCAATGCCGCGCGCCAGCCGCTTGAGCGGTCGCAGCGTCAGCGTCACGCCCAGCCACAGCAGCGCCACGCTCACCGCCACCAGGGCTGCGTCGCGAACCAGCGTGCCGCGCCATACCGATTGCTGCAGCGCACGCCGTGTCTCGATGGTCTCGGCCACCTGGATCACGATGCGCGTCGGCAGCCCCGGCTGGTACAGCGGCTTGGCCACGGCCGCGATCCGGACCGGCTCGCCGTGATAGAGCGCGTCGTAGAAGTGGGGGGTGTCGTTGTCGAGCGCGCCGGTCGGCAGCGGCAGATCGTCGTAGCCGGTGAGGGCGGCCTGCGCCGGCGCGCCAGCCGCCTGTTCGTAGGCGACCCGGTAGTAGACGTTGCTCTGCGCGGTCGACTCGAACATCGACAGTGCCACATACGGCACGTTGACCTGCACCTGCCCGCGCTCGATCGTCACGCCGTTCTCGATGGCGCGCACCGAGCCGAGCAGTGCGCGGTCATAGGCGCGGTCGGTCGCCGTACGCAGCGACTGGTACGTGGACAGCGTATCGATCGCCAGCACGCCGACCAGCCCCGGCAGCAGGAGCCACAGCAGCGTCAGCTTGAGGCTGCGCGGCAGCAGGGCAAAGCGCTGCGTCATAGCGCGGACGTGTCGTCCGCCGCCTGCGGGATGCCGTCCGTCTCGGCTTCGAGCAGGTAGCCCAGCCCCCGCACCGTGACGATCTGCACGCCGGACCCCGCCAGCTTCTTGCGCAGGCGGTGCACCACGACTTCCACGGCATCCGGGCTGGAGTCGCTGTCCAGGTTGAATACCTTGTCGAACAGGTGGACCTTGCTGATCGGCTGCCCGGTCTTGTGCAGCAGCGCGGACAGGGCGGCGTGCTCTCGCGGTGTCAGCGACAGCGCCTCGCCCGCCAGCAGGAAGGCCTTGCGGCCGGTGTCGAATTCCAGCGGCCCGCAGCGCAGACGCGGAAACGCCCGGCCCCGGCTGCGACGGATCAGCGCCATCAGCCGCGCTTCCAGTTCCGTCAGCGCGAACGGCTTGGTGAGGAAGTCGTCGGCGCCGGCGTTCAGGCCACGCACGCGCTCGTCCAGCGCGCCCTGGGCTGTCAGGATCAGCACCGGCGTGCGATCGTCGCGCGCGCGCATGTCGGCCAGCACGGCAAAACCGTCCTTGCGCGGCAGGCGCAGGTCCAGCACGACGGCATCGAATTCGCCGGAGGCCAGGAACGCCTCCGCCGCCAGCCCGTCCGCCGCGCGCTCCACCACGAAGCTGCTTTGCGCCAGCGCGCGCGACAGCCATGCCGCCAGTTCTTCTTCGTCCTCCACCAGCAAGATCCGCATCGGGTGTCTCTCAATATCGTTCTGAGTGCTTTTTCATGATAATGCTTGGCGCCCGCTCAACGATCTCATCCCATTTCGACGCGGCGCCCATTCGCATGCCGTCCATCCCCGATACCCGACGCCGCTGGCTGTGCCAGGCCGCCGCGCTGCTGGCCGCAGGCGGGCTTGCGGTCGCCGAAAGTCCGGCCCAGTGGCTGGGCCGTCCAGCGCCCGAACTCCCGTCGTACTACCCGCGAGACTACGGCGTGGTGTTCGATGCTGCCCGGCGCGAGGGACGCGTCACGGTCTATTCGACGACCGATTTCGCGGCAGCCCATCCGCTCATCCGGGCGTTCGAGGCTCGCTATCCCGGGGTCACGGTCGATTACCGCGAACAGAACAGCGATGATCTCTACCGCCGTTACCTCGCCGAACTGGCCTCGGGCGCGCCGGGGGCGGACGTGGTCTGGAGTTCATCCATGCCGGAGCAGTTCAAGCTGGTCAACGACGGCCATGCCCTGCCGTATGCATCACCCGAGCGGCCGTACCTGCCGTCGTGGGCCATCTGGAAGAACGAAGCCTACGGCACCAGCTACGAGCCGGTCGTGTTCGTCTACAACGCCCGCCAGCTCCCCGCCGATCTCGTGCCCGCCACTCACGCCGATTTCGCCCGCATTCTGACCGTGCATCGCGATCTCCTGCGCGGCCGGGTGGCCTCGTACGACATCGAACATTCCGGTTCCGCGTACCTGTTTGCCGCCGAAGACGCGCGCACGACACCGGTGTTCTGGGATGTCGCCCGCGCGCTGGGCGCGGCCAACGTCAACCTCTATATCACCACCGCCGCGATGCTCGAGCGCGTCGCCGCCGGCGAAAGCCTGCTTGCCTACAACGTGATCGGCTCTTATGCGGCGCGCTATGCCGACCGCAATCCGGCGCTGGCGATCAAGATGCCGGCGGACTATACGCTGGTCGCCACGCGTGTCGCCTTCATTGCGCGCCGCAGTACGCATCCCAACGCCGCCCGGTTGTGGCTCGACTTCGTCCTGTCACGCGAAGGGCAGCGTGTGATGGCCAACCGCGCCTTTCTCTTCTCATTGCGCCAGGACGTGGAAACCGGGCTGACCGCAAAGCGTCTGCTCGCCGAGCTGGGGAATACGCATCGTCCGATTGCGGTCGGACCGGGCTTGCTTGCCCATCAAGATCAGCTCCGCCGTGCCGATTTCCTCAAGCGATGGCACGCTGCGCTTGGTCGCTAGAAAAGTGATTCTTTGATCATTTTCAGTGATCTGCGTGGCTGAGAGACGATAATCTTGCCGTGCCAAGCCGGGGTAACAAAGCGCTCCGACCGGGGGTGTCGAGATCGCCCGCCAACCCCCGCGCCATGGCCGTAAAAACTCGCCGAGACCCCCGTCGGAGGGGGCTTCTCGCATGTTGCCCATGAGCAACAACTCGGCCGCCAATCGGCCCGCAGAGCCAAAAAGGGTTTCCGGAATCTGTCAGCGCTGGCACATAATGCGGACAGACGTGAGGTTCCTGCGTCGTCCATAAGGACAGTCAAGATTTCCCAATCAGTTGACAAGGAAAGTGTCGATATGAAAATGAAACTGTTTGCAGCTGCTGTCGCAGCTCTGGCCGCCGGTGGCGCCTACGCTCAATCGTCCGTGACTCTGTACGGTGTGGCCGACGTCGGCGTGGAATGGGCAAACAAGGTTGCTGGCGCAGACGGCCAAGGCCATTCGCGCGTTGCAATGCAATCGGGCAACCTGTCGGGCTCGCGCTGGGGCCTGCGTGGCGTTGAAGACCTGGGCGGTGGCCTGAAGGGCATCTTCAACCTGGAAAGCGGCTTCAGCCTCGATACCGGTACGTCGGCTCAAAGCGGTCGCCTGTTCGGCCGTAACGCCTACGTCGGTCTGCAAGGTCAATGGGGTCAGCTGACCCTGGGCCGTCAGCAAAACCTGCTGTACGACTTCGCACTGGCCTATGACCCGATGGCTATCGCTGGTCGTTACTCGATCACTTCGCAAGACGCCTACCTGGCTGGCCGTGCTGACAACGCCATCAAGTACGTTGGCACGTTCGGCGGTCTGAGCGTTTCGGCTCTGTACTCATTCAACCGCGACGGCCAAGAAGTTGCCGGCGTGAACAAGCTGGGCCGTGAGTGGAGCCTGGGTGCAAACTACGCTGCTGGTCCGTTCAGCGTGGGCGCGGTGTACGACCAATCGAACGGCGCGACCTCGTCGACCGCGCTGGCGGCTCAGAACACTGCTGCTGACATGAAGGAACAGCGCGCCACGATCGCTGGCACGTACGCCTTCGGTCCGGCCAAGCTGTACGCTGGCTACCGTTGGTACCACGCCAACTACGCAGTTGTGGCCGGCAACGGCAACCTGCGTTCGAACTTGTACTGGCTGGGTGCTGGCTACCAAGCTACGCCGGCTCTGACGCTGACGGGTACGGCTTACTACCAACAGTTCAAGAACGCCGGTACGGGTAACCCGTGGCTGTTCGTTGTGGGTACCGACTACGCGCTGTCCAAGCGTACCGATGCCTACTTCAACGTCGCCTACGCCAAGAACAGCAGCGGCTCGGGTCTGGGCGTTGCAGGTCTGAACGCATTCGGCACGGCTACGACGCTGGGCAGCGGCAGCGATACGTTCTCCAACTCGACCAGCACCAACAACCAAATCGGTGCTGTGGTTGGTATCCGCCACAAGTTCTAATTTGACGCGCTCGTAAGGGCGCATCGAACGAACGGTTAAACGCCGGTCCCGAAAGGGATCGGCGTTTTTCTTTGGTGCGCCCGGCAGGGCGCACTCACTTGGAGGTGCAAGTCCTCTACACACCCGGCAAGGGGAAGTGTTAGCCAGAGGCAAGGGTTTCGCGGGTGATTGCGAGTCTGAAGGAAGCCCGAGGCAAAGCGCTGGCCTGACGAACAGGAAGCGGATACGAGGCGGGGCATTGGGATGAGGCAGCCAAAGAGGCCAAAGTCGCAGGCAGGCTTGTGAGATTCGGGCTACAGCCGGTGTGTTTGGCACACACAAAGAAAATGGCGGCACAGCGGCCGCCATTTCGAGTGTTGATCGCAGATCAACGCTTACTGCTGCTCATTCTCCGGTGAGGAGGGCATTGGCACATTGCGGCGGACAGGCGGCGGGCGCTTCCCGACCATAATGGCCAGCTCAACGGGCTTGCCCTTGCGGGATACGGTCACCTTGGCTTCCGTGCCTGGCTTGAGCTGGGCAATGCTGTTCAGTAAGGCGGTGGTGTCCGGGATGGATTCGCCGTTGACGTTGGTCAGGATGTCTCCCGGGCGCAGGCCGGCCCGATCGGCGGGGCCGCCCTGGACAACCGCGGCAATCAACGCGCCATCCTTGCGCGACAGGCCGAACGATTCGGCGATCTCCGGTGTCACGTCCTGCGGCTCGACACCAATCCAGCCCCGTACCACGCTGCCGGTGGAGATGATCGACTCCATCACTTGTTTGGCCAGCGATACGGGAATCGCGAAGCCGATGCCGAGCGAGCCGCCCGAGCGCGAGTAGATGGCTGTGTTGATGCCGAGCAGGTTGCCCTCCGCATCGACCAGCGCGCCGCCTGAATTGCCGGGGTTGATGGCCGCGTCGGTCTGGATGAAGTTCTCGAAGGTATTGATGCCGAGATGGCTGCGACCCAGCGCTGACACGATCCCCATCGTCACGGTCTGGCCGACGCCGAATGGGTTGCCGATGGCCAGCACCACATCGCCGACACGTACGTTCTCCAGGCGGCCGAGCGTAATGGCGGGGAGATTGGTCAGGCTGATCTTGAGGACCGCGAGGTCGGTCTCCGGATCCGTGCCGACCACCTTGGCGTTGGTCTTGCGGCCATCGGTGAGCGCGACTTCGATCTCGTCGGCGCCGTCCACCACATGATGGTTCGTTAGAATGTAGCCTTCCGGGCTGACGATGACGCCGGAGCCCAGGCTGGCAACCGGTTCCTGGCGCTGCTCAGGCAAGCGGTCTCCGAAAAAGAAGCGGAACCACGGGTCTGCGTTGGCCTGCGGATTGTTGCGCTTGGGGGCATTCTTGCTGCTGAAGATATTGACCACCGCGGGCATCGCCACTTTGGCGGCTTCCGCGTAGGAGTTGCTGGGCGTACCGCTGTGGCCCAGTGGTGCGACTTCCTTGAGCGCGACGATGGGCGAGCCGGATTGCACCGCCACCTTGCCGCGCTGCAACCACTCGGGCTTGAGGGTCGCGATCACAAACAAGACCGCGAGAACGACAGTCACAGCCTGTGCGAAAAACAGCCAGAATCGGCGCAACATAGGGTGAATTTCAGTCGAAATGGATCGAAAAGAACTTGAATTGTACTTGAACGACCTGTTGCAGGCGGCCCGCTTTCGGGACTATTGCCCCAACGGTCTGCAGGTGCAAGGGCGGGAGCTGATCACGCACATCGTGACGGGCGTAACGGCCAGCCTGGCCCTGGTCGAGGCAGCGATCGATGTCCATGCCGATGCCATCCTGGTGCATCACGGGTACTTCTGGAAGGGGGAGGACGCTCGCGTGGTCGGGCAGAAGCATGCGCGCCTGAAGCAATTGCTGGCGCATGACGTCAACCTGTTTGCCTATCATCTGCCGCTGGACGCGCATCCCGAGCTTGGCAATAACGCTCAGTTGGGGACGCTGCTCGGCATCCGGCCGACCGGGCGTTTCGGCGACGATGAGCTCGGCTGGATCGGTACGCTGCCCGAGGCCACCACGCTGGGTGCCTTTGCGCAGACCGTGGCGGTACGGCTGGATCGCATGCCGCTGGTGATCGGCGGGGCGGATCGGCCGGTGCAGACCGTCGGCTGGTGCACCGGCGGTGCGCAGGGTTGGTTCGATGCTGCGGTGTCGGCTGGCGTCGATGTGTACCTCAGCGGCGAAGCGTCGGAACAGACCACGCATCTGGCTCGCGAATCGGGTGTCGCCTATATTGGTGCCGGTCATCATGCCACCGAGCGCGGCGGCGTGCGCGCGCTCGGTAATCACCTTGCCGAGCACTTCGGGGTGCGCCACACCTTCATCGATATTCCGAATCCGGTGTGATTCAAGGTTACCTTTATTGATTCTTGGATTTCAGGCTGTCGCGGATATCGCGCAGCAGCAGCGTGTTTTCCGGCGTGTCGGCCGGCGGCGGGTTGGTGTCGATCACGCGTGTGATCGCACGCACCATCAGGAACACGATAAAGGCCAGGATCAGGAAGTTGACGGCGACCGTAATGAAGTTGCCGTAGGCGAAGACCGGCACGCCCGCTTTCTTCAGATCGGCCAGTGTCTGGGGCACGCCGGGAGGCGCGTCGGCCAGTTGAATGAATAGATTCGAGAAATCGAGCTTGCCGACGATGCGCGCAACCAGCGGCATGATCAGGTCGTTGACCAGCGAATCGACGATCTTGCCAAACGCCGCACCGATGATCACACCGACCGCCAGGTCGATCACGTTGCCGCGCATTGCGAATTTCTTGAAATCTTGCATCAGTGCCATCGGTTTTCTCCGGATTGTTTGATTCGGGACAAACGGCCAAGCTGCTGATCGGTTGACCTGAATTGTTAAAAGCGGGGTTGCAAGAAGGATGCCGAGCCCGCGTCAGCATTGGGTTGGCGGGCAATCAGCGTGTTCACTATATCTGCAAGCTGAGCTGTCCGCGACCGCTATCGGTGGCTTGGTACGCTCGGGTATAATTTTCGGTTGACGCGAACCTATCTTGATTTCTCATCCTGGGGTCTTGAATGAGTGACCAGCAAAACGTGGACAAGGGTCGCCGTAATCTGCTGATTGCGACGTCCGTGGCTGGTGGTGTGGGAGGGGTAGCCGTGGCGGCCCCTTTCGTTTGCACATTCGCACCATCTGAGAAGGCCCGCGCAGCGGGCGCGCCCGTCGAAGCGGACGTGAGCGATCTGGCCCCGGGCCAGATGAAGGTGGTGGAATGGCGCGGCAAGCCGGTCTGGCTGCTCAAGCGCACCCCCGAGATGCTGGAATCCCTCAAGAAGACCGACGCCGAAGTCGCCGACCCCAAGTCCGACGTGCCCTTCACCATGAAGACGCCGGACTACTGCAAGAACGAAACCCGCTCCCGCGCCGAACACAAGGACCTGCTGGTCGTGGTCGGCATCTGTTCCCACCTCGGCTGCTCGCCGTCCGGTCCGTTCGTTTCCGGCGCCAATCCCCAGCTCGGCACCGATCCCGGCTTTGTCTGTCCCTGCCACGGTTCCACGTTCGATCTGGCTGGCCGCGTCTTCAAGAACAAGCCGGCCCCGCAGAACCTGGACGTCCCCCCCTACATGTTCCTGTCCGACACGAAGCTGATGATCGGCAAAGACGAGAAAGGAGAGGCTTGATCATGGCCGCTGAGAAGAAGGTGGAGACAACCGGGCTGTTGGGCTGGATCGATGCCCGCTTCCCGCTGACCGAGACATGGAAGGCGCATCTGTCGGAGTATTACGCGCCTAAGAATTTCAACTTCTGGTACTTCTTCGGTTCGCTGGCGCTGCTGGTGCTGGTGATCCAGATCGTCACCGGGATTTTCCTCGTGATGAACTACAAGCCGGATGGCACGCTCAATGCCTCCGGCATCCCGGTCGCCTATGCGAGCGTGGAGTTCATCATGCGCGAGGTGCCGTGGGGCTGGCTGGTGCGGTACATGCACTCGACCGGTGCCTCGGCGTTCTTCATCGTGGTCTACCTGCACATGTTCCGCGGGATGCTGTACGGCTCGTACCGCAAGCCGCGCGAACTGGTCTGGATCTTCGGCTGCCTGATCTTCCTGTGCCTGATGGCCGAAGCCTTCATGGGCTATCTGCTGCCGTGGGGCCAGATGTCGTACTGGGGCGCGCAGGTGATCGTGAACCTGTTCTCCGCCATTCCGCTGATCGGCCCCGATCTGTCGCTGTGGATCCGCGGCGATTACGTTGTGTCGGACGCGACGCTGAACCGTTTCTTCTCGTTCCACGTCATCGCCGTGCCGCTGGTGCTGCTGGGCCTGGTGGTGGCACACGTCATCGCGCTGCACGAGGTGGGCTCGAACAACCCGGACGGCGTCGAGATCAAGGCCAAGAAGGATGAGCGCGGCATTCCGCTCGACGGCATCCCGTTCCACCCGTACTACTCGGTGCATGACATCGTGGGCGTGGCGGTGTTCCTGTTCCTGTTTAGCGCGGTGGTGTTCTTCGCGCCGGAAATGGGCGGCTACTTCCTGGAAGCCAACAACTTCATCCCGGCCGATTCGCTGAAGACGCCGCCGCACATCGCGCCGGTATGGTACTTCACGCCGTTCTACTCGATGCTGCGAGCGACGACGTCGGCCTTTCTGCCGATCCTGTGGGGGTTCCTGGCAATCATGCTGGGTCTGCTGTTCGTGCGCTGCAAGAGCATGAGGGTCAAGGGCGTGGCCGTGGCGGTGGCGGTGATCCTGGCGCTGGGCTTTGCCTTCATCGACGCCAAGTTCTGGGGCGTGCTGGTGATGGGCGGCTCGGTGGTCATCTTCTTCTTCCTGCCTTGGCTGGACCAGTCGCCGGTCAAGTCGATCCGCTATCGCCCGGGCTTCCACAAGGTGCTGCTGGGGATTTTCGTGGTGGCCTTCGCGGTGCTCGGCTACCTGGGCATCCAGCCGCCCAGCCCGGCGGGCTCGATCGTGTCGCAGATCGGCACCATCGTGTACTTCGCGTTCTTCCTCTCGATGCCGATCTGGAGCCGGATGGGGACGTTCAAGCCGGTGCCCGAGCGCATCACGTTCAAGCCGCACTGATTCCAGCCGAGGATAAGGACACAAGAATGAAAAAGCTGCTTGCGATTTTCGCCTTGGCCGGCTTCATCATTGCGGCCCCGGTCTTCGCCAACGAGGGCGGGGTGCGGCTCGATCCGGCGCCGAATCAGGCCGAAGACATCTCGGCGCTGCAGCGGGGCGCCAAGCTGTTCGTCAACTACTGCCTGAATTGCCACGGCGCCAGCGCGATGCGCTACAACCGCCTGCGCGATCTCGGCCTGTCGGAGGAGCAGATCAAGCAGAACCTGCTGTTCACGTCCGACAAGGTGGGCGACACCATGCGCATTGCCCTGGATCGCGAGGACGCCAAGAAGTGGTTCGGCGTGGTGCCGCCGGATCTGTCGGTGATCGCGCGCGCGCGCGGCAGCGACTGGCTCTATACGTACCTGCGCACGTTCTACCGCGACGACACGCGTCCGACCGGCTGGAACAACCTGGTGTTCGACAAGGTCGGCATGCCGCACGTGTTGTGGGAGCTGCAAGGTCAGCGCGTGCCCAAGTACGAAGAGGTCAAGTCCGAGCACGGCGGCGAGATGGAGCACCGGCTTGTCGGCTTCGAGCAGGTCACGCCGGGCAAGCTGAACACCGTCGAGTACGATCAGGCGGTGGCCGATATCGTCACTTACCTGGACTGGATGGCGGAACCTGCCAGCAAGCTGCGCAAGCGGCTAGGTGTGTGGGTGCTGTTGTTCATCGGTGTCTTTTTCGTGCTGGCCTGGCGTCTGAACGCGGCCTACTGGAAGGACATCAAGTAAACTCCATGCTTTTTCCGGCCAAGGGCTAGGACGGAAGGTGTCCTAGCCCTTTGCCTTTTCGTTTTTGTGCCGCGGCGATGTGCCATATCGCAGCGGTTGTACCGTCATCGGGCCGCCACAGGCCCATGCGTCAAGGAACCAAAGCCATGATGGTCTTGTACTCGGGCACCACTTGCCCGTTCTCGCAGCGTTGCCGACTCGTCCTGTTCGAAAAGGGCATGGATTTCGAGATTCGCGACGTCGATCTCTTCAACAAGCCGGAAGACATCGCGGTGATGAACCCGTACGGCCAGGTGCCTATCCTGGTCGAGCGCGACCTGATCCTGTACGAGTCGAACATCATCAACGAGTACATCGACGAGCGTTTCCCGCACCCGCAACTGATGCCGGCCGATCCGGTGCAGCGCGCCCGCGCCCGCCTGTTCCTGTTCAACTTCGAGAAGGAACTGTTCACGCACGTGGCCGTGCTGGAGAACGAGAAGGGCAAGGCTGCCGAGAAGTCGCACGAGAAGGCGCGCGCCGCCATTCGCGACCGCCTCACGCAGCTCGCCCCGATCTTCCTGAAGAACAAGTACATGCTGGGTGAAGAGTTCTCGATGCTGGATGTGGCGATTGCGCCGCTGCTGTGGCGCTTGGACCACTACGGCATCGAGCTGTCGAAGAACGCCGCCCCGCTGATGAAATACGCTGAGCGTATCTTCAGCCGTCCGGCGTATATTGAAGCGCTGACGCCGTCGGAAAAGGTGATGCGTCGCTGATTGCCGCCGGGCGCTGGCCGTGAATCTTCGCAGCGGCGCCCATCGGTTACTCTTTTCATCATGTCGGAAACTTCAACCAAGCCCTACCTGATCCGGGCCATCTACGAATGGTGCACGGACAACGGTTTCACGCCGTACATTGCCGTATTCGTCGACAACAGCACCAATGTGCCGCGCGAATTCGTCAAAAACGACGAGATCGTGCTGAATGTCAGCTTTGACGCGACCAGCCAACTCGACATGGGCAACGAGTGGATCACCTTCCACGCGCGCTTCTCGGGCGTGTCGCGCAAGATCGAGGTGCCGATCAACAACGTGCTGGCCGTGTACGCGCGCGAAAACGGACAGGGCATGGCGTTCCCCGTCGAGCGCAGTACGCCGCCGGCGCAGGCCGCGACCGAACGCGAGAACAACCCGCCGCCCAAACTGTCCGCTGTGGAGTCCGAATCCATGCCGGCACCCGCCACCGTTGAAACCCAGGGCGGCTCAGACGACGAGCCTACACCGCCCAACGTGCCACGCATCGGTGGAAAACCTTCGCTGAAGGTCGTCAAATAGGCCGGCTTGCGCTAGAATCGCGGTTCTTTGCCGGCTTAGCTCATCAGGTAGAGCAGTTGATTTGTAATCATCAGGTGGCGGGTTCGAGTCCTGCAGCCGGCACCAATAAAATCAAGGGGTTGCGGAGATTTTCTCTGTAACCCCTTGTGCATTCTGCGGTCCATGTAACCGCCATGTAACCCGGTTGGATCCCAATCGATCCATCTGGAACCATCTCCTGCCGCGCGCCGTCGCAGCTTAGTGCCCCATTTGCCCGGGTGACACATCGGCCTCGCACGATAGAATCCTTCCCAAATTAGTACCAACGCATCAAAGGGGAACGACGTCGTGTCGCAAGCAAGTACGCCACAAGAACGCGTCGCTGCCGCAAGGCAGCTTTATGCCGTATTGAAGGAGTATCTTGATCGGCCCACCTGGACCCCGATCGAAGGGGCGCTCATCCTATCTGGCTTGCACGCCCCGGTAGGGTGTACGGAATTCCCTCGTGAGGCGCCAGGCCTCGATGGGCGACCATTCAAAGGCGATGTCGTCGATCGCTGGACCAAGGCTCGCGAAATCATGCGGCTATGGGAATGGCGCTGCCAGGATGATGAGGAAAGCGACACCACTACGCCGGCTCAGGTTGCGCCCCACGACTTCATCGAGTGGTGTCAGGACCTTGAGGTTGAGACGCAATGGATGCGCCTCATGTTTGACGTCATCAGCCGCGGCAAGGCGCAATCAGATCAACCGGATTGGATTCCGCTCGCTGTTGCTGAATATGCCGCCCAGGCGGCAGAGACGATCAGCGCGATCCACGCCCTCGCAGGACAGGTGTCCAGCGATTCACCAGTGAGCGCTCCGGCGCCAAATAAGGTGGAAAAGAGCGCGCCACGCGTTCCGATGCCGGTTCCGACAAACCGAGACCATGTCTCCACGGAAGAGCTGGCTGCCATCCTGGCGATCGAACCCCAATCGATTCTCAAGCGCCACTCCAAGGATGGCAGTTATCTCGGCATCAGACCGACGAAGCTCCCAAATCGCCGATTGCTCTGGCCGGTAGCCGACGTCAAGAGACTGTTGAACGTCGGAGGTCTGGAGCCTGGCGCCGAATAGCTGTTTTGCTAGTAAGGCTGCTGGAGGGGGAATCGTCCATGTTTCCCAGCGCGCCCTGAATTGCCTGTGGGGTCGGGACCGGATGTCGACTGTTCTTTATTTGGTCGGCTTCATCGGTGCCGTTATTTTGCGCCACTAAGGCTGAGAGTCGGCGTCTCCACCGGCAGGCCTTCGCGCAACGTAATTCAATCGAATCCGGCTTGATTATGATGGTTAGCCGTTTGGTCGGTCTGCAGAAGAAAATGAACCCATGACTCAGCCATCGCAAGGCAACTCTGTCCAAGATCTCCTGGTATTTTACGATCGCGTAAATCCCGTGCTGTTGGAGTGGATTGGGAAATCCGAATGGACGGCTGAAGAAGCTGCCAGGCTGTGTGCTGGCTTCATTCCCAATGGCAACAAGGGTGAAAACGCTGCGGCGATTGATTTGCGGGAATCAATCGAGGGCGCAATGCCGTGCGATCCGGAGGGATATCTGCCGCCGGACTATGAGCTTTATGGCGGCTATCTCCATTTGCTTGCTGGCAAAGAAGCGGCAGCTCCGCGTGACATGGTGGATATGCTCCATCCTGCAATCACATGGGCAGTGAGCCCGATGACCCGGGAAAGCGAGGGCGCTGAGTTCCCATCGCTCAGGGTGCTGACGCTCGATTCGCTTAGGAACCTCCAGTGGCTTCTCATTATCGGAAACGCGGTTGGCTTACAGATGCCTGCTCTTGTTCCTTTTGGCCTACTGAATGGACTGCGTGATCGATTGGATGGTCAGCCAACGATGATCGAATCGCCAACCAGGCAGAAAGAGAATCAGCTTGCCCAAACTGATGCAGTAGCGAAGGCAAGGCCGAGATGTCAACGCCGACTGAATTCTGACCCGCCTTCCGGCGAATCGCCGAAGTAAATCTGCCCCACCCGGGTCCTGTGTCACGCGGCTGCTTTCGCGCTTGCCCGCGTGGATGTTTGCCCTGCCTTGCGCTTGTCCTTGAGCCGGTAGCTCTCGCCGCTGATTTGCACGATGTGTGCGTGATGCAAGAGCCGGTCAAGCATGGCTGCGGTCAGCGTCTGGTCGTCGGCGAAGGCCGTGGCCCATTGTGTGAACGGCAGATTGCTCGTCAACACGATGGCACCGCGCTCATAGCGCTTGGCGACGACGTTGAAGAACAGGTCAGCCTCTTCACGCCCGAACGGCAGGTAGCCGATTTCGTCGATGACCAGCAGCTTCGGCCCGATGACCGCGCGGTTGAAGAACTCCCGCAAGCGGTTCTGCTGGCGTGCCGTTGCCAGTTGCATCATCAGGTCGGCGGCCGTGATGAAGCGCGTCTTGATGCCCGCCTGTGTGGCGCGGTAGGCCAGCGCACTGGCGATGTGCGTCTTGCCGACGCCAGATGGCCCAAGCAGTACGACGTTCTCGGCCCGCTCGATGAACGCGAGGCTGGCCAACTCTTGTATCTGCGCGCGCGGGGCACCGCTGGCGAAGCCGAAGTCGTATTGCTCCAGCGTCTTGATACCCGGTAGCGAGGCGAGCTTCGTGAGCGTCTGGCGCTTGCGCTCCTCGCGTGCGCCGAGTTCGGCCTGTAGCAGTTGCTCCAGGAAGTCCGCCAGGCTCGCGTCGGTCGTCGCGGCGTGCTGCGCGAGCGCTCCCCAATCGCTGGCGATACGGTCGAGCTTCAGTTGCGAGCATAGACCGTCAATCCGTTCATGCTGCAGATTCATGCGGCCACCTCCAGCAGCGCGTCATACACCGCCAGCGGATGCTGCAGGCTCTCGCGTGGCAGCACGCGGCGCAGCTTCGAGACCACAGGCATGGGCGCCGACGTCGGCGCGGGCAGCGGCAGCAGCGCTGCCTGCTCAACGCCCAGCCGTGCGGCCGGCCGCTCATGCGTGGTGGCGTGCACGCGCACGTTGGCAACTTCCGCAAGCCATCGGCCGATGCGTGCATTGGCGGCCTCGACGTCCAGCTTCAGCCCCGCCTGTTTGAGCGTGGCCGCCAGCGGCACCACGAAGCTCTCCTTCAGATAGCGGTTAAATCGCTCGACCTTGCCCTTGGTCTTGGCGCGATAGGGCTGGCACACCTTCGGCGTAAAGCCGTAGGTCTCGGCCAGGGCGAGCAACTGCGTGTTCCATCGATGCTGGCCGACGCCAAACGCATTACGCTCAACAACTACGGACTTCGCGTTATCGAACAGCACCTGCTCGGGCGTGCCGCCGAAGTAGGCGAACGCCTCGCGCAGGCACTCGCACAACGTTGTGGCGTCCTCGCCGGCGGTGAAGCGCACGAAACTCGCCCGGCTGTACCCCAGCGTCGCCACCAGCGCCAGCAGTGGCGCGCGGCCACGGCGGATGACGGTGAAGTCGGCCTGCATCTGCTTGCCCGGAGGGGTCTCGAAGCGCACCACCGGCTCGATTGCCACACGTTTATGCGGCGCCAGGAATGCCTTGAGCTGGCTGATGCCACCTTCATAGCCGGCGTCCTGCAGTTCCCGCAGCAGCACCGTTGCCGGAATCCAGTGCGGCCGCGCGGCGGCGACACGCTCGAGCAGATAGCCCTTGAACGGGTCGAGCTTCGTCGGGCGCGGCTCGCGCTGCTTGTAACGGCCGGCCTGCCCGTCGCGCAGATAGCGCCGCACCGTGTTGCGCGACAGACCCATTTGCCGCGCTATCTCCCGTACCGCCGTACCCCGTCTTGCCAATACCTTGATGTTGATTTGCACCGAATCCTGACCCACCCGAGGTAGGTTTTTGCATCGAATGTTGACCCACGTGTAGAACACTGTCCCGCTCGGTAACGAGCGGGAGATCGGAGTGATCGACGTGGCCATATTGAGCATCATTCGACGCTGGCACCTTCGCGACCAGATCCCGCTGCGCGAGATCGCCAGGCGCCTGGGCATCTCCAGGAACACCGTCAGGCGCTATCTGCGCGCTGACGTCACAGCACCGGCCTATCCTGCTCGGCACAGTCCGAGCAAGCTCGACGGCCATGCCGCCAAGCTCTCCGCCTGGCTCAAGACCGAGGCTAACAAGCCACGCAAGCAACGGCGCACACTCAAGCAGATCCACACTGATCTGTGTGCCTTGGGCTTCACCGGCTCCTACGATCGCGTTGCCGCATTCGCTCGCCGCTGGCGCCAGGAACAACAGGAGCAAGCCCGCACGTCGGGGCGCGGCACCTTTATCCCGCTGCGCTTCGCAGAAGGTGAGGCCTTCCAGTTCGACTGGAGCGAGGACTGGGCGATCATCGCCGGCGAGCGCACCAAGCTGCAGGTGGCCCAGTTCAAGCTGAGCCACAGCCGCGCCTTCTTCCTACGCGCGTATCTGCTGCAGACCCACGAGATGCTGTTCGATGCCCATCACCACGCCTTTGTGGCCTGGGGCGGCATCCCGCGCCGTGGCATCTACGACAACATGAAGACCGCCGTGGATCGCGTGCGCCAAGGCAAGTTGCGTGACGTCAACCTGCGCTTCAGCACCATGGTCAGCCACTACCTGTTCGACGCCGAGTTCTGCAACCCGGCCTCGGGCTGGGAGAAGGGGCAGATCGAGAAGAACGTGCAGGACAGCCGTCACCGCATCTGGCAGCGCCTGCCGGCATTCGGTTCGCTGGCTGCGCTCAATGACTGGCTGGCTGACCAGTGTGTGTGCCTGTGGCAGCAGACCCGCCATCCTGAACTGGACATGACCCTCTGGGAGGCCTGGTCGCTGGAGCGGCCACACCTGATGCCGGTCGGGCAGCCGTTCGATGGCTTTGTGGAGCACACCAAACGCGTCTCACCAACCTGTCTGGTGACCTTCGAGCGCAACCGCTACAGCGTGCCGGCCTCGTTTGCCAACCGGCCCATCAGCCTGCGCGTCTATGCCAATCGGCTCGTGTTCGTCGCCGAGAGCCAAGTGATTGCCGAGCACGTGCGGCACATCGACCGCAGCCATCATCCGGGGCGCACGATCTATGACTGGCACCACTACCTCGCGGTGCTGCAGCGCAAGCCCGGCGCACTGCGCAACGGTGCACCGTTCGCCGAACTGCCCGAGGGCTTCCGGCGCCTCCAATCCACATTGCTCAAGCGACCCGGTGGCGATCGCGAGATGGTCGAGATCCTGGCGCTGGTGCTGTTGCACGACGAGCAGGCTGTGCTGACTGCAGTGGAGCTCGCGCTAGAGGCCGGTGCCCCGTCCAAACAAACCATCCTGAACATCCTCAGTCGCCTCCTGGAAGGCGAGCCCGTGGCGCCAATCACTTCACCGCAGGCGTTGGCACTGCACGTCGAACCGCAGGCCAACGTCGGCCGCTATGACCGACTGCGCGACCGGGAGGTGCATCATGCAGCATGAGGTCATGTTGGAGATGCTGAAGTCATTGAAGCTGCACGGCATGGCGCAGGCGCTGGGCGACCTGGCGGCGCAGGACTCGCCGGCCTACCAGTCGGCCGTGGCCATCCTGTCGCGTTTGCTCAAGGCAGAGCTCACCGAGCGCGAGGTGCGCTCGCTGGCCTATCAGATGAAGGTGGCGCGCTTCCCGGCCTATCGAGACCTGACCGGCTTCGACTTCAGTTGCAGTGAGGCCAACGAGGCACTGGTGCGGCAGTTGCACCGCTGCGAGTTCCTGGAGTCGGCACACAACATCGTGCTGGTCGGCGGCCCAGGTACCGGCAAGACCCACCTCGGCACCGCCATCGGCGTGCAAGCCGTGGAGCACCATCACCGCCGGGTGCGCTTCTTCTCGACTGTGGAGTTGGTCAACGCGTTGGAATTGGAGAAGACCTCCGGTAAGCCAGGCCATCTGGCCACGCGACTCATGTATGCCGACTTGGTGATCCTCGATGAGCTGGGCTATCTGCCGTTCAGCCAGACCGGCGGCGCATTGCTATTCCATCTCATCAGCAAGCTCTACGAGCGCACCAGCCTCGTCATCACCACCAATCTGAGCTTCGGCGAATGGTCCAGCGTCTTCGGGGACGCCAAGATGACCACCGCGCTATTGGACCGCCTCACGCACCACTGCCACATTGTTGAAACCGGCAACGATAGCTATCGTTTCAAGCACAGCACCACCCAGCCCAAGAAGGAGAAACGCACCGCCAAACAACCCGCACAAAGCGACACCTAACAGCCTTTGGGGTGGGTCAGTTTTCGATGCAAATCCTGGGGCAGGATTCCGTGCAAATCAACACCTTGATTTCCACTACTTGCTCCTGAGTCAGCATCGGCGGCAAAAGCCGCCATCCTCTCCCAGGTGGGGCAGGTTTACTTCGGCGGGTGGGTCAGTTTTACATCGGCGCTAACAGCGAGCATGCAGAGGCCTGCAACCCACAGCGGTAGGCGTGTGAGCAAGAAGACGATACCCCTGAAGCCTGCGAGCGAGGCATACCATTCCACGCCGTTCGGTGGCAGAGGAAGCGAGGTGAAGATCGACAGGTGAATCCCGACGCCGAGGAGCCAGGCGCCGAGCACAAACCACCGGAGGTGCATCATCTTGCGGGCCAGGGCGGGTTTCATTTGTCGGCCAGCGGGGACGACCATCCCGTTGCAACACCGTTGACAGCGACAACGACAAAGCCGCGGAACGCTCGATCGCTGATGCGAATCGTTCCCCGGCCCAGGTGCTCGCGGACGTACTGGATGGCCTCTGCCTTCGGAAGCGCAGCCGCTACTTTCCGATGCGCTTCTATCAGCAAGGGTTCGGCAGCGATGTATTCGTCCATCAATCGTGACAGCGGCTCTTCGCGCAGGCCGTCGTGGTCAGCAACATTCACCCAGACCCGCGACACCTCCTTCAAGGCTGGGAAATGCTTGCGCATGAGTTCATGGACTCGTCTTGGATTCATGGTGCCTGTCATTGGACTCACGACCGAAGCGTGTCGCCCAGGTTGATCAAAACGTGCGGCGTTCAATGCGTGTTCCTTATTTCACATCGCTTTCCAAGGTGTGCTCCGCGGTGTGATCAGCCTGGAGGCAACTGGGTCGCGGCTAGCAAGTATCTCGTCCGCGCTGCCGCGCTCGTCGTTGCCAGTTCCGGCATTTGCGCGCCATTCTGTTGGCGCGAGGCTTCAGCCACGGTGCGACGGCCGGCACGTTGGGGGCGGCGCGAAGGCTGCCGGGCAGACGTCGCCCGATGCTAACGGCGAGGGGATATCCAGTGCAATAGCCGCAGGCGACGGCGCTTCCGGCGCTCGCGTACGGTCACGTCGCCACGAGAAGTCCCCTGCAGATCGGGGTCCCTTTTTGACGCAAGAAGTCCGCGCGGGCGCTGTGCAAATGACGATGTCGTCAGGGGCTTGATGGAGAACTGGGTTGCTGCAGTCTCGAGTGGTTTCCCGAGTGGACGCCGTTTTCCCATTGGCATTTGCAAACCGTTCCCGCTGTTTTTAGTTTCAATGGGATGGCTTCTCCGGCGCGCATCACCATGCAGAGGGGGGCGGTCCTACGGTTGGATCGGGGGCATGTGGGCTTGCCCAGCATGCCTTTCCGGTTCGCGTATCTCTTGTGTGTTGTCCCTGCACTCGGCCAGGTTTTCCGCACGGCAATGGTCGCCTCAAAGAATCCTTCACCCCGGGCCCGTCCCCGCCTATCTTTAGCCCGGAGCATTTTTCGCCCCAGGCCGGCGTCAGCCGGTGGCTGGCCGGATTTGCTGGCGTCGGCCGTCAGCCTGAAGACTTTCCCGAGACCCCATGACCCAGGACAGCGCAATCCGACAGTACCCAGATCGCGGGCTTGCCCGCATGTGGCGGCGTCTGATGCGCGCCGTATCGAACGCCATCGTTGCGGACGGCGCGCGCCCGATGCAGCTTCGGCGCGTCCGTCTGGCCGGCATCATCGGGGTCGTCGGGCATCCGCTGTATTTCGTGATCTGGTCGTACGTCTTTCCGCAGCCTTATGAGAGTGTCTGGCTGCGTGGGGTGTGCACGCTGTTGTTCGTCCCGCTGCTGTTCGCAGGGCGGGTGGCCAAGTACAGATGGCTGCCGGCTTATGAGACGTTCGCCATTACGGTCGGGCTGCCTTTCGCGCTGGTCTTCCTGTACCTGGAGAACGCCGGGGCGACGGTGTGGGCGGAGTCCCTGCTTGTTGCCATCGTGATCCTCTTTCACTTCAGAACGGCGTTTGCCGTGTTTTCGCTGGTGACGGGCGCCACGGCCGCGACGGCGCTGTTTCTGCTGACGGGAAGGGCGGCCGCGGGGTTTCCGTGGCACGCCTTGCTGGAACAGGTGCCGGTCCTGGCCTTCTTCTTTGTCGTCGGGGTGCTGGTCGTCATCCGGCTGGATCGGCAGATCCTGATCGAGCAGAAGCAGCACGGTATGGCGTTGGCATTGGGCACGGTGGCGCACGAACTGCGGACGCCGTTGGCCAGCATCGCGTTGACGGCCAATGGCATCGGGAGCCGGTTGCCGCAGACGGTGCGGCCCGACCACCCCGATCTGCCGGCGCTGCAGCAGGCTGTGGAACGGATGCGCGCGGACGTGATCCGCGCCACCAACAGCATCGAGCTGCTGGTGGCCAATTCGAAGGATCCGCAGGCGGTCGGCACCGCGTGGTTCGATCCGCACGAGGCGATCTGCGCGGCCATCGATGCCTATCCGTTCGAGCCGGGGGCGCGCCCGCATGTGCATATCGCGCCGGGCTTGGGGCTGCGGGTGCTGGGCAACGCCGGGCTGTTCGAGCACATCATCACCAACCTGACCAAGAATGCGCTCGAAGCGATCCAGCGGGTCGGCAAGGGCGATCTGCGCTTCGGCTATGAGCGGATGCCGCAGGCGGTGGAGATCGTTGTCCGCGATACCGGGGCCGGTGTATCGCCGGTTGTCCTCAAGCGGATGTTCCAGCCGTTCTACTCGCATCCGGCCCACCGGGGCACGGGGATCGGCCTCACGTTCTGCAGGAAGGTCCTGCGCGGCTGGGGCGCCGGCATTTCGTGCCGGTCGGTCGAGCACGAGTTCACCGAGTTCCGGATCCGGTTTCCGAATCCGCGCTGAGGCACCGCGCCCGTCAGAATTCCCACGCGATGCCGGCCCGCACCGTGCGCGGCTCGGCCGGGTGGATGTGGCGGTCGTTGATGCCGGTCGCCACGCCGTTGGCATCCACCGGCGAGGTTTCGCCCTTGAGCAGCGAGGTGTAGTAGTAGTCGATGTCGTTGACCTTGCGGTTCAGCGCGTTGAGCACCTCGACGAAGACGCGCACGTTCTTCTGCACGCGATAGCCGACCTTCAGGTTGACCAGGAACGACGAGGCCGAGCGTACGCTGTTGTCTTCGATCAGCGGGCGCGGGCCGAAGTAGCGCAGGCGGGCGCCGAGGGTCCAGCGGCCGTGCGTCCATGACACGCCCGCGGATGCGGTGGTCTGGATCGCCTCGGGGATGTAGTCGCCGACCGGATCGGCATCGCGGAAGCGCGCCCGGGAGAAGGCGGCATCGGCGTCGAGGATGAGCTCGGGCGACGGCTTGTAGTACGCCGCCAGCTCTACGCCGGTACGCCGGCTCGGGCGGCTGGGCTCGGTGGTGCCGGTGTCGCCGGCGAACACCAGCTCCGAGCCGATGTCCAGCCGCCACAGCGAAGCGGACAACTGCAGGCCGCGCGCCAGTTCCTTCGTCCGCACGCCGATCTCGTAGCCGGTGGCCGGCACCAGCACGCTGACCTTCTGCACCGGGTTGCCCGAGACCGGGTCGACGGTGGTGGTGGCGCCGCGCACGTCGTTGCTGTGATAGCCGCGTCCCCAGTTGACGAACACGTCGGTCCCGGCGGTCGGCGACAGCACCACGCCCAGCTTGGGGCTGACGATATGCTCGGCGTCGCTGCCCGAGTTGAGCGGGTTGCTGCTGCCGACGTTGTACCAGAACTGGTCGGCGCGCAGGCCGGCGAGGGTGCGCAGCCAGGGCCGCCATTGGATGCTGTTGCGCAGGTAGAGCGCCGTGCTGGTCTCGTTGACGGTGTCGCTGCGCACCACCGCATAAGGCTGCCGCGCCACCGTGTCGGCGAGCAGGATCGGGTCGAGCCGGTCGTAGCGGGTCTGCGAGCCGACCTCGGTTTCGCTGTCGTGCCCGGCGATCTCGCCGAACCACGTGCGCGAGCCGTTGAGGCCGGTCGTCACCCGGTTCTCGAACTGCTCGAACTGGTCGCCCAGCGCGGGGTTGGCGAGCGCATAGGTGAAGTTCGAGAACAGCGTCAGCCGGCTCTTGACGACGTAGGCGTTGGCCTTGAACTGCCCGTCGGCGAGCGGGCGCAGCCAGTCGGCCGACAGGCTGTAGCGCGAGGCCATGCCGCCGTCGGTCGGGTCGATGGCGCCGAAGCGGGAGATCAGGCCTTCGTCGATGGCCCGCTGCGGCACCTGGTCGGTCGATTGCCAGGTGTTCTTGTAGGCCATCCCAGTCACGGTGACGCGCTCGCCGCCGCCCAGCGGCAGGGTATAGCGCAGCACGCCGTTGAGTTTGTGCACGCCTTCCGGTACGACCCATGGGCCGTTCTCGCCCAGCCACTCGAAGCCGTACAGCAGCGTGCCCGGGCCGACAGTGTTCGAGTTGGCGAGCAGGCCGCGCCGGTAGCCGTACTCGCCCAGTTCGAACTGCGCGAGGCCGTGCGGCAGCTTGTCGGCATAGTCGATCCGGACCGCGCCGGCGGCCGAGAAGTCGCCCTCCTCTGCGAAGTAGGTTCCTTTCTTGTAGGCGATGCCGCTGACCAGTTCCGGGATGACGAAGTTGAGATCGGTATAGCCCTGGCCGTGCGCGTGCGTGCGCATGTTGACCGGCATGCCGGCCACCGTGGTGGCCAGATCGGTGCCGTGGTCGAGATTGAAGCCGCGCAGGAAATACTGGTTGGCCTTGCCGTCGCCGCTGTGCTGCGTGACGATCAGCCCGGGGACGGTCTCGAGCAATTCGCCGGGGCGCAGCAGGGGGCGGTTCTCCAACTGGGCGTGCGGCACGTAGCCTTGGCTCGCCGCTTCGCTGGTGGCGGCGGCGGCGGCGGCGGAGCCGACGACGGTGGTGGCCTCCAACTGGACCTCGGGCTGCTGGAGGCCGCCCGCGAGTGCGCTCATCGGGCCGGCCATGCCGCATCCCAATGCCATCCACAGTACGCCGGACGGCCGCGCTCTCATATTCCCCATCCCTCGTTTTGCCGGTGTTCTTGCGGGCGCTGAGTGTATGAAATTCCGGTCGATCTTCATACCGCCGGGCGTGTCGGCGCCGCGCTTTTGACTTCCGCCCAGCTACGGCATAGCGTGATCGAGGCCATCCCTCCCGCGCGCCGGCCATCGCCGTATCCGTCCTCATCAAAGCACCGGGCGACGGTGCCGGAAATCATTCAAACGAAGCATGGCACGGCGCAAATGCCTACCGCGAAAGGCGCTTGTCGTGCCGTGCAGCCGTCTCGCCGATCCTGTTGCGCTGGCCCGATCCGCGTCCATCGCACAAAGGGCAGGGGGCGGACGGCTCCAACGGTCACATGTGTCCGGCAGCATGGTGGGTGGTTTCGGGGCAGCCCCCGATCCGCAATCGATTGCATGGCTCCTGCAATGAGCCCTTTGGATCACGAGGAGAATCGCATGGCATTCCAGGCTTTTTCCTTGGCGCGCGTGCGCGGCCCGCTGGCATCGGCGGTGGCGCTGGCACTGCTCGGCGCATGTTCCACGCAGACCGCCGTGTCGACGGCGGCATTGGCACCCGATGGCTCCGCGCCCATCGGGTCGGAGGCGCCCCCGTCCGAGGTGGCGTCGGGCTACCGCTCCGGCATGGCAACGGTCTACGCCGAGAAGCACATGGCCGCCGCCGCCAATCCGCTCGCCGCCGAAGCCGGCCGGCGCATCCTGCGGCAGGGCGGCTCGGCCATCGATGCGGCCGTCGCCATGCAGGCCGTGCTGACGCTGGTCGAGCCGCAGGCCTCCGGCATCGGCGGTGGCGCGTTCGTTCTCTATTGGGACGGCAAGCGCGTGCGGGCCTACGACGGCCGGGAGACCGCCCCGGCCGGCGTCGACGCGAACCTGTTCCTGCGCCCCGACGGCACGCCGATGAGCTTCAGCGAGGCCCGGATCGGCGGCCGTTCGGTCGGCGCGCCCGGCGTGCTGCGCGTGCTGGAGCTGGCGCACGGGCAGCATGGCAAGCTGCCCTGGGCCAAGCTGTTCCAGCCGGCCATCGAGCTGGCGGAGCAGGGGTTCCCGATCTCGCCGCGGCTCTTTACGCAGATCGCGGCCGACCCGTTCTTCTCCGGGGCGCCGGAGCTGGCGGCGCTTTACCTGACGCCGGACGGCAAGCCCAAGCCGGTCGGGACCATCGTGAAGAACCCGCAACTGGCGCAGACGCTGCGCGAGATCGCCAGGCACGGCCCCGGCGCGTTCTATAGCGGGCCGATCGCAGCCGACATCGTCAAGCGCGTGAACGGCGCCGGCAATCCGGGCGCGCTGTCGCTGGCGGACCTGCGCGGCTATCGCGCCAAGACGCGCGATCCTCTCTGCACCGACTACAAGCGATGGAAGGTCTGCGGCATGCCGCCGCCGTCGTCGGGCGGCATCGCCATCGCGCAGATGCTGGGCACGCTGCAGGCCCTGGAGGCACGCGATCCGAAGTACGCGCTGGCTGCGATGGCGCCGCGCCAGACCACCCGCGCCGCCGGCTTCGAACCCACCATCGACGCCGTGCACGCGGTGTCCGAAGCCGGGCGTCAGGCCGATGCGGACCGCGGCCTGTACGTGGCCGACGCGGATTTCGTGCCGGTCAACGTCAAGGGCCTGACCGATCCGGGGTACCTGGCGCTGCGTGCCGGGCTGATCGGGGACCGGAGCACGGGCCGGGCCGACCCCGGCACGCCGCCCGGCACCTCCATCGCGCTGGCGCCGGACCGTTCGCCGCCGCGTGTGTCGACCTCGCAGATCGTGGCGGTGGACAATGCCGGCGGCGCGGTTTCCATGACGACCGCCATCGCGGGCGATTTCGGCTCGCACCTGATGGTGCGCGGCTTCGTGCTGAACAGCGGGCTCACCGATTTCTCCTTCGCGCCGAACGAGAACGGCAAGCTCGTCGCCAACCGCGTACAGGCCGGCAAGCGGCCGCGCTCGCCGATGGCGCCGACACTGGTGTTCGAGCGCGACAGCGGCAGGCTGGTGGCGGCGCTCGGCTCGCCCGGCGGTTCGCGGATCACCGAATACGTGTCGAAGACGCTGATCGGCCTGCTGGACTGGGACATGGACGTGCAGAACGCGATCAACCTGCCCAACTTCGGCAGCCGCAACGGCCCGACCGAAGTGGAGCGGGGCCTGGTGACGCAGACCCTGGTACAGGGCCTGAAGGCGCGCGGCCACGACGTCGCACAGATCGAGATGACCAGCGGCACGCAGGCTATCGTGCGGCGCCCGCGCGACGACGGCAAGCCGGTCTGGGCCGGCGGTGCCGACCCGCGCCGCGAAGGGGTGGTGCTGGGCGATTGAGCCGCGTGCGCCCGATCGGGAGAGCGGACGGGCCGTGCCTTGCGCGTGGTCCGTCTGTTTTTGCGGCGACGGCGTGACCGTTACCAGGCGTACTTCGCGCTCGCCAGCACCGTGCGCCCGTTGGCGTAGATGCACCGCGTGGCGTCGTAGCAGCCGGAGATGACTTCGCGGTTGGCCAGGTTGGTGCCGTTGAGCGCCAGGCGCCAGTGGCGGCCGACGTTGTAGAAGAGGGCCGCGTCGAACAGCGCATAGCCGGGCACCTTCAGTGTGTTGTCCGGCGCGCCGGCCACGGGGCTGACGTAGCGCACGCCGGCGCCGATGCCCACGCCCTGCAGCCCCCCCCCGTGCGGATGCGGTAGTCCATCCACAGCGAGGCGATCTGGCGCGGCGTCGGGATGGCGATCGGCCATTTGTCGAGCGTGGCGTCGTTGGCGCGGGTGTTGCGCACATCTTGGTAGGTGTAGGCGGCGATCACGTTCCAGCCCGCTATCGGCTGTACGGTGGCTTCCAGCTCGAAGCCCTGCGAGCGCACCTCGCCGGCCTGCGCGCTGTGCGTGCCGGACGGATCGTCCAGGTCGGGCGTCAGCACATTGGTCTGGTGGATCCGGAAGACCGATGCGGTGACCGAAGCCTTGCTGCCGGCCTGGACCTTCACCCCGGCTTCGACCTGGCGGCCCTTGGTCGGCCTGAAGGCCTGGCCGTTGCGGTCGGTGCCGATGGTTGGGTTGAACGAGGTCGCATAGCTCAGGTACGGCGAGATGCCGTACGGCGCCAGGTACACCACGCCCACGCGGCCGGTGAAGGCGGAATCGCGCTGGCCGGCGGTGGTGCCGCCGAGCAGGTCATCGGTGCGCGTTTCGCTCCAGTCGTGGCGGCCGCCCAGCGTGAAGACCCAGCGCTCGCCCAGCTTGACCTGGTCCTGCAGGTAGAGGCCGAGCAGGGTCTGGCGCTGGCGGATGTCTTGCGGCGACGCACCCGTGCCGCTGAAGATCGACAGGTCGGTCGGCCGATACACCGGGTTGTACAGATCGAGCGACGAGGTGAGGGCGTAATTCTCCGGGTCCTTGGCGGTCTGGCGCTGGTAGTCGACACCGGCCAGCAATGTGTGCCGCACGGCGCCGGTCGCGAATCGGGCCTGCGCCTGCGTGTCGAGGTCCAGCCGCCCATAGCTGGGCTGGGCGATACCGGCGTAGCGCAGCAGGGTGCGCCGCGCCGGGGCGCTCGGGTCCAGGCCGACGCCGTAGGTCATGCGGTCGTCGAGCTTGAGGTGCATGTAGCGCGCGTTCTGGCGCACCGTCCAGGTGTCGTTCAGGCGATGCTCGAACTGGTAGCCCAGCGAATACTGCGTCTTCTCGTACGCGTCGAAATCCGGCGAGCCGGTGAACAGCGTGGCGGGGATCCTGCCGTTCGGGTTCGGCAGGATGGTGCCCTGCGCCGGCAGGAAACTGTCCGACGCGTTGGTCTTGTCGCGCAGGGTGCTCGCCAGCAGCGTCAGCGTGGTGTCGGCCAATGGCTTCCAGGTCAGCGACGGCGCGATCATCAGGCGCTGGTCGTTGAACGGCCCCAGCGGCAGGTTGCCGTCGCGTGCCAGGGCGGTCAGGCGGTACGACAGCTTGCCGTCGGCATCGAGCGCGCCGGCAAAGTCGCCGGCCACCTGCTTGCGCGCGTGGCTGCCGTACTGCACTTCGATCTCGTGGATGGGCTCGGTGGCCGGCTGCTTGGTGACGATGTTGACGGTGCCGCCCGGGTCGCCCTGGCCATACAGCACGGAGGCCGGCCCCCGCAGCAGTTCGACGCGCTCGATCTGCCACGGGTCGACGCGCCAGCTGGCCAGGTTGATGGTGTTGGGCAACTGCAGGCCATCCAGGTTGGTGGCCGGCATGAAGCCGCGCACGGCGGTGTACCAGTCCGAGCGGGTCCCCGCGCCGTAGCTCGACACCGATGCCGCATAGTGCAGCGCCTCGTTGACGCTCTGCGCACCCTGGGCCTCGAAGCGATCGCGCGTCACCACGCTGATCGACTGCGCAATCTCCTCGATCGGCGTATCGGTTTTGGTGCCGGTGGCGCTGCGCCGGGCCACGTAGCCGCGCACCGGACCGTTGGCGGATTCGGCCTGAGCGGCGGTGGCGACGGTGGCCGGCAGGGTGACTTCGGCGCCGCTGCCGGCCGCTTCGATGGTGAAGGTATCGTCGCCTTGTCTGCGTGCCGTCAGCCCGGTTTGCGCCAGCAGGCGATGCAGTGTCTCTTCGACGCTGTAGCGGCCCTGCACGCGCGGGGCCGTCTTGCCGGCCGTCAGCGCGCTGGCGAACACGAGCTGGGCACCCGCCTGGCGCGCCAGCGCGGCCAGCGCCGCATCGAGCGGCTCGGCGGGAATGTCGATGGCCACGCGCGATTGCGCGACGGCGGCGCTGGTAAACAGCGCGGCGGCGGCCAGTGTGGCCAAGCGCGGCACGCGGGACCGGCGCACCGGTCGGCGATGTCGATTCACTGTGAAAGCTCCCCGTTTGTTGGTCCAGGTCACAGGGGAGTAGACGGGCGGGGCGCCGCGCACCCCTACCTCGACGCCGCGGAGCGTCAGTGCGGCACGTTGCGGGCCAGCACGCGGATGGTGTCGTCCGCCTCGCGGCGGATCGTCACCGGCAGGATGGAGGGCAGCAGATCGAGCAGCGTGTCGGTGTGCGCGTTGTCGAAGACGCCGGAGATCTGCAGGCGCTCCAGCGCCGGATCGGCCAGCGTGACCGGCGCGACGCGGTAGCGGTTGATGTCGGCCACGGCCTGCGCGAGCGGTGTGTGGTCGAACAGCAGCTTGCCGTCTTTCCAGGCCACCGCGGCGGCGGGGTCGGGTTCGGTGTGTGCGTTCAAAGTGCCGGCGCCGGTGTCGGCGGCTTGGCGCGGGCCCAGCAGCACGGCATCGCCCGACGCGTCTTCCACATGCACCCGGCCGCGCAAGACGGTCACGGTGACGCGCGGATCCGCCCGGCGCACATTGAACGCCGTGCCCACCACGCGTACCTTCGTGCCGCCGGCCCGCACAATGAACGGCTGCCAGGCCCGGGCCACATCGAAGAGCGCTTCGCCCTCGACCAACTGCACCTGCCGCGAGCGCAGATGCCATTCCACCTCGGCCACGGTGCGGGTGTTGAGTGTGACGGCCGTGCCGTCGGACAGGTCGATCTGCTGGCGTGCGCCGGCCGCCGTGGCATACCGCTGCGTATGGAACGCCGGATCGGCCCACAGCAACGCACCGAGCACGGCGACCATGCCCGCCACGATCAGCGGCCCGCGGCGGCGCGGCGTGCGCGCGGGCGAGGGCGGCATGGCGAAGCGCTGCCGCAGCGCGGCACGGTGGCGCGCCAGGCTGGCTTCCTCGCGGGTGAATTCTTCAGGGGTGTGGGGCATGCTCAACGCGGTCCGGGGCGGTCCAGCGCGACACGGCAGGCTGACATGCCCCGCCGGATGTGCTTCTCCACCGCCTTGCGCGAAATCCCCAATCTTACCGCCACCTCGGCCTGCGGCATGTCATGAATCTTGTGCAGCACAAAAACTTCCCGGCAGCGCGGCGGCAGTTGTGCAATGTCCGCCGACAGCCGGTCGAGTTCGCGGCCGGCATCGATATGGCGATCGTGGCCGGGTGTCTCATCGGCATGTTCAGGCAGGTCGGCTGTGCTTTCCACCCAGGTGCCGCGCGTGGATTCCGTCCGGTGCCGGTCGATCGCCAGGTTGAGCGTCGCGCGGCGCACATACGCCGCTGGCGCGGCGACCGTCTGGCGCGGCGGTTCGGCCAGCAGGCTCACGCAAACGTCGTGCACTACATCGTGTGCCGCGCTGCGGTCGGTGCCGAAGCGGCGGCGCAGCAGGTCGACCAGTTCGTCGTAGTGACGAACCAGCGCGGCGAGCAGGGGCAGGGTGGTCGGATTGCAAGACACCGGTTGGCGGCGCGGAGCAGGAAAGCGCCCCATTTTAGATGAGAAGGATTCTTATTTTCAATTCGGTGCAAGGGCGCACATTTGGGGACGCCGTGGGGTGTGCACCACTGTGGCTGATTGTCGCAGTGCAACAACAGCCACTTAGGAATACCTTACCCGCAAAGCCGCGTAAACCCTGGGCGGGCGATCCCGGCAGCGCTTGTCAATTGCAAGGGTTTTTTATCTGCCTGAGCAAATTGCGCGTTCCGGAGGGGCTTCTGACGGTAAGATCGCGCCCGCATCCCACTCCAACCGCGCTCCCCCAACGAGCGTCAGACGTAGTGCCTGCTCTTCATCCATCCGCGCCCGGTCCATCGTCCGCCGCCTTGTGCGACACGGCGGTGCTCGGCCTCGTCCGTGCGACCCACGGCCGAAGTCCGCCTCGACGGCGGGGCGCGCTGGGTTCAGCTTCTCCCTGACCGGCGCCAGACGTGATCCAAGGCCCGCTGCGGCACCAGGCAATTCCGGGGTGCCACATGCACGGCCTTTTTCATTTCCAGCGTTTTCTGCCTGTGGCCTATCGGCCCCCGCGATGTCCGGAAGCATCGACGGCGCAACTGTGCAAGACATGAAGAACCAATCCTTTCCACGTTTGAAGCGGCTCCTGGCCGCAAGCATTCCCCTGCTGCTGTCAGGATGCAACCTGACGGTCCTGGACCCGAAGGGGATGATCGGCGCCGAGGAAAAGACGCTGATTATTGTGGCGACCGCCCTGATGCTGCTGGTGGTCATCCCCGTGATCGTGCTGACGCTGGTGTTCGCGTGGAAGTACCGCGCGTCCAACACCAAGGCTCGCTATGAGCCGGACTGGGCCCACTCGAACGCCATCGAGGTGGTGGTGTGGCTGATCCCGTGCCTGATCATCATCGCGCTGGGCGTGATCACCTACCGTTCGACGCACGCGCTCGATCCATACAAGCCGATCGAGTCCGACGTGAAGCCGATCACCGTCGAGGCCGTGTCGCTCGACTGGAAGTGGCTGTTCATCTACCCGGAACTGAAGATCGCCACTGTTAACCAGATCGCGTTCCCGGCCAACACGCCGGTGAACTTCAAGATCACGTCCGACTCGGTGATGAACGCATTCTTCATCCCGCAACTGGGCAGCCAGGTGTACGCCATGGCCGGCATGCAGACCAAGCTGCACCTGATCGCCAACGAGACCGGTACGTTTGACGGCATGTCGTCGAACTACAGCGGCGCGGGCTTCACGGGCATGAAGTTCAAGGCCACGGCCATGACGAACGAAGAGTTCGACGCCTGGGTCAAGCAAGTCCGCGCCTCGTCGCAGAACCTGACCAAGGAAGGCTACGCCGAACTGGCCAAGCCGAGCGAGAAGGTGCCGCCGGCGATGTACGCCACCGTGGACCCCACGCTGTATCACAGCATCCTGCACAAATACATGGGCGACTCGGACAAGGTCCTGACGCTCGACGAGGCGCTGGAAGGCGCCACCTGCAATACCGCGACGGCCGACGCTGCAACGCGTCCGCTGCCGGTGCAGTCCGCCCTGCCGGCGTCCGCAGCCGCGCGCACGAATTCCTAGGAGTTGACGATGTTTGGCAAGTTGAGTCTGGAGGCCATTCCGCTGCACGAGCCCATCGTGGTCGTGACGGTCTCGGCCATTCTGCTGGGTGGTGCGGGCCTGTTCGGGCTGATCACCTACCTGAAGAAGTGGTCGTACCTGTGGAATGAATGGATCACCTCGGTCGATCACAAGAAGATCGGCGTGATGTACTGCATTCTGGCGATCGTGATGCTGCTGCGCGGCTTTGCCGACGCCGTCATGATGCGCTCGCAACTGGCGCTCGCCTCGGGCGGTGGTGCCGGCTACCTGCCGCCCGAGCACTACGACCAGATCTTTACCGCGCACGGCGTGATCATGATCTTCTTCATGGCCATGCCGCTGATGACGGGCCTGATCAACCTGATCGTGCCGCTGCAGATCGGCGCGCGCGACGTGGCGTTCCCGTTCCTGAACACCCTGTCGTTCTGGCTGGCCGCCGCCGGCGTGGTGCTGGTCAACCTGTCGCTGGGCGTCGGCAACTTCGCGCGCACCGGCTGGCTGGCCTATCCGCCGCTGTCCGAGCTGGCCTACAGCCCTGACGTGGGGGTCGACTACTACATCTGGGCGTTGCAGATATCCGGCTTGGGGACCTTGCTCACCGGCGTGAACTTCGTTGCGACCATCTTCAAGATGCGCGCGCCGGGCATGACGCTGATGCGCATGCCGATCTTCACCTGGACTGCCCTGTGCGCCAACATCCTGATCGTGGCCGCCTTCCCGGTGCTGACCGTGGCGCTGGCGCTGCTGGGCGCAGACCGCTACCTGGACATGCACTTCTTCACGAACACCGCGGGCGGTAACCCGATGCTGTACGTGAACCTGATCTGGATCTGGGGCCACCCCGAGGTGTACATCCTGATCCTGCCGGCGTTCGGCATGTTCTCGGAGATCGTCTCCACGTTCTCGCGCAAGAAGCTGTTCGGCTATACGTCGATGGTGTACGCGACGGCCGGCATTACGGTGCTGTCGTTCCTGGTGTGGCTGCACCACTTCTTCACGATGGGCTCGGGTGCCAACGTCAACGCGTTCTTCGGCATCGCCACCATGATCATCTCCATCCCGACCGGGGTGAAGATCTTCAACTGGCTGTTCACGATGTATCGCGGGCGCGTCGAGTTCAACTCGATGATGCTGTGGACGATCGGCTTCATGATCACCTTCGTGATCGGCGGCATGACTGGCGTGCTGCTGGCCGTGCCGGGCGCCGACTTCCTGCTGCACAACAGCCTGTTCCTGATCGCCCACTTCCACAACACCATCATCGGTGGCGTGGTGTTCGGTTACCTGGCAGGCATCACGTTCTGGTTCCCGAAGGCGTTCGGCTTCAAGCTGGACGAGAAGTGGGGCAAGCGTGCCTTCTGGTGCTGGTTCGTCGGCTTCTACATGGCCTTCATGCCGCTGTACGTGCTGGGCTTCATGGGCATGACGCGCCGCCTGAACCATACCGACAACCCGGCCTGGCAGCCGTGGCTGATCGTCGCCGTGTGCGGCGCCGCGCTGATCGCCTGCGGTATCGCCTCGCAACTGATCCAGATCTTCGTCAGCATCCGCAACCGCAAGGCGCTGGCCGACGTGACCGGCGACCCATGGGGCGGCCGCACGCTGGAGTGGGCCACGTCGTCGCCGCCGGCGCACTACAACTTCGCCAGCGTGCCGGTGGTGCGTGACATCGACGCCTTCGCCGACATGAAGGCGCGCGGCGAGGTGCCGACGCAGGTCGCCGCCAGCTACGAGAAGATCCACATGCCGAAGAACACCGGCGCCGGTTTCATCATGGGCATGTTCTCGGTGGTGATGGGCTTTGGGCTGATCTGGCACATCTGGTGGATGGCCGCGCTGGGTCTGGCCGGCATGATCGTCAGCTTCATCTTCCGCAGCAACAACGACGACATCGACTATTACGTGCCCGCTCAAGAGGTCCACGAGACCGAGTCGGCCTACTTCCAACGTATCGGTTCGCAGGCTTAAACCATGGCTACCAATGTTCTAGACGGCCACGCCGCGCACGCCGCGGACCACGGCCACGCGCATGACCATGCGCACCACCACGATGCCGCGGACACCAAGGTGTTCGGCTTCTGGGTGTACCTGATGAGCGACTTGATCCTGTTCGCGTCGCTGTTCGCCACGTTCTGCGTGCTGCGCAGCGCGACAGCGGGCGGCCCGAACGGCAAGGAGCTGTTCGACCTGTCGTACGTGCTGATCGAGACCGGCATCCTGCTGGTGTCGTCGATCACCTACGGCATGGTGATGATCGGCCTGCAGTCCGGCCGCAAGGACCAGGTGATGCTGTGGCTGGGCATCACCTTCCTGCTGGGCGCGGCGTTCGTCGGCATGGAAATCAACGAGTTCCATCACCTGATCGCCGAAGGCGCGGGCCCGAGCCGCAGCGCATTCCTGTCGTCGTTCTTCACGCTGGTCGGCACGCACGGCCTGCACGTGGCGAGCGGCCTGCTGTGGATCGCTGTCCTGATGTGGCAGATCAGCCGCAAGGGCCTGACCGCCACCAACTCGACGCGCTTGGCGTGCCTGAGCCTGTTCTGGCACTTCTTGGACGTGGTGTGGATCGGCGTGTTCACTGTCGTGTATCTGCTGGGAGCGATGTAAATGGAACAGACCAACGTTTCGCCCAACGCCGTGCAAGGCGGAGCCCATGGCCACGCGGCCGGCGGCGCCGGCCATGCCACCGTCAAGGGCTACCTGATCGGCTTCGTGCTGGCCGTGATCCTCACGGTCATCCCGTTCAAGATGGTGATGGGCGGCGGCTTCTCGCACGACACCGTGCTGGTGACCGTGATGGCACTGGCGGTCGTGCAGATCGTCGTGCACCTGATCTATTTCCTGCACCTGGATGGCTCGTCCGCCCAGCGCTGGAACGTGATGGCCTTCCTGTTCACGCTGCTGATCCTGGCGATCGTGATCGTCGGCTCGCTGTGGGTCATGCACAACATGAACATCAACATGATGACGCACTGAGCGCATCATCCGAGCCGCAAGAGAGGCGCCCGGCATGGGCGCCTTTTCTTTTGGCCGCACGCCGTCCGATCCGGTACGGCCGGCCCCCCGCCTTTGCTACACTCCGCGGGTTCCCAACATCCCAGCGCATGACCCCATGTCACAGTACGTTTTCACCATGAACCGCGTGGGCAAGATCGTTCCGCCCAAGCGCCAGATCCTCAAGGACATCTCCCTGTCGTTCTTCCCCGGCGCCAAGATCGGCGTGCTGGGCCTGAACGGCTCGGGCAAGTCGACCGTGCTCAAGATCATGGCCGGTCTCGACAAGGACATCGAGGGCGAAGCCACGCCCATGCCGAACCTGAACATCGGCTACCTCCCGCAGGAGCCGCAGCTCGATCCCGCCAAGACCGTGCGCGAGGAAGTCGAGAGCGGCCTGGGTGAGGTGATGGCCGCGCAGAAGCAGCTCGAAGCCATCTACGCCGCCTACGCCGAGCCGGATGCCGACTTCGACAAGCTGGCCGAAGAGCAGGCTCGCCTAGAGGCCATCATCGCCGCGGGGGCGGGCGACAACATCGAGCTGCAGTTGGAGATCGCTGCCGACGCGCTGCGCCTGCCGCCTTGGGACGCCAAGATCGAGCACCTGTCGGGCGGCGAAAAGCGCCGCGTGGCGCTGTGCAAGCTGCTGCTGTCGCGCCCCGACATGCTGCTGCTCGACGAGCCGACCAACCACCTGGATGCGGAATCCGTCGAGTGGCTCGAGCAGTTCCTGACCCGCTTCCCGGGCACCGTGGTGGCCGTGACCCACGATCGCTACTTCCTCGACAATGCCGCCGAGTGGATTCTCGAACTTGACCGCGGCCACGGCATTCCTTGGAAGGGCAACTACAGCTCCTGGCTTGACCAGAAGGAGAACCGCCTCCAGCAGGAAGAGGCCACCGAATCGGCGCGCCAGAAGGCCCTGAAGAAGGAGCTCGAATGGGTACGCCAGAATCCGAAGGGCCGCCAGGCCAAGTCGAAGGCGCGCCTGGCCCGCTTTGACGAACTGAACAGCCAGGAATACCAGAAGCGCAACGAGACGCAGGAAATCTTCATCCCGACCGGTGAGCGCCTCGGCAATGAGGTCATCGAATTCACCAACGTCAGCAAGGGCTATGGCGACCGCCTGCTGATCGACGACCTGAGCTTCACGATCCCGGCCGGCGCCATCGTCGGCATCATCGGGCCGAACGGCGCCGGCAAGTCGACGCTGTTCCGCATGCTGACGGGCAAGGAGCAGCCGGACGTGGGCACCATCAAGATGGGCCCGACCGTCAAGCTCGCCTACGTGGACCAGAGCCGCGACGCGCTGGACGGCAGCAAGACCGTGTTCGAAGAGATTTCGGGTGGCTCCGACATCCTGACGGTGGGCCGCTACGAGACGCCGTCGCGCGCCTATATCGGCCGCTTCAACTTCAAGGGCGGCGACCAGCAGAAGCATGTCGGCACGCTGTCGGGCGGCGAGCGCGGCCGGCTGCATCTGGCCAAGACGCTGATTGCCGGCGGCAACGTCCTGCTGCTGGACGAACCGTCCAACGACCTCGACGTGGAAACGCTGCGCGCGCTGGAAGACGCGCTGCTGGAATTCGCCGGCTGCGTGATGGTGATCTCGCACGATCGCTGGTTCCTCGACCGCATCGCCACGCACATCATCGCATTCGAAGGCGACTCGCACGTCGAATTCTTCCCGGGCAACTACCAGGAATACGAAGGGGACAAGAAGAAGCGCCTGGGCGAGGAGGGCGCCAAGCCCAAGCGCATCCGCTACAAGCCGGTCATCCGCTAAGCCGGAGGCTCGGGTGCCGCGGGCGGGTCGAGATTACTGTCGAACTCGACGCGCTTGTGCGAGCCATCGCAGAACGGCTTGTTCAGCGAGTGGCCGCACCGGCACAGCCAGGCCTGCCCCTGCTCCACCGGCAATTCGCGCCCGCCCTGGGTGACGATGCGGAAGTTGCCTTTGATGTGATACGGCCCGTTGTTGCGGGCCGTGATGACGACATCGTCGGCCATGGCCACCTCCCGTCTCCCATCCGGTGTCAGAACAGAATGCCTTGCATGCGGTGGGCGAAATGCGCGGTCTGCGCGTCGCGCATCAGGGCCATGAACTGGTCCATGTCCATGTGCACCAGGTTTTCGTGGTCGCCGGCCTCGAAGTAGACGTCGCGGTGCTGTATCAAGCTGTCGTCCACATAGGTGGGCATGCCATAGGCCATGCCTACCGGCGGCACCGCGCCCATATCGCAGTCCTTGAAGACTTCGCGCAGTTCGGATTCATCGGAGAGGGTGAGCTCGTAGCGGCCGGACTGCTTTTGCAGCTCCGACAAGTGCAGATGGTAGGTCGACGGCAACACGGCGGCGACGTAGCCGTACTTGTCTTCCAGCAGCAGCGTTTTGGCGAGACGGTCGCCGGGGATGTGCGCGGATTGCGCTGTCTCGGTGCTGGTGTGCGTGTGCGGATGGCGGACGACCTCGTACAGGCAGCCTTTGCTGCGCAGGCAGCTGTCGAGGGTGCTGGAAATCGACATGGCGTTCTCCTGGATACGGTTACGGCAGGCAGGGTTGCGATTGCCGCTACGCTCAGGATAGGTCGGATTCCGCGCCGCGAGGAGCGGATGCCATGCATGCAAACCGGGCGCACAAGGCGCCCGGCAAAGGAAGGTCGATCAGTCCGGTAGAGGTGTACCGTGAGCGTCAGTCACGGTCCCAGCCGCGATGGTGATGCCATTCGCGCTCGCGCCATTCGCGGCGGCGCCATTCGCGCTCGCGCCAGTACGGATCGCGATAATAGCCGCCGCCCACCACGACCGGTGCCGGAGCATAGACCGGTGCCGGAGCATAGACTGGCGCGGGTTGATAGACCACCGGCGGCGGCGGAACGTACACAGAGGCCGGTGCAACGTAGACCGGTGCCGGCACGCCGATCGATACGCCGACATCGATATGGGCCAGCGCCGCCGTGGAGGCGCACAGCGCGGCTCCACCCAGAACGAATGCGAGCAGTGTGCGTTTCATGATGCTTCTCCTTGCGGTTGCGAGGCCGGCGGAGCCTGGCGCCGCATCGACTTCGTACATTGAGTATGTGAAGTCATTGTACGAACCGCGCCGCGGCAACGGTGATACGCAATTCCTACGGCTGTAACAGAACGTAAAGCCACGGCCCCACCGAAACGCAGGCGGGGCGTGGTGTTTCAGGCCGCGGTTTGCGGAACGTACGCGCTGGGCGGCAGCCAGGCCGCACGATGCAGGTCGGACGACCATACCGCGAGGTGCAGTGCCGACAGCGCCAGCGGATCGGACAGCAGCACCAGCTTCTGCTTGTTGGTGAGCTTGTCCGGGCCGGCCGCCAGTGCCTGGAGCACGGTGGCATCGCGCACTTCCAGCAGCTTCGGATCGTGCGGGAAGCGGGCCGTGCCGATCGCGCACATCAGCGCATTGGTGACCGGATCGACCACGGCCAGGCGGAAGTCGGGCGTCGACGGTGCATTGCGCAGGTGCTTGCGCATCGCGCGCAGTTCGCGCGGCGGGCGGACTTCCTCGGGGATCATGAACAGGCGCCAGCGGCGCATGCGGCGTCCGAGCCCCACGCGGCTGGAGAACACCGACAGCGGGATCGACACGATCAGCGCGCCCACCACCGGCGACAGCCACCACAGGAAGCTCGGGTTCAGCCAGTACACCAGCGCGGCCCAGCCCAGGCCCAGCAGCGTATGCAGGCCGTGGCGGCGCACCGCGTCGCCCCAGTGCGTCTGCGCATCGTCGCGCGGCGGCGACTTCCAGTGCACTTTCCAGCCCAGGAACGCGGCGGTCACAAAGCGCGAGTGAAACAGCATCCGCACCGGCGCCGCCAGCACGGAGAACGTCGCCTCGATCATCATGGACAGCGCCAAGTGCAACGCGCCGCCGAAGCGCCTCGGCCCCTGTGCCCACAGCACCAGCACGCTCAGGATCTTGGGCAGGAACAGCACGGTGGCGGTCGCCGAGAACAGCGCGGCGGCTTTTTCCGGATGCCACTCCGGCCAGATCGGGAAGAGCTGGCGCGGCTGCGTGAAGTACTCCGGCGCGATCAGCGTGTGCTTGGCCAGCAGCGCCGTCGACAACAGCAGGAACAGGAACCACAGCGGTGCCGACAGGTAGGCCATCACGCCCGTCACGAACACCGCGCGATGCACCGGGTGGAAGCCCGGCGAGCCGAACAGGCGGAAGTTCATCAGGTTGCCATGGCACCAGCGGCGGTCGCGACCCAATTCGTCGAGCAGGTTGGGCGGCATTTCCTCGTAGCTGCCGTCCAGGTCGTACGCGATCCATACGGCCCAGCCGGCGCGCCGCATCAGCGCCGCTTCGACAAAGTCGTGCGACATGATCTCGCCCGAGAGCGAACCCTTGCCGGGAATCGGCGCCAGCGCGCAGTGCTTGATGAACGGATCCAGCCGGATGATGGCGTTGTGGCCCCAGTAGTGCGACTCGCCCAGTTGCCAGTAGTGCAGGCCGGCAGTGAACAGCGGCCCGTACACGCGCGTGGCGAACTGCTGGATACGCGCGTACAGCGTATCGCGCCCGGCGGCGAGCGGCGCGGTCTGAATGATGCCAGCGCTCGGGGCGCCTTCCATCAACTGCACTAGGCGCGTCAGGCAGTCGCCGCTCATCACGCTGTCGGCGTCCAGCACGATCATGTAGCGGTACCTGCCGCCCCAGCGCCGGCAGAAGTCGTCGATGTTGCCGCTCTTGCGCTTCACGCGGTGGCGGCGCCAGCGATAGAAGACGCGCCCGAAGCCGTCGAGCGCGCGGCAGATGTGCAGCCAGGCGTCGGCCTCGGCCGTGCGGATGTCCGGGTCGCCCGAGTCCGATAGCACGAAGAAGTCGAAGTGCTCGAGGTGGCCGGTGCGCTGCAGGGACTCATACGTCGCGCGCAGGCCCGCGAAGACGCGCTGCACGTCTTCGTTGCAGATCGGCATGACGATGGCGGTGCGCGCGTCGTCCGGGATGGGGGCGTTGGGCGCGGCGCGGCGCGAGATGACGAAGCGGTCGCCGTGGAAGGCCAGCAGCAGGAAGCCGGTGATCGCTGTCCAGAAGCCCGCCGACACCCAACAGAACAGCAGGGCGAACAGCGCGATGATGACCGCTTCCAGCCAGTCGTGGCCGTGATACGGCAGCACGGTGCTCATGGCCCAGGTGGCCGCCACCGTCTGCGCAATCATCAGCCCCAGCAGCGTCAGGCGCCGGCGCGCGCCGACGAAGCGCCAGATGCCCTTCGGGTCGGGCGAGTCGGGCGTTTCGTAGGGCTCGGGGGCCGTCCCGCCGGCGAACAGCCGGCCGATGGCGCGGCGCGCGCGCCAGATCGGGCCCAGCACCCACGGCCACGGCACCATCGAGCGGCGTGCGGGTTCGGGGCCGGTGTCCAGGTGGATGCGGCCGGCAGGGTCGTGTTCGAGCGGCGGAGCAGGCTCGGGTGTCACGGTGCTCGCGCGGGCCGTGCCATAGGCGGCGTCGAGCCGCGAGCCGATCGACGCGTAGGCAGGGGCGCTGCCTTCGAGCGATGCGGCCTGCGCGGCATCGAGCCTGGCGAGCGCGCGGTGCAGCTTGGCCAATGCCGCTGCGTCCGCGTCGGCCGGCACGATGCCCGCTTCGCGTTGCAGGGCGGCACGTGCTTCGGCGGGCAGGGGGAGCGCCTCGAGATAGCGCTCGGCCACGGACAGTGCCGTGGCCCGGCGGGTGGAGGCGGCCGTGCCTTCGGCGTTGCCAGGCTGGGCGTTCAGCCCGGAGGTAGCAGGTAGCTCCACGTCTCAGAAAGTCCGGTACCGCCGCTGCGCAGGTAGCCGCGCAGCTCGATGGGTTTGTCGTCGTCGACCCGCTTCAGGCGCACGGTAACGCGCCAGCCGCCGGTCGCGGTGTTGGGTTGGCCGAAGATCGACTCGATCTTGCCGTTGGCGTCCGCCGTGAACACCGGCTCGACCGGTGCGTTGGGCGGCAGCTTGGCCAAGGCCGGGCCTTCGAAGTCGACCACGAGGGCAATGGTGTCGTCCGGCTTGCGCTCGTCGGGGCGCTTGGTGGTCCAGCCGTGCGAGCGGCGCGTCTGCGTGACCCACGACAGGCCTGGCTTCTTGTCCCCTTCCTTCTGCCACAGCAGGCGGTACTCGAGGTTGAACGGCTGCTGCGGCTTGGGCGGCGTCTCGGGCACCCAGTAGGCGACCACGTTGTCGTTGGTCTCGTCCGGCGTCGGGATCTGCACCAGCTCCACGCGGCCGGCGCCCCACTTGCCGACCGGCTCGACCCACGCGCTCGGGCGCAGTTCGTAGCGGTCACCGATTTCCTGGTAGCTGGAGAAGGCGCGGTCGCGCTGCATCAGGCCGAAGCCGCCGGGGTTGGTGGTCGAGAAGGAACTGACCAGCAGGCGCTTCGGGTTGGTGAGCGGACGCCAGATCCATTCGCCCGTGCCCGACAGCACCGACAGGCCGTCGGAGTCGTGGACCTCGGGGCGGAAGTCCAGCGCGCCAGTCGGCTGGTTCTCGCCGAAGAAGAACATGCTGGTCAGCGGTGCGATGCCCAGCTTGCTGACGTTCTCGCGCATGTAGAGCTGGGCCTTCACGTCGACTTCGGTGTCCGTTCCCGGCTTGATGACAAAGCGGTACGCCCCGGTGGCGCGGCGCGAGTTGAGCAGCGCGTAGATCGTCAGCTCCTTGGCGTTGGCCGCCGGGCGCTCGATCCAGAAATCGGTGAAGCGGGGGAATTCTTCGCCGGAATTGAGCGCGGTGTCGATGGCCAGGCCGCGCGCGGACAGGCCGTAGACCTGCCCCTTGCCGATGCCGCGGAAGTAGGTCGCGCCCAGGAAGACGATGACTTCGTCCTTGTACTTGGGCGTGTTCATCGGGTAATGCACGCGGAAGCCGGCAAAGCCCAGGTTGCGCAACTGCTTCGGGTTGAGCTTGACGGGGCCGTAGTCGAACAGCCTGGGGTCGAAGCGGATCTCGCGCACGCCGGCGGGGGAGACCTCGTTGATATTCACCGGCTGGTCGTAGTACGAACCTTCGTGGAAGAAACCGAGCTCGAACGGCAGTTTGTCCTTGCGCCAGTAGGCCTGGTCCGATTTGAAGCGGATTTCGCGGTACTGGTCGTAGCGCAGTTCGCGCAGTTCGTGCGGCAGCGTATCGGCCGGCGCCTGGTAGGGCTTGGCCGCCAGTTGCCTGGCGCGCGCGGCCACATCGTTGAGGCCGAAGGCCAGCACCGCCTGTGCCGAGGCCAGCGCCAGCAGGCCGGCAGCCAGCCGCATGCAGCCGGCCATCGCGCGCGACCGGCGGGAATGGGGAGGAACAGCGTGTGGAATGGTCAAAATGGAATCGCGTGTCTGGCGGCGAGGGGAACGAAAGCGACGTTCGGGCTCACCGCACGTTCGTCTGTGCCGCCGAGATTCTACCCGTCAGCCCTTTGACAGATCAAAACCAGCAACATTTTGATAACGTTTGTGCCCCCCATTTCGCCGACGGCCGCAGCAAGTTGCGCACGAAATCTGCGTTTTTCGGCGGGGCGGCCATCCGACGAATGGGGAACGGGGCGCCGGCGCCCGGGTCAGAACCGCTGCCGCCGCGCCACCATGGCACACTTTCGGCTCTCTTCTGACAGGAGTTCGCATGACCCGCTGGACGCATCACGCCGCCGCGCTCGCTTTTTCCACTTCGCTGCTGGCGCCGATGGCGCTGGCAGCACCGGCGGCCAAGGACCCGGCCGGGCAGGCACCGGCCAAGGCCGTGCGCGACCCGGGTGACGTGGCCGTGCTGCTGGACGCTTTCCCGCTCGGCAAGCCCTTGCCCAAGCTGCCGTCCTGCGACGACGTGCGCGTCGGCGGCGGCAAGGACGTTTCTGCTTATTGCTCGGATGCCCTGGAGTCGCACGGCCGTACCCGTTCGCTGGGGGTGCCCTCGGCCAAGCGGCCCGAACTGATGGACGGCCCGCAGGCGGTGCTGCTGGTCGATCAGGGCAACGTCGCCGGGCTGTTCGTGCCGACGCGCGGCGTGGACACCGAGCAGCGGGTCTACCAGGCGCTGGCCGACCGGTACGGCAAGCCGGCACAGCAGGCCAAAGTGGCCCTGCAGCTCAAGTCCGGCAAGGCGGTCGACTCCCTGCGCGCGCGCTGGGCAACGCGCCAGACCGTGGTGACAATGTATGCCATTCCTGAGGAACCGCAGAATGGGACCGTCGAATTCCTGTGGGTGCCGCGGGCCGGTGCCGTGATGGACCAGATGCGCGCCGAGGTGGATCCGGACGCGCCCAAGCCGGCATCCGGTGTGGCCGCATCGGCACCCGCGGCCGGCGGCAAGCCGGCCGGAGCGAAGCCGGCGCCACAGCGGTGAGCTGACTGACACTGACCCGTAGCGTTCCGTTACACCCCTTACATCCGCATGACCCCAGCGCCGCGCTGCGGTGCTTATAACGTCCGCATGGCCTCACTGGAGAAGCCGAAGGACGCAAATCATGAAAATCGTGGCTTTGGCCTTGTTGGCCGCGGTGCTTGGGGGATGTGCGGTCTATCCGGCACCGGTGGCGGTGGCGCCCGCCCCGGTCTACGTTGCGCCGGCCCCGGCCTATTACGGCTACTGGGGGCCGTCTGTCCGCTTCAACTACTATCACCGCTGATCGGCAGTGATCCGTCGCGGTTCGGGTGGCTATTCGGCTGAATACAGTCCCGGCCAGCTGGCCGCCAGCGTCTGCGGCAGGCCCAGCAGGTCGAGCACGCGCCCGACCGTGTGGTCGACGAGGTCGTCGATGGTCTTGGGGCGCTGATAGAAGCCGGGCACGGGCGGGAACACGATGCCGCCCATTTCCGTGACCGCCGTCATGTTGCGCAGGTGCGCGAGATTGAGCGGCGTCTCGCGCACCATCAGGATCAGCCGCCGGCGCTCCTTGAGCGTGACATCGGCCGCGCGGGCGATCAGGTTGTCCGACAGGCCGTGCGCGACGGCGGCCAGTGTCCTCATCGAGCAGGGCGCTACCACCATGGCCTCGGCGGCGAACGAGCCGCTGGCGATGGTCGCGCCGATGTCGCGCACGTTGTGCACCACGTGCGCCAGCGCTTCCACTTCCTCGCGGGTCATGTGCAGCTCGTGCTGCACGTTCATCAGGCCGGCGGGCGACATCAGCAGGTGCGATTCCACGCCCGCCGAATCGCGCAGGCCCTGCAGCACCTGCAACAGCCGTACGCCGTAGATTGCGCCGGATGCCCCGGTGATGGCGACAATGATGCGCCGCACGCGCTGCGCGCCAGCCGCGGTCGGCTGGGCGGATGCCGTCGGCCCGAAGCCGACGTCCAAGGGCGAGGTCACGCGGAAACCGGGGGCGGGGGCCGGGCTCAGGCGGCCAGCAGCGGCTGCAGTTCGCCGCTCTGGTACATCTCCATCATGATGTCCGAGCCGCCGATGAATTCACCCTTGATATAGAGCTGCGGGATGGTCGGCCAGTTGGCGTATTCCTTGATGCCCTGGCGGATCTCGTCGTCTTCCAGCACATTGATCGTGTGGGGCTGGTCCACGCCGCAGGCCTTCAGGATCTGGATGGCGCGGCCGGAGAAGCCGCACATCGGGAACTGCGCCGTGCCCTTCATGAAGAGAACGACTGGGTGGCTCTTGACGATCTGGTCGATTTTTTCGTGCGTGGTGCTCATGGGGAGACTCGATTCGTTGAGGGCGGCGGGCAGGGCCCTGGCCGCATGGAAAACCTGCCTATTCTAGCGAGGTTCGTCAAGCGGCGTCCTGTGTCGCCGGGCGCCGACCGCCGCTGCAGCGGTCATGGCTGGCGAGATCCTGTGCGGTGAAGACGTCGGCGAAGCCCGCTTCGGCCAGCAGGGCACGCACCGCGGGGCCCTGATCGTAGCCATGCTCCAGCAGCAGCCATCCGTCGGCCGCCAGCCGTGCCGCCGCGCCGGCGACGATGGTGCGCAGGTGGCGCAGGCCATCGCCGTGGTCGGTGAGGGCGCCGGCGGGTTCGAAGCGCAGGTCGCCCTGGCCCAGGTGCGCGTCGGCCGAGGCGATGTACGGCGGGTTGCTGACGATGAGGTCGAACATCGGCGGAGCATCGCTTTCGGGCAGGGCGCTGTACCAGTCGCCCAGGGCGACGTGCACATTGGCGGCGCCGAGCGTCTGCGCGTTGCCGGCGGCCACGGCCAGCGCGTCGGCGGACGCGTCGGTGGCCCACACGCATGCATCGCGTCGGGTCAGTGCAATGGTGACGGCGATGATGCCGCTGCCGGTGCCGAGGTCCAGCACGTTGGGCGCGTCGCGGTCTTCGATGCGGTCGAGCGCCTGCTCGACCAGCAGCTCGGTGTCCGGCCGCGGGATCAGCACGGCCGGTGTCACCTGGAACAGGCGCCCGAAGAATTCGCGTTCGCCCAGCAGATAGGCCATGGGCTCGCCCGCCAGGCGGCGGGTTGCCAGCTCGGCCAGGCGTGTGCGCACGCCGTTGTCGATGGCGTAGGTGTCCTGCGTGATCAGTTGCACGCGCGACAGGCCGGTCACATGCGAGACCAGCATGCGCGCTTCCAGGGCAGGCAGGCCGGCGCCGGTCAGCGCGGTGAGCGCATCGGCCACGCGCGGCAGGGCAGCGGGGGGAATCGCGGAGGAGGGGGGCACGGCAGATCTGTCGTTGAGCGGGTGGGGCGCACAAAATAACACGGGCCCGGCCGTATCGGCACGGGCCCGTGTGGGCAAGGGCGAAAGCGAACGCGCCGGGCTTACTGCTTGGCGGCTTCCTTGACCTTGTCCGCGCCTTCCTTGGCCGTGTCGGCCACCTTGTTGGCGGCGTCCTTGGCAGCGTCCTTCGCGTCGGCCATGGCGCCCGAGGCAGCGTTCACGGCGGCTTGCGCACCGGAGGCGACTTCGGTCATGCCGGACTGCGCGGCATCGGCTGCCTTGCCGACAGCGGCGCTGGCGCTATCGACAGCCTGCTTGGCGGCGTCGGCGGACTGCTGGATCACGTTCTTCGCGGCGTCGGCCGGGTTGCCTTCCTGCTTGCCGCAGGCGGCGAGGCCCAGGGCCAGCGAGGCCGCGACGGCGAGGGTCAGTAGACGGGTTTGCATGCGATTTCTCCTAATCGTGGTGAGTGCCGCGCCTTTAGGCTCAGGGTGGATTGGCGCCGCCGGATGCGACCGGCGGCGCACTTGCGCGGTCGGAACGATGATTATAGGAAGGGGACGCCGATGCGCCACCGCACAACCTTGTTTCAAACGCAAGCAGATGTTACGAGGCGGGCGCTTTTTAACAATCAGGCGTCTTCGCCGAGGGCGGCAAGCTGTTCGGCCTGATGTTCGGCGGCCAGCGTACCCAGCAGTTCGTCCAGGTCGCCGTCCATGAGCGCGTCGATCTTGTATAGCGTCAGGTTGATGCGGTGGTCGGTGACGCGGCCCTGCGGGAAATTGTAGGTGCGGATGCGATCGCTGCGATCGCCCGAGCCGATCAGGCTTTTGCGCGCGCTCGCCTCCTTGGCCTGCGCCTCGCGCTCCTGGCGGTCTTTCAGGCGCGCGGCCAGGACCTGCATGGCGCGGTCCTTGTTGCGGTGCTGGCTGCGGTCGTCCTGGCATTCCACCACCAGGCCGGTCGGCAGGTGGGTGATGCGCACGGCGGAGTCCGTTTTGTTGATGTGCTGGCCGCCCGCGCCCGACGCGCGGAAGGTGTCGATGCGCAGGTCGGCCGGGTTGATCTGGATGTCGGCCAGCGCATCGGCCTCAGGCATCACGGCCACGGTGCAGGCGGAGGTGTGGATGCGCCCCTGTGCCTCGGTGGCCGGCACGCGCTGCACGCGATGGCCGCCCGACTCGAATTTCAGCCGCGAATACGCGCCTTCGCCCACCAGCCGGGCGATCACTTCCTTGTAGCCGCCCAGGTCCGATGCCGATTCGCTGACGATCTCCACCTGCCAGCGCTGGCGCTCGGCGTAGCGCGTGTACATGCGCAGCAGGTCGCCGGCGAACAGCGCGGACTCGTCGCCGCCCGTGCCGGCGCGGATTTCCAGGAAGATGTTGCGATGGTCGTTCGGGTCCTTGGGCAACAGCAGGCGCTGCAGTTCGGCTTCGAGCGCGGTCATGCGTTCCCGTGCTGCCCGCAGTTCGTCCTCGGCGAACGCCTTCATGTCGGGGTCGGCCAGCAGTTCCTGCGCGGTGGCGACGTCGTCCTCGGCCTGTTTCCAGGCTGCATATTGCGCGACCACGGGTTCGAGCTCGGCGTGTTCGCGCGTGAGCTTGCGGTATTGGTCGAGATTGGCGGTGGCGTCTTCGCGCGCGAGCAGCGCGTTGATTTCGACGGTGCGCTCGGCCAGTTGGTCGAGCTTGGACAGCATGCTGGGCTTCATTCGGGCAGTCGCGGAAGGGAACGCAGGACGCGGGCGGCGCATGATACCGCGCCGAAGGGCGCGCGCCGCGGCGGCGCGCACGGTGGCAAGCGCCGCTAGCGCTCGGAGTGGCTGGACTGGCGGAACAGGCCCGGCAGCAGGTCGATCAGCTGCTCGCGGCCCTCGCCCTGCGCATGGTTGAGCGCGTGGGTCGGACCGTGCAGGAATTTCTTGGTCAGCGCCTGCGACAGGGCTTCGAGCACCAGCGCCGGGTCGTCGCCGCGCGCCAGCATGCGCTGCGCGCGTTCGAGTTCGCTCTGGCGCAGCGCCTCGGCGTGCGCGTGCAGGTCGCGGATGACGGGCACCACGCTGCGGGCATCAAGCCAGTGCATGAAGTTCTGCACGCGCGTCTCGATGATGGCCTCGGCCTGCGCCACCGCGGCCTGCCGCAGTGCGTTGCCCTCGCGCACGATGGCGCCGAGGTCGTCCACGGTGTAGAGGAACACGTCGGACAGGCGCGCGACTTCGGGTTCGATGTCGCGCGGCACCGCCAGGTCGACCATGAACATCGGGCGGTGCCGGCGCTGCCTGATGGCGCGCTCGACGGCGCCCAGGCCGATGATCGGCAGCGTGCTGGCCGTGCACGACACGACGATGTCGAATTCGCCGAGCCGCGCCGGCAGCTCGGCCAGGCGCACGGCGCGGGCATTCAGGCCCTGGTTCGACAGGGTCTCGGCCAGCTTTTCGCCGCGCTCCAGCGTGCGGTTGGCGACCACCACCTCGCGCGGCTTCTGTGCGGCGAAGTGGGTGGCGCACAGTTCGATCATCTCGCCGGCGCCGATGAACAGCACGCGCTGCTCGGCGATCGATTCGAAGATGCGCTGCGCCAGGCGTACAGCCGCCGCGGCCATCGACACGGAGTGCGCGCCGATCTCGGTGTTGCCGCGCACCTCCTTGGCGACCGCGAAGGTGCGCTGGAACAGCTGATTCAGGTACGTGCCCAGCGCGCCGGCCTCGGTGGCGGTGCGCACGGCGTCTTTCATCTGGCCGAGGATCTGCGTCTCGCCCAGCACCATGGAATCGAGCCCGCTGGCCACGCGGAAGGCGTGGCGCACGGCCTGCGACTGGCCCAGTGCATACACGTGGGGCGCCAGTTCGCTTGCGTCGATGTTGTGGTGGAGGGCCAGCCAGCGGATCGCGTGCTCATGGGCGGTGTCTTCGGGCAGGTTGCCGTCGGTCGCGCAGTAGAGCTCGGTGCGGTTGCAGGTGGACAGGATGGCCGCCTCGGCCGTGCTCTTGCGGTGCGGCAGATGCTGGCGCAGCGTGGTCAGCGCGGGCTTGAGTTGCTCGAGCGGAAACGCCACCTTCTCGCGCAGGGAAAGCGGCGCCGTATGGTGGTTGATTCCGAGGGTCAGCAACTGCATGTGGGGCGGCCGGCCGATGGAGAAACGGCACGAATTTTGAGCACTTCGAATTATAACGTCCGCTCCCGTTCTCGGCAGGGCGCAGGTCAAAGCGCAGGCCGATGGCCATTGATGTGGCTTATGCGTCATGCGGTGCGCGATGGCCTTCCGCCGCGCCTTGCGCTAAGGTACGCGTCCAATCGAATTCGGCAACGCGGAGCATACGGTGATGGGATGGATCGGGCCGCTATGGGTGGGGCTGGCCGTCGGCGCGGCGGCGCGGTGGCTGCATCCGCGCGGGATGCGGCTGGGCCTGCTGTCGGCGATGCTGGCCGGTGCCGCCGGGGCGTTGCTGGCGTACTACGGCGGACAGTTCGCCCGCCTGTATGCGGACGGCCAGGTGCTCGCCTGGACGGCGGCGGTGGTGGGCGCGATGGTGGTGCCGGCGGCCTGGGGACTGCTGCGCGGCTAGTGCCCGCGGACGGCAGGACGCGCCCTCGGGCACACTCGGACACAAAAAAGCCCCGCGGGGCGGGGCCTGGGACAGCGGGAGCCTTGAGGCCTCAGACGTTGAACAGGAAGTGCAGTACGTCGCCGTCCTTGACGATGTACTCCTTGCCTTCGGCCCGCATCTTGCCGGCCTCTTTGGCGCCCTGTTCGCCCTTGTACTGGATGAAATCGTCGTAGGCGATGGTCTGCGCCCGGATGAAGCCGCGTTCGAAATCGGTGTGGATGGCGGCGGCGGCGCGCGGGGCCGTGTCGCCGATATGGATGGTCCAGGCGCGCACTTCCTTCACGCCGGCGGTGAAGTAAGTCTGCAGCCCCAGCAGCTTGAAGGCGGCGCGGATCACGCGGTTCAGGCCCGGCTCGTCCATGCCCATGTCGGCGAGGAACTCGATCTTGTCGGCGTCGTCCAGGTCGGCGATCTCGGCCTCGATGGCCGCGCACACGGCTACCACCGGCGAGCCGGTTTGCGCGGCGTAGGCGCGCACGGCGTCCAGGTGCGGGTTGTTCTCGAAGCCGTCGTCCTTGACGTTGGCGACGTACATGGTCGGCTTGGCGGTGATCAGGCACAGCGGCTTGAGCAGCGCCCATTCTTCGTCGGACAGGCTCAGGGTGCGCACGGCCTTGGCCTCGTCCAGCACGCTGCGTGCCTTATCCAGCACGGCGACCAGCTTGGCGGCTTCCTTGTCGTTGCCCGACTTGGCGGCCTTGCTGTAGCGCGCCTGGGCTTTTTCCACTGTGGCGAGGTCGGCCAGCGCCAGTTCGGTGTTGATCACTTCGATGTCGGCGATCGGGTCCACCTTGCCGGCCACGTGAACGACGTTTTCATCTTCGAAACAACGTACGACGTGGGTGATGGCGTCCGTTTCGCGGATGTTGGCCAGGAACTGGTTGCCCAGGCCTTCGCCCTTGGATGCGCCCGCCACCAGGCCCGCAATGTCGACGAACTCGACCACCGCCGGCAGCACGCGCTCCGGCTTGACGATATCGGCCAGGGCCGACAGGCGCAGGTCCGGCACCTCGACCACGCCGACGTTGGGCTCAATGGTGCAGAAGGGGTAGTTCTCGGCGGCGATGCCGGCTTTGGTCAGGGCATTGAACAGGGTCGACTTGCCGACGTTCGGCAGACCGACGATGCCGCATTGGAGGCTCATGGTAAGGGTAAAGGCTTCTGGATCAAGGAATTAGGCCGCGAGGGCAGTCGGGCCGCCTGCGGGCGGCCGGTGCATGGCGAGAGGCTGCGCGGACGGGCGGCACAGCACATCGGGCATCGGCCCGGGGCCTGGAAACACGCGATTGTAACCCGTCCGGATGCCCGGATCGGGTGGCTTCGGAATGGGTGACGGAGCTTCGGGTGCGTTACGGCGCCAGTACACGTTACGTTTCAAACTCGTAACAACTTTGCGCGGCGGGATGGGTGCGGGTGGCCGCCGGTGCCGCGCGGAACACCGCTCCCGCCACCAGCCAATCCAGTCGGGACGAGGCTTTGGGCCGCGCGCCCAGCGGTTTGCGGCAGGTGGAGTGGGCAGTAGGCATAGCAATTGCCTAGTCTTCCCTAAGTGCATCCTCGATTCGCCCCGTTTGAACCTGAGCCGGAGTGCCGCATGTCCAGGACCCTCACCACCCCCCGTACGCCGACGCTGCGCCCGCAGCAAGGCAGCAACAGCCTGTTCGCCAGCTATGAGGCCATTGCCAGCCTGTCGGAAGAGATGGTCGAGGCGGCCAAGGCCGGAGACTGGGAGGGGGTGAGTGCCCTGGAGCGCGAGTGCGCCCTCTACATGGAGCGGCTCGGCCGCGCACCTTCGCGTCCGGCGCTGTCGCAGGAGGAGCTCCAGCGCAAGCGCGACCTGATGATTCGCATCCTGGCCAACGACGCCCGTGTCCGGGCGCTGGTCTGCCCGCGTCAGGATCAACTGCTGCGCTCCATGGATACCGCGCGCCGCTCGATCGGCGCCCGCCAGGCCTACGCGGCCGTTTCCTACTACTGATACCGACGCAGCCGCTTCGGCGGTCGCTTTATTGTCCGGGCTTCAGTTCGCCCCAGGTCACCAGCACGCGCTGGATGCTGCGCGCATAGGCATCGCGCTGCGCGGGCGTCTCGGAGTGGTAGGCGCCGATGGCACGCCACGTGTTGCCGTGCTTGACCATCTTCTGCTTGAGCAGCCACGCGGCCACGTAGATGTTGACGCACGCATCGGTCAGCGCATGCCGCGGCACGCCGTAGCGCGCCAGCGTACCGAAGTGGATCGAGTTGATCTGCGCCTGGCCGATATCGACCGACCCGTCGGCATTGCGATGCACGGCGCGCGGATCGCCCTTCGACTCGAACCAGACGATCGCGCGCAGCACGGTCGGATTGACGCCCTGATAGGCGCCGGCCTGCTCAAAGCAATCCCCCGCTGCCAGAGCGGCCAGGCTTGACAGGCATAACGCCAGCGCCGCACCCGCGTGGACCCAGCGCAGGCCGGGAGACCGGCGGCCGCCCGGGAGGGCGCATCGGACCGGCTGAGCGGGTGTGGGGCTGACCATGATCGCGCTCCGTTCAGAGGGGCTTTCTATTTTTGCAAGGCCTGCTCGAGCTGATGCTCAAGGCTGGCCAGGTAGGCATGCGACGTGTCGGACACCACCATGCGCGGTGTCGGCTCGGCGCTCTTGCGGAGCTTGATGGTGGCCGCTTTCCTGCGGCCGGTCGCGGCGGGGGCTGCCGGCTCGCTGCCGCCGGCCTGTGGCGGCGGCAGCATCGCCAGCGTCGGCAAGGGCGGATAGACCCGGTCGGGCGCGGCCGTCGCGGCGGAGGCCAGGGTGTCGGCCGGACCGGCAAACGACGGCACGGCCGCCAGCAGGCCGAGGCCGAACAGGGAAAGACGGATCCTGCGCATGCGGTTCCCCTCAGTCTGTCTTGATGGTCACGGTGTACGGCTGGCTGGCGCCGACTGTCAGGTTTTCCAGGTGGACATGGCTCGCGCGTTGCGCGGGCACGCCATTCCAGAGCGCCTGGTTGAGATAGCGGAAGTCCTGCGTCAGCGCCGTCACGAGAATGGTCGTCGGCTGCCGCTGCGCAGCGGCCAGTGCGCCCGCCTTGGTCAGCACGGCGGTCAGCTGCGGGTCGTGCGCGCCCAGCGCGTCCGGCGGAATCGTGAACGTCATGATCTCGCCGGACGGTCCCCGGTTGGCCTGCGGTGTACTGCCCGGGGGCGAAGGCAACTGCGCACAGCCGACCAGCGCGAGGATTGCCGCACCGCCGGTCAAGCGCGAGAGAGAGTGCGCCTTGAACATGGCATCAGGAAGAGTCGGTGGATCGGACCTGCAATGTATCGGGGCAGCGACGGGTTCAAAACGTCAAGCTGCCCCGCTTTTATCGTCCATCCCCGGGGATGGCTTGAGCCCCTTCGTGCGAGCGTGGAAATGGCGTCACTTCGCGGTTGTGCTGGGCATTCCACCCGGGCTGCAGCGAGATGCGCGGCACCCGACTTCAGGCGCCTGCATGTGACCGCCGCGCCATGCGATCGCGCGCGGCCGGCATGAGGCGAACCGATCGCACTTTGTGTCGCCGCAAGGCCGGACCACCCCCCGCCGCTATAATCGGCCCACCATGAGTACACCCGCGTTTTCCTCCTCCGCCGGTGCGCCGGCTTTTCATGTCGCGGTGGTGGGCGGCGGCATCGTCGGGCGCGCGTGCGCGCTGCGGCTGGCGCAGATCGGCTTGCGCGTCGCCCACGTGGCACCCGTCACGTCGCCGGCGCCGATGCCGGCCGGGCCGGATGCCTGGGACGCCCGTGTCTATGCGTTCTCGTCCAGCTCGCAGGCGTTGCTCGAACAATTGCGCATCTGGCCGGCGCTGGACATGTCGCGCGTGCAGCCCGTGCAGGACATGCGCGTCTTCGGCGACGAGGCGGCCGCGCGCGGCGAATACGCCCACGCCGATCTGCATTTCTCCGCCTACGCGGCCGGTGCGCCGCAGCTGGCGTGGATTGCCGAGTCGTCGCTGATCGAGCGCGCGCTGGAAACCGCGCTGCGGTTCGCCCATACCGTACACACCTTCACCCATGCCGCCACCGGCTTCGAGATGGAAGTCGATGCCGTGCGCCTGACGCTGGCCGACGGGCAGGCGATCCGTGCCGAATGCGTGGTCGGCGCCGACGGCAAGCAGTCGTGGGTGCGCCAGCAGGCCGGTATCAGCGCCGACGCGAAGCCTTATCGCCAACTGGGCGTGGTCGCCAACTTCCAGGCCGAGCACTGGCACCAGGACACCGCTTGGCAGTGGTTCCTCGGCACCTCGGCCGAGGGCGCGCGCGCGCCGGACGACCAGGCTCCAGCGCGCGGCGAGATCCTCGCCATGCTGCCGCTGCCGGACCGGCGCGTGTCGATGGTGTGGTCTGCCAACGAGGACCACGCACGCGACCTGCTGGCGCTGTCGCCGGATGCGCTGTGCCGCGCGGTCGAGGCGGCGGCGGGCGGCGCGGTGGCGGCGCGCTTCGGGCGGCTGTCGTGCATCACGCCGGCGCAGGGGTTTCCGCTCGTGCTGCAGCATGCCGGGCGCCTGGTCGCGCCGCGTGTCGCGCTGGTCGGCGATGCGGCACATGTGATCCATCCGCTGGCCGGGCAGGGCATGAACCTGGGCCTGCGCGATGTCGCTGAATTGGGCCGGGTGATGGCGGAACGCGAAACCATGCGCGATCATGGCGATCTGAGGCTGCTGCGCCGCTACGAGCGTGCCCGCCGCGAAGATCTGTTGTCGCTGACGGCCGCCACCGACGGGTTGCATACGCTGTTTGCCCTGCCGGGCACATTGCCGCGCGTGGTCCGCAACGCGGGCATGCGCGTGGTGGGCCTGACGCCATTCATCAAACGCCTGCTGGTCAGGCATGCGCTCGGCTAGCCGCGGTCGGCTGCCGGGTTCCAGGAGTTGTCATGTCGTTTCGTATTCGGGTGGCGGCCATCGCTTCGGCGGCGCTGGTCGCCGCCATGGGCGCGGGTTACGCGCTGACCGCCGGTGCCGCCGAGCCCGCGCTGGACAAGGTCAAGATGTCGGTGCAGAAGGCGCTGGGGGCGAACGTGGAAATCAAGGGCGTCGCCAAGTCGCCGCTGCCGGGGCTGTATGAGGTGAATCTCGGCAGCCAGGTCGTCTACACCGACGCCACCGGCCGCTACGTGCTCAACGGCGACCTGCTCGACACGCAGACCGCCACCAACCTCACGCAGGAGCGCATGACGGAGATCAACCGCGTCAAGTGGGTCGATCTGCCGCTGGACCGCGCGGTGAAGTGGGTCAAGGGCAACGGCGCGCGCAAGATCGCCGTGTTCTCCGACCCGAACTGCCCGTACTGCCACAAGCTGGAGCAGATGTTCTCGCAGGTCGACAACATCACGGTCTACACCTTCCTGTTGCCGATCCTGTCCGAGGATTCCAGCATCAAGGCCAAGCAGATCTGGTGCTCGGCCGACCGTGCCAAGGCCTGGCGCGACTGGATGGTGTCCAAGAGCGCCCCGGGCGGCGCCGGCAATTGCGATACGCCGCTGGAGGACAACCTGAAGCTGGGCCGCGAGCTCAATGTCAACGGCACCCCGGCCATCATCTTCACGGACGGTTCGCGGGCGCCGGGTCTGATCGATGCGGCCGCGCTGGAGCGCAAGTTCGCGTCGCTGAAGAAGTCGTAATGCAAAGCGCCGGTCTTCCGGCGCTTTTTCTTTGCCCGCGCCGGCACCGATACCCACTGCACGGAGACCGCCATGTCGTTTCGCGCGCTGATGCTGGAAAAACAGGAGGGCGGGACGCTGGCCCGGGTGACGGACCTGGACGATGCCGCACTGTCTTCGCCCGCGGCGCTCGCCGATGCGTTGACCGCCGGCGACGTGCTGGTCCGCATCGATTGGTCGACCATCAACTACAAGGACGGCCTGGCTATCACCGGCCGCGGTCCGGTGGTGCGCAAGTGGCCGATGGTGGCGGGCATCGACGGTGCGGGCACGGTCATCGAATCGTCGCACCCTGACTGGAAGGCGGGCGACGCGGTGGTGCTCAATGGCTGGGGCGTCGGCGAGATGCACTGGGGCTGCCTGGCCCAGCGGGCACGGTTGTCGGGCGACTGGCTGGTGGCGCTGCCGGCCGGGCTCGACACGCGCAGCGCCATGGCGATCGGCACGGCCGGCTATACGGCGATGCTGTCGGTGCTGGCGCTTGAGCGCAGCGGCTTGCGGCCGGACGGCGGCGAGGTGCTGGTGACCGGCGCGTCGGGCGGCGTCGGTTCGATCGCCATCGCGGTGCTGGGCAAGCTCGGCTATCGCGTGGTGGCGTCCACCGGCAAGACCGCCGAAGCCGATTTCCTGCGCGCGCTGGGCGCCGCCGAGGTGATCGACCGTGCCGAACTGTCGGCACCCGGCAAGCCGCTGCAGAAGGAGCGCTGGGCGGCGGTGGTCGATTCGGTGGGCTCGCATACGCTGGCCAATGCCTGCGCGCAGGTGCGCCACGGCGGTACCGTCACCGCCTGCGGGTTGGCGCAGGGCATGGATTTCCCGGCGACGGTCGCGCCGTTCATCCTGCGCGGCATCACCGTGCACGGCATCGACAGCGTGACCGCGCCGCGCGCGCTGCGGCAGACCGCCTGGCAGCGCCTGTCGACCGACCTGGCACCGGACCGCCTGGCCGCCATCACGCGCGAGATCGCGCTGGGCGAGGCCATCGGCGCGGCGCACGACATCCTGGCCGGCAAGATGCGCGGGCGGGTGGTGGTGGACGTCAACCGATAGGCCGGGATCGGGCAATCCGGCATCGGCGCCATGGGACGGCAACGCTACAATGTCCGCACCATGAAGCCGATCCGCTACACCATCGCCCCCGCCGCGCCCGAGGCGCATCTGTTCACCGTCACTGTCACGGTCGACATGCCTGATCCGCAGGGCCAGCGCTTCATGCTGCCGGCGTGGATTCCGGGCAGCTACATGATCCGCGAGTTTGCCCGCAACATCGTGCGCATCGAAGCGGTGTCGGGCGAGCGCCCGGTGCGCCTGGCCAAGCTCGACAAGCACACCTGGCAGGCCGCGCCGTGCAGCGGCCCGCTGACCGTCTCATACGACGTGTACGCGTGGGACCTGTCGGTGCGGGCCGCGCACCTGGATGCCACGCACGGCTTCTTCAACGGCACCTCGGTGTTCCTGCGCGTGGAGGGTGCGGAGCACGTCCGCTGCCTGGTCGACATCCAGCCGCCCGCGGGCGACGCCGGTGGGGCCAACCCCGGTGGCTGGCGCGTCGCCACCGCGCTGCGCGAGGCGAGCGGCCGCGTGCAGGGCAGGGCTGGCGCCAAGCGCTACGGCTTCGGCTGGTACGAGGCCGCCGACTACGACGAACTGATCGACCACCCGGTCGAGATGGGTACCTTCGCGCTGGTCTCGTTCGAGGCCTGCGGCGCGCAGCACGACGCCGTCTTCACCGGCCGCGTGCCGAACCTGGACCTGGAGCGCATCGCCCGCGACTTCAAGCGCATCTGCGAGGCGCAGATCCGCCTGTTCGAGCCGCACACCGCCGCCGCGCCGTTTCTCGACAGCAACCGCCGCTACGTCTTCATGACGATGGTGACGTCCGACGGCTACGGTGGCCTGGAGCACCGCGCCAGCACCGCGCTGATGTGCGCCCGCAATGACCTGCCCGTCGCCGGCCGCGATGAGACCACCGAAGGCTATCGCACCTTCCTCGGCCTGGTCAGTCACGAGTATTTCCACACCTGGAACGTCAAGCGCATCAAGCCGGCCGTCTTCGTGCCGTACGCGCTGGACCGCGAGGTGCACACGCCGCTGCTGTGGCTGTTCGAGGGCTTCACCAGCTACTACGACGACCTGATGCTGGTGCGCTCGGGACTGATCTCCGAAGCCCAGTACCTGGAGACGATCGCCAAGACCTGGAACGGCGTGCTGCGCGGCAGCGGGCGCCTGAAGCAGAGCGTGGCGGAAAGCTCGTTCGATGCCTGGACCAAGTACTACCGTCAGGACGAGAACGCCCCCAACGCCATCGTCAGCTACTACACCAAGGGGTCGCTGGTGGCGCTGGCGCTGGATCTGACCATCCGCACGCAGACCGGCGGCGAGCATTCGCTCGACGATGTGATGCGCGCGCTGTGGGCCGCCTACGGCCGCGACTTCTACGCGCCCGGCCAGCCCCAGAGCGGCGTCACCGAGGCCGAGCTGATCGCCCTGATGGAGGAGACCACCGGCCTGCGCCTGCGCACGCTGGTGCGCCAGCTCGCCGAGGGCCGGGACGATCCGCCGCTGCCCGCGCTGTTCAAGGCGATCGGCGTGAGCGCCACACGCAAGCCGGCCGAAACCGCGGCGGGCCTGGGCGCCAAGATCGGCGCAGAGAACGGTTTCGTCAAGCTGCAGCAGGTGTTCGACGACGGCCCGGCGCAGCGTGGCGGGTTGTCCGCGGGCGATCTCGTCGTCGCGGTGGATGGCCTGCGCGTGCCGTCCGGCCAGCTCGACAAGATCCTGGCGCGCCACCGTGCCGGCGACACCGTGCCCGTGCATGTGTTCCGCCGCGACGAGCTGATGCAACTGGACGTGACCCTCGCCGCGGATGCCGCACCGCAGTTCACGCTGGCGCTGTCGGCCGAGCCGTCGCCGCTGCGCTCGGCGTGGCTGGGCAAGCGCGCCGCGGGCCGTGCCGCCCGCCCGGCCAGATCCAAGCCGGCTGCCTGACGCGCGTCGCCCGATGGACTACGTACACGATCCGCGCACCTTCCTCTACAGCCATTACGTTTCGCGCGGCGTCCGGACCGCCACCGGCGTGATCGGCCTGACGCTGCTCGCCCTGCTGGCGATGGACCTGCAGGGTGCGATGGTGGTGTCGATCGGCGCGCTGTGCACTAGCCAGATGGACCTGCCCAGCCCGCTGCGGCACAAGTTCAACGAGTTGCTGGCGTGCGTGCTGCTGACCACGCTGGTGACCTTCATCGTGGCGGTGGCGACACCGTACGCGGTCCTGCCGGCGGTGATCGTGGTGGTCAGCTTCCTGGCGGGGCTGATGGCGGTGTACGGCAACAAGACGCTGTCGCTGCAGTTCGCGGCGCTGTTCGTGATGACGCTCACCTTCACCGAGGAATTTGCCTTGCGCGAGGCGCTGGAGCATACCGCCCAGTTTTTCCTCGGAGCGGCCGGCTACATGGCCTTTGCGATGGCGGTGGCGTGGAGCCAGCGGCGCCGCATCAAGGAGCAGGTGCTGGCCGAATGCCTGTACGAGCTGGCCGTCTATGTCGAGCGCAAGGCCGGCTTCTACGACACCGCGCTCGACTTCGACGCGCAGTTCAACGCGCTGGTGCGCCAGCAGATCTCGGTGGCCGACAAGCAGCAGGTGGCGCGCGATTTCGTCTTCCGCGACAACCGCGGCGCCAGCGACGGCCGCCTGGTGCAGATCCACATGCGCATGCTGGACCTGTACGAGTACCTGCTGTCGACCAATACCGACTATCCGCTGCTGCGCCAGTGGCTGGCCGATGCCGAGATCATGCGGCTGCTGCGCGACATCATCGAGCGGATGCGGCTGGACCTCGAAGCGCTGGCCTACGCCGTCGGCCGCGACCAGCCATCGCCCACGCCGATGTCGTACGACAAGGAAATGGCCGCCATCGACGCCGCGGTGGACGAACTGGAGCACGGTCACCACGCGATTCCGCTGGAGGCCATCGCCGCGCTGGAAGAATCGGTCGCCACCGTGCGCGGCGCGATCCGCCTGATGGCGCAGTTGCATGCCGCCACCGCCACGCAGGTGGAGCTGTCCTCCGTCCTGCTGCGGCCGGACATGACCCCCTTCCTGACGCGGCAGAAATATGAGCTGAGCTTGGTGCTGGAGGCGTTCAACTGGCGCTCGCCGGTCCTGCGCTTTGCCCTGCGCACGGCCATGGCGGTGGCCGCCGGGCTGTGGATCGCCGACCACCTGCCGTACGCCTCGCATGGCTATTGGGTGCTGCTGACCATCGTGGTGATCCTCAAGCCGACCTTCAGCATGACGCGCCAGCGCAATGTCGACCGGGTGCTGGGCACGCTGATCGGCTGCGTGATCGCCGCCGTGCTGCTGCGCTACGTGCATTCGACGTGGCTCTTGCTAGGGGCGCTGTACCTGTCGACCGCCGCCAGCGCCGCCTTCGTCACCGTCCGCTACCGCTACACGGCGGCGGCGGCGGCGGTGCAGGTGCTTATCCAGATCAACCTGCTGCTGCCGGGCAGCAAGGGTGCCATCGGCGAACGGCTGGTCGATACGCTGATCGGCGCGGCCATCGCCACCGCCTTCAGCTACGTGCTGCCGGCCTGGGAATACCGCAACCTGCCCAAACTGGTGGACGACGTACTGCGCACCAACCGGCGCTTCATCGAATCCGCGCGCGACCTGCTGCTCGGCTCGCTCAAGGACGACTTTGCCTACCGCGTGCAGCGCAAGCAGTTCATGGATACGCTGACCGGCCTGATCGCCGCTTTCGCCCGCATGCTGGACGAGCCCAAGAGCCGGCACCGGGCGGTCGACAACCTGAACCGCTTCATCGTGCAGAACTACCTGGTTGCCGCGCATGTGGCGGCGGTACGCATCCTGGTGAGCCAGCGCGCGCAGGAACTGGACGAAGCCGACACGCGTGCCCTGATCGACCAGACCGTCGAGGCCGCGCTGGAGAGCCTGGCACGCGCCAAGGAACGCTTCGACCAGGCCATTCACGAAGGCGGCTGGGGCGTGCGCCCGCGTGACACGCAGGAGCTGGGCGCGGCCGATTTCGCCGACCAGTCGGCGCGCTCGCGCATGATCGATGCCGCCACGCATCCCGATTCGCTGTCGGCCATGCACCTGCTGGAGCGGCGCCTGCAGGCGCTGCGGGCCGATACCGCCAAGATCGCGCTGCGCTGCGGCGCGCTGGGGCGGGCGTTGCGTCTGGCGGACTGAGCGTGGATCCATCTGACGGTCTTGGTCGTTTCACGTGCCGCCACGCCTTGAGCGCAAGCCACGTGGCGAGCGATGTGGCGATGAAGCCAAGCACCAGGCCGGTCCATCCCTCAAGATCGGCGATTTCTTCCTGGTTCCGGGCACCGTATGCGTTGACGAGCCAGCGTGCCCAGGATTCCGGGATGGGCCGGAAGGTGTCCGGGTGGCTGACAAAGAAGCGGCAAAAAAATGCAGTCCCCGTCATGAGCCAGATTGCAGCGCCGACCCGCCAACGTATCCGATGCATCGAGGTGCGGGTTCGATATTGGTATCAGGGCCCGGCTTTCTCGCGGGATCGTTGAACGCGGGATCGGCCATAGCGAAATGCGGCAAACAAGAGCCAGGTCAGCGTGGAGACGATGACCAGCGCGATCGCAAAACCAAAAAGGAAATCGATGTCACCGGCTTCTTCGGCATTGATTGCGCCGGCAAGTTGGGTAAGCCAGCTTCCGAGGGCTTCGGGCGGTTTGGGAACGCTGTCCAGATGGGCGCCCCACCAATCGTTCAGGCCCCACGCCGCCACGACCAGCCAGGTAGCCAGGAGGCCTGCACCACCGAGCTTGGATTTCATTTCACCACCACCTTCCCGTAGGCGCTGATATCAAGGCCAGGGATCGGTGCTGACCGATGGCAATTGAGCATGGCCCGCAGCCGGTGGAAGTCTGTCTGGCGTTGCATCACGATGCAGCCTTCGCTAATGCCCAGGCGGCCGCTGGGGTGTAAGCGGAATTGGCCCCGCCGGACGCGATCGCAAAAGGTCTCATCATCGATGCGGCCGTCATCGGCATAGAGCGCGAGCCAATCCTGCCGGCCTTTCAAGCGGTCCAGCAATGGGCCAAGGCGGCCCCCCGTTTGGCGATCCAGGATGTAGTACGTGCCCGGTGGAATGGGTCCCCGGCTCGGGGCGCACATGGCACGGCGCTGATTGACGCCGCTCCCCAATCCTGAAAACGCCGCAAACGAGCACGCCCCGAGCTTGAGCGCGCTCATCGGTTGGTCATTGAGTTCAAACGTACATTCGATCATGTATGTCTTTCGCTCCGATGGTGAAAGAAAAGAACGCTTACATGCTAGGAATGCCGGGAACCGCCTTCCGTCAGGTTGCTTGTCTGCCGCTTCAGCCCGCCTGGGGCTTCAGCCAATCGATCGTCATCTGCCCCTGCGCCGCCAGCCAGTCGTTGGCGGCCCTGAAATGCCCGCACCCCAGAAAGCCGCGATGCGCCGACAGCGGTGACGGGTGCGGCGCCTCCAGCACCAGATGGCCATCCGGCAACAAGGCGCGCTTGGCCTGGGCGTGGCTGCCCCACAGCATGAATGCGCGCGGGTGGCCGACGCGCGCCAGGTGCTCCAGCAGGCAATCGGTGATGCGTTCCCAGCCGCGCTTGGCGTGGCTGGCAGCCTGGCCCTGTTCGACGGTCAGCACCGTGTTGAGCAGCAGCACGCCTTGTTGCGCCCAGCCTTCCAGGTTGCCCGAGCCGGCGGGCAGCTTGTGGCCGTATTCCGCCTCGATTTCCTTGTAGATGTTGCGCAGGCTCGGCGGCACGCGCACGCCGGCGGGCACCGAGAAGGCCAGCCCGTGCGCCTGCGGCACCTCGCGGCCGTCGACCGTGCCGGTGCCGTGGTACGGATCCTGGCCGAGGATGACCACGCGCACGCCGTCGACCGGCGTCAGGTGCAGGGCATGGAAGACCTCGGTCGGGAAGATCGGCTTGCCGGCCGCGCGTTCGCCGTCGACGAAGGCGCACAGTGCGGGCCAGTCGGTGCGTGCGAGGCATGGTTCGAGCAGCGTTTTCCAGTCAGCGGGCAGCGCATTGAACTGATCGGCCAGCGGGATGAAGCCCCCCTGGCCGTCGGCGCGCCGGCGGGTGCGTCGGCGTCGAAGAGCGTAGCCTGGGCCGGATCGGCGCGGCGCGTCATGCCCGCGCTCCGGTTGCCTTCGCACGCAATTGGTAGCCGCGCAGGGCCTTGCTGGCGTCGAGCGGCGCGAGGCCCGGCACGGCGGTGCGCAGGGTTTGCGTCCACGCGTGCAGACGCTCAGCGATCGCCGATTCGTCCAGGGGACTGCCGGCGGCCGGCTTCCATTCCACTTCCAACTCGTCGATCGCTTCGCGCGCGTCGGTGCCGGGCACGAGGATGGCGCCGGCATCCAGCGCGATCTCGATCTCGCCGCCGTCCGTGGCGGCGTGCCACAGCCGGCGCGTGAAATCGGTGCGGAACAGCGGCACCAGCCGGTCGGCGTGCGGGCGCACCAAGTCGGCTGCCTCGGCGGCATCCTGGGTGGCGAAGGCCTCGATCGATACGGCATCGCTGTCCAGCGGCACCTCCCATTCGTGGCGGGCCGACAGGCCGGAAAGCGCACCCTGGCCGCTATCGCCGGCCGTCTTCAGCGTCTGCAGCCACTGGTTGCCATGGCGACGCACGCGCAGGGCCGCGCGCCGGCTTGCCAGGGTCTGCTCGGGCGTGTCGTAGTACACATTGGCCAGCGCCACGGTGCCGGCCGGTCGGGCATGCGCATCCAGCCAGCCGGCCAGCGCATCGTGCGCACCGGCGGGCACCGCCAATTTCAGCTCGATCTCGCGGGCCATGCGTCAGGCGAACAGGCGGGCCAGTTCGGCACCCGGATCGTCGGCGCGCATGAAGGCCTCGCCGACCAGGAAGGCGTTGACGTCGGCCACGCGCATCTTGCGCACGTCGTCGGGTTTGAGGATGCCCGATTCGGTCACGACGATGCGGTCGTCCGGCACGTGCTTGAGCAGGCCGAGCGTGGTGTCGAGCGTGGTCTCGAAGGTGCGCAGGTTGCGATTGTTGACGCCCACCAGCGGTGTCGACAGGCGCAGCGCGCGGTCCAGTTCATGACCGTCGTGCACTTCCACCAGCACATCCATGCCGAGTTCGTGCGCGCAGGCTTCCAGTTCGGCCATCAGTCCCTGATCCAGCGCGGAGACGATCAGCAGGATGCAGTCCGCACCCCACGAACGGGCCTCGTACACTTGGTACAAGTCGACCATGAAGTCCTTGCGCAGCACGGGCAGCGCGCAGGCGGCGCGGGCTTCGCGCAGATAGTCGGCGTGACCCTGGAAGAACTGTTCGTCGGTCAGCACCGAGAGGCAGGCCGCGCCGTGCTCGGCATAGCTGCTGGCGATCTCGGCGGGCTTGAAGTCCGGGCGCAGCACGCCCTTGGACGGCGAGGCCTTCTTGACCTCGGCGATCACGGCCGCCTGGCCCGCGCCGATCTTGTCGCGCAGGGCCTGCGCAAAGCCCCGCGGGCCCAGGGTGCTGTCGTGGCGGTTGGCTTCGGCCTCGGCGCGCACGCTCGGCAGGTCGCGGTGCTTGCGTGCCGTGGCCACTTCTTCGGCCTTCACGGCCAGGATTTTCTGCAGGATGTCGGACATAGTCACTTGTTGAACTGGTTGGTCACGCGCACCAGCTCGTCCAGCTTGGCACGCGCCGCGCCGGAGGCGATCGCCTCGCGCGCCAGCTTCATGCCGTCACCGATCGAGCCGGCCAGGTTGGCCGCATACAGCGCCGCGCCCGCATTGAGCGTCACGATCTCGCGCGGCGTGCCGGGCACGTTTTCCAGCGCGCCGATCAGCATCGCCTTGGACTCCTCCGCGTCGGCCACCTTCAGGCCACGGTTGGAGACCATTTGCAGGCCGTAGTCTTCCGGATGGATTTCGTACTCGCTCACTTGGCCGTCCTTGAGCTCACCGACCAGCGTGGCGGCGCCCAGCGACACCTCGTCCATCCCGTCTTTACCATAGACCACCACCGCATGCTTGGCGCCCAGGCGCTGCATCACGCGCACCTGGATGCCGACCAGGTCCGGATGGAACACGCCCATCAGGATGTTCGGCGCACCCGCCGGATTGGTCAGCGGCCCCAGGATGTTGAAGATGGTGCGCACGCCCAGCTCCTTGCGGATCGGCGCGATGCTCTTCATCGCCGGATGGTGATTGGGCGCGAACATGAAGCCGATGCCCACCGTGGCGACGCTTTCCGCCACCTGCTCGGGCGTCAGCATGATGTTGACGCCCAGCGCCTCCAGCACGTCGGCGCTGCCCGACTTGGAACTCACGCCGCGCCCGCCGTGCTTGGCGACGCGCGCGCCGGCCGCGGCGGCCACGAACATCGACGCGGTGGAGATATTGAAGGTGTTGGCGCCGTCACCGCCGGTGCCGACGATATCGACAAAGTGATCCGACATCGCCGCCGGCACCTCGACCTTGGTGGCGAACTCGCGCATCACGGTGGCCGCGGCAGCGATTTCGCCGATCGTCTCTTTCTTGACGCGCAGCCCCATGATGAGCGCGCTGGCGATCACCGGCGACATCTCGCCGCGCATGATCTGCCGCATCAGGTGCAGCATTTCGTCGTGGAAAATCTCGCGATGCTCGATGCAGCGGGTCAGCGCGTCCTGCGCAGAAATGGTCATGATGGTGTTCAGGGATTGGGTTACGGTTTTGCCGGTACCGCTGCCGGGGCGGCCGGGCGTGCGGCCTCGCGCAGGGCGCCGATGCGCTCGCGGGAGAGGTCGGCCTCGCAGGCGGCTTCGGCCAGGTCGGCATCGGCGGTGTTGCGGGCCAGGCGGCGGGACAGGTCGCATTCGGCCTGCCGGTAGAGCTGGTGGGCGCGCACCGTGCGGTCGAAGGCCATTGCGGCGCCGCGGTCGATGGTGGCGTCGCGCGCCGTGATGCGTTCGCGCAAGGCGTTGCGTCGCGCCGATTCGGCCGCCGCCAGTTCCGCCAGCGCCGACTTGCGCGCGGCCTGCACGCAGTGGGTCACGTCGCTGGCTGCCGGCTGGGCGGCACGGCAGGCCTCCAGCGTGCCGGCCCGGGCGATCGGCGCGGCCAGCGCGATCAACGCAGCCGCCACGCACGCGCGGGCGCGCATCAGGCGCGTTCCTTCAGGAAATTGGCCAGCAGCGCGTGGCCGTGCTCCGACAGGATCGATTCGGGATGGAATTGCACGCCTTCGACCGGCAGCGTCTTGTGGCGCACGCCCATGATCTCGCCGTCGTCGGTCCAGGCGGTCACCTCCAGGCAGTCGGGCAGCGTTTCGCGCTCGATCGCCAGCGAGTGGTAGCGCGTCACCTTGAAATGGCGCGGCAGGTTGGCGAACACGCCCGCGCCGGTGTTCTCGATGGTGCTGACCTTGCCGTGCATCACCTTCTGCGCGCGGATTACGCGCCCGCCGAACGCATCGCCGATGGCCTGGTGCCCCAGGCACACGCCCAGGATGGGGATGCGTCCGGCAAAGTGCTTGAGCGCCGGCACCAGGATGCCCGCCTCCTTGGGCGTGCACGGCCCGGGCGAGAGGCAGATGCGCTCGGGGTTGAGGCGTTCGATGTCTTCGATCGTGATTTCGTCGTTGCGATAGGTGCGCACGTCCTGACCCAGCTCGCCGAAATACTGGACGATGTTGTAGGTGAAGGAGTCGTAGTTGTCGATCATCAGCAGCATGTTGGGCTCCTTGCCTATCAAGAGAAATCGGCGTCCAGGCCGTCCTGCACTTGCTCGGCGGCGCGCAGCACGGCGCGTGCCTTGTGTTCGGTCTCGCGCCATTCGGCGTCCGGGTCGGAATCGGCCACCACGCCGGCGGCGGCCTGCACGTACAGGTTGCCATCCTTGATGATGCCGGTGCGGATGGCGATCGCCAGGTCCATCTCGCCCGAGAACGACAGATAGCCGACCGCGCCGCCGTAGACGCCGCGCTTGACCGGCTCCAGTTCGTCGATGATCTCCATCGCGCGCACCTTGGGCGCGCCCGACAGCGTGCCAGCGGGGAAGGTCGCGCGCAGCACATCCATGTTGGTCATGCCGGGCTTCAGACGCCCCTCGACCGAGCTGACGATGTGCTGCACGTGCGAATACTTCTCGATGACCATCTGGTCGGTCACCTTGACCGAGCCGATCTCGGCGATGCGGCCGATGTCGTTGCGCGCCAGGTCGATCAGCATCACGTGCTCGGCGATCTCCTTCGGGTCGTTGAGCAACTCGGTGGCCAGTTCCGCGTCGCGCTCCGGAGTGTTGCCGCGCGGGCGGGTACCCGCGAGCGGGCGGATCGTCACGATGCGGGCGGATTCGTCCGCGCCGTTGCCGGCGGGCGTGCCGGCCTGCACGCGGCGCTCTTCCTGCCGCACCAGGATCTCCGGCGACGCCCCGACGATCTGCATGTCGCCGAAGTTGTAGAAGTACATATACGGCGACGGGTTCAGCGAGCGCAGCGCACGGTACAGCGACAGCGGCGCATCGCGGAACGGCTTGACCAGCCGCTGGCCGACCTGCACCTGCATCATGTCGCCGGCCGCGATGTACTCCTTGGCCTTGAGCACCGCGGTGATGTAGTCCGCCTTGTCGAATTCGCGCACGGTGTCCGTGCGCACCGACGGCGAAGTCACCGGCACGTCAACCGGATGCCGCAGCTTGGCGCGCAGCTCGCGCAGGCGCTGCTTGGCGCGCGGATACGCCTCGGGCTTGGACGGATCGGCATAGACGATCAGGTAGAGCTTGCCCGACAGATTGTCGATCACGGCCAGCTCTTCGCACAGCATCAGTTGGATGTCGGGCAACTGCAGGTCGTCGGGCGGCGTGGTCTCGGCCAGGCGCGGCTCGATGTAGCGTACGGCGTCGTAGCCGAAATAGCCGGCCAGGCCGCCGCAGAAGCGCGGCAGGCCCGGGCGCAGCGCGACCTTGTGGCGCTGTTCGAAGGCGGCGATGAAGTCCAGCGGGTTGCCTTCGTGCGTCTCGACCACGCTGCCGTCGGTGACGACCTCGGTGCGGTTGCCGGTCGTGCGCAGCAGCGTGCGCGCATGCAGGCCGATGAAGGAATAGCGCCCGAAGCGCTCGCCGCCCACCACCGATTCCAGCAGGAAGGTGTGCGTGCCGCGATCGTGCGATTGCGCCAGCTTCAGGTACAGCGACAGCGGCGTCTCCAGGTCGGCCAGCGCCTCGGCGATCAGCGGGATGCGGTTGTAGCCCTGGTCGGCCAGCGATTTGAATTCGAGTTCAGTCATGAGCGGTCAGGTCGGTTCGCCGGACGGGCGGGAAGCGCCGGCCGGCATGCGTTTCGCTCCACGGCGAACGCGGTTGCGCCGACGGAACGTTAGCAGAACATCGGGGATGGGAACGCGAAAACGGTGCGAAAACCGTGCGGTCCCGCGAAGGTCGTCCGCTATCTGCGGTCGACCGGCGGGCGGTCAGCGCTTGGGGCAGGAGACGAAGGCGGCTCAGGCTGGCGCACCGAGGGTGCGCCGGATGCCGGAAACCGGAATGGAACGATCAGCAGCCGTGCAAACGCTTACGCCCGGGCGAGGGCATGCCAGCGTCGCCAGGGCCAGGCCCCCCGGTCACTACCAGCGAAGATGCGTTTGCGATTCAGGAACATGGATCGTCAGTTGGAGGCTGCAGGCGTGGCGCGGTGCATGGCGTGGCCCGATGCGGCATGGGGCCGGATCAGTTGCGCTGCTGCAAAAAGCGAGTCGACTATAGCATCGGCTCCCGCCGCTTGTACAGGCTGGCCATGGTTGTAGCCGTAAGGCACCGCCAGCACGCGCATGCCGGCGGCGCGGGCGGCGCGGGCATCGTTCTCCGAATCGCCGATGGCGACGACTTCCGCCGGGCGCACGCCGAAGGCCTCCGCCACACGCAGCATGGGGTACGGATCGGGCTTGCGATGGGGGAAGGCATCGCCCGGGTAGACGAGGTCGAAAGCGGGGGCCAGGTCCAGTTGCGCCAGCAGCGGCCGGGTGAAATCGTGCGGCTTGTTGGTCACGCAGGCCAATGCGAGCCCCATGCCGCGCAGCGCGTCCAGCCCCTCGCGCACGCCGTCGTAGACGCTCGCGTACCGGCCGTTGATAGCGATGTAGGCGCGCTGGTACGCGTCGAGCGCCTCGGCGAAGCGGCTGCTGGCCTGGGCCGGCGGCAGGCGCGCGTCGAGCACGCGGCGCACCAGGTTTTCCGAGCCCTTGCCCACATACCCGACGATTTCCTGCGCCGACATGTCCGGCGCGACGCCGAGCGTCTCCAGCATCGCGTTGATGGCGGCGTGGAAGTCGCCCGCCGTGTCCACCATCGTCCCGTCGAGATCGATGATGACGGCGCGCACGGCCCCGGCCGGCAGCGTCCCGGTCATGCCGCGACGCCCGCGAGCGCGTTGCGCAGCGCGCCCACCGTGCCGCGATAGCCGCCGTCGGCGTCCGGCTTGCCGAACACGGCAGAGCCGGCGACGAAGGTGTCGGCGCCCGCGCGGGCGATCTCGGCGATGTTGTCGGCCTTCACCCCGCCGTCGATTTCCAGCAGGATCCGGCGGCCGGTCCGCTCTGCATAGGCGTCCAGCTTCTGCCGCACCGCGCGCAGCTTGGTGAGCGCCTCGGGAATGAACGACTGCCCGCCGAAGCCCGGGTTGACCGACATGATCAGCACCATGTCCAGGCGATCCATCACGTGGTCCAGGTAGTGCAGCGGCGTGGCCGGGTTGAACACCAGGCCGGCCTTGCAGCCTTGGTCGCGGATCAGCGCCAGCGACCGGTCGATGTGCTCGGACGCCTCCGGGTGGAAGGTGATCAGGTCGGCGCCGGCCTTGGCAAAGTCGGGGATGATGCGGTCGACCGGGCGCACCATCAGGTGCACGTCGATCGGCACCGGCTTGCCGTCGCGCTGGGCGTGCGGGCGGATCGCCTCGCAGACCAGCGGGCCGATCGTCAGGTTCGGCACGTAGTGGTTGTCCATCACATCGAAGTGGATCCAGTCGGCGCCGGCCTCGATCACGCGGCGCACTTCCTCGCCCAGGCGGGCAAAGTCGGCGGACAGGATGGACGGGGCGATGCGGAAACCGGACGGATCGATGGCTGCGGACATGATGGGAACCAGGAAAGGTGCGCAGATGCGCGAAGAAGGGCGCTATTTTAGCCGGATCGGCGGTCCGGCCGCCGTGCCTTGCCGGTGCCACGGCCTTGCCGCACAATGGGCGCCACTTGCCATTGTGGATCGTTATGTCCCGCTACGAACTCTCCGTCCAGGTCCGGACGCGCTACCTGCCCGAGCAATCCGAGCCCTCGCAGGGCCAGTACGCCTTCGCGTACACCATCACCATTCGCAATACCGGCGAGGTGCCGAGCCAACTGATCTCGCGGCACTGGATCATCACCGATGCGGAGAGCCACGTGCAGGAGGTCGCCGGCCTCGGCGTGGTCGGCCACCAGCCGCTGCTGCCGCCGGGCGAGTCGTTCGAATACACCAGTTGGGCGACCATCAAGACGCCGGTGGGCACCATGCGCGGCGAATATTTCTGCGTGGCCGACGACGGCCACCGTTTCGAGGCACCGATCCCCGAGTTCGCGCTGGCGATGCCGCGCATGCTGCACTGATCAGGGGGCGTCCGGTTTGGGCGGCTGCGAATGTTCGGGCGCCGTACCGGTCGATCCGGGGGGCGCGGCATGCGGAGTGTCGTTGGCGCCCTCGCCCTGACGCGACGGATGGTCGGGCGGGGCGCGCAGCGGGCGCGGATGCTTCTTGGCACCCGACATCGTCCAGATGACGATGAAGATCAGCAGGAACAGCGCGACACCGGCCTCCAGGCCGAACAGCATCATCGGATGATTTTCGAAGAATTGGCTCATGGTCGACGGCGGAAAGCGCGGTGCAGGCATTGTAGCCAAGCGCACCGGCCGGTCGCAGGGAGTGGAACACGCATGACAGCAGCAATGACCCACGTATACAACACCGCCCGCCGGACCGGATGGGGCGGCCTGGCCGCCGCGCTGGCCGCCGCCTTGCTGGCGGCCTGTACCAGCGGCCCGCCGCCGCGCGTCGAAACGCCGCCGGCGCCGAGCGCCATGCTGGGCGGCAGCCTGCAGCCCGCCACCTGGGCCGACGTGGCCGGCTGGACCACCGACGATCTCGCCTCGGCCTGGCCCGCGCTGCAATCGAACTGCCTGGCGATGAAGCGCCGCGCCGATTGGGCGCGCGTCTGCGCCGCCGGCCTGATGGTCGATGGCGGCGACCCGATCGCCATGCGCACCTTCTTCGAGGACAACTTCACGCCTTACCGTGTAGTCAAGGACGACGGCACCGACAGCGGCCTGATCACCGGCTACTACGAGCCGCTGCTGCGTGGTTCGCGCACGCGGCACGGCGTGTACCAGACCCCGCTGTACCGTATGCCCGCCGCCTGGCGCGGCAAGACCCTGCCGGCGCGCGCCCAGTTGATCCGCAGCGCGGCGCTGACAGGCAATGAAGTCGTCTGGGTGGACGATCCCGTCGAAGCCGCATTCCTGCAGATCCAGGGCTCCGGCCAGGTGCAACTGGAAGAGGGCGGCATCATGCGCCTGGGCGTGGGCGGCACCAACAACCAGCCGTTCCGCTCGTTCGCGCGCTGGCTGCTCGACCAGGGGGAAATCACCCCGGTGCAGGCCACCATGCAGGGCATCAAGGCATGGACGCGCGCTAACCCGGGCCGCGTCGACGAGATGCTCAACATCAACCCGCGCTACGTGTTCTTCAACGAAAACCCGGGCAGCAACGACGGTCCGATCGGCAAGCTGGGCGTGCCGCTCACGGCCGAACGCTCGATCGCGGTGGACCCGACCTACATTCCGCTCGGCGCACCGGTGTTCCTGTCGACCACCAGGCCGCTGTCGACCGAGCCGATCCAGAAGCTGGTCTTCGCGCAGGACGTCGGCTCGGCCATCCGCGGCGCCGTGCGCGCCGACTATTACTTCGGCCACGGCGATGCGGCGGGCGACCTGGCCGGCCGCATGAAACAGGCCGGGCGGCTGTGGGTGCTGGTGCCGAAGGGCAGCCCCGTCGGCGTGGCTGCGCGCTAGCGGCTACGCTTGGCCGCGCCGCAGATCCACCACGCGGCGCGCCTTCCCGACCGAGCGCTCGATCCCGCCCGCGGCCAGCAGCTCGATCGCGGCCGTCACGCCGATCATCGCCTTGATGTCGTGCGCCAGTTGCCCGCGGGCCGCGTCTGCCGCTTCGGCCGGTATCCCCAGCGCCGCCTCCACCCGCACCGTCAGCGTATCGAGCGGCCCCTCCCTGGCCAGCACGCACTGATAGTGCGGCGCCAGTGCCACGTGCTTCAGGATCAACTCCTCGATCTGCGACGGGAACACGTTCACGCCCCGCACGATCATCATGTCGTCGCAGCGGCCCGTGATCTTCTCCATGCGGCGGAAGGCCGGCCGCGCCGTGCCCGGCAGCAGCCGCGTCAGGTCGCGCGTGCGGTAGCGCACCACCGGCATGGCCTCCTTGGTGAGCGACGTGAAGACCAGCTCGCCGAACGCGCCGTCGGGCAGCACGGCGCCGGTCGTCGGGTCGATGATCTCCGGGTAGAAATGGTCTTCCCAGAGCGTCGGGCCGTCCTTGGTTTCGGCGCATTCGCTGGCCACGCCCGGGCCCATCACTTCCGACAGGCCGTAGATGTCCACCGCCGACAGCCCCATGCGCGTCTCGATCGCTGTGCGCATCTCGGGCGTCCACGGCTCCGCGCCCAAGATGCCGATCTGCAGGCTCGATGCGGCCGGATCGAGCCCCTGGCGCGCGAATTCGTCAGCGATGGCCAGCATGTAGCTGGGCGTCACCATGATGATCTGCGGCCGGAAATCGTGGATCAACTGCACCTGCCGCTCCGTCTGCCCGCCCCCGAACGGGATCACCGTCAGCCCCGCGCGCTCCGCACCATAGTGCGCGCCCAGCCCGCCGGTGAAGAGTCCATAGCCGTAGCTGACGTGGACTTTGTCGCCGCGCCGCGCCCCCGCCGCACGGATCGAGCGCGCCACCAGCCCCGCCCAGGTATCGATATCGGCCAGCGTATAACCCACCACCGTCGGCTTGCCCGTCGTCCCCGACGACGCATGGATCCGCGCGATGCGCTCCTGCGGCACCGCGAACATGCCGAACGGATAGTGCTCCCGCAGATCCGCCTTGGTCGTGAACGGAAACTTCGCCAGGTCATCGAGCGAGCGCAGGTCCGACGGGTGCACGCCCGCCGCATCGAACTTGGCGCGGTAGGCCGGCACGTTCGCGTAGGCGTGGACAAGGCTGTGCCGGAGCCGCTCCAGTTGCAGCGCCTGCACCGCATCGCGGCTGGCGGTTTCGATCGGATCGAGCGGCAGGTCGGTCGAGCGGGGGCGCATGCGGGTCTCCTTGGGCACCGTCGGTCGGGCCCATGTCATGGTGGTTCTAGAGGCTAGAGGCGGATCAGTGCTCGATGCTCTCTGGAGCGGGAATGACATGGCCGCGGATCTGCGCCGATTTCCCCCGGAACATGGCCACCACCTCGCCGGCCTGGTTGGTCACGCGTACATCGTAGATCCCGTGGCGGCCGGACAGAACCTGCTCTTCGGCTTCGGCGGTCAGCACATCGCCGCCGTGTACCGGTCGCAGGAATTCGATGCTGCAGCCGGCCGCGACCGTATTGTGGTTGTGGCTGTTGCAGGCAAACGCGAAGGCCGAATCGGCCAGTGTGAAGATCAGCCCGCCATGGCACGTGCTGTGCCCGTTGAGGAATTCGGGCCGCACGGCCATGGACAGACGCGCATGGCCGGGGCCCACCGCCTCCACGCGCATGTCGAGCCAGCGGGTGCAGGCGTCGGCGTCATACATGCTCCGGCAGGCGGCTTCGGCCAGCGCCTGCGCGTCGGGGAGGGCGGTCCGGGTCACGATCATTCGCCGGTGAAGTGGGCCACGCGTTTGTGGAGGAACGCGTCGACCCCCTCGGCGTAATCGTGGGAGTGGCCGAGCTCGCGCTGCAGGTCCCGCTCCAGGTCGAGCTGCGCGTCGAGCGACTGCGTCGGCGCCGCATGCATGGCGCGCTTGATCGCGGCCAGCGCGCGGGTGGGCTGCTTGGACAGGTGGTCGGCCATGGCCTGCACCTCGGTCATCAGGATCCTGGCATCGTGATAGACGCCCCAGATCAGCCCCCAGGCCAGCGCGGTCTTGGCATCGAGCTTCTCGCCGAGCATTGCCAGCCCCATCGCCCGCGCCACGCCAATGCGCTGCGGCATGAACCATGTGCCGCCCGAGTCCGGCAGCAACCCGATCTTGACGAAGGCCTGCAGGAAGCAGGCGTTTTCGGCCGCCAGCACGATGTCGCAGGCCAACGCCAGGTTGGCGCCCGCGCCGGCCGCCACGCCATTGACCGCGGCGATCACCGGCAGCGGCAGGGCGCGCAGCCGTCGCACCAGCGGATTGAATTGTTCGTCGATGAGCGTGCCAAGGTCCGTCATCTGCCCGGGCGTCACGTTGAGTTCGGAGAGATCCTGCCCCGCGCAGAAGCCTCGCCCCGCGCCGGTCAGAATCAGCGTCCGGGCCCGTTGTCTCTCCACCTTGTCCAGTGCCTCGCGCAGTTCGCGGTGCATGTCGGCGGTGAAACTGTTGAGCTGGTCGGGACGGTTCAGCGTGATGGTGGCCACGCGGTCATGCCAGTCGAGCAGAATGGTCGGGCTGGTCATCGTGTCTCTCCTCCTCGGTCGCGGGTGATTAACCGACCGGTTGGTCGGCTAATATTACATCGATTCCAACTGGAGTTTTCATGTCCTACCAACACATTCTGGTCGAAACGCGAGGTCGTGTCGGCCTCATTACGCTCAACCGCCCGAAGGCGCTGAACGCGCTCAACGATGCTCTGATGGACGAGCTTGGCGCCGCTCTGCTTGCCTTCGATGCCGAAAAGGGCATTGGTGCCATGGTCATCACCGGTAGCGATAAGGCATTTGCGGCTGGCGCCGACATCGCCGCCATGGCCGACTACGATTTCGCCACCGTCTATAAGAATGAGTACATCACGCGCAACTGGGAAACGATCCGCCGCATCCGCAAGCCGGTGATCGCCGCCGTGGCGGGCTACGCACTGGGCGGCGGCTGCGAGCTGGCCATGATGTGCGACATCATCCTGGCGGCCGACACCGCCAGGTTCGGCCAGCCGGAGATCAAGCTCGGCACCATGCCGGGCGCGGGCGGCACCCAGCGGCTGCCGCGCGCGGTCTCCAAGGCCAAGGCCATGGACTTGTGCCTGACCGCGCGCATGATGGACGCCGAAGAGGCGGAACGCGCCGGCCTGGTTTCACGCGTCATCCCCGCGGACAAGCTCTACAGCGAAGCCATTGCCACTGCCGAGACCATCGCCGGCTTTTCCCTGCCGACCGTCATGATGATCAAGGAGTCGATCAATGCAGCGTACGAAACCACGTTGAGCGAAGGTGTGCACCTGGAGCGCCGTCTGTTCCATTCCACGTTCGCCACGGAAGATCAGAAAGAAGGGATGCAGGCCTTCCTGGCAAAGCGTCAGCCTGCCTTCAAACATCGCTAACAGCGACGGGGGAGCAGCGCTTCGCACATACCTGAGTGTTCGTGTCGGGTATATTTTGCATCACTTTTCCGGCGGTCTCTATCTCAAAACCTAAGTGCCACTTGGGTTTGCGGGCATTTTCTGGGGTGCTGTCATCACATCGTCACAACAAAGTGTTGCCAAGTCGTGGAAACCCACCTAATATTCGCTCCCTCGCTGCACGACACAGCGCAGACGCGAAAGCGAAAGCGGAGTGGTCGAGGCGGCGGAGAAGCAGGTGTGAAGCGGTTCTCCGGCCGATGGGTGGTAAGAGTCGGCGGGGAGTTGTGGAAATTGGCAGCGAGTTGATGAGAAAAAATTCTTCGACGAGTTGTTGACAGCGACGAAAAAGCTCTTCATAATCTCGTTTCTCTGCTGCAGACAACGCAGCGACGCGATAAACAAAGTTGATCGCGAAGTTCTTTAACAAACAAACAGCCGATAAGTGTGGGCGCTTGATGACGGATGCGGCGAACGAAAGTTCGTTAGCTTACAAGTTATGAAGTGCTCGCACAGAAGTAAGGTTTGAACGAGAGTTCAAGTCAGATTCTGAGAGTGAGCGACCGCTCGTAATAGAGCGAAAACAGCAGATTGAACTGAAGAGTTTGATCCTGGCTCAGATTGAACGCTGGCGGCATGCCTTACACATGCAAGTCGAACGGCAGCGGGGGTAGCTTGCTACCTGCCGGCGAGTGGCGAACGGGTGAGTAATACATCGGAACGTGCCCTGTAGTGGGGGATAACTAGTCGAAAGACTGGCTAATACCGCATACGACCTGAGGGTGAAAGTGGGGGACCGCAAGGCCTCATGCTATAGGAGCGGCCGATGTCTGATTAGCTAGTTGGTGGGGTAAAGGCCTACCAAGGCGACGATCAGTAGCTGGTCTGAGAGGACGATCAGCCACACTGGGACTGAGACACGGCCCAGACTCCTACGGGAGGCAGCAGTGGGGAATTTTGGACAATGGGGGCAACCCTGATCCAGCAATGCCGCGTGTGTGAAGAAGGCCTTCGGGTTGTAAAGCACTTTTGTCCGGAAAGAAATCGCTTCGGTTAATACCTGGAGTGGATGACGGTACCGGAAGAATAAGGACCGGCTAACTACGTGCCAGCAGCCGCGGTAATACGTAGGGTCCAAGCGTTAATCGGAATTACTGGGCGTAAAGCGTGCGCAGGCGGTTGTGCAAGACCGATGTGAAATCCCCGGGCTTAACCTGGGAATTGCATTGGTGACTGCACGGCTAGAGTGTGTCAGAGGGAGGTAGAATTCCACGTGTAGCAGTGAAATGCGTAGAGATGTGGAGGAATACCGATGGCGAAGGCAGCCTCCTGGGATAACACTGACGCTCATGCACGAAAGCGTGGGGAGCAAACAGGATTAGATACCCTGGTAGTCCACGCCCTAAACGATGTCAACTAGTTGTTGGGGATTCATTTCCTTAGTAACGTAGCTAACGCGTGAAGTTGACCGCCTGGGGAGTACGGTCGCAAGATTAAAACTCAAAGGAATTGACGGGGACCCGCACAAGCGGTGGATGATGTGGATTAATTCGATGCAACGCGAAAAACCTTACCTACCCTTGACATGCCACTAACGAAGCAGAGATGCATTAGGTGCTCGAAAGAGAAAGTGGACACAGGTGCTGCATGGCTGTCGTCAGCTCGTGTCGTGAGATGTTGGGTTAAGTCCCGCAACGAGCGCAACCCTTGTCTCTAGTTGCTACGAAAGGGCACTCTAGAGAGACTGCCGGTGACAAACCGGAGGAAGGTGGGGATGACGTCAAGTCCTCATGGCCCTTATGGGTAGGGCTTCACACGTCATACAATGGTGCATACAGAGGGTTGCCAAGCCGCGAGGTGGAGCTAATCCCAGAAAATGCATCGTAGTCCGGATCGTAGTCTGCAACTCGACTACGTGAAGCTGGAATCGCTAGTAATCGCGGATCAGCATGCCGCGGTGAATACGTTCCCGGGTCTTGTACACACCGCCCGTCACACCATGGGAGTGGGTTTTGCCAGAAGTAGTTAGCCTAACCGTAAGGGGGGCGATTACCACGGCAGGGTTCATGACTGGGGTGAAGTCGTAACAAGGTAGCCGTATCGGAAGGTGCGGCTGGATCACCTCCTTTAAGAGCGTGCATTCTAGTTAGGCGTCCACACTTATCGGTTTGTTTGATGTTACAGCCAAGGGTCTGTAGCTCAGGTGGTTAGAGCACCGTCTTGATAAGGCGGGGGTCGTAGGTTCAAGTCCTACCAGACCCACCAAGTTATGGACGGTGGAAGTCTCTGCCGTGACTGGGGGATTAGCTCAGCTGGGAGAGCACCTGCTTTGCAAGCAGGGGGTCGTCGGTTCGATCCCGTCATCCTCCACCAATACCTTGTGGTTGCCAAACGCAAGCATCGAGTTTTCGGTGTTTGCGTTTGGCATTGCCAAGACGAGTAATAACTCGGCTGTTCTTTAACAATATGGAATGTAGTAAAGGTGTCGCGGAGCATTGATGAGATGCTCGCAACAACGCGACACTGGGTTGTGATTGTATCAACCAGTATTACGAGTGATCGAAAGACCGCTTGGAATACGGCACAACGCGAGAACTCAGCCTATATCGAGACATACTCGTTATAGGGTCAAGCGAATAAGTGCATGTGGTGGATGCCTTGGCGATCACAGGCGATGAAGGACGTAGTAGCTTGCGAAAAGCTGCGGGGAGCTGGCAAACGAGCTTTGATCCGCAGATGTCCGAATGGGGAAACCCGGCCCGTATGGGTCATCTGTTACTGAATTCATAGGTAACAGAGGCGAACGCAGTGAACTGAAACATCTAAGTAGCTGCAGGAAAAGAAATCAACCGAGATTCCCAAAGTAGTGGCGAGCGAAATGGGAACAGCCTTGTACTCTTTAGCAGTATTGTTAGCAAAGCGGAATGGAAAGTCCGGCCATAGTGGGTGATAGCCCCGTATGCGAAAACAGTATTGTGGAACTAGGTGTACGACAAGTAGGGCGGGACACGTGAAATCCTGTCTGAAGATGGGGGACCATCCTCCAAGGCTAAATACTCGTGATCGACCGATAGTGAACCAGTACCGTGAGGGAAAGGCGAAAAGAACCCCGGGAGGGGAGTGAAATAGATCCTGAAACCGCATGCATACAAACAGTCGGAGCCTGGAAACGGGTGACGGCGTACCTTTTGTATAATGGGTCAGCGACTTACATTCAGTGGCAAGCTTAACCGATTAGGGAAGGCGTAGCGAAAGCGAGTCCGAATAGGGCGTTCAGTCGCTGGGTGTAGACCCGAAACCAAGTGATCTATCCATGGCCAGGTTGAAGGTGCGGTAACACGTACTGGAGGACCGAACCCACTAACGTTGAAAAGTTAGGGGATGAGCTGTGGATAGGGGTGAAAGGCTAAACAAACTTGGAAATAGCTGGTTCTCTCCGAAAACTATTTAGGTAGTGCCTCGTGTCTCACCTTCGGGGGTAGAGCACTGTCATGGTTGGGGGGTCTATTGCTGATTACCCCGCCATAGCAAACTCCGAATACCGAAGAGTGCAATCACGGGAGACAGACATCGGGTGCTAACGTCCGGTGTCAAGAGGGAAACAACCCAGACCGCCAGCTAAGGTCCCTAAGATTGGCTAAGTGGGAAACGAAGTGGGAAGGCTAAAACAGTCAGGAGGTTGGCTTAGAAGCAGCCACCCTTTAAAGAAAGCGTAATAGCTCACTGATCGAGTCGTCCTGCGCGGAAGATGTAACGGGGCTAAGCCAGTCACCGAAGCTGCGGATGCACGTAAGTGCATGGTAGGAGAGCGTTCTGTAAGCCTGTGAAGGTGTCTTGTGAAGGATGCTGGAGGTATCAGAAGTGCGAATGCTGACATGAGTAGCGATAAAGGGGGTGAAAGGCCCCCTCGCCGTAAGCCCAAGGTTTCCTACGCAACGTTCATCGGCGTAGGGTGAGTCGGCCCCTAAGGCGAGGCAGAGATGCGTAGCTGATGGGAAGCAGGTTAATATTCCTGCACCGTCGTATGATGCGATGGGGGGACGGATCGCGGAAGGTTGTCCGGGTGTTGGATGTCCCGGTCCCTGCATTGGAGATGGCACTTAGGCAAATCCGGGTGCGTGATTCAAGGGTGTGGGGCGAGCGACTTTGGGTCGCGAAGCAATTGGAAGTGGTTCCAAGAAAAGCCTCTAAGCTTCAGTCATACGAGACCGTACCGCAAACCGACACAGGTGGGCGAGATGAGTATTCTAAGGCGCTTGAGAGAACTCGGGAGAAGGAACTCGGCAAATTGGTACCGTAACTTCGGGATAAGGTACGCCCTTGTAGTTTGACTGGCTCGCGCCAGAAGGACGAAGGGGTTGCAATAAAATGGTGGCTGCGACTGTTTAATAAAAACACAGCACTCTGCAAACACGAAAGTGGACGTATAGGGTGTGACGCCTGCCCGGTGCCGGAAGATTAAATGATGGGGTGCAAGCTCTTGATTGAAGTCCCGGTAAACGGCGGCCGTAACTATAACGGTCCTAAGGTAGCGAAATTCCTTGTCGGGTAAGTTCCGACCTGCACGAATGGCGTAACGATGGCCACACTGTCTCCTCCCGAGACTCAGCGAAGTTGAAGTGTTTGTGATGATGCAATCTCCCCGCGGCTAGACGGAAAGACCCCATGAACCTTTACTGTAGCTTTGCATTGGACTTTGAACCGATCTGTGTAGGATAGGTGGGAGGCTTTGAAACCGGGACGCTAGTTTCGGTGGAGCCGTCCTTGAAATACCACCCTGGTTTGTTTGAGGTTCTAACCTTGGCCCGTGAATCCGGGTCGGGGACAGTGCATGGTAGGCAGTTTGACTGGGGCGGTCTCCTCCCAAAGTGTAACGGAGGAGTTCGAAGGTACGCTTGGTACGGTCGGACATCGTACCTAAAGTGCAATGGCAAAAGCGTGCTTAACTGCGAGACCGACAAGTCGAGCAGGTGCGAAAGCAGGACATAGTGATCCGGTGGTTCTGTATGGAAGGGCCATCGCTCAACGGATAAAAGGTACTCTGGGGATAACAGGCTGATACCGCCCAAGAGTTCATATCGACGGCGGTGTTTGGCACCTCGATGTCGGCTCATCTCATCCTGGGGCTGTAGCCGGTCCCAAGGGTATGGCTGTTCGCCATTTAAAGAGGTACGTGAGCTGGGTTTAAAACGTCGTGAGACAGTTTGGTCCCTATCTGCCGTGGGCGTTGGAATCTTGACGGGGGCTGCTCCTAGTACGAGAGGACCGGAGTGGACGTACCGCTGGTGTACCTGTTGTCTCGCCAGAGGCATCGCAGGGTAGCTATGTACGGAAGAGATAACCGCTGAAAGCATCTAAGCGGGAAACTCGCCTGAAGATGAGGATTCCCTGGAGACTTGATCTCCCTGAAGGGTCGTTCGAGACCAGGACGTTGATAGGCTGGGTGTGGAAGCGCAGTAATGCGTTCAGCTAACCAGTACTAATTGCCCGTGCGGCTTGATCCTATAACCGGTATGTTTCCGGTTGAGTCACCGCTGTGCCGATACGCACAACCCCTACACACTACATTCCATATTGGCGGCGCTGAGCCTCCTCAGCGACGCAACAAGTTATAGCCTGGTGACCATAGCGAGTCGGTACCACCCCTTCCCATCCCGAACAGGACCGTGAAACGACTCCGCGCCGATGATAGTGCGGATTCCCGTGTGAAAGTAGGTCATCGCCAGGCTCTCCATACAAAACGCCCCAACCTCAACCGGTTGGGGCGTTTTACTTTGCGCGAAACTATCCTCGCTTCCATTCCCCGGCTCTCGCCTCCCTGCGCCAGATAGCACAGATTGCCCTCGCCTTGCGCTCGGATACGGGATGCCCGCCAAACACTCGCTCCTGCGAGGTGGTGGATCTTCGGGGAAACAGCGGGCCGGCAAAAAACTAATATTGACCTTCTGCAGGTCGATCTCCTACATCTACGAGCAACCGTCTCCATGAACGTAAAAAAACCACCGCGTCGGTGGTTTTTTGTTTTTGGAGAACGCTTTCCATCAAGCTCAAGCTAGGAATTTCTCGACCAGGCGAACCCAATAGGTTGCGCCAAGCGGTAGCAGCTCATCGTTGAAGTCGTAGCTGGGGTTGTGCAGCATGCACGGTCCCAGGCCGTGGCCTTGCTCTCGATGGTCGCCGTCGCCGTTGCCGATGAAGGCAAAGCAGCCTGGTTTCTCGATCAGCATGAAGGAGAAATCCTCGGCACCCATGGTCGGGTCGATATTGGCATCGACGTGATCGGGGCCGACCAGTTCACGCATGACGTCGGCTGCGAACAGCGTTTCGCGCTCTGTGTTGACGGTGGGCGGGTAGTTGCGGTGGAAGGTGAAGTCGACGGAACAGTCGTAGGCGGCGGCGATTGCCTTGGCGACTTCTTCCATGCGTCGCTCGATCAGGTCCAGCACATTCGTGGAAAAGGTGCGCACGGTGCCGCCGATCCAGGCTTCATTCGGGATGATGTTGCTGGCGTCGCCTGCATGGAATTGCGTGACGGACAATACGGCCGTATCGATCGGCCGTTTGTTGCGGGTAATGATGCCTTGCAGCGCAGACACCATCTGTGCGCCAACAAACACCGGATCGTTGCCGTTGTGCGGCAATGCGGCGTGTGCCCCCTTGCCTTTGATAGCGATGCGGAATTCGTTGCTGGATGCCATCAGCGGGCCGACGCGTGTTCCGAATGCGCCAACGGGCACGCCCGGCCAGTTATGCATGCCGAACACCGCATCGCATGGGAAACGATCGAACAGGCCGTCCTTGATCATCTCCCGTGCGCCGCCGCCGCCCTCTTCGGCCGGCTGGAAGATCAGATGGACCGTGCCGCTGAAGTTGCGGTGCCTGGAGAGATAGTGGGCTGCGCCCAGGAGCATGGCGGTGTGGCCGTCGTGGCCGCACGCGTGCATTTTTCCTTCGTGCCTGGAGCGGTGGGCAAATTGGTTGGCCTCGGCCAAGGGCAGCGCGTCCATGTCTGCTCGCAGGCCGATCCGCTTGCCGTCACCGTTGCGGATCACGCCGACCAGTCCGGTTTTACCGAACCCTCGATGCACTTCGATGCCCCATTCGGCCAGTTTGGCGGCGATCAGGTCGGAGGTGCGCTGCTCTTCGAAACAGAGTTCGGGGTGGGCATGGATGTCACGTCTCAGTGCCTGGATCTCTGCCTGGGCGGCGAGGATTTCTGGAATCAGCTTCATGGATGGCGCTCGTGTTCTGACATGGAAATTCACTTCGACGACCGATGATACGCCGAAGGTGGCTGCTCGGTTCTGCGTCATCCGCGTGAGCGCCGCATGCTTGGGGTATCTGCATTCGTTTCTGGCATGGAATGGTTCATGCTTTTCACTCCTGCCCGCTGCCGTTGCAAGGGTTTTCCGAGTGCGAACGGCATTGGCGTGCACCAATTTGTGGCGCCGCACATTGCCGGTGGCAGGTGGGCGTCGCTATAGTCGGCGCGAGCGCTCGAAGAAGCGTGGCCGCGCCATCAGCGAGATCGAACCATCGATTCCTTTTGGGGAGAAAAGCCGTGACCATGATTCGGACCTTGCGGCGCGTGGCCGTTGCGATGTGTTTGGCGGGGTGTGTGATAGCGGGCACCAGCCCGCAGGCGCTGGCCGCCGAGTTGAAGATCGGCATGAGTTCGCCGCCGACCTCGATGGACCCGCATTTCTATAACCTGTTTTCCAACATCAATGTGTCGGAGCACATGTTCGAGTGCCTGGTGAAGATGGATGCGGACAGCCACATCATTCCGGGCCTGGCCGAGTCGTGGAAGATGGTCAACAACCTGACCTGGGAGTTCAAGCTGCGTCCGGGCGTGAAGTTTCACGACGGCAGCGAGCTGACGGCGGAGGATGTGGCCTGGTCGCTCGACCGGCCGGCCACCATCGTCAACAGCCCGGGCAAGTTCGATACCTATACCAAGGCGATCATCAACAAGAAGATCATCGACAAGTACACGATTCAGCTGACGACCTCGCAGCCGTATCCGCTGATCCTGTCGGACCTGACGTCGGTGTACATCGTGCAGAAGAAGGCGACGCAGGGTCTGTCGAGCGACGATTTTGCGCAAGGCAAGGGCATGATCGGCACCGGGCCGTTCAAGTTCGTCAGTTATGCACGCGACGATCGCGTTGAACTGGTGCGCAACGAGCAGTACTGGGGGCAGAAGCCGGCCTGGGACAAGGTGACGCTGCGCTTCATCCCCAATGGTGCGACGCGCATCGCGGCGTTGCTGTCGGGGGATGTGCAGGCGATCGAGAACGTGCCGACGCCGGATCTGGCGCGCGTGCGTGGCGATGCCTCGCTGAACGTGTTCTCGAAGATCTCGCACCGCGTTATCTATCTGTACACGGATGACAAGCGCGATCAGACCCCGTTCGTGACGGGCAAGGACGGCAAGCCGCTGGACAAGAATCCGCTGAAGGACCCGCGTGTCCGCCGGGCCATGAGCATGGCGATCAACCGGCAGGGCATCAAGGACCGCATCATGGAGGGCTTGTCGGAGCCGACCAACAATCTGGTGCCGCCGCAACTGTTCGGCTACAACCCGAACCTGAAGACGCTCAAGTACGATCCGGAGGGTGCGAAGAAGCTGCTTGCCGAGGCGGGCTATCCGGACGGCTTCGGTATCACGCTGCATACGCCCAACAACCGGTACGTGAACGACGAGAAGATCGCGCAGACCATCGCGCAGAACCTGACGCGGATCGGGATCGTGACCAAGGTGGAGGGCATGCCGATGGCGACCTTCGCGGCCAAGAGCATCCGGCATGAGTACTCGTTCGGGCTGGTGGGGTGGGGCGCGCAGACGGGCGAGGTCAGCTCGCCGCTGCGCGCGCTGGTGGCGTGCGAGGATTCCAAGAAGGGCTACGGTACGGTCAACTGGGGCCAGTACTGCAATCCGAAGATGGACGCGGTGCTCGACAAGGCGCTCTACACCATGGACGACAAAGAGCGCTCCAAGTTGCTGCAGGAAGCGACCGCGATCGTGGTGGATGACGGCGGCATCATTCCGATCCATCATCAGGTGACGACGTGGGCGGCCCGCAAGGGCATCGTCTATACGCCGCGTACCGATGAGCGGACCTACGCGCACAACTTCAAGCCGCAGTAACGCGGCGGCTGCTCCCATCCATGCGTAACGAAGCGAGCCTCCGATGCTGGTGTTCCTGATCCGACGGCTGCTGGAATCCGTGGCGGTGCTGCTGGTGATGTCGATCCTGGTGTTCCTGGGCGTGTACGCCATCGGCAACCCGGTCGACATCCTCATCAACCCGCAGGCGGACCAGCAGGACATCGCGCGCACGATTGCTGCGCTGGGGCTCGACAAGCCGCTGTGGCAGCAGTACCTCTACTTCCTGAAGGGCGCGCTGCAGGGCAATCTGGGCGTGTCGTTTGCGTACGGCACGCCCGCGCTCAAGCTGATCTTCGAGCGCATGCCGGCGACCTTCGAACTGGCGGTGTTCGCCATGCTGCTGGCGGTCGTGCTGGGGATTCCGCTCGGCCTGTGGGCGGGGCTGCGGCCGAACGGGGTGGCCAACCGCACCATCATGACGATCTCGATCCTGGGGTTTTCGCTGCCGACGTTCTGGGTCGGGCTGATGCTGATCATGGTGTTCGCGGTGCAGCTGGGATGGCTGCCGTCCAACGGGCGGGGGGAGACGCGGCTGCTGCTCGGCATCCCGGTGAGCTTTCTGACGCTCGACGGGCTGCGGCACTTGATCCTGCCGGGCGTGACACTGTCGCTGCTCAACATTGCCATGGTGATCCGGTTGACGCGGGCCGGGACGCAGGAGGCAATGCTGCAGGACTACGTGAAATTCGCGCGCGCCAAGGGGTTGTCGAATACGCGCATCGTCGGGGTGCACGTGCTGAAGAACATCCTGATCCCGATCGTGACGGTGGTGGGCCTGCAGTTCGGTTCGGTGATCGCGTTTTCGATCGTCACCGAATCGATTTACGCCTGGCCGGGGATGGGCAAGCTGATCATCGATTCGATCCAGTTGCTCGACCGTCCGGTGATCGTTGCTTATCTACTGGTGATCGTGACGCTGTTCATCCTGATCAATCTGGTGGTCGACCTGATCTATGGCGTGCTCGATCCGCGCGTGCGCTTGTCCGAAAGCCGGGGCTGACATGACGACTTCCACCACCGCAGCCGCCAGGCCGGCCGCTGAAGAAACGCCGCTGCGCCGCTTCGCGCGCCAGTTCTGCGCCAGCCGCGTGGCGGTGATCGGCGTGATCGTGCTGGCCATCATCATCGTCGTGGCGATCGCCGCGCCGTGGATCGCACCGCAGAATCCGTACGATCTGTCCAAGCTGGATGTGCTCGATTCGCGCCTCGCCCCCGGCGAGCAGTCCGGCGCCGGCATGACCTTTCTGCTCGGCTCGGACGACCAGGGCCGGGACATCCTGTCCGCCATCCTCTACGGCTTGCGCATCAGCGTGGGCGTGGGGGCCGCGAGCACGGTGATCGCGCTGGCGCTGGGGACGGTGCTGGGGCTGATCGCCGGTTTCGCGGGCGGGCGCATCGAGTCGCTGATCATGCGGATCGCCGATCTGCAACTGTCGTTTCCGCCGATCCTGCTGGCGCTGATCCTGCTGGCGCTGCTCAAGCCGGGCCTGACCAACATCGTGATCGCGCTGGTGGCGGTGCAGTGGGCGTATTACGCGCGCACCACGCGCAGCGCGGCCCTGGTCGAGCGCCGGCGCGAATACATCGAAGCGGCGCAGGTGCTGGGCCTGTCGCCGTCGCGCATCATGTTCCGCCATCTGCTGCCGAACTGCCTGCCGCCGCTAATCGTGATCGCGGCGCTGCAGGTGGCCTCGGCGATCACGCTGGAGGCGACGCTGTCGTTCCTGGGGCTGGGGGTGCCGATCACCGAGCCGTCGCTGGGCCTGCTGATCGCCAACGGCTTCCAGTACATGCTGTCGGGCAAATACTGGATCAGCTTCTTTCCCGGCCTGGCGCTGCTGCTGACCATCGTGTCGATGAACCTGGTCTCGGACCAGCTCCGCGACGTGCTCAACCCGCGCCTGCAGACGCTATGACGACGCCAGCCACTGCCAAGCCGACGCTCGTCGTCGAGGGCCTGAAGACCGAGTTCACCACGCGCGGCGGCATTGCGCGGGCGGTCGATGACGTGTCGTTCACGGTCGGGCGCGGGGAGATCATGGGCCTGGTCGGCGAGTCCGGTTCGGGCAAGTCGATGACCGGCTATTCGATCATGGGCCTGATCGATCCGCCCGGGCGCGTGGTTGGCGGGCGCATCGAACTGACAGGGCGCGATGGCGTGACCCGCGACCTGCGCACGCTGCCGGCCGGGCCGATGCGCGACATGCGCGGCAACCGCATCGCCATGATCTTCCAGGACCCGATGATGACGCTGAACCCGGTCCTGCGCGTCGATACGCAGATGATCGAGGCGGTGCTGGCGCACCAGCGCGTGAGTCGGCAGCAGGCGCGCGAGATGGCGCGGGCGGCGCTGGCCAAGGTCGGCATTCCGTCGCCGGAGGCGCGGCTGCAGGCGTATCCGCACCAGTTCTCGGGCGGGATGCGGCAGCGGGTGGCGATTGCCATTGCGCTGCTCAACAAGCCGGACCTGATCATCGCCGACGAGCCGACCACGGCGCTGGACGTGACCATCCAGGGCCAGATCCTGGCCGAGGTGCAGACGCTGTGCCGCGAGAGCGGGACGGCGCTGGTCTGGATCACGCACGATCTGTCCGTGGTGGCGGGCCTGGCCGATACCGTGTGCGTGATGTACGCCGGCCGCATCGTCGAGCAGGGCAGCGTGCAGCAGGTGCTGGAGACGCCGCGCCATCCGTATACCTTCGGGCTGATCGCTTCGGCGCCGTCGCGCAATCCGCGCGGCGTGCCGCTGCGGCAGATTCCCGGCATGACGCCATCGCTGCTGGCGCTGCCCGGCGGATGCGCGTTCCGCGAGCGCTGTGCTTTTGCCACCGAAGTCTGCAAACAGACGCCCGGGCTCGAGCCGCTCGATGACGGCCGGGCGCTGCGCTGCTTCCACCCCGTGACCCAACGCCCCGAGGAGGCCACCGCATGAACGCGACGCATCCCGAACACGATGCGGCCGCGGCTGCCGATGTGCCGTCCGCCGGGCCCGAGTTGCTGGTGCCGATCCTGTCGCTGCGGGGCATGTCCAAGCGCTTCGTTAAAGGGCTGGACCTCTCGTCCCGCATTGCCAACTGGTTCGGCGCGGGCGTGCAGGAAGAGGTGGTGCATGCCGTCGATCATGTCGATCTCGATATCGCCGCCGGCGAGGTGGTCGGACTGGTGGGCGAATCGGGCTGCGGCAAATCCACGCTGGGCCGGCTGGCCGTGGGCTTGCACAAGCCGACCGCCGGCACGCGGCTGTGGAAGGGCATCGATCTCGATCGCCTGCAGCCCGAGCGCCGACGCGAGAAGCAGCTCGCCATCCAGATGATCTTCCAGGACCCGTATGCGTCGCTGAACCCGCGCCTGCGCGTGCAGGACATCGTCGGCGAGGCGCCGGTGGTGCACGGCATGGTCGACGCGGCCGCGCAGCGCGACTACGTGGCCGAGATGCTCACGCGCGTGGGCCTGGACCCGAGCGTGATGCGGCGCTTCCCGCATCAGTTCTCGGGCGGGCAGCGGGCGCGCATCGGCATCGCGCGGGCGCTGGCGGTCAGGCCGGAGTTCCTGGTCTGCGACGAGTCGGTGGCGGCGCTGGACGTGTCGATCCAGGCGCAGGTGCTGAACCTGTTCATCCGTCTGCGCGAGCAGTTGAACCTGACGTACCTGTTCATCAGCCACGACCTGGGCGTGGTCAAGCACATCAGCGACCGGGTGGTGATCATGTACCTGGGCCGCGTGGTGGAGTCGGCGCCGACCGAAGCGATCTTTGCGTCGCCGAACCATCCGTATACGCAGGCATTGCTTGCCGAAGCACCTAAACTGGAAGTGCGCAAGAAAACCTACGTGGCGATTTCCGGCGAGATCCCGTCGCCGCTGCATCCGCCGCCCGGTTGCCATTTCCACCCGCGCTGTCCGCATGCGATGCCGCGCTGCAGGACGGAGTCGCCGGTGCTCAAGGAGATCGCGCCGCAGCGGTTTGCCGCGTGTCACCTGAACGACCGCAGCTAGCCCCATGCCCGCCGACGCCATCGCCGCTGCCTTGCAGCCTTCGGACACAGTCCTGCAACTGATCCGCACACTGGTGGCGTTCGATACTGTCAGCCGGCATTCCAACCTCGGCTTGATCGAGTGGGTGCGCGACCGCCTGCGCGCCCAGGGTGCCGCGTGCCGCCTGACCTACGATGCGACCGGCGGCAAGGCCAATCTGTTCGCCACGCTGTCGCCGGGGCGCAGGCCGGGGCTGGTGCTGTCGGGCCATACCGATGTGGTGCCGGTCGACGGCCAGCCTTGGGAGAGCGACCCGTTCGATGCGCAGATCCGCGACGGGCGCCTGTACGGGCGGGGCACGGCCGACATGAAGAGCTTCATCGCGGTGGCGCTGGCGACCGTGCCCGACTTCATGGCGGCCGAGGGCCATGCCAGCTTCCACCTGTCGCTGTCGTACGATGAGGAGATCGGCTGCGTCGGCGTGCGCGGCCTGCTGCGCGACCTGGAGGCCAACGGTATCCGGCCCGCCGGCTGCATCGTCGGCGAACCGACCTCGATGCGCGCGGTGGTCGCGCACAAGGGCAAGCGCGAATACCGTTGCTGCGTGCGCGGCAAGGAGGCGCATTCGGCGCTGGTGCCGCAGGGCGTGAATGCCATCGAGTTCGCGGCGCTGCTGATCGCGCACATCCGGTCGCTGGGCGCGCGCATGGCGGCGGAGGAGCCTCGCGATGCCGCCTTCGCAGTGCCGCACACCACGCTCAACACCGGCACCATCCAGGGCGGCATTGCCACCAACGTGGTGCCGCGCGATTGCGAATTCACCTTCGATTTCCGCTACCTGCCGGGCACCGATCCCGACTGGTTGTTCAGCCAGGTCGAGCACTACGCGCGCGAGGTCCTGCTGCCGCAGATGCGCGCGATCGCGAGCGAGGCCGACATCGGCTTTGCCATCAAGGCGAACACGCCCGGCCTGTCGATCGCGCCGTCGCACGAACTGGTGGCGCTGGCCCAGGCGCTGGCGGACAGCCGCGGTACGCCGCCGGGCAAGGTCGACTATGGCACCGAGGCGGGGCTGTTCTCGCGCGCGGGTATCCCGACCGTGGTGTGCGGCCCCGGCAATATCGAGCAGGCGCACAAGCCCAACGAATACATTGCGCTGTCGCAGGTGGCCCAGTGCGAGGCCTTCATGCGGCGGCTGGCGCAGCGGCAGCCGCAGTTGCAGCCGGCGTAGGCGCAACAAAAAACCGGGCGCATGGCCCGGTTTCCTGTTGGTGAGAGCGACGCGCGTTCAGCGGATCACTTGGCCGTGCGAGTTGATGACCGTCATCTCGACGAACTTCGAGGCGACGTGGTTGGCCGGCGAGTAGCTGACCGCAAAGCCGCCGATGTCGGTGGCGCCCATCGACTCGAGCGCGGTGATCAGCTTCTCGCGCGTCAGGTCCCGGCCGGCGCGTTTGAGGCCTTCCACAAAGATGCGGGCGGCAACGTAACCTTCCATGCTGCCGTAGTCGAACGTGTTGATGCCGTCAGCCTTGAGCAGCTTTTCGTAGTCACGCACCAGCGGCGACGACATGCTGTGCGGGAACGGCATCACTTGCGAGACGACCACGCCGCCACCGGCCGAACCCAGCGCCTCCGCCAGCTCCTTCGTGCCGACGAACGACACGTTGTAGAACTGGCCCGTGAAGCCCTGCGACTGCGCGTTCTTCACCAGTGCCGCGGTGGTCTGGTACGTGCTGATGACGACGACGGAGTCGGCTTTGCTCGGGAGCAGTTTGCTCAACGCGCCTTGCACGTCGGTGCTGTTGCGCGGCACGCTGGCTTCCGCCACCAGCGCCACGACTTTGTTCTCCGGCATTGCCAGCGCGCGCTTCACGCCCGCCAGGCCGGCCGCGCCGTAGCTGTCATCGTTGTAGATCACGGCGACACGCTTGTGGCCCGTGGTACGGATCTGCTGGATGATCGCCTCGGTTTCGTCGTTATAGCTGGCGCGCACGTGGAAGACATTGCGGGCGAACGGCTCGCGCAGCGCCATGGCGCCGGAATACGGCGCGAAGAAGGGGACGCCCGCCGGGTTGGCCTGCTTGAGGGCGGCCAGGCTGGTCGGGGTGCCGACGTAGCCGAACAGGGCGAACACCTTGGTGTCGTTGATCAGGGTCTTGGTGTTGCGTTCGGCGGCGTCGGGCTCGTAGAAATCGTCGAGCACTTTCAGGTCGATCTTGCGACCGTGGACGCCGCCGGCTGCGTTGACGGCTTTGAAGTACAGCTTGGCGCCCAGGTTCATCTGCTGGCCGAGCTTACCGGCCGGGCCGCTCATGGCGGCGGATTGGCCGATGATGATGGTGTCGTTGGTCACGCCGGTCTCTGCGTGTGCACCGAAGGCCGCCATTCCGAGCACACCCGCCATGAGCGTTGCTCGCCATCCCTTGATGTTGTGTCGTTGCATCTTCTTCCCCGAAAGATTAAAACGCCCGATACGCCGGCAAACATGCCGGTACCGGGCTCGAACGCCGGCCATCATAGCCAAACTTGCGTGACAGGCAAGCGGAATTGTCTGTGACTGCGGTGTTTTTGATACGGGGGAGGCGGCGCCACGTGCGCCGCGGACGTCAGGCGGCGGCGGTCACGGAGCGCTTGAGCAGCGCAAGCATCACGGCCGTCAGCACCGTGCCGGCGACGAGCGCGATCACGTAGCCGCCCAAGTGCGTGACCGCATTGGGAATCGGCAGCACGAATGCCCCGCCGTGCGGCACGCGCAGCTCGACGCCGAACAGCATCGACAGCGCGCCGGCACAGGCTGAGCCGGCCACCAGCGCGGGAATGACGCGCAGCGGATCGCGCGCGGCATACGGGATCGCGCCCTCGCTGATGAAGGCCAGGCCGAGTACGGCGGTGGCGCGCGCGGCCTGCCGCTCCTCGCCGGTGAAGCGGGACGGGAACAGCCAGGCCGCCAGCGCGATGCCCAGCGGCGGCGTCATGCCGGCGGCCATGGTCGCGGCCATCGGGGTATAGACCTGGCTGCCGATGAGGCCTGTGCTGAAGGCATAGGCGGCCTTGTTGACCGGCCCGCCCATGTCGAACGCCATCATGCCGCCGAGCAGCGCGCCCAGCGGCACGGCGTTGGCGCCCTGCATGCCGCGCAGCCAGGCGGTCAGCGAGGCCAGCAGTGCGGCCACCGGCGTGCCCACCACGTAGAGCATCACCAGGCCGGTCAGCAGCGAGCCGAGCACCGGCAGGATCAGCACCGGTTTCAGGCCGTCGAGGTTGCGCGGCAGTTTCAGCCACCGGTTGAGCGCCGCGGTGCCGTAGCCGGCCACGAACCCGGCCACGATGCCGCCCAGGAAGCCGGCCCCCAGGCTCGCGGCCAGCATGCCGCCGACCATGCCGGGGGCGATGCCGGGCCGGCTGGCGACGGAGTAGGCGATGTAGCCGGCCAGCGCGGGCACCATCAATGCAAAGGCGGATTTGGCGCCGATCTGGAACAAGGCCCAGCCGAGCGTGCCGCGCGCCGCGTCGTCCGCGGCATAGATGCCGCCCACGGCAAAGGCGAGCGCGATCAGGATGCCGCCAGCTACCACGAAGGGCAGCATGAACGAAACTCCGGTCATCAGGTGTTTGTAAGGGCCGGTGCGCTGTTGTTCGGCGGAAGCCACGTTCGCGGCCGCACCGGCCTGGGCCTGCGCAGCGGGTGTGGCGACGGTGGCTTCGGTCAGCGCGCGGCGGATCAGTGCCTGTCCGTCGTGGATGGCCGCCTTGGTGCCGCCACGGAAGATGCGCTTGCCGTCGAAGCGCGACAGATCGACCTGCGTGTCCGCTGCGATCAGCACGATGTCAGCCTGGGCAATCGCGTCGGCCGACAGGGTGTTCTGCGCGCCCACCGAGCCCTGCGTCTCGACATGGATGGGGTGGCCGAGCGCGGCCGCCGCCTGGGTCAGCGCTTCGGCGGCCATGAAGGTATGGGCGATGCCGGTCGGACACGAGGTGATGGCGACGATGCGCGGGCCCGGTGCGGCCGTGGCGGGTTGGGCGGGGCGGCTGTCCAGCATGCGCGCCAGCACGGCGCGCGCATCGGCCAGCACCTCGTCGAGCGCCACCTCGATCATGCGCGGATTGGCTTGGCGCGCGGCGTCGTCGGGTGTGACGCCGGCCCACACCACCGCGTCGGCGGTGGCCAGCGCGGTGGCGGCCACCGCCGACAGGGTGTCCGGCGTGCGGACATCCACATTGAGCTGGCAGCCGGCCTGCTGTGCCGCGTGCCGCAGGGCTTCGCCGGCCAGCAGGGGGCGCGTGCTGCGGCTGTCCGCGCCGAGAATTGCCAACAGATGGGCCATGTGTCTTGCTCCTTGGGGATCGGTTGAGCGGGGGTCAGGCCACCCGCTGCATGCGCACGGCGGCGGCGCGCTCGCGGACCTGCTGCGGCGGCGGCAGGTGGGGGCCGATGCGCTGCAGCTTGCAGGCGGCAAACGCCACCGACAGGCGGACGGTCTCTTCCGCCGAGGCGTCGGCGTGCCAGCCGGCCAGCACGCCGGCCACCATGGCATCGCCCGCGCCGACCGTGCTGGCCGCGCGCACCGGCGGCAGGCTTGCCTGCCAGATGCCTTCGCCGGTTACGAACAGGGCGCCTTCCTCGCCCAGCGAGACGATGACCTGCGCTATGCCGCGGGCATGGATGCCGCGCGCGGCCTCCACCACATCCTGCAGCGCCGGCAGCGGCCTGCCGGCCCACAATTCCAGTTCGTGCCGGTTGGGTTTGATCGCCGTGGGCAGGGCGTCGCGCGGCGCGGCCAGGGCGTGCGTGAGCGGCGTGCCACTGGTGTCGAGCAGCGTGCGCGCGCCGCGCCGGTTCAGGCGCGCCAGCAGGCGGAAGTAGGTATCGGGGGGCAGGCCGCCCGGGAGGCTGCCGCACAGCGCGATGCCTGCCACGTCAGCCACTGCGTCGACGCGTTCGCACACGGTGTCGAGGTCGGCAGGCGTTGCCGTGATCCCGGGCAGGTTGATGTCGGTGGTCTGTCCGTCGGACTGGTCGCTGATCTTGATATTGGTGCGGTTGGTGCCGGGCACGCGGCAAAAGCCGTCGGCCACGCCCTTGCGCGCGAACAGCGCTTCGAACAGGTCGGCATTGGCATCGCCCAGCAGGCCGGTGGCGGTCACGGGCACTTGCCAGTCGGCCAGGCAGGCGGCCACGTTGACGCCCTTGCCGCCGGCCTGGTGCGTGACGCTGCGGCCGAGGTTGACGCGGCCGCGTTCGAGCCGGTCCAGGCCGACCGTCATGTCGATGGCCGGATTCAGGGTGACGGTGACGATGCGCGCGGTCATGCTACAGCCATCTCCTTGCCGGTGCGGTGAGCGGGGAGCGTGGCCTCGAGCGCCCGCACGTCTTCGGCCGATGCGCAGGCGAGTGCCTGTCCGGCCAGTTCGGTCAGTTGCCGGACGTGCGCCTCGCGCAGGCGCGCCTTCACGGCGGGGATGTCGCGCGGACTCATCGACAGTTCGTGCACGCCCAGGCCCGTCAGCAGCAGGGCGCCGAACGGATCGCCGGCCAGGCCGCCGCACACGCCGACCCAGCGGCCGTGCCGCGCGGCGCCTTGCACGGTCAACTGGATCAGCCGCAGCACGGCGGGGTGCAGGCTGTCGGCCTCGGCGGCGAGGTCGGGGTGCTGGCGGTCGATTGCCAGTGTGTACTGCGTGAGGTCGTTGGTGCCGATCGAGAAGAAATCGACGTGCTCGGCCAGCCGGTCGGCCAGCAGCGCGGCCGAGGGCACTTCCACCATGATGCCCAGCGGCACCGCCGGCGCGCCGAGTTCGGCGCGGATGCGCTCGCAGGCAGCGCGCAGCGCGATCACTTCGTCGAGCGACGTGATCATCGGGAACATGATCGACAGCGGGCGGCCGCTGCCGGCTGCGCGATAGAGCGCGCGCAACTGCGGCTCCATCAGGTCGGGCCGGCGCAGCAGCAGCCGCGCGCCGCGCACGCCCAGGAAGGGGTTCTCCTCCTTGGGCAGGTCGAGGTGCGGCACCTGCTTGTCGCCGCCGATGTCGAGTGCGCGCACGATCAGCGGGCGGCCGCCCAGGGCATCGAGCATGGCGGCATAGACGTCGTACTGTTCGCCTTCGTCCGGGGCGTGGTCGCGTTCGAGAAAGAGGAACTCGGTGCGCATCAGCCCCACGCCTTCGGCGCCCAGGGTGACGGCCTCGACGGCCTGCGCGGGCTGGTTGACGTTGGCGGCGATCTCCACCGTATGGCCGTCGCGCGTGCGGGCCGGCAGGCCGCGCTCGGCCTGCTCGCGCTGCGCCCGCGCGGCTTCTTCCCGCAGCCAGTCATTGGCGCCGGCGATGCTGGCGGCATCGGGGTCGAGATAGAGCTGGCCGCCGATGCCGTCGACGATGGCCTGTGTGCCGGACGCCACGTCCAGCACGGCCGGTCCGGCCGCGACCACCGCCGGAATGCCCAGCGTGCGCGTCAGGATGGCGGTATGCGAGGTGGGCCCGCCCTGCGCGGTGACGATGCCGGCGATGCGGCGGGTATCCAGCGCGGCGGTGTCTGACGGCGACAGGTCCTGCGCCACCAGGATGCACGGCCCGTCCGGCAGCGTCTGCGCCGCGCCGCGCAAGGCGGGATCGAGATGGCCGAGCACGCGCCGGCCCACATCGCGCAGATCAGCGGCGCGCGCGGCCAGCAGCGGATTGCCCAGCGCCGCCAGCCGCTCGGCCAGCCGTTCCACGGCGTGATGCCACGACCAGGCCACGCCATGGCCCTCGACCATCGCCTGGCAGGTCAGCGTCATCAGGTCGGTGTCGCCCAGCAGTTCGGCCTGGGCCTTGAAGATGCCCGCCTCGGCGTCGCCCAGCCGCGCGGCGGTGTCGCGGGCGAGCGCGGCCAGTTCGGCGTGCGTGCCGGCCAGGGCGCGGTCCAGCAGATCGCCGCCGGCGGCCAGCGGAACCGGATGGTCCGGTACGGCCGAGATCCCCGGCTGCATGACGTGGACGGTGCCGATGGCCAGCCCCGGGCTCGCGCCGATGCCGCCGATGGCGGGCAGGTCCGCCGCGGGTTGCCAACTGCGCGCGACTTGGCGCGTGCGCGCGGCCTGTGTGTCGCGCGTGGCCTGGGCACGCTCCTGGGCGGTCAGGTTGCGGATGGTGTGCTGCAGCGCTTCCAGTGCGGCGCGGGCATCCGGCCCTTCGGCCGACAGCGTGAGCGCGGCACCGGCGGCCAGCCCCAGTTGCAGCAGCGCCACCAGGTTCTTGGCATCGGCCGTTTCCGCGCCGTGGCGGACCCGCACGCGCGCGGCGAACCGGCGCGCGGTTTCCACCCACTGCGCGGCTGGGCGGGCATGCAGGCCGCTGGGGTAGTCCAGCGTGAGCGTCAATTGTTCGGCCAGGTCGCCGCCCGGGGCACTGGCGGCCGGGGCCGGCGCATCCTGCGACAGCGCGGCGACGATGTCCTCCGCCCGCTGCGTGGAAAACAGCTGCCGCAGGCGCGCGTCGTCGTTCAGCAGGCGCGTCAGCCGGCGCAGCAGCGTGATGTGCTCGTCCGACTGAGCGGCGATCGCGAACACCAGGTGCGTGGTCTGGCCCGGGTGCCATTCCAGCCCGTCGGGAAACTGCAGCACTGCGATGCCGGTCTGGCGGATCAGGTGGCGGTCCTCGCCCATGCCGTGCGGAATGGCGACGCCGTGGCCGAGGAACGTGTTGGCCACGGTCTCGCGGCGCAGCAGGCTGTCGATGTACGCCGGGTCGATGCAGCCGGTGTCGGCCAGCAACTGGCCGGCGGCGCGGATGGCGCCGGTCTTGTCGGTGGCGCGCTGCTGCAGGCGGATGCGCTCGGCGCAGATGAGGGGGGACGGCATGCGACGGTGTCTCCTGCGATCGCCGGGCTCGCGGGTGCGGCGGGGCGTGTCGTTGATGTGGTCGGATTGAAATCGATTACATTGTCCGTGTCAATGTGCGCTGCACCGAGATATCGGGAAAAGTGAATGATTGTGCCCAATACCGGGGAATTCCAGGATAAGGTGGCCATTGGTCGCCATGTCGGCATTCGTTATCATGGCGCTTTCTTTGGAAACGATTTCAGCAATGACGGTCCGGATCAAGGATGTCGCGGCGGCAGCCGGGGTGTCGGTGGCAACGGTATCGCGCGCGCTGGCCGGCGGGCCGGTGAGCGAGACGCTGCGCAAGCGCGTCGATGCCGCAGTGGCGGCCTCGGGCTATCGCCCCAATCTGTCGGCGCGGCGGCTGCGCTCGCAGCAGGCGCAGACCGTCGGGCTGATCGTGTCGGACATCCGCAACCCGTTCTTCACCAGCGTCAGCCGGGCGGTGGAGGACGCGGCCTACGCAGCCGGCCTGCGCGTGATCCTGTGCAATTCGGACGAGGATCCCGACAAGGAAGCGATGTACCTGCGCCTGATGGAAGAGGAGCGCGTGACCGGCGTGATCCTGTCGCCCACGCGCCGAATCGCCGAATCGCCGGCGCCGGTGGCACTCGGGTTTCCGGTGGTGCTGATCGACCGCGCCGGACCGGCCTGCGGCGTCGACGCCGTGGTGCTCGACAACCAGCAGGCGGCGCAGGCCCTGGCCGAGCATCTGGCGCAGCACGGCTACCGGCGCATCGGCGGGCTGTTCGGCCGCACCAGCAGCACCGGCGCGGAGCGGCACGCAGGCGTGGCCGCCGGGCTGGCCCGCCACGGCCTGGCGATCGATGCGCGTTTCATCCTGCCCACCGCCGAGGCGGCCGAGGCCGAAACGCTGGCATGGCTGGCCTCGGGCGAGCGGCCCGACGCACTGGTCGCCAGCAACGCGCAATCGCTGCTGGGCGTGCTGCGGGCGATCCGCCGCCTGTCGCTGGACGTGCCGGGCGACATCGCCGTGGCCGGTTTCGACAACGAGCCCTGGACGGAACTGGCCGGCCCGGGCGTCACCGTGATCGAACAGCCGGTCTACGACATCGGTCGCCTGGCGATGACGATGCTGCAGGAGCGCCTGGCGCAGCCCGAGCTGCCCGCGCGCCGGGTGCTGCTGACCGGGCGGCTGGTGGCGCGCGGCTCCACGCCGCAGCGGCGTACGTAGCGGGCGATTACAATTTCCGGACCAAGGCGGCAGAAGGTCCCGCCTCGCCGCCACCCCACTCCGGAGCCTCCGATGTCCACCCAAGTCATCCGTGCCGCCTGCCCGCACGACTGCCCCGACACCTGCGCGCTGCTCGTCACCGTGGAAGACGGCCGCGCCATCCGCGTGCAGGGCGATCCGGATCACCCGACCACGCAGGGCACGCTCTGCACCAAGGTCAACCGCTACACCGAACGCACCTACCACCCGGACCGGCTGCTGACGCCGATGAAGCGCGTTGGCGCCAAGGGCGAGGGCCGGTTCGCACCGATCTCGTGGGACGAGGCGCTCGACACCATCGCCGCGCGCCTGGGCGGGATCGCGGCGCGCAACCCGCAGGCCATCGTGCCGTACAGCTACGCCGGCACCATGGGCTTGGTGCAGGGCGAAAGCATGGCCGCGCGCTTCTTCCACAAGCTGGGCGCGTCGCTGCTGGACCGCACCATCTGCGCATCGGCCGGCGCGACGGCGTTGCGCTACACATATGGCGCGAGCCTCGGCATGGACATCGAGCACGTGCAGGACGCCAGGCTGATCCTGATCTGGGGCGGCAACCCGATCGCCTCCAACCTGCATTTCTGGACGCGCGCGCAGGAGGCCAAGCGGCGCGGCGCCACGCTGGTGGCGATCGACCCCTACCGGTCGCTGACGGCCGAGAAGTGCCATCGCCACCTGGCCGTGCGCCCCGGCACCGATGCAGCGCTGGCGCTGGCGATGATCCATGTACTGATCCGTGACGGCCTGCTCGACCACGACTACATCGCCAATCACACGCTGGGTTTCGAGGCGCTGCGCGAGCGCGCCCGGCAGTACACCCCCGAGCATGCCGCCACGCTGTGCGGCATCGACGCGGCCGACATCGAATGGCTGGCCGCGCTGTACGGCACCACGGTCGTGCGCGACCGCCAGCCGGCGGCCATTCGCCTCAACTACGGCATGCAGCGTGCCCACGGCGGCGGGCAGGGCGTGCGCGCGGTGGCCTGCCTGCCGTCGCTGGTGGGCGCGTGGCGCGCGCCGGCGGGCGGGCTGCAGTTGTCGACCTCGGGCTTCTTCCCGATCGACAACGCCGCCTTGCAGCGTCCCGACCTGCTGCCCGGCTGGCCCGCGCAGCCGCGCACCGTCAACATGAGCACCATCGGCGATGCGTTGCTGCACCCGGGCGATGCGTCGTTCGGCCCGAAGGTGGAGGCCGTGGTCGTCTACAACAGCAATCCGGTGGCGGTGGCGCCGGAATCGCGCAAGGTGGCCGCCGGCTTCGCGCGCGAAGACCTGTTCACCGTCGTGCTGGAGCACTTCCGGACCGACACCGCCGACTACGCCGATATCCTGCTGCCCGCCACCACGCAGCTCGAGCATGTCGACGTGCACAAGGCCTACGGCCACACCTACATGCTGGCCAACAACGCCGCCATCGCGCCGCTGGGCCAGGCGCTGCCCAATACGGAGATCTTCCGTCGCCTCGCGCAGCGCATGGGGTTTGCCGATCCGTGCTTCGCCGATTCCGACGACGACATCGCCGCCCAGGCTCTGCGCCGCGACGATCCATCCGCCGCGCACATCGACTGGGCCACGCTCAAGCGCGAGGGCTGGCAGAAGCTGGCGCATCCGGCCGCGCCATTCGCCCGCGGGGGCTTCCGCACGCCGTCCGGCCGCTGCGAGTTCTATTCGGAGCAGATGGCCCGCGACGGCCTCGATCCGCTGCCCGGCTATGTGCCGCCGTACGAGTCGCCCGTCAGCGCGCCGGAGCTGGCCAGGCGCTATCCGCTGTCGATGAT